>CAMXPV010000028.1 GCA_947245585.1 uncultured Lachnospiraceae bacterium | reverse complement strand
CAGGTCTGAGGGTTTATAGGTATCCCTTGAACAACCTAAATACATTATACAAGGAAGTCATGGACTTCCCGATACCGCTGCTGATAGGATGCCCGTGACTGCAGATCCATACTATGTACAGCAAGCGATTCTGTCGTACAGATCGCGTCATGATTGATGTCAGTTTGGATGGGAACAAGGTTTGCGGCCGTTTGTCCTGATAAATCGCGCGCGAAGGAATCTTCCGCCGGAAGAGCAGTGAGATACATTCCCGCGAAGAGCATTGAAATTATTAAGAAGATACTGATTATCCTGTGTGTTTTCTTATTCATCATCCAATATTCCTTAAACCGACGGTATTATATCATATTTTTATTTTTAGGGGAAGAATAATTTTTACCTCTGGCAGGGAAGGAGGATTTGGCTGAACAGATTGACAGGGCAGTGCGTTAATGTTAGCGTTAAACGGGATGCAACGCAAAGTAGCAGAAAAATCCCCAATGCAACCGCTGATTGCTTGTAATGGAAACTGTACTTTCCTATACTTGACATATCAAAAAAGGAGGATCGATATGACATTTGCAGAAAAATTGAAAATGATTCGCAAGCAGGCGGGTATGTCGCAGGAACAGCTTTCGGAAAAGCTTGGCGTGTCAAGGCAGGCCGTCACCAAATGGGAGACAGATGCGGGAATTCCGGATATAGAAAACATCATGGCAATTTCGGGTCTGTTTGGCATTTCCATTGACGAGCTGCTCTCTAATGAAAAGGGAACGAAAAAAACGGTGGAGTATCTCTTTGAGAGCGTCACGGAGTACGATATTGACGAGCCGAAACGTTATGATATGAAATTTGGCGGGGCAAAGCAATTCCTGCTGTCCGGGTATCAGGGGGAGAAAATCCGTGTCCGTCTTGCATCGAATACGATGTCCACACTTCAGAACGACTTCAAGGTCAAGATTGATGACATTAAAAAGAGGATTGATGTGGACGTAAACCGCAAAAATGGAGTGACGGAAGCGGCGGCGAAAGAGGCGGTCAGTATCTTTGTCCAAATACCGACCCCCTATATCGGAAAAATTGAGTGTGCGGTTCAGGCAGAAACAGTAGAGATCCGTTCTTTGGAATGTGACAGCATTGAACTTGACATAAAGACACCGCAGGTTACCCTCGAGGATGTCACGGGGACGGTGGAGATCAACTGTAACCTTGATATGGAAGTGGTCTGCCGCTCCTTAAACGGAGAGGTGGCAATCAATCAGGTGTCGGCGACTTCAAAAATTCATGTTCCGGAGGGTGTGGCTTTTACTGCCATTGAAAAAGGGATCGGCACAAACATATTTTATGAAAAGGATGGAAAGCGGGCGGAGGATTTCAGTGTGCCGGATGCAGAGAACGTGATCGAGCTCAACGGGATTAAGAGCGAGCTTGTGATCACTACCGGCAGGGAGGGGGTGTGACAGGATGAAAAACAATTATCTGAAAAAGTACATCATCAGTTCCTATATTTTAGTATGGGCGCTTATTATTCTCGGGCGGGTACGGCAAGCCTGGTCTTTCATGCGCCGCCCGTCGCTATGTGGGTTGTCCGCAAGCTGATCGCATGGTCGCCGACCTATCTGTTACTCATTGGTTGGAAGCATTTCAGACCGGACGAAACAAGAACGGCGTTTGTGAAGCGGTGCTTTTCCGGTAAAGTGAAGCTGCTTCCGCTGTTGGGTTCCTTTTTCCTTACTTGCGGAATCAGCGTTTTGTCCCTGTTTTTATTTTCCGTGATTATGGGAAATCCAATGCTGTCCTATATCAATTTGGGAACGACCGCACTGCCGCTAAGTATTTTTCTCTCCTTTACCTCCGGACCGACAGGTGAAGAATTGGGATGGCGGGGCTTTATGAGAGAGGAATTTCACAAGAGATATGGGTTCCTGAAATCCTCTGTCTGTCAGGGGCTTGTGTGGTGCTTCTGGCATACCCTGTTATGGGCTGTGGACTCGGATTTTTTGTAATTTTGACTATTCTTTATCTGATCATTACGCCGGCGGCTGTGTGGATCAGGAATAAAACGGTTGAGAAATTATAATAGAATGGAGGAAAGAAACGTGGTTTTGATGATTGATACGACGACAAGCCACATCGGAGAGCAGGTCGTGGAGGAATTACTTCAAAGGGGCGCAAATCCAACTGAATTTGAGCTGATTGACACAACAGGAATGCGCATTTCCCACTGCGTCGGTTGTAATTACTGTTGGCTGAAAACGCCGGGGATATGTGCAGTCAAGGACGATTATGAGCCGATTTTGAAAAAGATGAACCGCGCGGATCAGGTCTGGCTGATTTCGGATACACATTTTGGGTTTGTCTCCTATCAGACGAAAAATATTGTAGACAGGGTGATGCCGCTTGTAACCATGTATCTGAAAGTCAAGGACGGACAGATGCGCCATGTGATGCGCTATGATCGACAGCTGGATATCGGGGTTATCTATACCGGAGACGGAGATCAGGCTTATCTGGAATGGTGGTGTAAGCGAACAGCGCTTAATTTGGGGAGCCGTTCTTTGGGAGTCTTTGAGGAGGCACGTAGAAAGGAGGCGGTATTATGCATGCTGTAATCATCAACGGAAGCCCGCGTGTGCAAAAATACAGCAACACGGAGAAAATTATTGCTTCCTTTACAAAGGGACTGACGGAAAAAGGCGTTTCTTTTGAGACATATGCAATTTCCGATCGCCAGTCGTGGGAAATGATTCGTGAAGCTTACAGAAAGAACGAGGAAATACTGATTGCGCTTCCGCTATATGTGGAATGTGTGCCGGGACTTCTTTTGGAATTTCTGGAGACTCTTCCGGAAAAGGATGATCATACAAGACTCTCTTTTCTCTTACAGAGCGGTTTCGCAGAGGGGTGTCAACTTCGCTGTGGAGAGGCATTTTTGGAAAAACTTCCGAAATATCTCGGTGTCCGCTATGGCGGCTGTCTGGTCAAAGGAGATAATTTCGGAATCCGGATGGTGGACAAAGAGAAACAGGAGCAGATTACAAAACCGTACCAGGCGATGGGAGAACTGTTTGCGGAAGGCGATGGTTTCTTACGTGAGGAGGCAAAGCGGTTTACCGGTCCGGAATATTTTTCCCTGCCAATACGGCTTATCATGCAAATTGTCTTTCGGACGTTGGGGAAAAAGATGTTTCAGAAGGCGGCTGCATCGTGGGGATGCCATACGCCGCTGGATGAAAAAGTATGGGAGACCAATTCCGAGTGCGGAAAGGGTGAAGGGGGCAGCGTATAGAGGATGGAAATAGAGATGCTGGAAATCCTGGAAACGACAGCAATCACAGTCTGCGGTTTCCTGATAAAAAAGTATGTATTTTTAGAGCCGGATATGGAGGCAAAGAAGCAGCGCAATTTTTACATAGTCAGTTTCCTTCTGATTGGCATGGTGTTTTTGGCATTAGGAAAAGATGCGGCATCGTTCGCGGCTCTGGTTATGATCGGGTTAAATATCTGTCTCGGCAGGGAAAAACATAAGCTGCGGGGATTGGGTATGATGATTCCGTTTCCGGGTATTATCAATGGGCTTATGGTTCCGGTTCTGCTTGTGCCGCCATATTTTTTTGCGCTGTCGGCACGGGGGACACGGATCTATCAGTTTATTCTCTACACGGCACTGGCCATACTGCTTGTTTTATTCTGTGTGAAAGGAAAAAGTTGGCGCAGTTGGTTTGGTGAGAACATGCAGCACAGGAGACTGCGAAAGTCAGAGAAATATCTGCTTTGGGTAATCGGAATTTTGATGCTGCTTTTTTCCAATCACACGACGATGCAGATTACAGTGGACAGCGGAAATGTGCGGGCAGCTGACAGTATCTACGGGCGGGGACTTGCTCCGTTCATTGGAATCACCAGTGTTTCCGCCTTTGTCATGACGATCACCATTATCGTGTTGATCGTGCAGGGCAATAAGCGGTCCTTTTATCACGAAAGGATTTCCAACATGCAGTCCGGTATGATTACCTTCATGGCGGAGGTTGTGGAGAACCGGGATGACAATACGGGCGAACACATCAGACGCACGGCCGAATATGTGGCGTGTATTGCAAAGGAGCTGAAAAAGCAGGGAACATACGGCGATATACTGACGGAAAGATATATGGATGACATGGTGGTTGCGGCGCCGCTTCATGATATCGGAAAAATACATATACCGGACGCTGTCTTAAATAAGCCGGGGAAACTGACGGAAGAAGAATTTGAAATTATGAAAACACATACCACGGCAGGGGAAGAGCTGCTTCTACAGGCAAAAAAAGAGCTTGGGGAATCGGCGTACTTGAATACGGCGGTGGAGATGGCGGCGTATCATCATGAATGGTGGAATGGAAAGGGCTATCCCTATGGCATCAGCGGGGCAGAGATACCGCTTTGCGCGAGGATTATGGCGGTGGCCGATGTGTTTGACGCGCTGACTTCCAAACGCTGTTATAAAGATGCCATGCCCCTTGAAAAGGCGTACGCGATTATCCGGGAGGAATCCGGCACACACTTTGATCCGGCGGTTGTGGAGGCATTTATGGCGGCTCTGGTGCAGGTGCAGACCGTAATAGGGTAAAACGGGCTGTGTATCTTCACATCAGAAAAACGCCCTTCTACAGCATACCGGTTTAGACTGCCTGATTCTATTCCGAAACAATCATTGAAGAGAAAACAGCAATGCAGTTTATGACTTCGGTGATAGGAGGGAAGGCGTATGTCATCTATTGATTTTCATGATTATATGGACTATACGAACATGGATACCGGTTACGACGTTTCCACGCTGATGGGCGGGGCATCCAATGCCAACGGAAATCTGCTGGCGGATTATGCTTCTATTAAAAACGGAAGCTACGGAAAGCTGATGAAAGCATACTGCGCGAAACAGGAGGCGGAAAAGAAGGCATCAGCGCCGGGAGACACGGCGCAGAAGTTGAAGATGATCGGATCGAGTGCGGATTCGCTGAAAAAATCTGTGGAAGCGTTGGGAAATGCTTCTCTTTGGGAAAAGAAAAAGATTACGAAAAAAGACGAAGAAACCGGTGAGGAGACTGAGACAGAGGACTATGACTGGGAAGCGATTACCAAGGCGGTGAAATGCTTTGTGGAGGATTACAATTCACTCGTGGAACAGGTCGGAAATTCTGATACGGAGAAAGTGCTTCGCAATGCAGTGTGGATGACCGGAACGACAGAGAAGACGGAAAAGCTGCTCTCAAGAGTGGGGCTTTCCATCGGTAAGGGCAATAAACTGGAACTGGATGAGGAGGCGTTAAAGAAAGCCAATGTCTCTACGCTGAAATCCTTGTTTACGGGGCATGGTTCTTTTGGCGATAAGATAGCCCAGAAGGCGGCCACGATCAACCGGGCGGCATCCGTTGCGGCAGCATCCGCGAAAACAAAAGCTACCTATACGCGGAATGGAAATTATTCAGACACCCTGTCGAAGCTGTATTCTAGCAGCGTGGATAAAAAAGTAGGCGAAAAGAAAGCGGTCAAAGATAAGGATTCTGCCAATCGGAGCAAAGATTGGCCTCACTCCACGCCATCATTGTTTGCAGAACGGGAATGAAGCTTTCTCCAAGTTCTGTCAGGGAATATTCTACCTTTGGTGGGATTTCCTTATAAATCTCCCGGTGGAGAAAGCCGTCGTTTTCCAGTTCCCGGAGCTGTTTGGTGAGAGTGGACTGCGTAATCCCGTCAAGGCGGCGCAGCAGTTCGCCGAACCGCTGTACTTTGTAAAAGGACACATACCATAAGATTAAAATTTTCCATTTCCCGCCGATCACCGACTGTAATTTAGCCATAGGGACACAGCGGGCGATGGTTTCTTCGTTGCTGAATTTGTTCTCGGCCAATTCGTTTCACCTCATATTGATTTCTGCGGGCGTTTTATAAACGTCCGTTTTTTCTTTTCACAATGAGTATATTCTGGCAGGGCAAAAAAGACAAGTATGAAAAAAGGTACTATCACTAAAAAAAGACTGTACTTGTTTTCGGTCGGCTTTCATAATAATCTGGGTGCATAAGAGGATATCCGTTTTGTGAAAAAGTGAGGAGGAATGGATGATGCACTACACTGGAATCATATGGAGGCCGCCTTATGAGGCATCTTCCCTGCTCTTGGAAGTTACCGCTGGCTGTACTCATCACAGATGTAAATTTTGTACGCTTTATGCAGATTTGCCCTTTCAGTTCAGAATGTCACCGATAGAAGACGTTGAGTCGGATTTGAAAGAGGCTCAGAAGATGTACCGCTGTTTTGGTGGCAGAAAGGTATCACGGGTTTTTCTGACCGGGGCGAACCCCTTTGTGCTGCAATATGAAAAATTGATGGAGATAGCGGAGCTGATACATAGGTATTTCCCGGAAATGGAAACGATCGGTGGCTTTGCGAGGGTGACGGACATTGCTTTAAAATCAGACGAGGAACTTGCCGCTTTGCGTGGGGCAGGCTATGATGGACTGACAATCGGCATGGAAACGGCGGACGATGAAGCATTGCGATTTATGGATAAGGGGTATCTCGCGGAAGATATTCTGAAACAGTGTGGGCGGTTGGATCGGGTTGACATTCGTTACAGCTTTTTCTATTTGACGGGCATTTCTGGCGCAGGGCGCGGAGAGGACGGGGCAAAGATCACGGCCGCTGTATGCAATAAGCTCCATCCGACTCTGGTCGGAGCAAATATGCTGACTATTTACTCCAATGCAGAATTGTATGAGGAAATACAGCGGGGAAACTGGCAGGAGGAAAGCGAACTGGAAAAGTACAGGGAAGTGCGTACACTGATCCAATATTTGGAAATCCCTACAACTTTTGCCGCCATGGGCGCGTCCAACGCTTTTCAGTTCCACGGCGTTTTACCGAAAGAGAGGGAGGCGTTGATCGGGGCGCTTGACGGGATTATAGAGACTGTAAAGGAAGAAGATTTGCGGGAATACCGCAGAACCCTCCCCCATCTTTAAGCAGTGCACTGACGGAGGACGAGACCTGATACATACAGGGAAGTGGGGAGGTGATTTCAGTTGCATTTTACAGGAAGAACATGGAGGCCGCCCTATGAAGCGCACTCCGTGATCATACAGGCGACTTCCGGATGCACTTATGGCAAATGCCGCTTCTGCAATCTCTATAAGGACGAGGGTTTCCGCATGTCCTCGTTGGAGGAGTTTGAGGAAGATTTAGAGGAGATCAAACGGTATCAGCCTTATGCAAGGCGCGTCTTCTGGACGGGGGCAAATCCCTTTGCCATGAGCTATGAAAATCTGAAGCTTCGTGCGCTGACGGTGCGGGATTATCTGATCAAATGCCAGTCTATGGCCATGTTTGCAAGTATCCGGGATATTCGGGACAAAGAAGTGTGGCAGCTTAGGAAACTGCGGGCCATGGGAATTAACGGACTGAGTATCGGAACGGAGAGCGGGGATGACGACACCCTTGCTCTGGCAGGCAAAGGGTACACGGCAGCCGACATTCTGGAACAGTGCCGGAAACTGGACGAGGCGGGTATCGAATATTATTTTGTCTACATGACCGGGCTTGCGGGAAAAGGCGGGGGATATCGGAATGCGGTGAACAGCGCGAAGCTGTTCAGTCAGCTAAACCCCTATTTTATTTCTGTGGATTCCCTAACGCTGTTTTCAGATACGGAGCTGTACCGCATGGTGCGGGAAGGAACGTTCACGCCCGCCGGGGAGAAGGAGCGCTTGCAGGAGTTACAGACATTTATTCAAAATTTGCGGATACGGACACATTTGTTTGCCAATTCGGTTTCTAATTTTTATCCGATAACCGCTTATCTGCCAAAAGAAAGGGAGGCAGTGGTCAGTGAATTGCAGCATGTCATTGATACGGTGAGTGAGGAGGACATGGAAGTTTACCGCAAAAAATTGAAAGGGCTTGGATAGGATATCTTTTCCTGTTTTACTTGTGTTATAATACTTTTTACAAGGAGGAAATCGGCATGGCGATTGAGAGAGTAAAAGCATATTTTAAACAATATGGAATGGAAGAAAAGATTTTGGAGTTTGATGTGTCCAGCGCTACGGTGGAACTGGCTGCGGAAGCCCTTTCCTGCGAGCCTGCAAGAATAGCGAAAACCCTGTCATTCATGGTGGATGGCAGCGCCCTGTTGGTGGTGGCGGCAGGGGATGTGAAGATTGATAATCACAAGTACAAGGAGCAGTTTCACACGAAGGCAAAGATGCTTACGCCGCAGGAGGCGGAGACGCTTGTGGGACATGCCGTGGGCGGTGTCTGCCCGTTTGCGGTAAACGAGGGCGTGGAGGTGTATCTGGATGAGTCGTTAAAACGATTTGAGACGGTATTTCCCGCCTGCGGCAGTTCCAACAGCGCAATCGAGCTGACGATACCGGAGTTAGAGAAATATTCCGGCTTTAAGGGGTGGGTGGATGTTGGCAAAGGGTATTGAGGCGATCAGAGCGACGCCAGGCGCATTGGCGTAGTGGGTTTATAGGTAAGCAAGAGGTATATTATGAAAGAATGGATAAAGAACCGGGTACATCAATTGTACTGGAAGGAGGATATCAACTGCGCAAGAACAGCAATCATTTGTTTGAGCGAATTGTTTGAAATCACGGTTGAGCCGCAAACGATCTGGTCGGCGGTTGGATTGCATGGAGCCGGCGGTTACAGGGCGCAGTGCGGCTTAGTTGAAGGGACGCTTATGTTCATGGGAATTTATCTTCATGTGCTAGGAAAAACAGAAGATGAAATTGTATCTGCCTGCTATCATTTTGCGGATACTTTTGATAACGCGTTCGGTTCATTAAGATGTTTTGAATTACGGCCTACAGGTTTTTCGGAAAATGATCCGCCGCATATGTGTGAAAAACTCACTTGCAGGGGGATCGAGTTTTCGTATCAATATCTTTTAGAAATCACAAAGCCGTAGACAATATGGAAAATCTGCTGAAAGTGGAAGTTGGAAGAATACGCCTGTTTTGCAATTTATTCTATGCGCTGCATTGTTAAATTTCAAGTTTCTGACTGATACTATAAACAAGCAGGTTGATATTGACGTACGCCAAAACGTACGGCAAAATAAAAGAGAAGGGAGATGATGACATGACCGCAATCAGTGTAACCAAGGCAAGAGAAAACATATATCAAATACTGTCTGATGTTAATAATAACAGTCAGCCGATTACAATTACGAACAACCGGGGGAAAAATGGAGTTCTTATTTCAGAAGATGATTGGAATGCGATTCAGGAAACTTTATATTTGAATGCGATACCAGGTATGGTGGAAAGTATTGTCGAAGCAGGAAAAGAACCGTTGGAAGAGTGCTCACTATACAATCCGGATGAGGAGTGGTAAATGTATATCGTAAGATTTGGCAAGCAGGCCGACAAAGATAAAAAGCTGTTAAAGGGGGCAGGGCTTGAGGAAAAAGCAAAAAAATTGTTGCATGTGATAGCGGAAAACCCATTTCAAAATCCGCCTCCCTATGAAGGATTGGTCGGAAATTTAAACGAACCAGTTGTTATGAACGGAGTGAACTACGAGGGGACGATAAAGGTTGTCCGCATGTGGTCACATTATGAAGACGTAAAATAGCGGGAAGCGCCTCAATTTGAGGGCACTTCCCGTTGCGTTTTTATGCTTTGTTCTGTTCCCTTCGCAGTACAATACTGCTGAGTATGCCGATACCGCCCAATACCGCACAGGATTTGGAAGGGAAAACAATGCCTGCCGCCACCAGACCGGCACCAACTATAAAATTGCAGACCGAAGCCCTTTTTAGTGTGTTCTTTTTCGGATTGGGAAGCTCCACGGAAATCCCCAGTGTGTCGTTTAGTTTTTCACAAGCCCGATTTACTTCTTTAATCATTGGAATCCTCCTTTTTTACGCAAAAATTTCTGATACTAGGCTGTCCGCCATAAAATCGAAAACGGCGAAATAATCGCAGGTGACGGAAAGCGTTTCCTTTGCATGGATCGTTGACAGCAGCGCGCTTAAAATTCCGTAGGCCTGTGATTCCTCCATTTTCAAATTGAGGTTTGAGGTGCGAATCACCTCTCTGAAAAAATCAAAGCTGTCAAACTTGATTTTTTGCATGGTTTCTTCGGGCAGTTTCGTGATAAAAGACTGAAAATCCGGCGTATTGACATTGTACAGGAAAGGCTTGCTGTCGTATTCACGGAAAAGTCTTTTCATGGACTGCGCGAAACCCTCTTTTGACGGGTTGCTTCTGTTTATGTCAAGAACCTTTTCTTTTAGCCTCTGTTGTACGCCTACAATCGTTTCCAGAAACAAATCTTCCTTCGCCGGGTAAAGCGTGTAAAAAGTGCCGATCGATATAGCCGCTTGATCACATAAATTTTTAATGTTGGTTTTTTTGTAACCTTGCGCGATCCAACATTTCTCACATAGTTCTTTCAGTTTTTTGCGGATGGCCTCTTTGTCAGCGTCTGAGAGGACTGGTTTTGACGGCATTAGGTTTCCTCCTTTTTCAATTGTTGTTTGCGAATATTTTTAGATACATATTCGCAAACAAATAATAACACGGAGGAAAGATGGTGTCAAGATAAATTTAACCTTGCTCTTATAATGGATTCTGGCTAAAATGTAAACGTGATACAAATTGGCCGAACTCGAGGAGAGAGTGACAATGAGAGAAATCGATCTGACAACATGGGACAGAGCTATGCACTATCAGATTTTCAGGAACAGTGTACAGCCGCAGTACTGCGTAACGTTTGAACTGGATATCACCAACTTTTTGAAAAAGGTCAAAGAGCGTGGGTATTCTTTTACCTTTTCTTTTGTATTCGCCGTGACAAAATGTGCGAATGAGATTGAGGCGTTCCGCTGCCGTTTTTTGGATGGGAAGCCGGTTATTTATGATAAAATTAACACTTCTTTTACGTATCTTGATCAGGGCAGCGAGCTTTTTAAGGTTGTCAATGTGGAAATGCAGGATACCATAGAAGAATATGTGGCGCTTGCCGCCGATACGGTGAGAGCGCAAAAGGAGTATTTTACCGGCCCCATGGGGAACGACATTTACCAGTTTTCTTCCTTTCCATGGGTATCGTTTACCCATATCTCCCATACGGAATCAGGAAAGAAGGACAACGCGACGCCGATGATTGACTGGGGAAAATATTCGATTCGGGACGGGAAGGTGATGCTGCCGTTTTCCGTTCAGGTACATCACTCTTTTGTAGACGGCGTGCATATCGGTAAGTTGGCGGAGCTTCTGCAAGATTATCTTGATCATTTTGAGTAGTTGGTGAAACTTTTTTACCCGCTGATTCGTATTATTTACAGATGTTAAATATCACTGACAACAAAGGAGGTAGCGGGGTATGGGAGTGAATGCTGTAAATGATGCGGGCGCTGAGTGGGGAGCGGCTTTCAGGAATAAGCCAATATTCTTTATGTCGAGAAAAGAAATGGACGCTTGTGTTGACGCGAATGGGATAATACATAAGAGCAAACTTAAGAACGTGGAACTGCGGGAGGACACCTGTACTCTCAGCAGCAACGATACTTTCCGCAGACCGAACACCACCTATGAGGTCTGTGATACGGAGAAAGGGAGCGCGTTTCTTGACCTGAACTTTTTGATCAAGGATGAGACTAGCAGCCTGAAAGGAAGCCTCAGCGATAAAAGGGATGTGGATTTCTATAACTTCACCATCCCATTTCCGAACTTCCAACGCAATTACTTTGGCGTCGAGGCTTATATCGATATGCCGAAGGGCTGTGATTACGACCTTACCCTGTATGACGAGTACGGCAATCAGGTAGGGAAGGCGGAGTGGGACGGCGAAGGGCGGAAAAAGCTGTCCGTTCCGAATTGGGATATGGATACCAACAAATACTGCCTCAAGGTGGAAAACGGAAACGGGGAAGAAGTATCTCCGAATGATTTTTACAGGATCAGTTTTCATGTCACCGATAATAAGGAGCATGAAAAGACGGATGCCGTCAGGGAAGCGTATGGAAATCTTTACAGCGCCTATAGCCGGAAAGACGAAAACTGGCGGGACTATCTTGACAAGTATAATGCCGTCTTAAAGGAGACAGAGCAGAATTATAGAAAAGAACTGGAACAGCTTCACCAGAAGCAGTTTGACAGCCTGCCGGAAGAAAAGAAGTATAAAGGCGGGCGCACCGTGGATGAACTGCTGCAGGATCTGGCGGAGGGTAAGGATTTAAGCGAGGCGGAGCGGGAGTATGTGAAGATCTTTGCCAATCTGAAAGACACGGAAAAGGCACAGCAGAAAGTGGAACTGAAAAACGGTTTTGCGGAAGATTTCGCAAAAGAATTGGAAGGCATGGGCATTTCCCGTGAGGACATAGAGGGGATGCGCGTGAGGATCAGGAGTAACGGAGACGTGACTGTGGATGGGATAGAGGACGAGAATATCAGGCAACAGGTGCAGAAGCTAGTGCGTGAAAAGTACAGCGATAAAATGTACCGATATTATATAGGGACCGCTGACAGCGTGGGGAATCTGCCCTACAACGCATACCGGTATGCCACGGATGTGCAGGAGGTGAAGCGTTACCTGAAAGGCGTTACCGGACAGGATGTCTCTTTGAAGAATCTTTATATGCTGCCTGACGGAAAGATCGGCGGGCTGCCGAAGAAGGCGGATCACCTGATCAACCATACAAAGGATAATGTTAAGGTCGATCAGATGAGGGATGCCCTCAGAAATATCATAGGAAATATCGGGGTGAGCGGCGATGTGGGGATTCCCGATTTTACGTCACAGTTCCAGTTTCAGCATGGGGCGTTTTCTGTTGTGGACAGCGGTTTTGCGATAAATATGGGTGCGCTAGAGGGGCGGCTGACACCCCAATCATCCGGCGGAATGTATGTCGATATGTACCGCTATCGGTTTCAAAAGGTTTTGTAGATAGCGGCAATTTACGAAAACGGAAATAGTGAAAAAAGCAGGGAAGCAGTTGACAATGCAATAGACGCATGATAAGATTATAGACAATGAAAAGCTTTAGTGCTTTTGCGGCGATAGAGAGGAGCTACCCGTCCCGACTTTGCGGGCAATAGAAATACAAAGGTCGTCTCTGCCTATGGAATTATCATAGGACTGCTCCCAGAATTGCAATTCAAAAAGAAATGTAATGCCTGAGTCTAACCGCTCAGGCAGTTTCTTTTTACGGAAGGATGAAAGAATGCGGAAACTTTTGCAAATTTTTCAGGACACGAAAGAGGTGTTGTGTAGGTATGATTATTATATCCACATACAAAAGCGTATCCTCCATCTTACTAATTCAGAGATTAAGATACCGCATTTAATGGGAATGCAATATCTTGGGAAACCAAATCAGTTCACTGGGGACTTTGGCGCTTATGCGATTAAAAAGCAGCGTATTACAATGGAATCAGTGGAAAAGTTAGTGAGGAAATGTTATAAGACAGAGGAAAAACAGCGCAGGATACTGGAGATGATTCATAGGAAACTGGATAATCTTGGGGAATTAGGGGAGATGTTTTCGTCTTATTCAAAACTGTATCTATATGAAAAAGAGAAGAATAAAGATTCGGAGTTCCAGAGTGATTATTTGCTTGTACATGAGACAGGGAAGAAAATCCTGCATTTGGGACTTGTCAAATCGGAGAGGGGTAAAGACCTTTATCATTGCAATTCTTTTATGACGACTTATCAGAATGACCGTGACAAGGATTCTTTTTTTCATGATCTGCCATACCGCTATGAGATAACAAGGATTGTACGGGAAAATAAAGACACAAAGTATAAAGAAGTCATATACCAGAGTATGGAGGCGGAGCAGAGGGAGAAATGCGGTATAGAAAAGATGCTTACAGCCGCAGGAATACAGGCAGATGTTAAGCTAATTAAGTTGATTCTCCGTCTGAATAAGAAATTTGGTACATATCACACGACAGATATGTTAAATGACAGAGAAGCCTTGCTTGGAAAATGCAAGGATAAGAGGGAGGAGAATCTTGTAACAGATTTCCTTACATTGTGGGAAAAACAACAAGATAGCATATAAATAGGAACTGTAGGAGGGGACAAACAGGCGATATGCGCTATTATTACTGTGAAAAATACCCAATCGAGTTCGTATTGTCAGAAAATATTGATAAACGTTTTGATGCTCATAACCATGTTGGACACTATGTCATATCGGTAGTCATGCAGGGAACGGCAGAAGTCTATCTGGAAGGCAGAAAAATGGTGTGCCATGAGGGGGATGTGTTTATCGTTCCTCCCTATATGGTGCATTCGGTGTGTCTGGAAAGAAACGCGCGTCTGTTGTCTATGTGTATTGGAACTTCCTTTGTCATGGAGAAGGATTTTGAAACGGCAGAGGGCATGATTCGGGAGCTATTGGAAGGAGCCACAGAGCAGGAGATTTTTGGAAAGGAGCAGAAAGAAATTCTGCGGGCTTCCCTACGGACAGTTTTCCACGCCTGGGATAGAGGCGCGAAAGAGATGGATACAGACATAAAATTTCTTGCGGATCGGATTGCCAGTCACCCGGAATATGAACTGCCGATAGAAACATTGGCGGCGGAGATTTTTGTCAGCAAATATTATCTTATCAGAAAATTTAAAAGAAGTGTGGGAATGACGCCGCACCGGTTTTGCGTTCAGAACCGTATACGGAAGGCGCAGGGCCTTCTGGATGCGGAAAAGGCGGTCGGCAGGGTTGCGGTGGAAATGGGGTTTTATGATCAGAGCCATTTTGACAAGGCGTTCCGGAAGATCGTCGGAATCACACCATTGGAGTATATGGGTTCTAAGAGGGCGATACCGCATTCTTTATAGGGCAATTCAATGGAAGAAATATTCATTTTAGGAAATTTCTATTGCAAACCTAACCGATAGGCATTATAATAATCATACAAAAAGCGCTCCGTAAAGCAAACGGTTCGCCTTGGTTTGTAGTTCAGAAAAAGCAACCACTATCCTTGGTCGGGGCGGTTGCTTTTTTGATTTCCTCTATTCTTGCAGTTTTGCCATATGCTGATACCAGTAGTTAAAATACTAATGAGTGTTACAGCAATACCGACAATCCCTACAAGCACATCGAATCTCATATGTACTAGGTACCCTTTCGTAGATTTTCCATTGACATACCTCCTTTGGTTATGGAAGTTCTCAGATGAATCATCTGGCAAAAGGCGAACCGCTTACCCGTTTTGGAGCGCATAAGTATTATATTATATAGTTAATACATTGGCAAGCTTTTCGTCAGGATTTGACTAAAAATCGGAGTATATGATTATTAAGAGGATGATGCCGCATTCTCTATAGGGCAATTTTTTACAAGACGAGACAGCCTTTGGCAAATATAATCAAGATGTAAAACAGATTACATATTTGATTGGAGGTGTCAACATGGATACATTTGCATTATTTGACAGAGGAAGACTGCTTCTGCCGGAAAAAGAGGCTGATTTTGGGGAGATTGCATGGTCAAAGCACCCTGCGTTTGAAGGCGTGGAGTTAAAGCACATTGTCACGGCAAAGGACACGGATGGGAAATTCAGCTATCACCTGGTGCGGATTGCACCTGACTGCAGGATTGAGAATCACATTCATGAAACCCAGTTGGAAACGCATGAGGTGATCAGGGGAAGCGGAAGATGCGTAAATGCAGGCCGCGTCGTTTCGTATGAGGTTGGGACAATCTCTATCATGCAGGCAGGCGTGCCGCATGAAGTGGCGGCGGGGCCAGAGGGGCTATATTTGTTCGCCAAGTTTATGCCCGCCTTATGTTGAGTGAAAACAGAATAAATTTTGGACTTCTCAGAAATGAAACTTTTTTGAAAGCTGATTCGTATTGTTTATAAGAACTGGATTTTCCCAATTCCTGACGGGGAAAATAAGGCACCAAAAAAGTAACGGATACGTATGGAGGGTTGCAAAATGAGTATGAACGGTATTGAATCAGCAGGATATCGGGCCGCAGGTCATCAGGCAGGGAAGACAAAAAGAAATGCAGGGTCAGGAGCAAAGGGATTTTTGGAGACCGTGGCGGAGAAAACGGCACAGGACAAAGTGACTGAGTATGGGGAACGGGCTTTTGATCTGGCAGGATCGAAGGCGCCGCAGTCTGTAAAAGACGCATGGATGGAAACCGTAAAAGAAGTGGGTGTCAATGGTCTGGGTATGACCAGTAACGGCAGCACGCATATTACGCAAATGCATATCCAACAAGTGATAGCCAATTATTGGGGCGTGCCAGATAGCGCGAATATTCTGGGAAACTCTGTACAGTCGGCAATACGTGCAACGCAGAAGGCTTTGTACGATTTTGATCATCCATTAGAACCGAATAAAGCAAGAAGCGTGGAAGAGCAGCAGGCCCTTGCCAAAGAAAGAGAATTTTATATTACATTTTTGGAAAACCTGGAGGAGGCGGCGGGAGAGATAGACGATATAACCGCAGGAGCAGAAGCGGACAATGCGGTAAAGGGACATGATCCTTCCCGTGTTCTGGATTCGCTTGCAAAGCACGCGCCGGAAGAAGTGAGGCAGGCATTTCTGGAGGCAGAGAAGGAGACAGGCGGCTTTATGACAGTATTTGGCCTCTGGATATCCAGTGACGGGAAGCAGTCTCATATGACGCAGATGGGAGTGGATTATATTATCAGACAGTACCAGGGTGAGAGTAATCCCACCGATTTATTTGGGACTACTGTGGGGAGCGCGATCAGCGCCGCAAAGAAGTGGATTTATAACATAGACCATCCGCTTGCCGGACAGCAGGCGGGAAGTGCGCAAGAGCGGAAATTGCTTGCGATGGAGCGGGCATTCTATGTGTCTTTTCTTGACAAGTTGGGCAAACTTTAGGACGCAGCACACATAATATTTAAGATATCCTTAAGTCGATTGCACTCCGGATGAAAATGTGATAGGTTTAAGTCATAAACGGTATGAATGAATTGTTTTCATAACCGTCATAATAACTGTAGTAACGGAGAAAAGGATTGGTGTACGGATGAAAAGTAAGCTGTATTATGCACTGTATTTTTTGTATGTCATTGTCGTGGCTTTTGTGTTATACCTGAACGGCGTATTTACCGGAGAGGAGATTTCTGTCGTAAATCTTTCGATCAATGTGGGATTTTTGGTTATCATCGGCATTGTCTTCGCCATATCTTCCGTCAGCTTTGGCAGGCTAGGCAGAGTCATCTATGATCTGGAAGATGCGGCGATCCGTCTGCAGAAGGATTATAAGGAGGCGGGTGGAAAGAACCTTTGGGGGACCTACAAGGATAATGACAAGTTTTTTGAGGAAAAGCCATTGCAGGAGGCGTTTAACAAATACCGTCTGCGGATGAAAAGTGCAAAGACCAGACGGGGAGCCTCCGCTTCCTGTGATCTGGGAGAGTATATAAATGAAGATCTCGTGGATAAAATTGGCATGAATTTTTTTAATTCCGGCGTTTCCGGGATGCTGACGGGGCTTGGAATATTGGGGACGTTTCTTGGTTTGTCCATGGGGCTTGGCGCATTCAGCGGGGATGATATTTTTTCCATCTCTGACAATGTGGGTTCCCTGCTTTCGGGCATGAAGGTGGCGTTCCACACTTCTGTATATGGTATCTTTTTTTCTCTGGTGTTCAATGTTGCTTACAGGGGCATTATGTCGGACGCTTATGAGACGCTGCATACGTTTTTGGATGTGTTCCGCCAGACGGCGCAGGCGGTGGCTTTGAAGGAGGACGAAAATACGGCGACGATGCTTGTCTATCAGGCGGGAATGGCCAACTCTTTAAAGCAGATGCTTGAATTGCTGAAGGGCAATGCGATGGAACAGACGGCGGGCGTGGAGCGTATCGTGGAGCAGTTTACCACAAAGATGCAGTCTGCCCTGGATACGGATTTTCAGAAATTGGGAAATGCCTTAAAGACAGCGGGAGAGTCCCAGGCCGCCAGTGCCAGGGGCGCTGCGGAGATGGTGGAAGCGGTCACGGCGCTAGTTGAGGTAAACCGTAACGCGCAGGAGTCTCTTACAACTATCATGGAAAGGCAGGAAGCGTTTGCAAGGGAGCTTGCGGAGCAGAAGAAAATGCTGGCGGATGCGTGCAGCGATATGAGCGATGAGATCAGCAGCCAGATCTACACATTTGAACAGATGAGGAATTTGTATGAGAACTAGACAAAGGAACAGAGAAGCGTTTGCGGAACACAGCTATTGGCAGTCCTACTCAGATATGATGGCAGCGCTGTTGCTGATTTTCATTTTAATGATAGCGATAACCCTTGCCATCTACAGACAGAAAACGGATGATCTGGATCAGACAAAGCGCGAACTCAGCACGGCGCAGAGCGAACTGGACGCAACGATCGCTGATCTGGAGCTTTCCAAGGCGGAGTTGGAGAAGTCGAATGAAGAACTGGAATCTTCTCTGGCGGAATTACAGCAGGCTTACGACCAGGCGGCCCTGACGCAGGAAGAACTGAACAACGCCTATCTGGAGATTGAAGACGCCAGAGAGGAACTGACGACGACCAGACAGGAATTACAGGATATCGTGGGAATCCGCACGGATATCATCGGGGCGCTGCAGTCCGCTTTCAGCAATTCCACCATGAAGGTGGATGCCCAGACGGGCTCTATTACGTTTTCCTCGGATGTGCTGTTCCGTTACAATAGTTCTTCCCTGACGGCGGACAGCAGGGAGAACCTGAAAAATGTCATTCCCATGTATCTGGATGTGCTGTTGCAGGATCAATTCCGCGAGTATATTGCGGAGATCATTATTGAAGGACATACGGACACGGACGGCGGTTACCAGAGCAACATGGTGTTGTCCTATGAGCGGGCCAAGGCCGTGGCGGATTTTTGCCTGAATAAGAGAAACGGACTCAGCGAGACGGAGATCGAGCAGTTGCAAAAGATTCTGACCGTCAACGGGAAATCATGGAGCACGCCGGTGTACAAGAAAGATGCCTTCGGAAATCTTACAGAGGAGGTGGACATGCCGGCTTCCAGAAGGGTGGAGATCAAGTTCCGCCTGAAAGAAGATGAGATGATAGAGAAGATGGCGGGGATTTTGGAGTAGATTTCACGCAAGCATACAGCAGATAGAACGAAAAGAGCATCGCACTTGCAATTTAGCAAGTGCGATTTAATTTGTATTTCCTTTCAGTTTATTCGTTATGCGATAGAAACCTGAAATCCCTGCTGCGCAGCCTGTTCGTCCGGAGATTCCTGTAAACCGCTGACTTGAAAGTTCATGCCTGCATTTCCCTGTGTCCTGTCTTTCAGGGATTCGGTATCGTTCGCTGCTTTCATGGTGTGGCCGGCCTCTCCTAAGAGGGCAAACTGGACACCCATTTCACGCTCTCTCTGCTTTTGCATATCGCTAAGCTCGGCTTCTTTTCGCTCCGTATCAACGCCGCGGTACGAGTCCTGCTTGATTTCTCCCTTTAAAACGGCAATGCCGTCCTCAGTCTTGGTCACAAGCCTTCCCATACGGTCAGCCTGCCCCATGGAGGTGTCTGCGGACACCATCGCCTGCATTTCCTGAGCGGTGGGTCTGAATTCCGCAGCCGGGTCCGTCTCTTCCTCCTCTGTCTCTTCGGACTCTGCAACGGCAGCGGCCGTTTCTTTGGCTTCGCCGGTCTGCCTGTTTTCGTCAGGCACTTCCGCAGCCGCACCGGCCGCCTTCGCCTGATTTAAGACTTCCTTCAGAATAACGGTGCCGTCGCTGTTTTGGGCGATGACGGTGCCCGGCTCTAAAGGCTGTGCCTGCTGTTCACCGGTTGACGTACTTTCCTTGTCCGCAGTATCTGTGGAGGCAGCTGTCCCCAACAGTGCAGTTTCGGCCTCATCTTTCGTTTCTTCTTCCTTTATCGGATTTTGCGCTTCCTGCAGCTTAGCCAGTCTGATTTCCCTTTTCTGAGAACGAAGCAACTCGTCCTGATGCTGTTTCAGCTCTGTGTCAAGGCGGGCCTTCTCCTTTTGGAGCTTCTTTTTCTCGTCGGCCTTTTCATTTACAGAGAGCTCCTCTTCGGAAGACAGCTTCTGTATCTGCTGTTTTACGTCGGTGATTTCTTTTTGAATATTTTTGCTCTTGTGATCTTTTAAATTTGCCGAAGTCATCTGCATGACTGACATACTGTTATTTGATGATGATATTCCGCTGATTCCCATATAAGCATCTCCCTCCCCCATAAAGGATGATGTGTTTTCTGTTTGTTGATATACTTACCTATATTTTACTATTTTTTGCAGGCAGGAGGCAAGACCTTTTTCGCAATATCTTCATAAAATTTGTTAAAATTGCTCAATCGTCAACTTATAATAAAAATAGTTGACAATAAAAATCTTCTGTGATACGATAATGCCGCAAATATGACACAAAGATATAAAATAGTTTTACTGACAGGAGGTTTTAGTATGAGTACAAAAATGGAAGCGCAGGAGCGTACTGCGGCGAGAGCAAGGGGGAAAGGAAAGACCTACGACATGGCATACATAGCCGTTTTTGCGGTGCTGATGGCAGTCTGTTCATGGATTTCGATCCCGACGGCGATTCCCTTTACGCTACAGACTTTTGCGGTTTTTCTGGCGGTTTCCGTTCTGGGCGGAAAACGAGGCACCATGGCGGTACTTGTTTTTGTGCTGTTAGGTGCGGTGGGGCTTCCGGTGTTTGCGGGATTTTCCGGCGGCCTTCATGTGATCATGGGAAATACAGGGGGATATATTATCGGTTTTATCTTTGCCGGACTGCTTATGTGGCTGATGGAGCGGTTGTTTGGCAGAAAGATATGGGTGCAGGCGGTATCCATGCTGTTGGGGATGGTCACTTATTATGTGTTTGGCACGATCTGGTTTATGTTTGTCTACATGAGAACGACCGGGCCGGTTGGCCTGACGGCGGTGCTTGGTTGGTGTGTGATTCCCTTTCTCATACCGGATCTGGTCAAGGCGGCGTTGGCGTTATTTATGGGGAATACGCTGAGAGGGCCTCTTTCAAATATCATGGGTGAAAATTGAGGACGACAGGCGGAGGAAAGAAAGTATTATGACATACAGGATAAGAGCACATCATGGCATGTGCTTTTCCTTTTTTTCGGGGAAAGGCTACAGCGGTGAATTTACGGAAAATATGTGGAAGATGAAGGAGAAATTGGGGCAGAACCCGGAGGTGCTGTTGGTGTGCAGGACGGATGATGTGTGCGCCCGCTGCCCGAACAATCGGGAAGGGATCTGTACCTCTTCGGAGAAAGTGGAGGCGTATGACAGGCGGACGCTTGCTCTGTGCGGGCTTTCGGAAAATGCAGTTATACGATGGGATGAGTTTGAGGGGTTGGTGCACGAAAAGATCATCACATCGGGGAGAAGAGAGCATGTCTGCGGGGACTGTGAATGGAACGAACTGTGTAAATAGCGGAAAGGTTTCGTGGAAGAGACAGTTTCATTGACTTTTCTCATAATAAAAAGTATAATGACTGCATGTGGATGAATGGCATTCGGAATAAAAAGGAATATGTGATTTTTAGTTTTTTTTGTCTCGGAACACTGGTTCTGAGACTGTTCTATATTACGAAAGTGAACGGGCCTTTTGTGTATGCGGACGAGTTTGGGTACTGGTCGCATGCCGCGCATATGGCCGGCCATACGTGGGCAGGTGTTATGGACGGGATCGGTTGGTATGCGTATGGTTACAGCTTTGTGCTTTTACCGGCAGTCCTTCTTTCCAATCAGATGGCGGCAGCCTATAAAATTGCCGTCCTGCTTCATGTGTTTCTGTGTCTGCTTGTATATGGCCTGGCATATGCCATTGCACGCAGACTGGTTCCTTCGCTTGGGGCATTTGGGAGGGGGATGATCGCCTTTGCGGCGACTTCTTTTACTTCTTATATTTTTTACTCGTATGTTACCATGTGCGAGACGCTGATCACACTGCTAGTCTGGTTGGCTTTTTATGAGATCGTCTCTTTGGAGGAGAGGGAGAGTTGGTGGAAGGGAGCAGGACTTGGCCTTACGGCAGGGTTTGCCTATATGGTGCATAACCGCATGATTGTCGTCGTCGCCGCTGTGTTTTTGTGTGTTGTTCTGCTTGCCTTTTTGCGCCGTCTGCATTGGAAAACGGTGGTTCTTTATCTGGCGGCTTTTACGGGCATGTTTGTTTTGAACAGTCAGTTAAAAACGTATTTTGTCGGGAGGGTGGAACACAATCCAACCATGGAGGCGCTTGGCATCACCGTCCGGATGGGACAGGCCAATACGGGGGGCGTGCAGATGCAAAAACTGCTCGGCCTGTTTACGCCAGATGGGTTTTTGCAGTTTTTCCTGAACGGTCTCGGACAGGTTTGGGAATGTCTCTCCGCCACCTACCTGTTGTTTGGAATAGGAGTGGTGTATGCACTCGTGTGGGCATACCGCAGTTTTAAGAACAGAGAAGGGATTTGCCTTTATCTGTTCCCGGTTGTTTCCGTTTTGATGTCCGTGGCAGTGACGGCTGTTTTCTTCTACTCGGCGCCCCTTGCCGAGGCGGCGGGGAAAATGCGGATTGACACATTGTTTTATGGGAGATATAACGAGTGTTTCATGGGAATGCTCCTGCTTTTGGGAATCGCTGTGTTTTTTGGGGAAGAAAAGGTTAGTTGGAAGATCCTTTTAGGTACAGTGGCGGTTTATCTGGTTTTAACGGCGTTGATGGCAGGCCGGATCGGAGATCCCAAGAACACATATCTGAATGTGGTTTCGGCCACCGGCATTCATATGTTTCATTGGCTTGGGGCATTTAGCGTGGGAAAATGTGCGGTGGCGGCATTGACCGGAAGTGTTGTGTTCGTGGCGCTGTGTTACGTCAGGCTGCCCTATGGAGTACAGCGCTGTCTGGCATGCCTGTCCCTGGTATTTTTGTTTGCGACCACGGCGTTACACTGTATGAGAATTTGTATCCGGGGAGAAAACGATTACACGGCCCGCTATACGGTGCTGTTTACGTATCTGAATGAGAGCGCAGGTCCGGGGGATGTGGTATATGTCTGCGAGAGGGAAAAGATGGCCTACGATGTGCAGACCCGGCTGATGGATAAGACGGTGGTCAGCGCAGAGCCAAAGCAGCTGACGAAGGCGGAACCCGGTACGTACGCGGTGATTCGGGCGGAGGATGTACCGGAAATTGCAGGGATGTCGTATGAGCCCTGTCTGGAAGATGAGGAATACCTGGTGATTTTGGTAAAATAATAAAGGGAGCGGATTCAGAAGCGGAAAAGAAAGGCGCCGGAGCGATGAAATTAATCATTCAAATACCATGCTACAACGAAGAGGAAACACTGGAGATCGCATTGAACGCACTTCCCAAACAGATCGAGGGCATTGACGAGATCGAGTATCTGATTATCAACGACGGCAGTAAGGACAGGACGGTCGAGGTAGCCAGAAAGTGGGGCGTGCACCATGTGGTCAATTTCAGAAGAAATAAGGGACTGGCCTGCGGATTTATGGCGGGCATAGATGAAGCGCTGAAGCAGGGCGCGGATATTATCGTCAATACGGATGCGGATAATCAGTATTGCGGCGACGATATCGAGACGCTGGTTAAGCCCATATTGGAGGAGCGGGCGGATATTGTCATCGGCGCGCGGCCCATTGACTCCATATCACATTTTTCCTTTTTGAAAAAGAAATTACAGCATCTGGGTTCCTGGTTTGTGAGGGTGGCATCCAATACGGATATTCCGGATGCGCCCAGTGGTTTCAGGGCTGTGTCCAGAGACGCTGCGATGCGCCTGCATGTGATCAATGAGTACACATACACGTTGGAGACGATCATACAGGCGGGACGGGAGAAGATAGCGATTATTTCCGTACCGATACGGACCAACGCGGAACTGCGGCCGTCAAGGCTGTTTCACAGCATGGGTTCCTATATCAAAAAGTCGGCGATGACGATTGTCCGGGCGTTTATGATGTACATGCCTTTGAAATTTTTCGGGATAATCGGTACGATTCCATTTACATTGGGATTTCTTTTAGGTGTCCGCTATCTGTTCCTTCTGGCGGCGGATCCGCATGCGGGACATGTGCAGTCCCTGATTCTGGCGGCGATTTTGCTTTTGATTGGCGTACAGACTTATATCATCGGCCTGCATGCCGACATTATGGCGGCGAACCGGAAGATGATTGAGGAGATCAAGTATCACGTAAAAAAAATGGAGTATGACAAACAGGGGAAAGAAGATTGAAGTCCAAACTATTTGAGAAAAAAGAGGCCTTCCGGTTTGCATTCTGGGGCGTGGTCACAACACTGGCCAACTATTTCAGCTTTTTTCTGCTGCAGAAATTTATGGCTTATCAGATCGCGAACCTGATCAGCATTATTTTTACGAAAGTCTTTGTCTATTATACGAATAAGAGATTTGTGTTCCGGACGAAAACCAACTGGAAGGGGCAGGTCGGAGAGGTCTTTCGCTATGTGATCGGCCGGGGCTTTACCGGTGTCGTCGATTTTGTCGGGCTGATTGTTCTGGTGGATGTGTTCGGCATAGACGGCAGAATCGGTAAAATGGTTATGATTGCGGTTATCATGCCGTTGAACTATATATTGGGCAGGGTGTTTGTCTTTAAAAAAGACAAAACCGCAGAGGCTATTCCATCACGCAGGTGATCTCCATCACCTGCTCGATCATTTGGTGCAGGAGCCTGCTCTGCTCGTTGTCAGCGGCTCTATAATACACTTCTTTTCCCGCCCGGCGGCTGACAATCAGACCACTGCTTTTCAGCGGTCTCAGATGATGGGAGACAGCGGGGCTTGACATGGCAAGCATGGCTGAAATATTCAAGACGCACTCCTCGCAATGGCACAGGAGCCAAAAAATACGGACTCTGGTGGTGTCGCCAAGCTGTTTAAACACTTCTGAGACAATCTGAAAATCTTCCACGTGATTTAGCTGTTCTCTGATCAATGTGATTTTTTCATCCTCACCGTGGCTGTGAGGCAGTTTTTTGTTTGACATAAGTTTTTCCTTTCAAAGCGCGTTGTCTGTATTATATGACACTCTGTGCGGGGAAACAAGTGCCGAAGAGAAAATGGGCGGATCTTGGTCTTTTTTACCAAATTCCTGAGAATGTATAGTGCTTTTTAGCAAAAAAAGTGCTATAATAAAGAAGTTATAATTCATAGAGAAGTGGAGGAAATTGTCGTGATTATAACAGGAACACGGGGACCGAGGAGGGATTGTGATGTATGAAAAACTGAATAAGTATCGGATTAAGGAACGCTTGGTGCGTGGATTTGTGGTTGCATCTGGGGTTCCGGCCATTGTTGCGGCAGTAGCGCTGATTGCCCTGATTGTAGTTGCAAGGGTATATTCTGGCACCCTGCAAGATTATGGTTTTGCGCAGGGGGATGTGGGCAAGGCGATGACCTATTTTGCGGAGGCGCGTTCTACGCTCCGCGGGTGTATCGGATATGATGATGAGGATGCCATTGAGAGTATGCGGGTATCTCACGAGGAAAGCATAGAGAATTTTACGAATAGCTTTGCCGATCTGGAGAGCTCCATGGTGTCAGAGGAAAACAAAAAGGTTTACAGCCAGATTTCTTCCAGACTTCCGGCGTATTGGGAACTGGACAGAGAGATCGTAGAGCTGGGCAGCACGACGGACAGGGCGTTATGCGAGCAGGCACAGGAAATGGCCATGAGCGAGCTGATGCCGCTCTATGATGAAATCAACAACGATTTGATTGCCATTATGGATATTAAGGTGGCGCGGGGAGATCAGGTTTCCGGGACTATGACGGTTGTCAGTATCGTATTGGTAGCGATAATTGTCGCTATTATTGCGGCGGCAATTGTCACGTCCATTCGCCTGGGACAGTACATAGCAAAAAATATTTCCGAGCCGTTAAACGAGCTGCAGCACAGATTGGAAAGTTTTGCAGATGGAGACTTGACGGCACCGTTCCCGGAGGCGGATACGAATGATGAGATTGCCGACATTATCAATTCGGCAAAGGATATGGGCGAGACTCTGGATTTTGTGATCTATGATTTAGAATACATTTTAGGTGAGATGTCAAATGCCAATTTTGCAGTCAGATCTAAGGATGGGGATCGGTATAAGGGTGAATTCTGTCAGATTTTTGATTCCCTGAAACAGCTTCGCGATGAGATGATCGAGACACTGCGCATGATCGGCATCACCTCTGAGCAGGTTTCCGCAGGTTCCATGAATTTGGCGGAGACTTCCCAGAGCTTGGCTGAGGGCGCCACCGAGCAGGCAGGAGCGGTGGAGGAACTTCACGCCACAATCACCACCATTTCCGAGGCTGCTAAGAAAGCGGCGGATGAGGCGCAGGAAGCTTATCGCCAGTCGCAGGAGTACGCGAATGTGGCGGATCGCAGCAGTGATGATATGAAGGAAATGGTGGAGGCCATGAACCGGATCAACGAGACCTCCCAACAGATCGGAAATATCATTTCAGAAATTGAAAATATTGCTTCGGAGACCAATATGCTTTCGCTGAATGCTTCCATCGAGGCGGCGAGGGCCGGTGAAGCGGGACGGGGCTTCGCCGTTGTGGCGGACCAGATCAGACAGCTTGCGGAGCAGAGCAGCAAATCCGCCGTTGACACCAGAGCCTTGATTGAGGGCGCAGTGAGGGAAGTAAGCAATGGCAATAAGGTGGCGGAGCGGGCCGTGGCATCGTTGGCAACCGTGGTGGAAGGCATCAGGAAAGTTGCGGATTCGTCACAGGAGTTGAGCGTGATCTCCACAAACCAAGCGGCCACCATGAAAGAAGCGGAGTTGGGCGTGGATCAGATTTCAGATGTGATTCAGACCAACGCTGCGGTAGCGCAGGAGTCCTCTGCGACCAGTGAGGAGTTGTCGGCGCAGGCGACCACATTGGATGGGTTGATTGCGAAATTCCAATTGCCGGGATAAGACATGTTCTGTTACATAAAAGAGGGAGGACGGTGAATGACCGCCCTCCCTTTTCTGTGCGCAGACTCGCATGTGGAAGTCTGCATGGGAATCTATTGTCGTTTGAACACCGGCATATAATCGATGGGTGCGTCCACGCTGACAATACAACCGCCCTCAAAGACCTCGCCTGTGGATGTGAGCATCCATTTTCCGGCAGGAAGATAGACATCGCGTTTCCATTCGTTTAAGTGCAGGATGGGAGCGATCAGATAGTCGCTGCCGAACATATACTGGTCCTGCAGTTCCCAACACGCCACATCTTCCGGAAATTCATAGAACATGGTTCTGAGAAGGGGAGAGCCATTCTCATGAGCTTCTGCATACAGACTTTTGATATAGTCGTGTATTTCGATACGGATATCATAGTATTTTTTCATGATGGCGTAATTGTCTTCCCCGTAGCTCCAAAGTTCGTTGGGCTGGCCGGTATGGAGATAGCCGCCGCCCCAATCCCGGTCATCGAGCGGGGGAATGTTGTATGGGCCTCTGTCGCCATGCATACGGAGCACGGGAGAGTACACAGCGAACTGATACCAACGGATCAAAAGCTGCCTGAAATCCGGGTCGTTTACGTCATCGGTCATAAAGCCGCCGATGTCCGTTGTCCACCAGGGGATGCCTGCAAGCCCCATATTCAGGCCGCATTGGATCTGATCGGTAAAAGCCTCAAAGGTGCTCGGTACGTCGCCTGACCAAACCACATTGCCGTATTTCTGGGAACCGGCCCAGGCGCAGCGAAGCAGGTTTACCACCGTGCCCTTGTTTTCCTGACACATGCCGTCGTAGAAGGCGCGGCTGTAAAGCTGCGGGTAAAGGTTGCTTACGGACAGGGCAGGGCCGGAAAAATAGCGGTAGTTCTCGAAATCATACACGCCGTAGTCGGGTTCGGAGTTGTCTAGCCAGAAAGCGTCGATGCCATAGTCATAATAGTTTTTCTTACACACATCCCACACATATTTTCTGGCTTCGGGATGGAAGGGATCGATCTCCACACAGTCTCCCTGATAGTCGTAAGTCTGTGCCGCGCCGCGCTCTGTTTTGATGAGAAGGCCGCGTTCCATCATAGGGCCGAAATTTTCGCTCTTGCGGTCCACGGAGGGCCATACGGAAACGATCACCTTGATGCCCATGCTATGCAGCTCGTCCACCATGGCTTTCGGGTCCGGCCAGTATTTTTCGTCAAATTTCCAATCACCCTGTACGGTCCAGTGGAAGAAGTCGATCACGATCTGATCAATTTTGATGCCTTCTTTCTGGTACTGACGGGCCACGCTTAAGACTTCGTCCTGGGTGCGGTAGCGCAGTTTGCACTGCCAAAGCCCCATCAGGTCTTCGGGGAACATTTCCGCCCGTCCCGTAACGGCGGTATAGTTTTCCAGAATCTGTTTGGGGGTATCCGCTGCGGTGATCCAGTAATCCATTTCCTTTGTCGCACGGGCCGCCCATTCGGTATAGTTTTTGCCGAAAGCGACATGGCCCACGGCGGGATTGTTCCACAAAAATCCGTAGCCGAGGGAAGAGACGGCGAAGGGCACGGAGATCTGGGAATTGCGCTGCGCGAGTTCCAGCATACAGCCCTTCAGATCGAGGCAGTCCTGTTGGTACTGTCCCATGCCAAAAATTTTTTCTTTTTTTTCGCTTTCAAATTTTACGTTCAGGATGTATTCACTTCCGCCGATGATACCCTTCCATTCCCGGTTAACCAGTTTCAGGCACCGGCTTTCCTTCGACAGCGTGCCGTCATAGTTTCTAAAATATTCCCGGAGGATAAGTTTGTGGTCGCGGTAGAAAGTGATGACACCTGCAAAGTTGACAACAGCTTTGAGGCGGCCGTTGGTGATGGAGGCAATTTCCTTCTGATCAATGGTGCCGTCGCCGACCCAGTGGTCTTCCTTATCAATCGTGATCTGTGTGTCGCATGTTGCAATGTTCTCGGTCAATGCCCAGTCGTTTCCGGTGAGCGAAGGCTGCATGGTGGCGCGCACGCGCAGGGAATCTTTTCCCCAGGCCTCGATCCGGAGTGTCTCGCCCAGGCGTTTGCAAACCAATGCACCGTTGTCTTTTTCAAATATCATGGTATCGTGTCCCTCCTTTTTTATTGTATAATACTATTATAAGATGCGCCGTTCTATTGAAATACTATTCCATAATGATACAATTATATCATATATCGGAGTCTGCCATGGCTGTTAGGTGAAAAGGGGAGCGGGGCAGCTGTCTGATAAAACGCGTAGAAGGGAGAAGAACAATGCCGAGCAGAGAAACCCATGAGAACAGACAACACAGCACCACGGTGCGTCCTTACAGTTATTATGTGTGCAGCATTCCGGAGTTTTTCATGAGTGTACCGATGCACTGGCACGGAGAGTTCGAGTTGATCCATATTTTGCAGGGGAGGGGGGAGTTTATCTGCGGCAGTGAAAAACGGGAAGCGGAGGCAGGAGAGTTGTTTCTGATTCCGCCCAACATGCTGCATGCGGCTTACCCTGTCGGACAGCAGCGCCTGCTTTACGATGCATTGGTATTCAGCCCAGTCATGTTGGGAGCGGACAGCGGCGACCGCTGTACCAACGAGTGTATTCGGCCGCTGATAAAAGGGGACGCAGGGATTGCCGTATTTATCCGCAAAACGGCACAAAATTACGGCGAACTGAAAAAGACAGTGGAGCAGATTTTTGTCTGTGTGCATGAAGATTCGCCTCAGATGGACCTTCTTCTGAAAAGCGAGCTTTTGCGTTTTGTCTGGATGTTGGAGGAGAGCGGGGACATCTCTTTTACGAGTAAGGGCAAGGGGACGGAGAATGAGACGCTGCGTCCGGCTCTGGAGTATATGGCACAGAAATTCAGGGAAGATATTACGGTGGAAGAGCTTGCCGGGCTGGTGCATCTGAGCGAGAGCCATTTTATGAAGAGTTTTCGCAGGACGGTGGGGATCAGCGCCATGGAGCATCTTTCCAGACTGCGGATCAATGCGGCCTGCGAGGCGTTGTGTGAGAGCAGCGACCGGATTGCGGATATCGCTTTTGCCTGTGGCTACAGCAACCTTTCCAATTTTAACAGGCAGTTTTTAAAGAAGGCGGGCTGTTCGCCAAGGGAGTATCGGAGGCGCAACAGGCCGGAAGGATGATGAAAAAAGAGGAAAGCGAAAATTAGAAAAAAAAATGAAAAACGGGTGTCACATTTTCGTACCCTTAAGTGTTTTCTTAATAAGAGAGTGAGCATAAAAAGAAAACGGAAGAAAAGACGGGGACGCCCGAAGGCGGTGGCAGATTGGAAAAGAGGACGGTCAGCCCGGATCAGAGCGTGGAGGAGGTTTTTTTGGCATACGGCAATATGCTATACCGGATTGCCTTTGTGATGATGAAGAACGGCTTTGACGCTGAGGATGTGGTGCAGGACACACTGATTAAATATATGGAACATACGGACAGTGGAAAATCTTTTGAGACGGAGGAACATCGGAAGGCATGGTTGATTCGGGTGGACAGCAATCTCTGTAAGAACAGGCTGCGTTTTTATAAAAACCACCCGAAGATATCGGTGGAGCAGCTTTCCCGGTATTACGAAAAGGAGGAGGATGTGCAGCTGATGGACAGCCTTCTGCTTTTGCCATCCAAATACAGAGAGATACTGCTTTTGCACTATGTGGAAGGGTATCAGGGAAAAGAGATTGCAGGGATGCTCGGGCTTTCGGAGTCTGCGGTCAGGAAACGGTTGGAGAGAGGAAGGGAGAAGCTGCGGGAGATTCTGGAGAGAAAGGAGTGAGGCGCGTCATGGGAGAGGAAACGCGGGAGAGACGTAATAGCATAGAGAAAGAGCAGAACGTTTCAAAGGAAGGTGCACAAAACCGTCTGCGTGAAGCTGCATTCCGAATTGAGCCGGATGAATCTGCAAGGGAACGTATCATAGAAGGCGTAAAGGCCGGAAGACGCGGCAGAAGAACGCTGACCTTTCGGATACCGGCGGCGGTGTTGGCGGCATGCCTGCTTTTTTCTCTTTTATGCTTTGCCAGACCGGAAGTGATCGGGGAGGATGTGGTGGTCTATGCCGCCACGGAGGAATACGGTTGGCAGAAATTGAAAGAAGGGGAACGGATTCTTCTTAAGAAGGAGCCTCTTGATATGCCTGAGGAATGCGAGCCCTTCGATGAGATGGGCAGGGTGAATTATTACTCTTATATGTGCACATTTCGATTGGAAGTGCCGGAATATTATCTCTATGACAGACAGTTTACCACGATCAGGGATGACTATATCGGAGAAAGAGGCGGCAAAATTGTGTGGCATGTGGCGCCGGAGCGGCCGGAGGATGCGGGCCGGGTCATGCAGGGCACACTATCGCTCTGGATTGTGGATGAGAACCGGGAACGTCAGGCGGCTCTGGAGCTTGAGCTGACCAAGGAGGACGGAAAGTGTTACGCCGAGCTGAAACGCACATGGGAAAGCGAGGCCTATCAAAAAAAGCGGCATAAAAAGTAAGCCGCAGATATGAGGTATCTGATATGAAGTTTTTTTTCAGACAGACCGCAAGGAATATTGTGCGGCACAGGACAAAAAGTATCCTGCACATTTTGATCGGTGTGCTGACCGTTCTGATTCTGGATGTCTATGCGGGAAATATGGACAGCACGGAGAAACAGCTTGTCGATCTCCCCAATGTGCTTGAGGTTTCGGCAAGGATCAGCACGCTGAACGGCTCCCAACAGGAGGGCATGACCATCAGGGAAGACCGGATGATGGGTGTGCGGGAATCTGAGTACGTGAAAGACCCGGTCTTTACCGTGCGTTTGAAATTCGGATTTGGCGCGTTTACCGTGGAGGAATATAAAGAAAACCTGAACCATTACGGTTTGGGCATGAATGCGCCGGAGGGTGTCTCCGGTATGAAGCGGGAAGAAATTACTTATCTGGAAGGCGTGGACGAGAGTGTCCTTGAGACAACGGAGAAAGTCTGCATTTTAGACGAGGCGCTGATGGAAGAGAAGGGTCTGCATTTCGGGGATGATGTTATGTTAACCATATTTTACTATCGGTATGCGACCGAGGGGAGCGAAGTATATATTGAGCCGTTGGTCACTGATACATACAAGATTGTGGGAAGTATGCAGATTGGGGAATACAAGGGTAACTGGGTGCCGCCGGATGTGATCCTGCCGCTAGACTACATGCGGGAGGCTTACCGCAGTCAGGGCATTGCCTTTTTTGCGGATTCCGGTTCTTTTACGGTGAAGGACCCGTTTGAGCTAAACGCCCTGAAAGCGCAGATGCACGACGAGGTGAAATTTTTGTCGGTGATCACCAGGGCGAAGCATCGCACGGACGGCAATGCGCTGACGATTATGGACGAGGCGTTTATCCGCTCTGCGGAGACGCTTACGAAAAATCTTGCGCTCCTTCGGGGGATGCTGCCGTTTCTTGTGGTGATTGTTATTTTTATCGGGTATCTTTGCAGCTATCTCTCCCTGCAGAGCAGGCGGGAGGAGTATGCGCTCCTTCGTTCTCTGGGGACGGGCCGGGGCAGGAGTTTTTTCCTGCTTTTCGGGGAAACGGCGCTTGTGGAAGCGGCAGCCTGTATTTTGGGAAGCGTGTTGGCGGCGGTTTTTCTGCGGCCTGCGGTCAGCGTACTTGTTTTGTCCGGAGCGATGTTCCTGATAGCTTTTCTCGCCGGGGCGGCGATGGCAATTTTGGCGCTCCACAGGCTTAGTGTGATGGAAATGCTCACGAAAACAATGTGAGGGGGGAGTATATGGCAACAATCAAAAACAGTTTAACTAGGCTTGTGCGGACACCTGTTAAGACGGCGCTCTTTTTTCTTTTGCTCTCTTTTACGGTAGCTTTGGTCTGCGCGGGAGGGAGCCTCTGGAAACTCTGCGGGGACAATCTGCAGCGGTTTGAGGAGATCTTTATGACCATCGGCACGGTGGAGCAGACACCGGAACGGACCGAACAGGAAGCGGTCTGGTATGCGGACATAGAGGATTACCGGTATTACAACCGGGCGGTTTACGGGGAGACCATTTCTCCCGATGTGCTTGATTTTGAGGGGGCCGGGTATCTGAGCGGACCGGAACAGCGGGCGTACTACGAGGCATTGCCGCTGGACTATAAATTTAAAGACAGGGAGGGCGGGCTCTGGCAGTTTATGGTGGTGGAGGCATCCCCGATGGAGGACTGTGTGCCCGCGGGGCCTGTGAAGATGGAGCTTAAGAATGTGCTGTACAGCACGTACCCTCCTAACGTCGTTTACTTTTATCTGTGCGACCATAACAATGACAGCCCGGAACCGCTGTATGCGGATAAGACCTATGTGATGGCGCTGCAGGACGGGTTTGCTCATGACTGGAGTGAGAACGGCGCTGAAGCCAAATTTGAATATGAGCCGTTAGAGGGACCCTATTCCACACAGGCCGATGCGGAGGGGAACAGGCTGCCCACGGATCTGACGGGAAACTGGATTGCGGAGGTAACGCCGGGATTTTATGAGACGAAAGAGGGACAGGAATGGCTGAGGTTCTGTGAGGAATGTGTGCTGCGCGGCTCGAAGCATCTGACTTTTCCCGTGACAGCCACGGAGGATCTGAATCTGGTCATGGCCTTTTACAGCAAGCAGGCGTATCTTACGGAGGGAGAACTCCTTTCGGAGGAGGATTATCAGCAGGGAAACAAGGTGTGTCTGATTTCTGCCGCTTTTGCCAGATCGAACGGTTTTCAGGTGGGCGATTCCCTGCATCTGGCGCTGCGCTATGCCAATTATGCAGCCTCGGCGAATGTGGGAGGCGGCGAGGGACGGCTGAGAGCTGACGGCGGGGTCTACCAGGTTTTTGAGGAGAGCGACTATACGATTAAGGGCATCTATGATGTGGGTGTCGGCACGGTGGAGGGTGGCTGGGGGTATCTCCTGGAGAGAAACGAGGTCTTTATTCCCACCGCTTCCATCAAAAACAGCAACGAGGATAACATTGCGCTCTACGGCCGCATGAAGGGCTACACCACCGCCTTCCGGATTCCCAACGGCAGCGAGAGCATCGAGAATTATAAAAGGCTGTGGGAGGCACAGGGGGTAGACCATGTGGAAATCACTTTTTACGACGGCGGTTACAGCAAACTGGAGGGCGGGCTGAAAAATATGCGGACCATGTCTGTCATTCTCCTGACGACGGGCATTGTCAGCGCGGTCTGCATTGTAGTCTTTTTCTGCCATCTCTTTATCGCGAAACAGAAGAAGCAGACGGCCATCGAGCGGTGCCTTGGTATGACCAGAGGGCAGTGCGCCAGATCCCTGCTTGCGGGCGTAATGGTGATCGCTCTTATGGGCAGTGCGGCGGGCGGTTTTGCGGGTCAGTTCTTCGCGGGCAGTGCGGCGGCGCAGATGGCAGGTGTGGAAACTTTTGACACCCGGTTCAGCAATGGGGAAGTGCAGTTTAATATGGAAAAGAGTGAGGAAGAAATGGCAGATCAGAGTGCGGATGGGAGTGGGATCGCAAAATCTGCGTACTTGACACAGACGGATTGGCGAATGTCGGTTGTCTGCGCAGGACTGGCATTCCTGTTCACGATGGGAATGGCTCTTTTGGGGATTTACCAGAATTTAAAGGAGGAGCCGCTTGCACTTCTGGCAGAAGCGGAGAAATAAAACGACGGTTCGGAGGAAAAGATGCTCCGACATGGAGGTAACTATGGAAAAAATCATTGAGGCGGTAAATGTGAGTTACATCTACCAGACAAAGTATCAGAAGACGCAGGCGCTCAAGGAGGTGAGCTGCTCCTTTGAGCGGGGAAAGGTGTACGCCATCACGGGCAAGTCAGGCAGCGGAAAGAGCACCTTCCTGTCGCTGTTAGCAGGCCTGGATGTGCCCACGGAGGGGACGCTTACCGTGGAGGGGGAGGACATGCGGAAGATGAATCGGGATGCTTACCGCCTGAACAGAGCTTCCGTGATCTATCAGGCCTTCCATCTGTTTCCGCTTCTCACAGTGATGGAGAACGTCATGTTTCCAATGGAGCTGCAGCATGTTTCCGCGAAGGAGGCGAAAACGAGGGCACGGGAGTATCTGGAGAAGGTGGGTCTGCCGGAGACGCTCTACAAAAAGAGGCCGGGCATGATCAGCGGCGGAGAGCAGCAGAGGGTTGCCATTGCCAGAGCCATCGCCGCGGGCGGGGAGATTCTTTTAGCCGACGAGCCTACCGGCAATCTGGACAGCCAGAATGAGAAGGTGATCGTGGAGCTTTTGTGTAAATTGGCCCATGAGGACAACTACGCGGTGATTGTGGTGACTCACAACGAGGCGGTGGCTGCTGCGGCGGATGTGGTCTACGGCATGAGCGACGGGACGCTTTCGTCTGTGAGAAGCTGAGATAAAAAAGAGTACTGGAAAAATCATACGGGTTGTGATAGAATAAACGCGTTGGGACAAAGAAGTCTGATAGGGATTTCTTTGTCCCTTTGTATTTATAGGAAACGGAGGTACTGAAATGTCTGAGATAAAAGAAGCCTGCGGCGTGGTCGGCATGTACGGGCCGGAGGGGGAGAATGTGGCGCCTTCTCTTTACTACGGACTGACAGCATTACAGCACAGAGGGCAGGAGGCCTGTGGCATGGCGGTGTCCAGAACCGATAAGGAGCGGGGCAACGTGTGCTTCCACAAAGACCTGGGTCTGGTGAGCGAAGTGCTCACGCAAGAGGTTTTGGAAAAGATGGACGGCAATATCGGCCTCGGGCATGTGCGCTATTCCACGACGGGGGCATCGGTGGCGGAGAATGCCCAACCGCTTGTGCTGTCCTATATCAAGGGGACGCTTGCACTTGCGCACAATGGCAATTTAATCAACACGCCGGAGTTGAAGTGGGAGCTTGTGCAGAACGGGGCGATTTTTCATACTACCACGGACTCGGAGGTGATCGCATTCCATATCGCGAGGGAACGGGTGCACTCGGCCACGGTGGAGGAGGCGGTCTACAAGACGGCCTTAAAAATAAAGGGAGGCTATGCGCTTGTCATCATGAGTCCCCGGAAGTTAATCGGGGTGCGTGACCCTTACGGTTTAAAACCGCTCTGTCTGGGAAAACGGGATGAGACCTATGTGTTGGCTTCGGAGTCCTGTGCGCTTACGGCCATGGGAGCGGAATTTGTGCGGGATATTCTGCCGGGGGAGGTGGTCACGATCTCCGGCGGGGAGCTTCGCTCGCAGATACTGCCAAAGGCGGAGCGATGCGCCCACTGCATTTTTGAGTATATTTATTTTGCCAGACTGGACAGCGTGATGGATGGGGTGCGGGTGTACGATGCCAGAATCCGTGCGGGGGAAATGCTTGCAAAAACCTATCCCGTGGAGGCGGATCTGGTGACGGGCGTGCCGGAGTCGGGACTTCCTGCGGCGCAGGGCTATGCGCAGGAGAGCGGGATTCCCTTTGGATTGGCCTTTTATAAAAACAGCTACATAGGAAGAACATTCATTAAGCCAACTCAGAAGGAGCGGGAGTCCGCCGTCCGCATGAAACTGAGCGTGCTGGAATCGGCGGTTAAGGATAAGCGGATCGTGTTGGTGGACGATTCCATTGTGAGGGGAACCACCATTGCCAACCTGATCCGTATGTTGAAGGAGGCGGGAGCAAGACAAGTACATGTGAGAATCAGCTCGCCGCCCTTTCTCTATCCCTGTTATTTTGGCACCGATGTGCCATCCAACGCCCAACTGATTGCGGCGAATCACAGCGAGGAGGCAATCCGGGAAATGATCGGGGCGGATTCTCTCGGTTATATGCGGCGGGAGGATTTGGAAAAGATGACGGACGGCCTGCCCCTGTGTAAAGCCTGCTTTGACGGTGTGTATCCGATGGAGTGCGGGGAAGTACAGATGCCGAATTGATATGGGGATTCTCTGCGCAGGACAGTTTTTTCATATTTGCCGGCATATTTGTCGACAGGATGTTTTTCTTGCATATTCTTTCTGGTTGTGGTATCTTTTAATCTATACATAACAAAAGCGGGCGGGTCATCCGTCCGCGTCTTAAGATTCTTTCCGGGTTCCTCGGAAACAATCCCTTATTTTTTTATAGGAGACTGCATACAGGGCTGTAGCTGTCTGGATTCAGGTTTTATTTTGTCTGAAATGTTTTCATCTTTTTCAACTCCTTGTATTCAGCCGAAGAACACTGTATAATGGAGGAAAATATATGGCAAAACGAAATGAGAAGAAATGGTACAGACACGGGAATTGGTGGCGCAGGCTGTGGAGCAATCGTAAGTACAGGGATGTGCTTTTCAGACATCTTTTTCGGGAAAAAAAGGATCTGCTTGATCTTTACAACGCCTTAAACGGGAGTACATACCAGAATCCGGAAGAGCTTGAGGTAATTACCATGGAGGACGTGATCTTTATGAAAATGAAGAATGATCTGTCCTTTATGATTGGAAATGCCTTAAATCTCTATGAACACCAGAGCACCTGGAATCCCAATATGCCTCTGCGGAGAATGCTCTATTTTGCCCAACAGTTTGAGGGACTGCTTGCTTCAAGAAATGAAGATATTTACAGTACAAAATGCGTGGAACTACCTACGCCGGTATACATTGTCTTTTATAATGGCGGTGGTATGCAGACCGATAATCGGATACTGTATTTGTCGGATTCTTATTCAACGGGGCGGGGGAGTGGATGTCTGGAATGTACCTGCGAAGTTCTGAACATCAACAGAGGTTATAATCAGGCACTTATGAAAAAGTGTCACAGACTATGGGAGTATTCGGAGTTTTCCTCTGAGATTGAGGAAAATATAAAAAAAGGGCTGCGCCGGGAAGAAGCTGTTCATACGGCGATTGACACTTGTATTGAAAAAGGGATACTGAGGGATATTCTGATAAAACAGAAAGCGGAGGTGCTGCATATGTTGTTGACGGAATATGATGAGAAAAAACATTTTAGAACGCTTTTTCGGGAGGGAAAGGAAGTTGGTATAAAAGAAGGTGTGGAAATCGGACTGGGTAAAGGCCGTGAAGAGAAACTCCGGGAACAGGTGCAGATAAAGATTTCCAAGGGAAAGACAATTCCCGTAATTGCGGAGGAACTGGAGGAGGAGACGCATATCATCGAAAAGATTGTGTCTGATCTTACCTGTAAGTGATGGATGTGATGACAGAGGGTAGCTGCGCAATAAAGAGTGTGTGAAAAGGGTTTCCCGTTCACACACTTTGTTTTTTGGTTTCTCAGGGGGATTATGGCTACAAAAAGACACTGGAGACTACAATCAGTTTAAAATATTACGGTGTTACAATAAATGCCAACACACCTGTGCCGGTCATATTGACTGCGACATGATCCGCCCTTTTTTCGGTAACGGAAAGTTCCGCCCAAGTGTTGGTGGATTCATTGAAGGTATAAACATGAATATTTTCCTGTCCTGTGATGCCCGGCATATAAAAGTTCACATTGGCCACGCCGAATCCTACGTGTGTTTCAATCTTTACAACGTTCAAGATATTTCCACCCAGAGAGGCGGCGTAATCCTTTGCAGAATAGACGCGGGACAATTCGGGTTTGAGAACAGGAAACGTGACATTCGTCTGTTTACCGTCAAGAATGACATTTCCGCCCTGAGCGACAGGAGTTACTTTATCCATAGCCCAGATTCCCGTAACCGCATTTGCCATATACTCGTCAACCAATTTGTCCTCCGCAATAGCGGCCGCGGTAATGGAAGGATCGCCTACGTCAGAAGAATCCTCCAGATAAACTGCAACCGGAGCGCCGGTTTCTTTAGCCATAACGGGTGTGGAAAATACCACAGCGCCAACGAATGCGAGTGAAAATATCTTTGCAAATTTATTCATTTCAAATCCCCTCCTTTTGTTGATCGCTGCAGCCTCCAGTGTCCTTTTTTAACCATAATATGCGTCCGGTCACATCCAACCGGAAAGTGTTTCCATTGGGTGGCGTCTGTCAACGCCATATTTCTTATAGTACGCAGCTTTATCGGTATACATTCTCTTCTCGGCTTCTGAAATCAATCTGTCTATACCGCCCAGGCTGTTTTTCGCCCAATGGCCGCCGATAGCCATGTGAACGCTTTTTTTCCGCAGATCCTTTCTGAGCTGTTCGATTCTCTGCCATAGAGCGGATTCGTCAATCGGGGTGCAGATGGCCAACAGTTCGTCGCCGCCGATGCGGAACAGACCGTAGTGTCCAAAAGTTTTTTTCAGACATTCGCAGGCATCGATGATTAGTCTGTCGCCAGAGGCATGGCCTTTCTGGTCGTTGACCTGTTTCAGGCCTGTCACATCGCAGTAGACGATGCCTACGCTCTGGTCTTCCTGCATATTGTCAAGATACTCGTTCATGGCGTGCCGGTTGCCAATCTGGGTAAGTTGGTCGCGGTAACTCATTTCTTCTAACTTCTGAATGAGGCCGTCCAGCTGCTCCTGCATACTGTTTTCAAAGGCGAGTTCCATGCGGTAGTTTTTTCCGATCTCCCGGATCAGGGTATCTTTTATGATGAGCCGCCGATCCAGAATGGGATTGTAATAGGCCCATTCCGTGAAATAACCCTGCTTTAACTGACGGTTGTTACACATGGAGCAGGGAGTGGAGCACTGCTGCAGGACTTCATAGCACTTTTTTCCGACAACTTCGTCAAGAGAGTGAAAACCATATGTTTCAAGGGCTTTTTGGTTCATGTAGACTAAATCAAAACTGTTTAGATCTGAAACATATACAATTTCATCCAGTGTATCAAAGAACTCCCATATTTTACTCATATACGTTGTCCTCCTCAAGCAATCAAAGGGTAAAATATTCATATCTATATAATCACATTTTTTCCATTTGGTTCTTTGTTTTGCGCGAATGGTACGTATACGGCGTGGAATGTAGGAGTCCTGCGTTTACTTTTATAAGGTAAAATGTTAGAATTGCCATAAGACTGGAAGAGCAGGAAGAAATGGCCAATGTTGGAACAAATACTTTCGTTTATACATCATGTAACTACAATGCTGTTTGGCATCTATATTTCCGCTTTCTTTTTGGGCGTGAAACCGAATCGGAAAAATATTGTTACGCTGTTTCTGTTTGTTGCCTGTGAAGAAATTTTCTACAGTGTCGGCCTTATACTATTTGGTATGGCTGTTACATACCGGTTTTATGAAGTCACGCTCCCGGTCCTTGTCCAGTTGACGCTCATTGCATTTTTAAGTCTTTATTATAAGTATTCCGTCATTTCCTCGTGTATCTCCGTGTTTTCCACCTATCTTTGCTGTCAGTTGAGCAACTGGGTCGGGTTATTGATCCTGACGATTACAGGAGAGCAGGTATTTTATTATGGTTCGCGGATTCTGACAACGGTGCTTGTTTTCGTTTTCCTGTGCAGATTTGTATGCCGCACTACGGAAACAATTTTTACAAGGGATACACGGGAACTTTATATCATAGGATTTTAGTCACAGCTGCAAAGCGATAACATAGAAAAGGCGATTGGATATATTGAATCCATCGACGATTACTATAATGATACGATGATTATAACCTACTGTCAGAACGAGGTAGTCAATTCTATTATTTCTATTTTTCATACGCGGTTCGCTGACAGAGGAATGACGCTGAATTGTAATATTGCTGTGGGCGGGGTGCTTCCCTGTTCGGATATGGCGATCGGAGCCATCCTGTCCAATGCGTTGGAAAACGCGATGCATGTGCTGGAGGAGACACAACTGGAAGAAAAGTGGACAAATCTGACTGTTTCCGAAAAGCAAAATCATCTGCTGCTTCAGGTTGAAAATCCGATTGTCAGGATTCCGAAATTTATTGACGGCATTCCGGCCTCCAATAAAAATGAAAAGGGGCACGGCATTGGGGTGAAGAGCATCGTTTACTATGTGGAACAGTTAAACGGGCAGTGTCATTTTTCTGTTTCCGGTCATTCTTTTGTTCTGAGAATAATTATTTGAGGTGGCAGGATGAAAATTGCGGTTTGTGATGACGAGATTCTTTTTTTAGACGAGATCTGTTCCCTGTTAGAAGTGTGGGGGAAGGAACGGGGCATCAGTCTTTCGCTTTATCGTTTTACGAACGGGGACGATCTGATCGACATCCATCGGAGCGAGTGGATGGATCTGATTATTCTAGACGTGATTATGCCCTTGTTAAGCGGTATGGATACGGCGAGAGAACTCAGGAATACGAATCAGGCAGTCCCGATTATTTTTTTGACTTCATCGAGGGAATTTGCGGTCGATTCCTATGAGGTAAAAGTATGGAATTATCTGATCAAACCGATTGACCGGGCGCATTTATTTCTCACATTGGATGAATTTCTAATAACGTATCGTTCGACAACAAAATTTTTTACCGCAAAAACGGTGGATGGCTTTTGCCGGATCGCTATCCCGGACGTGGATTATCTGGAAGCGCAGAATAAACAGGTTCTGATTCATCTGTCAAACGGCAGGATGATCACAGCCCGGGAACTGTTTTCAAAATGTGCGGAGGTTTTTACTCCGGAAAACGGGTTTTGCTGCTGCCACCGCAGTTACATTGTGAACTTAACAAATGTGGAACGGTTTTCCAAGACAGAGCTTACCACGATCTATCATGGTGTCATCCCGATCTCCCGAAACAGCTATACAGCGTTTAAGGAGACCTATTTCAACCATATGTTTGGGGGGGGCGGAGAGTGCAGGACAAATAACGGGCTGATGTCAACTTAGGCGTCTGATAATCTCTTCCATGTCCTCCCATTTTTTCTCCATATCCGCCACCAGTTTAAACTGGGTTCTCGCCCGGTCCAGATTCTGGTTTTCCCGGTGAATTTTAAAGTATGTGTCTCCCACGAGGAAGTCTGCGAGAAAGCGGATGCCGCACTCGTAGGTCATGAGTTTTGCGCCCATGGGCAGAAGCTTGATTTCAAGCGGCGTGAGACTTCCCCCACAGCCTTTTAAAAACCCCTTCGTAAAAGTTTCAAAGAGTGACAAATCCAGTTCCACCTTAGACAGGTCGGGTTCGTCTTCCGCGCCGGTGCTTGCGCCGGTTCGGATGGAATCCCCGAAGTCGTAAAGGGACAATCCCGGCATCACAGTATCCAGATCAATGATGCACAGCGCCTTTCTCGTGGAAACGTCAAAGAGAATGTTGTTTAGTTTTGTGTCGTTGTGGGTTACCCGCAGGGGCAGCTCACCCTTTTCCAACAGATCCGTGAGGACACGGGTATCAGGTTCACGTGAAAGGGCGAAGTTGATTTCCTCCTGCACCATGGAAGCGCGTCCCATCGAGTCCTCGTCCACTGCCTTTTTGAAATCCCGGAAGCGGGATGGGGTGTGGTGGAAGAGCGGAATGGTCTCGTGCAGGGTATGGGCAGGATAGGAGGCCAACTGCTGCTGAAAATTGCCGAAGGCCACGGCGCAGTCGTAGAAATCGCCGGCATTTTCCACCTTTTCCAGACAGAAGGTATGGTCGATAAAGGGGAAAACGCGCCAACAGTTATGGTAATTATCTTCAAGGTAATTTTCCCCGCTCTTTGTTTTGACAACCTGCAGAGTCTCCCGGTCCGGGTCGCCGCCTTTTTCGGAAATAAGCCTGCGCAGATAGGCGGTAACGTTTGCCACATTTTCCATGAGAGCGGCGGGATTTTTGAAAATCGAACGGTTCATCCGCTGTAAAATATATTTTTTTTCTGTGCCGCCGTCTTCGCAGACGAGCAGATAGGTGTCGTTGATATGGCCGTTGCCGTAGGGGGTTATTTCTTTCGGCGCGCCTTCCATACAAAAGGCAGCTGCCACAGTTTCTAAGTTTTCAAAAGAAGGGGATTGGGACATTACAGTTCCTCCTTATAGTTGATCCATTTCAATTCCATGGGTGACAAAGTAAGGTTTGCTTTCAGCGCACCGTCTATATACAGATCGGTTTTCTTCGTTTCCTGTGTGTTGTTGATGACAGCCAACATTCCCGTTTTTTCAAAGACGGCGATCTCTGTCTCCACATCGGAGACATAGTATTTTTTCATTTCTTCCGCCCGGCCTGCCGCATAGTAAATGGCCCGCAGCAGGATACGGCAATTCTGGGGAGAATAGGGCAGGCCTGCAAAGTAGACGCTCCGGCCCTGGCCGTACTCGTTGACCACAAGACGGCTGTACTGTCCGTCCATATCAAGGATCTGGTAGTGTTCGCCCTGTGCGTAAATGCGGCTTTTCCCCTCGCCAAAGTCGATTTCTCCGGTCACATCTTCCAGAATAAAGTGTTTCCGGTTTAAAGTGTTATATTTGTCCGTGCTTAAGGAGAAGCCCAGTTCTCTGTCCACGCCGAGCACATCGCTTAACTGGAAGAAGCGGCCCTGATATTGACAGGCGGTAGGCTCTCCCACGCCGATGAAGCCGCCGCCCTCGTCCACGAAGCGGCGAAGAGCGCAGACCAGATCGGGATCTTTCCAGTTGTCGCCGCCGCTGAATGCGGTGTAAGCGTCCCCGGCGTTGATGATCACCCGGATGGCGGGATCGATTCCCTGTTTCATCTCCTCAAAGGTGATAAACTCCACATCGACAGGCATACCGCTCAAGGCCTCCAACACGCCTACGTAGGAGTAGATTTCGCGATACCAGAGGGCATGGTGCACCTGATTTGCCATCCAGCGCCGCAGGCTGCCCCAACTGTTCAGCACTGCAACTTTGAAGGGGGCTGTGTAGGACTGAGAGCCCTGCATATGTTCGTGAATCTGGCGGAACTCATTCACGACATGACTAATCCGGTCAATAAATCCCGGCCATTCGTCTGCCAGTTTCAGGTAGCCGCCGTAGCCGATCCGGTCAACCGGTGAGCGCAGGATTGCCCGGCGGGCTTTTAACCAGTTATCCTTAGATTCCCCGATGGGGTCGCCGCCCTCGGTGAACACATCCGGGAAGAAATAGGGGAGGAGCCGCCCTTCCGTGTATTTCACGCCCTGGATGTCGGAGATCATGCGCAGGGTAACGCCGTCGCCCACGGACCCAACCACCGCGTCCAGTCCGATATTAGCAAAGTATTTGCCGAAAGGCTCGGTGCCGATCCAGTGGTCGCCCAAAAACATCATGGCTTCCTTGCCATAGCTGTGCACGATGTCCACCAATTCCTTCGCCAGTTTGCTCACCTCGATCTGCTGAAACTCCACAAAGTCGAGGAATTCCTTGGAGGGTTTGCGGAAGATGGAGTTGTGGTAGCCTTCGTCCACGATATATTCCGGGCGGAAGGGATAGCCTGCCCATTTTTCAAACTGTTCCAGAATGTAGGGGCTGACGCTTGCGCTGTAGCCAAACCACTCCACATACTTCTCTCTTTTTTGATCGTCGAAGGTCAGGGTAAACTGATGAAAAAAGGTGGTGAAGCGCACCACGTCCACGCGGGGATTTTCCTCGCACCAACGTTTCAGTTTTTCTTTCACGTAAGCCTGTGTTTTTGGCTGGCGCACATCGTAGGTGAGCTGATGGGGCGCGTCCTTCCAGTCGTTGGTGATAAAGTTGTACATGTGCACAGGGTCCCAGATCAAAAAGGCGAGAAAACTTACCGTGTACTGGTGATAGGGAACCGTGTCGATCACCACTTCGCCGGAAACCTCGTCGTACTGCCAGTGATCCGTGGAAACGATCTCGCCCGTGGTTCTGTCAATCACTTCCCACCAGCGTTTCGGATCGTCAATGGTATTTACCTTTAACTGTTGGGTGTGGAAGCCTTTCATCAGACGGATGCGCAGACTGGTGTCCTTCGCGGTTACCCGGTCGCTGATCAGATATTCCTGTTGAATCTCTTCGGGATTTGCTTCGGCCCAGGCGTTGTCTTTTCTGGTGGTATAGTAGGTGGCGTAGATTTTGGCATCCTGAGAAAGAAGTTCCTCCGGCATGTCCGTTCCGTCGCAGTCCCGCAGGGCATCTGCACCGAGAAGGTTTTTAAGCCGTATGGTCTCCTGTACCATATCTACGTCCGTGGGCAGGGTCAGCCGCCCGGTTGACATTTCTCTTTCCATATCTGATATCCTCCCTTGCAATCATTGAATGAATGAAACATTTAATCTGAAAGATTCAGGTAATTGAGCGTCCCTTCGGAAAGTCCGGTGCCTTGTTCCAACAGGGAAATCAGTCCTCGTATGGTGTATTCGCAATCCTCCGGTGTGGTGGAGAGAAAGGTGTTGTTTAACTTGACACCCAGAACAATCAGCACAATTTCGGCAAGCGCTTCCGGATAGTCGAAGTGGATTTCGCCGGCTTCAATGCCCTGACCGATAATTCTGGCCAGGTTTGGCTTTAATTCCGAGATTAGATAATTCAGGTATTTCTGGTGCAGGTAAGCGGACTCCTGTATGGTGATCGTCCGGCTCTTTTCGCCGCCCTGTTTTAAAAAAGCTGCTGCGGAGCTGCGGCAGGCCTGAAACAGCATTGCCATTCTCGTAAAGGGCGGAATATCCGTCTGGTCGGCCAAATTTTTGGCAGTCTGCAGGGGTGTTTCGTAATTTCGTTGGATCAGCGCGTCTAAAATTGCCTCTTTTGAGGGAAAGTAATAGTAGATGCTTCCCTTGCCGATGCCGGCTTTGGCGGCGATGTCGCTGACGGAAATATTCTGTATGCTCTTGTCGATCATAAGCTGTTGGAGTGCATCCAGAATCTGATTGTATTTTTTGGAGTCTGCCATGATGATGCCTTTCCGTAATTTTGTTCGCAGTGCACGCGGATGTCTGCGCACTGCGCATTGCCTTTGCGAAGATTTTAACACAGATTAAAGTTTCGAACAATTACCTGTCGCCAAAAAATATGAAAAGAAAATGTTGACCGACGGTCGATAGTTGTGATATGGTAAAAGAGTGGAACTCGACCGATGGTCGAAAAATAGAAAAACAAGTGAGACTTTGAGGAGGATGGAAGAGAAATGACATATGCAGATTTTTTCTATGACATCAAGGGACGTTTCATGGGCGCGGATGTGAGTGACATTCACGAACATCTGGCTTTTGAATTTGACATCGAGGATGAGGAGGCGGGCGGCGCCTTTTATGTGGAAGTAAAGGACGGGCAGCTCTATGTGGAGCCCTATGAGTTTTATGACAGGGATGCCAGGTTTATCTGTGCGCCCGATGTGCTTGTAAAGATTGCTACGGGCGAGATGGATCCGGTATGGGCGTTCACGACACAGAAACTTAAGGTGGAAGGCAACATTGACAAGGCGCTGCGTCTGAAAGAGATCATCGAGGCAAAGCAGAGGGAAATGCAGGAGGCAGCTAAGAAGGAAGAGAAGAAGGCGAAAAAGAAATGAGGAAAAAATCCGGAAAAAAAGGAATCGGTATTTTGGGAAAAACAGTGGCGGGTCTTGGAATTGCAGCGGCAGCCTGCGGCGGAGAGATCGCTTATTTTTACGGTCGAACTATGAAGCGCGGCAAGGCAAAAACCGAACGAACTATCAAGATGGCGGGTACGGATTGGAGTCAATACATGCCGCTTATTGAGGAGCGGAAAGCGGCCATGTTGGCAAGGCCCCACAGCGATGTGTGGCAGACCTCCTTTGACGGTCTGAAGCTCCATGCCACTTATTTTCCTGCGCAGGACGGTTTGGAAAAGAAAAAGATAGCGATCTGTTTCCACGGTTACACCAGTCAGGGGATGTCCGACTATATCGGATTGTCGGATTATTACCAGAAGAGGGGATTTGCCATGCTTTTGCCGGACGCACGGGCTCACGGCGCAAGTGAAGGCGAGTATGTGGGATTCGGCTGTCTTGACAGAAAAGATGCCCTTGTGTGGATTAACTGGGCGATAGAAGAGATGGGCGAGGAGACGGAGATTCTTCTGCACGGCACCTCCATGGGAGCGGCGACCCTTCTCATGCTGAGCGGATTATCCTTGCCGAAACAGGTGAAGGGAATTGTGTCGGACTGCGGTTTTACCTCACCCAAGGAAGTGTTTACCCATGTGCTGCACAACATGTATCATTTGCCGGCCTTTCCGGTGATTCCGGGGGCAGATCTGGTGAACAGGAGGCTTGCGGGCTATGGCATGGACGAGTGCAATGCGAAGAGGGAGGTGGAGAAGGCCACCGTGCCGATTTTGTTTATTCACGGGGATGCGGACACCTTTGTACCCAGCAGTATGTGTGGGGAGATTTACGAGCACTGCGCTTCACCAAAGAGCAAGCTGATTGTGGCCGGGGCGGCCCACGCAGAGAGCTACTATAAAGATAGGGAGAGCTACGAAAAGGCTCTGACAAAGTTTATCGGAGAGACCATGGCGTAGAGTCGCCGGAGGGGGAAAATATCATGAAAACAAGAAACGGGCATAAAACGTATCCGCTGACAGTGGCACAAAAGTTTCATATTTACTATATGGACTTTTGTCCCAAGAAAGAGGTCGTCAATATCGGCACCAGTCTGACGATCGAGTATGAGTTGGATATCGAGGAGCTGAAGAGGGCAGTTTATAAGGCGTACGAGCGCTGTGAATCTATGCGTGTGCGTTTTGCCTACGACAAGAAGGAAGAGCAGTGGTATCAGTATCTGGTGGAGAAGGAAGAGCGTGATATCGAGTATGTGGATTTCACGGGGAAGACCATGGAGGAGGCTGCCGAGATCATGACGGAGTGGACCAGAGTGCCCTTCCAGAGAGAGGACAGCCCTATGAACCGGGTAGTGATGATCAAGACACCGGATGGCTGTCAGGGCCTTTATGTGTTGGGCGATCATATGCTGATGGACGCGCAGTCATTGATCTGCTTTTTGCGGGATGTGATCGAGCTGTACTGTAACGTTAAATTTGAGTATCCCTATCCGCTTGATATGCGTTCCTTTACGGAGCAGTTGGAGAAGGATCTTGCCTATGAGGCGGGAAGCAAGGCGCAGGAGCGCGACAGAGAGTTTTTCCAGAAGCTGATCGGGGAGTCGGAGCCGATCTTTAACGGCATACAGGGGCCGGGGCAGTTGGAGGAAGCGCGGAAGAAATTCCCCGGAACGAGAGCAGCGTTCTCCGCGACCAAGCATGTGGATTCCGCTCTTGATATTTTCCATTTGGAGGAAGAGCCGACCCAGAGACTGATGCGGTTTTGCGAGGAACAGCATGTCTCTTTACAGTGTCTTTTGATTATGGGCATTCGCACTTATCTGCAGAAGATGAACGACAATGACGATGTGTCCATCAATGTGGCTTATGCCAGAAGGGCAACGCTGTTGGAAAAGAAATCCGGCGGCACAAGGATTCACTCGTTCCCGTTCCGCACCATTCTCTCCAAGGAGCAGACGTTCATGGAGGGCATTCTGGCGATCAGAAACGGACAAAATGAGATATTCCGGCATACCAATTACAATCCGGTGGAATATTTTGCCTACAGAAGCAAGCTCTACAACACGCCGCAGGGGGCCACTTATGAACCCATGTCCCTGACCTATCAGCCCATGACCTTGAAGGAGAAAGGGTTGGATCAGCTTGGAGAGATCCGGTATAAGACAAAATGGTATCCCAACGGGGCGACTACGCAGGCCATGTACCTGACGGTGATGCACCGTCCTGACGATAACGGACTGGATTTTAACTTTGAGCATCAGGTGGCGGCCGTGAGCCGGGAGACCTTGGAGCGTTTCTATTATTATATGTGCAAGATCATGTTTAAGGGGACGGAGAATCCGAATTTGAAGATTGGGGACATCATTAAGCTGATTTAACAGTTCAGCCAGACCGAATCTGTAAGGCAAATCGTGCTTGCACGAATTTGACGCACGGATGAAGGTCTGAGGGAACGCTAGCTTTATGAGCAAAAGCAGCTGCAACGCAGCGGAGAGCGCAGTATGCGCGATTTTGCGAATGGCGTGTGCTGAACTGAGACTAGCTGAACAGTTATGAGAAAAATAAAAGGAGGTTGACATAACATGTTTGATCAATTGGCGGAAATCATTACGAATTACGTGGAAGTGAAGAAGGAAGATATCAAGCCGGAGTCCCGGTTTATGGAGGATCTGGGCTTTTCCTCCTTTGATTTCATGAGTATGTTAGGCGAGGTGGAAGATACCTTCGATGTGGAGATCGAGCAGGAGAAGGCGGCGGGTATCCGCACGGTGCAGGAGGCTGTGGATTACTTGGAGCAGATTGAAAATTAAAATTTTCAATCGCGAGATTTGCATCTGTGCTTTGCTTGATGCAAACTCGGCACATGGAGGAATATAGTATGAACGAGTTAAGCAGTACGATCCGGGAGATTTTGGTGAAGGCTTCCGAGGCTTACGGGCCGCAGGATGCGATCCGCTACAAGGCAAAGCGGGATAAGGGAAACGGAAAAAAGGAGACGGTTGTGGAGGCAAAGACCTACCGTCAGCTCAGAGAGGACAGCGAACGTTTTTCGGCGGCGCTTGCAAAACTGGGCGAACAGGGCTCCCATGTGGCGATCGTGGGGGACAGCTCCTACGCGTGGATCGTGTCCTATTACGGTACGGTGAACAGCGGGAGCGTGGCTGTGCCGCTGGATGCAAATCTTTCCGCAGAGGAACTTTGCGAGTTGATTGACCGGGCCGATGCGACGGTGCTTGTGTATGACAAGGCGCGGGCTTCTATGGCGGAAATGGCCAGGGAAAAGTGCCCGAAATTGAAATACTGGATTGCCATGGGACAGGCGGACGCGAAGGAGGAAGTTCCGGAGGGAACGATTTTGTTCGAGACGGTGATGGAGGAGCAGGAGGCGGGATTTTCCCACAGCCCGAAACCGGAGGATCTGGCAACCATCATGTTCACTTCCGGAACGACAGGAAAGAGCAAGGGTGTCATGCTGACCCACAGGAATCTGGCGGAGAATGCTACCGCGCAGGATATGGGGTTTGAGCCGGGAATGGTTTTGCTTACCGTGCTGCCGATTCATCACGCTTACTGTCTGAGCATGGATATTTTGAAGGGAACTTCTCTCGGGTCAGTGATCTGTATCAACGACTCCCTTCTTCGGGTGCTAAAGAATATCAAACTTTTTGAGCCCAATATCATCCTCATGGTGCCGCTTATGATTGAAACCTTTGCCAAGAAGTTGGAGGAGACGGACTGGCTGCCGGCCCCCATCATCAAGGCCAAGGTGTTTGGCAAGCAGCTTCACACCATATGCAGCGGCGGCGCTTACTTAAATCCCGATTATCTGAAACGGTTTGAAAAATACGGGATTACCATTTTACAGGGGTATGGCATGACAGAGTGCGCGCCGGTGATCAGCACCAACTGCCCCAACGATAAGAAGGATGGTTCCATCGGCAAATGTATGCCCAACTGCCAGGTGAAGGTGGTGGACGAGGAACTTTGGGTGAAAGGTTCCAGCGTCATGCAGGGGTACTATCAGATGCCTGAGGAGACGGCGGAGACACTGGAGGACGGATGGCTGAAAACAGGTGATCTTGGCTATGTGGACGAGGACGGGTTCCTCTTCCTCACGGGCAGAAAGAAGAACCTGATTATCACGCCAAACGGCGAAAATGTTTCTCCCGAGGAACTGGAAAATAAGATCGGCAGCGCCCGGCTTGTGCAGGAAGTTCTGGTGAGAGAGCAGGACGGCGTGATCGAGGCGGAAATTTTCCCGGATATGGAGTACGCTTCCAAGAAAAAGATTAAGGATGTGGAGGCAGAAGTACGGAAGATCGTTGACGAATATAACGAAAGCGCGCCCCTCTATAAGCGGGTGGTCAGCGTCAAGCTGCGGGATAAGGAGTTTGAGAAGAATACCACGAAAAAGATTAAGAGATTTTAATTGAAAAAGTGTCAAAGAGCGCGGCGGGAGTCACATTCCGCCGCGTTTTTTTGCATGTATTTCTTGAGAAATGACTTGTAAAGTTGTATTGTAAAGGAAAGACAGCTATTTTATAATTTCAAATAGATAGATCGGAAGTTGGGGGAGACAGAGAAAAATGGAGAATATTATTTATGGTAAAATATAGAGTTCTACATGCAGAGGAAATCTGCCGGGATCTGTTCAGGGATTTTATCCGACATCAAGTGGTTACAAAATGTTGGCGTAAGGAAAATGGCAGTTGGATCATCAAAGATGCCCCCTTTATTGACGATTGGACGGAAAAGGATTATCAAATCTTAATCTCTTGCTTAAAAAACACGATTCGTTCCAATGGCTTTGTATATGCCGCCTTTTATGGCGAAAAATTAAAAGGCTTTGTTTCGGTAGAGTCGGAAATATTTGGTGGTGAACAGGGGTATTGTGACTTGTCCAGTATTCACATATCAGAAGATATGCGAAATAAGGGGATTGGAAGAAAACTTTTCCTTGCAGCAAAAGAGTGGGCGAGACAAAAAGGCGCTAAAAAACTTTATATATCTGCACACTCAGCCGTTGAGAGCCAGGCCTTTTATCAATCAATGGGATGTGTTGAGGCAAAAGTTTATCATCAAAAACATGTTGAAGAGGAACCGTATGATTGTCAATTAGAATGTTGTCTTTAGGTGACAGAAATTGTCAACGTGACAAAAAATTTTTACGTCTATAAAACGCAAATGAATGGCATAGTCTCGTTCTGATGTTGTATCATTTTAGTTGACACCTAATACACAAGGATTTGATGTATAAT
>CAMXPV010000027.1 GCA_947245585.1 uncultured Lachnospiraceae bacterium | reverse complement strand
TATACTGTCGAAAATAAAATGCTTTTTTCGTCTGCTATAAAGTGCCGCGTTACACAATGACAGCGCCCTACAAATACAAATATGAACCGTGGACAAAAATTTGTTCTGGCGATGACTGGACTATTTCGGCATTAGATTTTCTTGGCGGCAGGGCAGGGCTAACCGGCGAATTTAAATATGCTACACTGGGAATTCATATTTTGACAGGTATTATCACGAAAGTAAGCGGAATGAAAACGGTGAATTTTGCAAACCAATATCTCTTTGAGCCAATAGGCGTTAAAGCCCACCAAAACTATTTGGCCGAAACAGCCGAAGAGCATAAGGAATTTACCATGTCCAAAACGCCGAAAGGGCATATTTGGTTTTGTGATCCGCAAGGTGTAGGCGCGGCCGGATATGGTCTTTGTCTGTCCGCAACGGATGCGGCGAGAATCGGACAACTCTGTCTGGAGAAAGGAATGTATAACGGAAAACAAATTGTGTCATCAAAATGGATTGAGGAAATGACAAAGCCTTATCACAAGTGCGGTGAAGAATTTAGAAATATGTTTTATGGCTATTTATGGTGGATCATGGATGAGAAAGACACCAATTATACAGCGATTGGAAACAGCGGCAATATCATCTATGTTAATACAACCAATCGCATTGTTATAGCTGTAACCTCCTATTTCAAACCAACTATTTTTGACCGTGTTGATTTTGTGCAAACGTATATCGAACCAATTTTATTATAAATAAGGGTTTTTTATTTTATATGGGAAAATATATGGTGGCATGTTATACTTAAAATAATAAAATGGAGCTTACGGAGGGAATACAATGCTTGAAAATATACCATCTCAATCTGCTATGACTGAATTGCTTGGTCAGCCGTTGTTTGATGTTTGGCAAGAGTTATGTTCGATGATTGATGAAAAATATGAAATGGAACGACTGTGGAACACGGGTGGTAAAAATTGGACCTACGAGTATAAATATCGCAGGGGTGGTAAAACACTTTGCAGCCTATATGCAAAAAGTCATTGTGTTGGTTTTATGATTATCTTTGGAAAAGAGGAAAGGGTAAAATTTGAGGAAATCAGGGGCACACTTTCCGCGGTTGTTTGTAGGCAATATGATGAGGCAAAAATCTATCATGATGGGAAATGGGTAATGTTTGAACCGGCCAATACTTCTGAATTTTGTGATTATATGAAATTGCTCGCAATTAAGAGAAAGCCGAATCGGAAACATTAAAAGATGTAAAAACAAGCCAATCAGTGTATCTTTATGGAGTGTTGGAGGCGCGTGTGATCGCTTTAGTGGCACAATGAAAACATAGACGGGGATGCTTATACTATGAAAAAGTATGTTATTTATAGGCATATAGGTGAAATATCTAAATTAAATAATGGTTGGGCAAAAGAATTGAATTTTATTTCATGGAGTAATAGGGAACCTGTTTATGATATAAGGACGTGGAATGAAAATCATACCCAGTATGGCAAGGGTGTTACGATTACATTAAAGCAAATGGATACATTAAAAAGTTTATTGAATCAAATCTGATGTATTTTAACCTTAGAAACGGACGATTCAAAGGCATTAGAGTTGGAAATGGAAAAATTGAAGTCAAAACAAAGGATGTAATTGGTATTAGTGTATGAAAACGATTCGTGTAGCCGCCGCCATCATCTGCGACAATATGGCTAACCCCACCCGAATCTTTGCCACAGCCAAAGGCTACGGTGAATTCAAAGGGAAATGGGAGTTTCCCGGCGGAAAGATTGAGGACGGGGAAACGCCGCAGGAGGCTTTGATCAGAGAAATTCGGGAAGAACTTGATACGGAGATCACGGTGGGAGAGTTGATTACTACCGTAGAGTATGATTATCCTGCTTTTCATCTGTCCATGGACTGCTTCTGGGCGCAGGTGAGGGAAGGGGATTTGGTACTCAAAGAGGCGGAGGCTGCAAGGTGGCTTACGGTAGATAAGTTGTATGATGTGGAGTGGCTTCCGGCGGATATCGCTTTAATAGAGAAGATCAGAAGTGCGATGGGCTGACGGGGAGGCTTGTGGCAGTTAAGAACATTAAAGTACCAAGTGAAGCGGAAAGGATACATAAAAATGTGCTGTATTTTGCAGGCGATCAAGGAAGCTGCATATTCGGGAATGAGTTTCTATGAACGGATGGATTTCTATAAAGTTCCGGCCCTGTCTGTTTGTGTCGTGGAAAATGGCAAAATACAGACTGAATGTTTCGGATACCGTGACCGTGAAGGAAGAATAGAAGCAGACGATGAAACATTATTTCAAGCGGCGTCTATAAGCAAAGTTCTACTTGCGGTTGCTGTACTGCGGTTGACAGAGGCCGGAAAAATCAATCTTGATGAGGATATTAGAAAATATACCGATGCAGATTTTTATAAAACATTTGATTGTCAAAAATATCGTGTTACACTTAGGCATCTGCTAAGTCATACAGCGGGTTTCAATATTGGCGGATTCGTCGGATATCTGCCTTCGATGGAAATTCCGTCCGTTGATCAAATTCTCAGAGGCGAATATCCGGCAAACAATCTTCCTCTTTTTATGCAGAACCGGCCTGCTACCGAATGAGCATATTCTGGCGGGGGATATATTCTTGCACAAAAAGTAGTTTGTGACGTGCTCGATGATGAATTTGAATCTCTTATGCAGAAATGGGTATTATCACCGCTCGGTATGTATGAAAGCACATTTGAACAGCCGTTGAATATACGCACTCATGCGAATTATGCTTGTGGCTATGATGTTTATGACAGGAAGATTGCAGGCGGATTTAGCATCATGCCGGAATTGGCGGCCGCCGGATTATGGACAACGCCCAAAGAGTTGGCACGCTTAGAAGTAGAACTTATGAGAGCGATGAATGGTCAGAGCGCCTTTTTGTCAAAAGAAAGCATGACTGAAATGACGAGCAAAACATTGCAGGGTGCTTCTACTGGTTTGGGTCTCTTTTTTCCTGATGATAATTTGGAGGGCTATTATGAGCATTCTGGCAGCAATCTTGGCTATACCTCTGAAATGTGTTTTCAATTAAAAGCCAAAAAAGGATTTGTAGCAATGTTAAATTCAAGTGTCAGCAGTAACTTTTTGAATGAAATGGAGGACATAGTAAGTAAGGCAATAAAATAGTGACATGTATCACAGGAAAGTTTAGTATATGAGTCCCAGAGATGGATACGGTATATTGACACGTATATTCACGAGCGAATATGCTTGCGGATTGCGGCGCATAATGATAATATGTTAGAAAAAGGAGCTGATTGTTATGCCAAATATAAAACCAATTTCAGATTTGAGAAATTATACAGAAGTATTAAAAGAAGTTGATGTGTCGAGCCGTGTTTATCTTACAAGAAACGGACATGGTGAATACGGTATTCTTACAATGAAAGAGATTGATGAATTAGACCGTTTGAAATCTTCATATACATTATTTTCTAATCTTCAGAAAGCGGAAGAGAGAGCTCAGAGAGAAGGTTGGATTAATGCAGAGGATCTCGAAAAGGAATTGGGGGTATCTCAGTCTTGAAGATCAGATATTCACCAGATTCTCGTGATAAACTTAGACGGATAAAAGAGGATTCAAATTTAAAAATTGTAGACAAAATAGTGAAAGCGGTCAAAGGTCTTACCTATAATCCGAAGAAATGTCCTACAGTAGAAAATATGCTTGGAATACCGAGCCCATATTTTTTTCTTCATACAGAACATTACTATGTTTTTTATAGAATTGATGAAGATATTATATATGTGACGGACATATATAACGAGCGGGAAGATTTTATGTGGAAGATGTTTGGAATTAAACTCCGAACAGATGAAAGCGTAGATTATTGGGGCGAGTGATTGCAATGGAAGTCCATAGCATAATGATAGAAACGGAGGTTCTTTTAGTGGATTTCATCAGAACAGACGGCAAAAATAAAGATTTTATCGAAAATTGCAGGCTTCTTGATCTTGACTTAGACAGGCGCGTGGGAAAACAGATCAAGAGAGATAAATACAAGCAATACAACCAACTGGATGAGATACAAGAAGCAATCGTTGTATATGAAAATAATCAGGCGATTGGCGGCGGTGCGATCAGAAGGTATGACGATGAAAATATAGAATTAAAGAGAGTGTTTGTACATACGGAATATCAGGGACGGGGGATAGGAAGCAAACTGGTTTCCCTACTCATAGAATGGGCCAGGGAATTGGGGTATCAAAGAATCATTCTGGAAACGGGGGAGTTATTGGCGGAATCCTGCGCGGTATATAAAAAACTGGGATTTGAGGTCATTCCCAATTATGGCCCATATGCGAATATGCCGGAATCGTTGTGTATGGCAAAGGATTTGAAAGAAAAGGATGCAGTCCTGTAAATTTAATACAGCGGTATTTCCCCTTCATATCGCGCCGCCCGCTCCAACAGCGGCCCCGTTGCGCCCATGGTAAAAGCGATATCGCTGCTTCGGATTGACAACAGCTCCATTCCGATTTTCAGATTAAGAAAGTTCAGTATGTGTTGACTTAGTTGTACCACGCCGCTCTCTGAAATGCTGATCCAACAGTAGGAGCGGCCTTTATATTTGATAAATTCGCCCTCAGTGGTCTGGAAATTGTGCAAAGCCGGATTGTCGGTAAGGATGTGTCCCAGTTTTGACGGTGCCAACAATCCTTTTCTTGTCACGCAAAAACCGCCGGTGATTTTGCTCCCCGTAAAAAGATAGACTTTTCCCTCCGTGGCAGCGTTATATTCTGTAAGCGCCTGTGCCGGGAGTTGGATCGTCAGGTCTTCCCGTATCAGCGATTTCCCGAAAATAAATTTACCGCCTTTATTCATCTGTGGCATAGTGCATAACCTCCTTGTCATAAAAGTGGAAGTCCACTATACCATAGGAAAACCCAAATGTCACTAAGGCTCTCTAAAGTGTGGCAAAAAATCTGCGCAGGAAATTAACGGGAGGCGATCATGTTACATCGGCTCCACAACTCGTCTTGATAGGCAAAGGTATTTTTCTCAACGGTTCTTTCCGTAAAGCCCGCTTTTTCATAGCATTGTCTGGCGGCGGTATTCTCCAGGAAAACATTCAGCTGAACCGCCTTTGCGCCAGTGATCTGAAAGGCGTATTGCAGAGCCAGTTTTATCATTTCCGTGCCATATCCCTTTCTGCGTTTTGTGTTGTCAACCATGATAAACTTGAGAAAGCCGATATTGTCTTCCGTGTTGACAGAATAACAGAAGAAGCCTATCGGCTGTCCGCTGTCTTCGGTGGCAACATAAGCAGTCTCCGTCCATTCGACTGCATTTTTCTCTAAGAAATCGTGGAAGAATTTTTGCGTCATGGGGTACGGCAGGCGGTTTGCACACCAGAGAGCGTGCGTCCTCTCGTTATCAATCCAGTTTGATACATATTCGTAATCCTTGCTCGGTATATACGGACGGATTCTCATAAATGAAATCTCCTTTCAATTCATAGATATTTTACCATTATATTTAGTTGTGGTAAATGAGAAAGGGGAATGGTATAATCAATCTACAAATGCTATCGGCAAGGAGCGAAAAGGAGAAAACATGGCGGCGGTTACGACTTTGGGATTGGGCAAAACAATGGAGAAGAAACTTCATGCAGTCGGGATTCACTCGGCTGAGGAATTGACGGAAATTGGCAGTAAGCAGGCCGTTTTCCGGCTCAAAGAGAAATACCCGGGCACCTGTGTCGTCATTCTCTATCATTTGGAGGCCGCCATCCGCGGCGTTGAAATAAAACAGCTTGATGAAGCTAGCAGGGCAGAGCTCAAGGCTTATTTTAAACAGATGTAGATTTCCACTTATTGGAATGAGGCAAAATAAGAAAAGTATACAGCATTTTGCGGAGGAAAAAGAGTGAACAAATCTTTAAATGGCACAAAAAAAGATATTGCGATTATATTAGCCGTCAGCTTTGTATCGGCGGCATTGTACATTGCTTTGGGCGGAATGATTATGGATTATGGCCGTGACTTATCCCGGCCTTTATTATTCCGATTTTTGCCTGTATTTTTGATACAGTTTGGTATGTCCTGCCTGGGCGTTGTGATTGTTCTGTTGAAAAATAAGGAAAAACTATCAGAACATGGTCTGATTCGGAAAAACAGCCTGCAATCGCTGATTGGATGTCTTGCGGCTTCCGTCCCAACGGTGATTTTTCTTTTTGTGACCAATGATATTCACGGTTTCCTGCCGTTTCAGGGTATGTTCTTGACAAAGGAAATTTTACATGCGTCGATTCCCCTTAATGTGCTAGGGTACTTACTGATCGCTTTGACGTGGGGCTTTGGAGAGGGCCTGTTTTACGTGGTTTTAGCGGATAAAATAAATAGGATACATAAGCCTTATAAATTCTGGAACGCCGGGGCTTTTATCTGTGCAATGATTTCTATTGCGATTCATGGGATGATTGGGTTTGATATCCTTTCTTTATGTGAGGCTTTGGCGACGTTTATACTGATGTATGGGTCTTTGGTTATTCGACGAAGGACGGGGAACGCATGGGGAAATATATTGATATTTTTTGTAGTTTGGAACGCATTATAAATTTAACACTTCTGAAACAATTCTCAAATACCCCTCAAACAAATACTTGCCTGCAAGGCTGTGAGATGGCATTCCGGCTCTTGCAGGGATAAAAATATAACTATTTTGAAGCATACAGTGGATTAGCCTTGCGGATATTTTCACCGTATGTTTTTTTCAATTCTTCAAAGGCAGTCCTCACTTCATCAGGAATATCCACATGGGCGATGAAGCCCTTCCCACTTGGACCATATCCATTTGCATCATCGGTGAGTCTTGGAATTTCTCCCATGAGCAGATTGACATATCGATCCATATCCCACATTCCATGGATATTTTCAGAGTAGGTGAGCCGTCCGTCATGGACGATGACTTTGGCCTGATAGGCGGCAAAGTTAATAATTGTGACATCGTCGGAAATATATTTGCGAAGCCCGGCTTCCATTCTGCGCTGCATGGCTGCATCCTGACACAAAATAATATTTTGCGGTTTGATTCCCGTTGCTTTCAGTAAATCAAGCAGATAGGTGATATTGTTTCCGCAGTTTGTGGACTGTGTTTCTAAATAATCGGCCTTTAATCCATATATGGCAGTTAGATATCTGTTAAAGATTTCTGCTTCCGACAACCCTTCCGTTATGATCTGCGGGTACGATTCCTGTACCTTTTGGCGCAAGGTTTCCGTTGTATGACCGGCTCCACCGACAATGATATACTTTTTTGCAATCTCATTTTTCATGGCATCTGCAAGAACATCTCCGCCGCTTAAAATACTGCCGCCAAACAAAACCATGACATCAGTCTGTGCTATTTTGTATTTGTTCTGCAAGTTTTTAACTGTGAGAGTTTTGATATCTCTTTTGCCACAAAATTGTCCTAATATGTTTATATTTTTTGCTAAGTTTTCAATCGGATTTTTCATCGTATTCCCTTATACAAAGTTTTTTATACAAAAAAAAGCATAGCATACTGGCAATAAAATCACAATATGCCGATTTCGCTGTTAAAGGGGCTGCATGATTAAGAAATTTGGTAGAAATATGGGGGTAGGTGTGATATTCTATAACAAATTGTAGGTTTTAAGGAGATCGTTATGGGAATCATCATCTGTGGCTTAAATGGCACGGGAAAGAGCACGCTAGGAAAAGCCCTTGCTGAGAAAATGCAGTGTTATTTTGTAGATATCGAAGACCTGTATTTTCCCAAAACAGATCCCGATTATAGCTATGCCTCGCCCCGCACACGCGAAGAAGTGACGGAACTTTTGCTTTCTGAGATAAAGACACATAAGAATTTTATTCTTGCTTCGACTAAAGGAGATCATGGGGAGACCGCCTGCTCTTTTTTTCAATATGCGGTATTACTTGAAGTTCCGAAAGATATTCGAATTAGGCGGGTCAAAGAACGCTCTTTCGGGAAGTTTGGTAATCGGATGCTGACAGGCGGAGATTTGTATGAGCGGGAAGAAAAGTTTTTCCGTTTTATGGAATCCAGAGTGGAAAAGGAAGTGGAAGAGTGGGCGGAGTCTTTAAACTGTCCGATGATACGTGTTGATGGCACAAAGCCCATTGAGGAAAGTATAACCATGATATTAAGGGAAAGAGCAAAATGGGGAAACGCGTAATGAGGATGCTGAAAAAATACAGATTCGGTTTTGACATCTGGGCCTTACTGTTATTTATGGCTATTATGATACCCAATTTTATCTGGTTCGCAATTCCTGCGCCGAATGATATCTTGAGGGCGGACTCCATTACGGGAAATGTTGATGCGGTGGCTTCTGTCTGTCAGGTGCTGATGAACGGCAGTCTTTGTCTCCTTGTCAATCAGGAGCGTAAAAGGATTGGCATTACGCCGTTGATTATCAGTGTCTTTGTCTGCTGTAGCTTATATTTTGCAAGTTGGGCAGCTTACTATCTCGGAATGACAAACGCGGTTGTCATATTGGGTTTGACGATTCTGCCGTGTCTGGCGTTTGTGCTCTTTGCCGTTGACAGGAAAAACGGGATAGCAGTTGTGTTTGCCGTAATTTTTGCGGTGTGTCATTTGGTTTACGGAGTGATGAATTTTATTATTTGATAAACATGTAATGCGGCGTTCTGCAGGGTGATTGATATGAAGATGTATGTGCTACTAAAAGATGATACAAATTGACACCAAATACGACACCATGTATAATATAGTATAGGAGGTATTCAGGATGTCAAAGTGGGAAAAGCTATTAATGCACATTTGCTCTTTGTCGAAAGATATTCGGTTTGATGAGCTGCGTAAGGTGTTGGAAAGCTGCGGATATGAGATGAATACCCCCAGAAGCGGAAGCAGTCATTACACATTTAGAAAATCGGGATGTAAACCGATTACAATACCAAAACATGAGCCAATTAAGAAAGTTTATGTTGAAATGGTGAAACAGATTGTGGAAAGCGAGGCAGGAAATGATGAAAACATTGAATGAATACATGGAAATGCCTTATCGGATGGAGGTTGTGGAAGATAAAGACGAGGGAGGATTTGTAATTTCCTATCCTGATCTTCCGGGGTGTATTACCTGTGGTGAAACCGTGGAAAAAGCAATAGAAAATGCCCTTGATGCCAAGAGGCAATGGATTGAAGCGGCATTGAAAGATGGAATTGAAATTAGCGAACCGGATCATTTAGAGGATTATTCCGGTCAATTTAAATTAAGAATACCCCGCAGTTTGCACCGATTATTGGCGGAACATTCTAAAAGAGAAGGCATTAGTATGAATCAATATTGTGTGTATCTCCTTTCTAGAAATGACGCTGTTTATTCAAAATGAAAATCAGATATCTTTCATCCGCCGACGACAGAACGGCAATCAGCAGGATATACGAAGAGAGTTGGAAATATGCTTATCAAGGCATCATACCGCAGGAGTATCTTGATTCCATTCCCCGGGGACAGTGGGCTTCAAATTTGGACAATCCCAACCTGAAAACGTTGGTTTGCATTGAGGACGGCAGATTCATCGGAACGAGCAGTTTTGGAAAATCCAGATTTGAAAAGTATAGTCATTGGGGTGAAATTATTTCGATTTATCTGTTGCCCGATTATATGGGAAAGGGCTATGGAAAAGCGCTTTTGCAGGCGACGGTTTCGGAATTGAAAAAGCTAGGATTTGAAGATGTTTTCTTGTGGGTACTTGAGGAGAATGTCAGGGCGAGTCGTTTTTATGAGCGTTTTGGTTTCTTGGAGACAAGCGATTACTTAGGAAATCGTATTGGTGGAAAGGATTTGCGGGAAATTCGATATACATACGATTTAAAGAACAGGGACAGGAGTGGTACGGATGCTTACCAGTAAAAAGGTAAAAGAAATCATGTTTTCTCTGGGCACGGACTTGTGCGGAATTGCAAGCATGGACAGGTTCGCTGACGCACCTGAGGGGTATCATCCATTAGACGTTTTTCCCACTTGCAAATCGGTGGTTTCTTTCGGCTGCCGGTTCCCGGTGGGCACATTGCTCTGTAAGTCGGATATTCCGTATACGAGGGTGAGAAACTCCATCACCGCTAAGATGGACGCGATCGCCCTTGATTTTTGTATGGAAATGGAAAAGTATCGGGCAGTATGTGTTCCCGTACCGACCAATGAAAGCCAGTGGGATAAAAACACCGACAGGTGGCGCTCAATTGTCTCCCAAAAACATGCGGCGCAGGCGGCGGGGCTAGGAACAATCGGGAGGCACTCTTTGCTGATTACGCCGGAATTTGGCAGCATGGTGTGGCTAGGGATGGTTTTGTGCGATCAGGAATTGGAACCGGATCAAATGAAGGAACCAATTTGTAACGATTGCAATTTATGTGTGGATATTTGTCCTGTAAATGCGTTGGAAGACAGGGAAATCAAGCAACAGGTTTGTTGGAATTATGCCTTTGGGGACGACGAAGAGAAACAGGTATGGAGAATTGCGTGCCACAAGTGCAGAGACATCTGCCCATACAATTTGGGAAGTCAAAATTCCATCTTGATAAAAGGCGAATAGAAGCACTTCAATATTTACATCTGGAAAACTATGGAAGGAGAACGACAGAAATTATGAGTAAATACAATGCTTTATGGGAATATGTGCAGAAAAGCGGCAGTCAGTCGTTACGGTTGACCTTTGAGGAGATACAGAAAATTGCGGAAATCCCGATAGACCACTCCTTTTTGAAATATAAAAAAGAGTTGACAGAGTATGGCTATCAGGTCGGAAAAATATCGATGAAGGAGCAGACGGTCATTTTCAATAAGATTGACGAAGGATTATGATCGGATGGAGCGGATGTTATGAAACGAAACAGGATTCTTTTGTACGGAACGCTATGTCTGGTCGTGGGATTCTTTTTACTTGCGGGACAAGATTGTTTGGCCAAATCACCGTTCGGGAAGGTAGCCAATCCCAAGGGAGACGAAAAACCGGCCTATGTAAAGGCCTATACGGAGTTTCTTCTTGACGAGGATATCAATCAGGGACAGGATTTCCCGATTCGGGGTTACTATTTATTTGACCTGAACTTTGACGGAACGCCAGAGCTTGGCATTTTGCATGATTCATGGGGATCGATGGGCGGGTATTTCACCTACTATTATTATGATGGGGAGAAAATTGCAGAGATTTTAGATGAAAACGGGGAACCGGCAAGAGCGTCCAACTATACGCAGGTGCTTGCGGATTTTGATACGGAAAAGATATATTTGTTAAAGGAAATGTATTTGCTGCAGGGGAACATGAACGGAAGCTATGGATATGTAAGAGAGATTAGATGGGATGGGCAGGTTCCCTGTGTATATGATATTTTGGATTTGCAGGTAATCGGCGGTGAACTTGACGAGCCCACGCTGTTTGTGCAGCATGAGCACGAAGATGAGTTTCTGAAAGACCACACTCTTGAAAGCCGGCTTCAGACACGGCGTTATCAGGAAAACGAGTGGATTAATATTTCATCGAAAGAATACCTGAAACGGAAAAGAAAACTGATACCTGAGGAAAACGCCTTTGTGGATATCAGAAGGCTGGATCTCAATTATCTCGGAGGGCCGGGTCTTGATGACAACGGAGATATCGTGGACGTAAGGATGAGCAAAAAAGAGATTGAGCAGCTTTTTGGGAAGTTTGAAAAATATCAAGAGGATCACTGATCCGCCTACCCCCGCCTCTGCCTGTAATCCTTCGGCGTACACTGATAAAATCGTTTAAACTGCTTGGAATAATAGCTCGAATAATCAAAGCCGCAGGCAGCGGCAATCCCGGCGATATCCATAGAAGGCTCGGAAAGCAGCATACTTGCACTTTGCATTAAGCGGTATTTTAAAAGGTATTGGACCGGGGATTCCCCGATGGTGCGCTTGAAACAGCGCAGACATTCCCGCTCCCCCAAATCCGCGGATCGGGCAATGGCTTCCAGCGTAATGTTTTCGGAGTAGTGCGTTTGGATAAATTCCAACATTTTTGTAATGCGTATGGTGTTTGTGTTGTTTCCCTTCTCTTCGATATATAGCAGGTCTTCTAATTGCCTAAAGCAGTACAGTATAATTTTGGAAAGGTGTTCCCGCACGGTAAATTCATAGGCAAAGGAATCGTCCCGTATCGCATGAAATGCAGTCAGAAACGCGTTTACAACCGTCGGTTCTGTGATTTTAAACATCGTAAAATGGGCGCAGGAGAGTAAGGGGCGAATGTATTTTGTATAAAAGACGGTGGAGCTGTTTCCGGTCAGAAGAAAAGGCGAGAACACAATGGAGCATAGCGCGCAGTTGGGATCGCCAATTGCATAGTGCAGCACGTTGCCATTGAGAATCACCAGATCGCCCGCTCTTATTTGGTGTTCATTGGCCGGTATCTGCAGCTTCATGGTACCCTCTTTCAGATAAATGATTTCCAATTCTTCATGCCAGTGCCAGGCGATGGCATCAGATGCTTGATTGCCATGTCTGGATTCATATGCGGCGCATGGAAAGGAAATGGTTCCATGGGGCTGTAATTCTTTTTGCCTGTCGTTCATATTGAGTCCGCATTTCTGTAAGCCCATTTTCCAACACCCCCAATAGTCGCTTTTGTTATATTATATGTCGGTTTTGAAATTGAATCAAGATAAGACTGGCGGTATAATACAAAAATAACAGGAGGGAATGAAAATGTTTCAATTATTATTGGTTATCATTTATCTGTCCTTTATCAGTTTGGGGCTACCGGATTCCCTGCTTGGTTCGGCATGGCCTGCCATGTATCCGCAGCTGCAGGTCCCGGTTTCCTATGCGGGAATGATTTCCATGATTATCGCCATCGGGACGGTTGTCTCAAGCCTGCAAAGCGACAGACTGACAAGACGGTTGGGAACGGGAAAGGTTACCGCGGTCAGTGTGGCAATGACGGCGATTGCCTTGTTTGGATTTTCTGTCAGTGGTTCCTTTGCGGAACTGTGTCTGTGGGCGGTCCCTTATGGACTTGGGGCAGGAAGTGTGGACGCGTCGCTGAATAATTATGTGGTGCTTCATTATAAAAGCAGACACATGAGCTGGCTGCATTGCATGTGGGGCGTTGGCGCCTCTGCAGGCCCCTATATTATGGGAGATATCATGACCGGCGGGGGAACGTGGAATGGGGGATATCGCAGCATCGCTGTGATTCAGGCTGTATTGACGGCTGCTTTGATTTTCACCCTGCCCCTCTGGAAGGAGCGGCCGGTTCTTTCCGCTGAATCCGGCAAAGCGGCCGGGACAAAAGCGCTTTCCCTGAAAGAGGTATTAAAGATATTAGGGGTAAAGGAGATCTTAATCTGTTTTTTTTGTTACTGTGCGTTGGAACAGACTACAGGCTTGTGGGCGAGCAGTTATTTGACCTTGTATAAGAGCGTTCCGGCGGAGACGGCGGCGAAATATGCCAGTATGTTTTATATTGGAATCACGCTTGGCCGTGCGGTCAGCGGCTTTGTTACCATGAAACTGAATGATATACAAATGATAAGGTTGGGACAGGGACTGATTGGATGCGGCATTGTTATTTTACTTTTGCCGGCAGGGGTAGCGGCATCGTTAGTGGGATTCGTTGTGATCGGACTGGGATGCGCACCGATCTATCCCTGCGTGATCCACTCCACACCGGAGCATTTTGGAGCGGACAAATCGCAGGCGATCATCGGGATTCAGATGGCGAGCGCCTATGTGGGAACTTGCCTGATGCCGCCGGTCTTTGGCCTCATTGCCGACTATATAACGGTTGCTTTGCTGCCGGGTTATCTTTTGGTGATTCTTGTTTTCATGATCGTCATGCACGAACGGTTGTTAAAAAAGATCGCGGGGAGGCAGTAGCTATGTTAGCGGATTATCATATACACACAAAGTTCAGCGACGATTCTGACTATTCCATGGAAGAAACGGTGAAAGACAGCATTGCCCTTGGGCTGGATGAAATCTGTTTTACGGATCATGTGGATTACGGCATAAAAAGGGATTGGGATGACCCGCGGGGAATCCCGCTGCGGCGCGGGGGAGCCGGAGAACCGGGGTGGATGGAATTAGCCAATGTGGACTATGAGAAATATATGGCAGCCATCAGACGGATGCAGGACAGGTACGGGGACCAGATCACGATCCGGGCAGGGTTGGAGTTTGGAATGCAGACGCATACGATTCCCCAGTATGAGGCCCTGGTTTCCCGCTATGCGTTTGATTTCATTATCTTGCCGGTCCACCAGATTGGGGATAAGGAATTTTGGACGCAGGAGTTTCAACAGGGACAGACGCAGCGGGAATATAACGAGCGCTACTATGAGGAGATTCTTTCCCTTGTCCGCCAATATCATAATTATAGCGTGTTGGGACATTTAGATTTGATCAGCCGTTATGATAAGGTTGGCCGTTATCCCTTTGAAAAATTAAAGCTGGTGCTGACGGAAATTTTAAAAACCGTGATTGCTGATGGAAAAGGCATAGAAGTGAATACGTCAAGCCATCGGTATGGGCTTGACGACCTGATGCCTTCACTGGCTATTCTCAAACTGTACAGGCAGCTTGGCGGCCGGATTATTACGATTGGAAGCGACAGTCATAAGAGGGAGCACCTGGGGGCACATATCAGGGAGACGAAGCAGGTGTTGAAAAAAATCGGATACACAGAATTTTGTACATATGAAAATTTGAATCCTATTTTCCATTTGCTTTAAAGAAGGTAAATAAAGGCCTTTTCAAATTTTTTTCCTATGTTATAATAGACGGAGGGGAAGAGAAAACATTGTTTTAGAATGGAGAAACTAAGTATGGAAAATGGACAGACGAAGAAGGGCAGAAAAAAGAACAAACGCATCGGAAAAAAGGTCGGAAATGTGGTAGTAATCATGCAGGCGATTTCCGTCGTTTTTGCAGTTGCGGTCTGCGTGTGGATGTATAATTCCCTGGTGAGAAGCATGCAGGAAAAGATATGTACAAATGGCACCAACGCACTTGCGTATGAATTGAGCAGGGCTGCTGACGGCGATGACATGAATAAGATGTTGGACGGGCTGAAAGAACGCATGGGCTGCGAATTTACTATTTTTGAGGGAGATACAAGGGCCTACAGCACAGTGACGCAGAACGGAGAGCGCGTAGTGGGAACGAAGCTTGCGTCCAATTTATGTGATATTGTGCTGAAGCAGGGGCAGACTTATGTGGGGGAAGCGGATATTTTAGGGGTAACCTATCTGTGTTCCTATGTGCCCACCAAGGGAGCTGACGGAAAGATTGACGGCCTGATTTTTTCGGGAATATCCATAGCGGAGGCGGAGGAGGAAACGGCCAGAATTATCACCTATGCCGTAGCGGTCAGCGTGATGGTGATTATCGTCTGCATTATTTTCCTGACGGCATATTTGAAGCTGAGAGTGTCAGGACCTCTTGAAAAAATTACGCAGGCAGCCATGCAGTTGGAAAAAGGAGAACTGGGCTTGTCTAGCGGCAGGGAGCTTCAGATTGATGTCCGTTCCAATGATGAGATTGGTCTTTTGGGAGAAATTTTTGAACATACGATCGGCAGTCTTCGCGCTTATATCGGTGAGATCTCAGATATACTGGGAGCCATTGCAAAGGGTGACCTGACAAGGACTGCACAGCAGGATTACACTGGCGATTTCCTTGCAATTAAGGATTCGCTGGAGAGCATACTGAGCGCGTTGAATCAGACGATGGGGCAGATTGCGGCCAGCGCCGGGCATGTGGCGGACGGGTCCGACCAGGTGTCTGCCAGTGCACAGTCTTTGGCCCAGGGCGCAACAGAGCAGGCAAGCGCGGTTACGGAAATTTCTACCACAATCTCTGACATTTCGGAGGGCGCGAGACAGACCTCCGATGCGGCGGCAGAGGTGGGCAGCTTTGTGAATCAGGCGGGCGCGCAGCTTGGCATCAGTATAGACAGCGTGAAAGAATTGAGCGGATCAATGGAGCGTATTTCCAACGACTCCAAGCAGATCAGCACCATTATTGCGACCATAGAGAACATTGCGTTCCAGATCAATATTCTCTCGTTAAATGCCGCTGTGGAGGCGGCCAGAGCCGGTGCCGCAGGGAAAGGGTTTGCGGTTGTGGCCGACGAGATCAGCAATCTGGCATCCAAGTCGGATGAGGCCGCAAAGGCGACGAAAGAATTGATTGAAAGCTCCGCCGCGACGATTAAAGAAGGCGGTAAGGTAATGAACCGGGTTTCGGAGGCATTGGAGCGGACGGGACAGCTTGCCGGTAATGTAACGGTGAAGATGGAACAGGTGGTAGAGGCAGTGGAGAAACAGACAGTGGCAATGGAACAGGTGGCTACCGGTGTTTCGCAGATCTCCGCAGTGGTGGAGAATAACTCGGCGACCAGTCAGGAGTGTGCGGCGGCCAGTGAGGAATTGTCCAATCAGTCTGGCACGTTAAAGCAGCTGATCAGCACTTTCAGGATTAGAAACTATCGTTGATAAAAAAATCTTAGGACCTTGGCAGAGCAATTCTGCCAGGGTCTTTTTTCATTGACGGCATCGTGATGTCGGGCATTTTCTCCGGTAAGAAGATAGAACATATTATTATGTAATCCTTAATATTGTCAAAAAATGCAATTTATGGTGAAAATCTCTTGATTTTCCATACTATATGCGATATTATGAGTTTACATAATGAAATTTACATAATTTAGCAGGAATCTAAGATTCGGCTTGTGATATCGACGGAGGTGTTATTATGAAAAAAAACAGGATTTTGAAAATCTCGGCGCTGTGCTGTGTGACGGCCGGGATGCTGCTTGGTCCGGTGGGACAGATGCGCGCGCAGGCGGCGGAAGTGATCGCCACGGTGCAGGGCAGTGTCATGAACGGGACAACCACGGAAATTTTAAAACTTGACACAAAAGAAGGCAAGATGGAAATCAAGTTGGACAGCGGCACGGATGTCAGTGAGTGTAAGGTATTGCTGCCCGGCAATAAAATCAGTGTTTCGGTATCTCACGGGTCTGACGAGTATCTTCATGCGGTGAAGATTGTCGCAGGGCTTCGCTCGGACACGGTTTCTCTGGATACATCCAAGTCTTCTACCGTCACCGGAACGATTACGGATAAATCGAAGGACGGTGTTTTGTATGTAAAGACGCCGCAGGGCGATATGGAAATCAAACTGGATGCCGCTACGGATATGAGCGGGTGCGGAGTTCTTGTGGCTGACAGGACGTATCAGATTACATGCGTGCGCGGTTCCGATGCCTACATGCACGCGACCTCGATCACGGATTCGCTTGGCTCCTCGCTTGGCAGCTCCGCTTCGACGGTTCCGGCCTCTAATCTGACACCGGCGCCGGAATCTTCCGTTGGTGTTGACACCTCCACGGTTACGGGAACGGTCAATAAAAAGACCACCTCAGAGCGGTTGTTTTTGGAAACCCAATACGGACAGATGGAGATTGCAATTGATCAGAATACGGATGCCAGGGGCGGTATTTTCCTGATGCCGGACAGAAAGCTTATGGTATCTGTTTACCGCGGCTCCGATGCGGTCATGCACGCGGCCACCATTGTGGCGGCTAAGGAGAGCGTGATTCCCGTATATGTGGACAACACGTCGCCTGCAACGGTGACAGGAACGGTCGGCGGCAAGTCGACGGAGAACATTCTGTTCCTGAAGACCAACGACGGCGAGATGGAATTGAAGTTGGATAACGTGAGAAGCATTACGGGATGTAAGGTGTTAGTGAAGGACAGAAAGGTGACGGTGACCTGTGCGCGGGGCTCGGATGCCTACATGCACGCGATAGACATTATCGGAAATTAATCGAAAACAGACCCTCGTTCTGTTCATGGGACGGGGGTCATTTTTTGTGGCGGCTATCTTGCAAGAGACGGGCTGCATCATGTACAATGAAGCATAATAAGATGGAGGTGTCGGCAGTGCAGTTTACGTATCAAAGTTACGGGGCATTATTGGAAAAACTAAGAGAGCATGGCTATGAGGCAGCGGACTACGAGTCCTGGAGACAGAAGGGGCGCTGTGTGATTTTGCGTCATGATGTGGACAATGATATACAAAAGGCGGTTGAGATGGCCCGCTTTGAGCGGGAACAGGGGGTGGCAAGCACTTATTTTGTGCTGCTTACGTCCAATTTTTATAATGTGTTTTCCGGGGAAAGCTGTCAGGCGCTGCATGAAATCATAAGCAGCGGACACCAGATCGGCTTGCATTTCGATGAGGTGAGATATCCGGAACTTGCGGGCGACATGGCGGGTATCGGAAAGAAAATTGCCGAGGAGGCGGAGATCTTAGGCAGGGCCATTGGACAGAGTGTGAATACGGTTTCCATGCACCGGCCAAGCAAAGAGATTCTGGAGGCGGACCTGCAGATTCCGGGCATCATTAACAGTTACGGGAAAGTTTTTTTCAAGGACTTTAAGTATATGTCGGATTCCCGCCGCAGGTGGAGGGAGCCGGTGGAGAAGATCATCGCGTCAGAGCAGTATGAAAAGCTCCACGTTCTGACACATGCTTTCTGGTATAACAGACAGGAGCTTGATTTGCACGACTCGGTTGCCCGGTATGTCAACGAAGGGAACCGTCAAAGATATTTTTGGTTTAAGGACAACATTACGGATTTGGGGGCGATCATGCCGCCTGAAGAAATTTTGTAGAAAAAGCAAGGACAGGGACGGGGAGTATGAAAGTAGAAGAGATCTTAAATTGGTTGGACAGTGAGGGATATATCCATAGCTTTGAGGGGGAAAGAGACGTGGAGATCGGTGGGTTTTCCAGTCTTTCCCACTATGTGGAAAACACCATTACATGGATGAAGGATGAAAAAAGTTACCGTTCATCCGGGCAGGTGGAGCGTATCTCGTGCGCGGTGGTAAAAAGTGGCGTGAGGACGAAATGTCTTGCGGTCATAGAAACGGAAAATCCCAAGGAGGTGTTCTTTGCGATTCTGCAACACTTCTGGGGGGAAAAACGGATCGAGGGAAGCGTCGGAGCGGGAACTGTCATTTCGGATGAGGCTGTGATTGATCCGACGGCAGTCATCGGATGCAACTGCAGCATTGTGGGAGACGTCACCGTCGGGGCCCACACGGTGATTGAGCACAACGTGGTGATACAGGGACGGGTCAGGATCGGAGACAACTGCTACATTCAGTCCGGCGCGGTGATTGGCATTGCGGGATTTGGATTCAGCAAAGATGCGGAGACGAAGCGCAGAACGAGAGTGGAACACTTTGGCGGTGTGGAGATTGGTGATGATGTGTTTATTGCAAGCCATGTAAACGTTGAACGGGGAACCATTGACGATACGGTGATCGCAAGCGGCGTGAAGATCGCACCTTCCACGCTGATTGCACACAACAATGTGATCGGAGAGGACACGATTATCATTTCTTCCGCTCTCTATGGCAGCGTGAAGGTGGGAGCCCGGTCTTATATCGCGGCCAGTACCATAGAAAATCAGATGACGGTCGGGGATGATACGGTGATTGGCATGGGTTCTGTAGTGAATCAGCCGATCGGCGACGGCGTGATTGCCTATGGGACGCCTGCCAGGGTTATCAGGGAGAATGACAGCGATTTGTAATTTTTTTGAAATTAGTGGTTGACAAGGCAAAGGTTTTGCCGTATTATAATTTCATATTTAACCCACTGGAATACTAGGAAATATAAAACGTGCTTTGGCGGGGGAGTCATAAATAAGAAAATGTAAAGGAAGGACAGGCAAATGGCAAATATTAAAAAGAGCGCGGCCGAGCTGATCGGCCATACACCGCTTATGGAGGCGGTTCATTACGAGGAGAAAAACCATATCACGGACGCGACGATTTTAGTCAAGTTAGAGTACCTGAATCCGGCAGGATCGGTGAAGGACCGTATCGCGCTTCACATGATTGAGGTGGCGGAGAAAGAGGGAAAATTAAAACCCGGCGGCACCATCATTGAGCCCACCAGCGGCAACACGGGAATCGGTCTGGCGGCAGTGGCGGCGGCCAAGGGGTATAAGGCGGTACTGACATTGCCGGAGACCATGAGCGTGGAGCGGCGGAAGCTCCTGCAGGCTTACGGGGCAGAGTTGGTACTGACAGACGGCGCGAAGGGGATGAAGGGCGCGATTGAGAAGGCGGAGGAACTGCGGGCGGCGACACCCGGTTCCGTCATCTTAGGACAGTTTGAGAATCCGGCCAATCCGGCCATACACAGGGTGACTACGGGGCCTGAGATCTGGGAGGATACGGACGGAAAGGTTGACATTTTTGTGGCAGGTGTTGGCACAGGCGGCACGGTGACTGGCGTTGGCAGTTATCTGAAGGAGAAAAATCCTGCGGTAAAGGTAGTGGCGGTGGAGCCTGAGAGCAGTCCGGTGCTTTCCGGCGGACAGCCGGGTGCCCATAAGATTCAGGGCATTGGCGCGGGTTTTGTGCCGGCTGTGCTTGATACGAACGTTTATGATGAGATCATCAAGGTTTCCAACGAAGACGCATTTGCGGCAGGCAGGGCGATTGCAGTGCAGGAGGGCGTGTTGGTGGGGATTTCCTCCGGAGCGGCGCTGCACGCGGCGACAGAACTTGCCAGGCGGTCGGAAAATAAGGGAAAGACGATTGTAGCCCTTTTGCCGGATTCCGGAGACCGATATCTGTCTACCCCGTTGTTTTCTGCGGAGTAAGGTGATACAATACAAAAGTGTGTTGAAGAGATGCACGAGAGGAGGAGAGAATTATGAAAAAGAAACTTGTGGTAACGATTGTGACGGCGGCGCTTGCGCTTTCTGCGCTTGTGGGCTGCGGTGGGAAGAAGGATGACGGCACCATCACGGTGGCGGCTTCCGCGACACCTCATGCGGAGATCTTAGAGCAGGTGAAGCCGATCCTGGCCGAGCAGGGATATACCCTTGAGGTGACGGTTTTTAACGACTATGTACAGCCGAATCAGGTGGTGGAAAGCGGCGAGTTCGACGCAAACTATTTCCAACACATCCCTTATCTGGATTCTTTCAACGAAGAGCAGGGAACCCACCTTGTCAATGCGGGCGGCATTCATTATGAGCCCTTTGGCATTTATCCCGGCACCAAGAGCGACCTTTCCCAGATCGCGGACGGGGACACCATTGCAGTGCCCAACGATACCACCAACGAGGCGAGAGCCCTTCTGCTTTTGCAGGATAACGGGATTTTGACCTTGAAGGATGGCGTGGGATTGGAGGCGACTGTGCGTGATATTGAGGAAAATCCTCACAATGTGGAGATTCAGGAGTTGGAGGCGGCACAGGTGCCCAGAGTGAAGGATGAGGTAGCGTTTGTGGTATTAAACGGTAACTATGCGATGGAGGCAGGCTTTTCCGTGGCGAAGGACGCGGTTGCCTTTGAGCAGGCGGACTCCGAGGCGGCAAAGACCTATGTGAACGTGATCGCGGTCAAGGAGGGAAATGAGAACAGCGAGCCGATTAAGGCGTTGGTGGAGGCTCTCAAGTCCGATACGATCAAGGAGTACATTAATAACACTTACGACGGCGGCGTGATTCCGTTTGAGTAAGCAGGACAGCGCGGGAACGTGCACCTGCAAATACAGAAACATTACAGAGAGGGTATTTCCTGATGGGGATGCCCTCTCTGCTTATACGGATAGAAACGGGAAAGGAAACAAGTGTATGAAACGTATCTTTTTTGTGGAGGATGACTTAAGCTTAATCAACGGGCTGACTTTTGCCCTCAAGAAAGAGGGGTACGAGACGGCGGTGGCGAGAACCGGTCTGGAGGCGGAGACATTGTGGGCGGATGGAAAATACGATCTGGTGATTCTGGACGTGACCCTTCCCGACGGATCGGGTTTTGACCTGTGCAAAAAGATCCGGCAGGGTTCCAAAGTGCCAATCATGTTTCTCACTGCTGCGGATGAGGAGACGGACATCATCATGGGACTGGATATCGGCGCTGACGACTATATGACCAAGCCTTTCAAATTGGCGGTGTTTCTTTCCAGAATCCATGCGCTGCTTCGCAGAAGCGAAAATTTCCGGGAACAAAATGCAACCCTTTCCTCCAACGGGATTACGCTCCATCTGCTCAAAGGAGAGGGGTATAAAAACGGCGAACCTCTTGCGCTGACTTCCGGCGAGTACAAACTTCTGTGCCTGTTCATGGAAAATCCGGATGTGGTGCTTTCCGCGGAGCAGATTTTGGGCAGACTCTGGGACAGCAGCGAAAATTTTATTGACAATAAGACGCTCACGGTCTATATCAGGAGACTGCGCATGAAGATTGAGGACGATCCCGGCGAGCCGAAGAAAATCGTAACGGTGCGTGGCATGGGATATAAGTGGAGGGAACAATGAGGGTACTGGCGGACAAAAAAATAAGAATCTAGTTTGGACAGATGATATTGTGTATGGGTGGCTTTCTTTTGCTTGCTGCGGTGGTTCTGCTGTGGGGAAAAAGGCTGCAGGAGGCACCCGAAATGGAGGCCGCTTTGGGGATTGCGGTATGCGCGCTTGGCATGGGTCTTGCAATTCTTTTTTGCTGTTACAGGTATTTTCGGGAGCAGGATCTGGTGATGGAGGATGCGGCGGCGCAGATTCGGGCCTTTATTTCCGGAAAATGGGATGCCCGCATCGACTGCGACGAGGAAGGGGAAATGTACCGTCTGTTTCACGAGGTAAATTCCCTGGCGACCATATTAAATGCCAAGGCCAGAAAGGAAGGAGAGTCAAGGCAGTTTCTGCAAAACACCATTTCGGACATCTCCCATCAGTTAAAGACACCCCTTGCCGCCCTCAATATCTACAACGGTATTATGCAGACGGAGGCTGGGGCCGGTGAACTTTCCACGATTCGGGAATTTACAGACCTGTCGGAGCAGGAGCTTGACAGGATCGAGACACTGGTACAGAACCTGTTAAAAATTGCAAAGTTTGATGCCGGCAGCATTGTGATGGAAAAACAGGAAGAAAATGTGGCAAAGATGATGGCGGATGTGGAGCGGCAGTTTTCTTTTCGGGCAAAACAGGAGGAAAAGGAGCTGCTATTTTCAGGCAGTGAGGCGCTCTTCTTTTTCTGCGACAGGGGGTGGCTTACGGAGGCGGTGGGCAATCTCGTAAAGAATGCCCTTGACCATACGAAGCGCGGTGACAGGGTTCTGGTGGAATGGGGACAGTCGGCGCAGGTCCTGTACATAACGGTGCAGGATACCGGAAGCGGCATTCACCCGGAGGATCTGCACCATATTTTCAAGCGGTTTTACCGGAGCAGATACGCCAAGGATACGCAGGGAATCGGGCTTGGGCTGTCCCTTGCCAAATCCATTGCAATGGCTCACGACGGCACGATTACGGCGGACAGCAGGCCGGGGGAGAAAACCACCTTTGCCATGAATTTTTTGATTCCTACAAAATTGTAGTCTGAGGGAAGTCTGACTGTAATATTCGAGTGCTATTCTTTCACAGAGGATGAAGAATAAAGAAAGAGGTGCTTTGAAATGAATCTGTTGGAAGTCAGTAAAATCTGCAAAACCTACGGCAGCGGGGAGGCGGCTGTGCATGCGCTGAAGAATGTCAGCTTTTCCGTGCCGAAGGGAGAGTATGTGGCGATCGTGGGAGAATCCGGTTCGGGAAAGAGTACGCTTCTCAACATGATCGGTGCGTTGGATGTGCCCACGTCGGGAAAGGTGTGGATTGACGGCAAGGACACGTTTGCCATGCCGGAAAAGAAACTCACAATTTTCCGCCGCAGAAACATAGGCTTCATCTTTCAGGCCTTTAACCTGATCCCGGAGCTTACGGTGGAACAGAATATTATTTTTCCTGTGCTTTTGGATTACCAAAAGCCGGACAGGGCTTATCTGGAAGAACTTTTGGAGGCGCTTAACCTGAAAGAGCGGCGAAACCACCTGCCGGGCCAGCTTTCCGGCGGGCAGCAGCAGAGGGTGGCCATCGGCAGGGCGCTGATCACAAGGCCGGCCCTGATCCTTGCGGATGAGCCTACGGGAAATCTGGACACCCGCAACAGCAACGAGGTGATTGCACTGCTGCAGGCGGCATCGAAGAAATACGAGCAGACGATTATCATGATTACCCACAACCGCATGATCGCCCAGACTGCGGACCGGGTGTTTGCAGTGTCTGACGGCGTGCTGACGGATCTGGGGTCGGCTGTGCGCGGACCGGAAGGGGAAGGAGGCCGCGAATGAAAAACGGGGAGATGAAAAGTTATTTGAGCCTGATTTCCATTTCGGCAAAGGCCCGCAGAAAGCAGAACCGCCTGATTCTTCTGTGCATTGTCTTTGCGGTGTTTCTTGTGACCACGGTCTTTTCCTGTGCGGAGATTATGACGAAGGGGCAGACGGAGGGAATGATCAGGCACCACGGCAGCCATCATATCGTGATAAGCGGTCTGTCCGAAGCGGCGGCGGAGCAGATCGCGGCGAGGGAGGATGTGTCTGTGGCGGCGTGGTGTAATGCCCTTGGGGAGGATGATTACGAGAAATATTATATTGATGACACACGTGTCATTTTATATGGCACAGAGCAGACCTATATAGATAATATCAGGGCCTATGAGAAAGAGGGCGCATTTCCCCAAAATGACGGGGAGGTTATGCTAAACACGGGCGCGAAGGAGCGGCTTGGCGTACAGGCGGGCGATTCTGTTACCCTCCATCTTCCGACGGGTGATTTTTCCTTTACGGTGAGCGGATTTTGTGAGGATGAGTGGGAGAAGTACGACGATAAGTTTGAGGATGTGTGCGCCTATATCAGCGTGGACGCGTTTGAGGCCGTCTGTACCGCAGGCGGGAGCGGGCCTGTTTTGGATACGGAGGCAAAGACAGGGTATTATGTCCGCTTCGCGGGGGGCGCTGATATTAAAAATGCGATCTCTGATTTGAAACTCCGGTACGGGCTGGCGGACAGGGATATCGACGAAAATATAGCCGCAATGGGCGTGTCGGGGGCAAGCAGCAATATGACAATGCAAAGTTTCTATTTCCTTGCGGCGATTGTGTTTGTATTGATTCTGATTGCGGGCGTGCTGATGATTGCAAGCTGCTTAAACAGTATGGTGGCTCAGCGGACGAAGTTTTTCGGGATGATGCGCTGCATCGGCGCAAGCAGGGAACAGGTGATGCGTTTCGTGCGCTTGGAGGCGTTAAACTGGTGTAAGACGGCGATCCCTGTCGGGTTAGTGATCAGCGAGGTATTTACGTTTGTGTTGTCCATGATTTTGCAATATAAGGTGGGCGGCGAGTTTGATGACTTCCGCTACCGGTTCAGCGTGATCGGTCTTGTGTCGGGCATTCTGGTGGGCGTGATATCGGTGCTGTTTGCGGCGCATGCGCCGGCGAAGCGGGCGGCGGCAGTGTCTCCCGTGGCGGCGGTATCGGGCAATGCGGAAACAGGCAGGGTGGTCTCCCACGCGGCGGACACCCGTATTCTCAAGGTGGAGTCTGCCCTGGGTGTCCATCATGCTATAGCGGCGAAGAAGAATTTGATTTTGATGTCCTTGTCTTTCGCTTTTACGGTTGCTTTGTTTCTGGTGTTCTCCGCCGGACTGGATTTGTTCAACAGGTTCATGCCGTCAGAGAACGATCTAAGCCCGGAAATCAGCATTGCGGCGGCGGACAGCTCCAATTCCCTTGACAGAGGGATGAAAGAGAAAATGGCTGTTTTGCCCGGCGTGGAATCGGTATTCGGCTGTGCCGTATGTTATGATATGCCTGCGGAAATTAACGGCGCCCCCGGCAGTATCGATCTGATTTCCTATGACGACTGGATGTTTCTGTGGTCGGAGCGATCGGTGGCTAGCGGCGATTTGGATCAGGTTTCGGGCGATACGGATTCTGTGATGACGATTTTTAACATGGACAGCCGTTTAAATGCCGGGGATGTTGTGAAGATCGGCGATACAGAACTGACCATTGCCTGTGTGTGCTCGGAGGGAATCGGGACAGAGAGCCGTCCGGCAATCGTCTGTACGGAGGAAACTTTTATGCGTCTTACGGGTGAAACGGATTATCAGCTGTTGGGGATTGGTCTGGCAAAGGATGCGCCGGAAGAGACGGTGGAGACGATTCAGGCGATGGCGGGGGAGAATGCTTTTGTGGACAGGCGTGAGGAAGAGCAGACGGTCAATTCCAGTTTTTGGGTATTCCGCATTGCAGCTTACGGTTTTTTGGCGGTCATTGCGTTGATTACCGTCTTTCATATCACCAACAACATTTCCATGAGCGTATCGGCCAGAATGAAACAGTACGGTGCCATGCGCGCTGTGGGAATGAGCGCCGCACAGATGACCCGGATGATTGCGGCGGAGGCGGTTACCTACGCGGTCTGCGGCCTGCTGCTCGGCTATATTGCGGGATTGTTCCTGCATCGGCTGATCATGGTGAAGATTGTTTTCACGCATTTTGGCGGCTCATGGAAGACACCCTTTCCGCAGCTCATAGTCATAACGGTGATCGTCGCGCTCTCCTGTGTGGCGGCGGTGCGCACACCTGCCAGACGGCTCCGGAAAATGGCGATTACAGAGACCATCAATGAGCTGTAGGCGGTCTGTTAAAAATGGTGTATGCGAAAAAAGACAGAATACGGATTGCGCTTTAGAGGCACGTATGCTATGATTTAGGCGGACAGTATCTGAAAGAACTGTACCAGTGCATACATGTGGAAACGGAATAAGAAATTCTTATAGAAAATGGCGGCACCGATGAGCGGGCGGCACATTTGGATATAGGGGTCTTTGTATGTATGTCCGGACAGTTCCTGTCCGGATTTTTTTGCGCGCATAAGCAGAGTCAGAAGATGACGCAGACAGAAGGAGGGAACTATGGAAATCACAGGTAAGGTGGATGCAGTAAGAAGACAGGTAAAGGAATGGAGGCAGCAGGGCCTGACGGTGGGATTGGTGCCGACCATGGGTTATTTGCATGACGGTCACAAGAGCCTGATTGTCAGGGCGGCAGCGGAAAACGACAAGGTGGTGGTCAGCGATTTTGTCAATCCCATACAGTTTGGGGTGAATGAGGATTTGGATACCTATCCGAGAGATATTGAGGCGGATAAAAGGCTTTGTGAAGAGGCGGGAGCAGATCTGATTTTCCATCCGGAACCGGAGGAGATGTACGCGCCGGATTTTTCCACCTATGTGGAAATGCAGAAGGTCAGCGAAGGATTGTGCGGCAAAACCAGGCCCACGCATTTTCGCGGCGTATGCACGGTGGTCTGTAAACTGTTCCATATTGTGGGGCCGGACAGGGCTTATTTTGGGCAGAAAGACGCGCAGCAGATGGCGGTGATCCGTAGGATGGTGCGTGATTTGAACATGGATGTTGAGATTGTGGGATGCCCCATCATACGGGAGGCGGACGGCCTTGCCAGAAGCTCCAGAAATACCTATTTAAGTGAGGCGGAGAGAAAGGCGGCGCTGGTTCTCTCGAGAGCGGTCTTTTGCGGGGAAGATATGATGAAAAAGGGGGAGAGGGATGCCGGCACAATTCTAAAGGCCATGAGAGAAATGATAGAAGAGGAGCCGCTTGCCAAAATAGATTATGTGGAAATGGTAGATGCGGATACGATAGAGCCGCTTACCAGGGCGGAGGGCAGAGTGCTCACAGCAATGGCGGTATATATAGGGAAAACGAGGTTGATTGACAATTTTATTGCGGAATTATAATGTTCGCAGAGATGAGGGAAACATGCTTCTGAATATGTTAAAAAGTAAAATTCACCGGGCCGTCGTGACACAGGCGGAGCTGAATTATGTGGGCAGCATCACCATTGACGAGCGTCTGATGGAGGCTGCCGGAATCTATGAGTATGAAAAAGTGCAGATTGCAGATGTGGATAACGGGTCCCGGTTTGAGACTTACGTGATCGCCGGTGAGGCCGGAAGCGGGATTATCTGCTTAAACGGTGCGGCGGCCCGTATGGTTTCCACCGGAGATAAGGTCATTATTATGTGCTATGCGCAGATGACGCCCGAGGAGGCGGCAGATCATCCGCCAAAGGTAGTCTTTGTGGATGAGAGAAATCAGATGACATCCGTTGCCAGATACGAAAAGCATGGCAGGCTGGGAGATACGGAAGGAATGTAAGAGAAAACGGGGGAATGGTATGAATCAGGTAAAAAAAATAGCTAACTTTATGTCGTCAAATATCGCAATCTTGATTATTATATTTTCTGTGATTGCGTTCCTTTATCCGAAGGGATTTTCATGGGCGACGAACTATACGACGTTGTTTTTGGGGGCCGCTATGTTTGGAATGGGGCTGACCATTAAAACACAGGATTTCAAAATTGTATTTACAAGGCCAAAGGATTTGTGTATCGGCTTTGTCCTGCAGTACACGGTGATGCCTCTGACGGCATATGTGTTGGCGAAGGCATTTGGACTGCCTGCGGATCTGGCGCTTGGCGTGATTCTGGTGGGGTGCTGTCCGGGCGGAACAGCGAGCAATGTAATTACCTATGTGGCCGGAGGAGATGTGCCGCTGTCTGTGGGAATGACAATTGTTTCCACCGTACTTGCCCCCATCTGCACACCCGTACTGGTATATCTGTTGGCCGGTTCCTGGGTGGAGGTATCGCTTCTTACAATGATGATGTCGGTGGTTAAGGTGGTGCTTGTCCCGGTGCTTTTGGGGATTTTGATTTACCGGATATTCCCGAAACAGATTGATGCGGTCAGAGAGCTGCTTCCGCTGATTTCAGTGATTGCGATTGTGATGATTATTTCCGGGATTGTGGGGAGCAATGCGGAGAAGATTGTCTCCTGCGGCGCTCTGGTGATGGTGGTAGTGGCCATACACAACGTGGTCGGACTGTGTCTGGGAACAGGAGTGGCAAAGTTCCTACAGCTGGAAGAGAAAAAGGTGACCGCAATCGGCATCGAAGTGGGTATGCAAAACAGCGGGCTGGCAATTTCTCTGGCAGCGGCTAATTTTGCAGCAAATCCGTTGGCCACTCTGCCGGGGGCAATTTTTTCCGTATGGCATAATATATCCGGGACAATTTATGCTGGGATCAGACGAAACAGCGAATCGAAATTGTTTTTTCAATTCCATGGAAAATAACAGTGCAAAAAGTGGGGAATTTTGGTATACTTACTTTGTATGGCAAAATGAGCAGTATGCTGCCGGCAAGAAATATAGGGGGATAAGGGTATGAAATATAAGATTCTGCTTACGGGAAACAATAAGATGGTGATCAACGAGTTCTTCACTTACATGGATTTCAGCTTTGAGTGTCTCAGCACTTCAGACCGCTACGACGATATCATAAGCCATGTAAAATATGTGAGGCCGGATGCTCTCGTCTATTGTCTGTACGGTGAAAATCCGGACGATTTGAAGAGGTTTGTCAATGTGGAGAACAAAATTGCGGCAGAGAGGATTCCCATTATTATCGTGGGTGATCCCGATGACTGCATGCAGTTTGAGCGGATTGCCCCAGCCATGGATGTGACAGTGTTCCGCAAACCCATTACCTCCCAGAAACTGGAGGAGAGCATCGTTAAACTGTTGAAGGAGAAACGCCCTGAAGCCGTACAGGAAAAGAGATCCGTGGTGGTGAGTGAGAGCGAGCTTAAAACCAAGGATGTTATGCGTGTGGCCGAACAGCTGCTTGCACAGCTTGCGAAAGAAGAGGAGAACGAGAAAAAGGCGCAGGTGGAAGCGGCAAGGAGAAAGCATATTCTTGTGGTGGATGACGACAGCAGCGTACTTAAACTACTGAAGGGGTATCTGGCGGAGCGTTACGATGTGGCAACGGCCATCAGCGGTAAGATCGCCCTGAAATTTTTGGAGACGAAGAAGACCGATATCGTGCTTTTGGATTATGAGATGCCCAATGAGAACGGGGCAGAGGTTTTGGCAAAGATTCGGGAAAATCCCAATACGGCTAATCTGCCGGTAGTCTTTTTGACCGGCGTGACGGAAAGAAAGAAGATCATGGAAGTGTTATCGATGAAACCGCAGGGGTATCTCACCAAGCCTATCGATATGGAAAAGTTATCTTCCACCATTAAGGGCGTGTTGAGATAACGGCTTAACATTCTGTAGCGGAGGGATCTGGCATGGCGATCATTGAAAACGAATTTAAACTGACTGACTTGATAGATATTGAAACCTTACAGAAAATACAGGATGCTTTTTCCGATATGTCGGGAATTGCGGCTCTGGTTACGGATGCCCACGGCAGAATTCAGACGAAACCCTCGGGATTCACAGAGTTTTGCGGGAAGTATGTCAGAAATACGGAAGAAGGCAGAAAACGGTGTGAAAAGTGTGACAAAATGGGTGCGGAGAAGGCGGCGAGAGCCGGTGTCTCCTGCGCCTATTTTTGCCATGCCGGCATGGTGGCATTTGCCGCGCCCATTATGGCTCACGGGCATATGGTGGGATGTTTTGTCGGCGGCCAGCTTTCGACCATACCGCCGGACGAGGGTAAGATCCGGAAGGTGGCCGAGGATATCGGCGTGGACGGGGATGAACTGATGCGCGCCGCAAACGATGTCAAGATTGTAGATAAGCGGACGATCGAGAAGGTGTCGAACGCGATCTATACGATTGCCAATGTTTTGTCGGAGATCGGTTACAGTAAGTATCAGGTGAACCTGAAAAATATGGAGCTGCGCAAAACTTCCAATATGAAATCGGATTTTTTGGCCAACATGAGCCATGAAATCAGAACGCCCATGAATGCGGTGATCGGTATGGCTGAGATGGCGCTTCGGGAGGAAGTGACGCCTGCGGCCAGGGAATATATCGGACAGATTAAATCTTCGGGGCAGACGCTCCTTACCATCATCAACGACATTCTGGATTTTTCCAAGATCGAATCGGGCAAGATGGATATCAGTGACGTGGAGTACGAGCCGCTGTCCATGATTAATGATGTTTCTAATATTATAATGACCCGTATCGGCAGCAAAGATTTGGATCTGACGGTGGATGTAAATCCGGAGCTGCCGGCAGGGCTTTACGGTGACAATATCAGAATCAAACAAGTATTGGTAAATCTGGCAAACAATGCCGTCAAGTTTACGGATTCTGGAAATGTCAATGTAAAGATAGATTTTCTGCGGACGACGGAAGACGCGATAGAGCTCTATGTGGCGGTGACGGATACGGGTCGGGGTATTAAGGAAAGCGACATGGTAAAGCTATTTCAGTCGTTTCAACAGCTTGACAGCAAAAGAAACCGTAATGTGGAGGGAACCGGACTTGGGCTTGCCATCAGTAAACAATTGGTGGCGTTGATGCACGGAAAGATTCATGTGGACAGCGAGTATGGCAAGGGCTCTACCTTCTCCTTCGTCATCCCCCAAAAGGTGACGGACGGTAACCGCGCCGTGGAAAAAGTGGGGGAAAATATTGTGGCGGCCGGGTTGATTCAGAGCGCGTACACGGCGCAGGAGCTGGCGGGCGATATGGAGAAGCTGGGCGTTACCTATATGAGATTGGAATCGGAGGAAGATCTTGGGTGGTTAAAGGATCACAAAGCGGGCTATCTTTTTGTAGAACAGCCGTTGATGACGGAGGCTGTGCAGTATTTCCTGAAATTGAATCCGAATGTCTGCGGTGTGGTTTTGTCAAATTACCGGTCAGTGCGTTCCTACGATCTGCCGAATCTGCGGGTGGTGAAAAAACCGCTTTATATTTTGGGACTCTCCAATATTTTTAACGGCAGAGAGGAGATTGGTTCCGTTTCTTTGATGGAGGCGGAGGACTTCGATTTCACTGCTCCCACGGCGGAAATTCTGGTAGTGGACGACAATGCCATTAATCTGACGGTGGTCAAAGGGCTTTTGAACCCGCTTCAAATGAAGATAGATACGGCTTTGAGCGGCAAGGACGCCGTTTTAATGGTTACGGATAAACGCTACGATATCATCTTTATGGATCATATGATGCCAGAGATGGACGGTGTGGAGACTACCAGAGTGATCAGACGTCTTCTGGGAAATAACGGACAGGTGCCGATTATTGCTTTCACAGCCAACGCGGTGGAGGGAACGGCCCAGATGTTTATCGACGAGGGCATGAATGATTTTGTGACGAAACCCATAGAGATGCGGGTGATTTTGGCAAAACTCCGTAAGTGGCTGCCGCCTGAAAAGATCGAGAAAAACAGGAATAAAAAGATGAATACTGTTCTCCAAGGCAGCAAAGAAGCGCAGGCATCGCAGACGACCACCGATATTTCCATTGATGGGCTGGATGTGAAAAAGGCTATGGAATTTCTTGGAAACGAGGAGCTTTTCTGGTCTGTTTTGAAAGAGTATTACCGTGTCATTGATAAAAAGAGTATGATGATATCCGAGTATGAACAGAAAGAGATGTGGAAAGAGTACACGGTGGAAGTACATGCCCTTAAGAGCGCGTCAAAGCAGATCGGCGCATTGGAACTGGCACAGGTTGCCGAACAGATGGAAGCCGCCGGCAATGCCGGAAATGCGGCCTTGATTCATAAGATTACGCCGGGGATGCTGGAAGAGTACATGTTCTACAAAGGGATTCTGGCGCCTTACTTTGTCAAAGAGGAAGAAACCCAGAGCGGAAGAGCGGCGGAGAAGGGCGAGATGTTGGAACTCTTTGACCAGATGAAGGAAGCCATGGAGAATCTGGACATGGATGCCATGGAAGAAGTCATCAAGGGCATGAGTCAGTATTCATACAGCGATGCACAGTACAGCATTTTTGAAAAGTTGAAAAACGCTGTGGAGGATATCGACACGGAGACTTGTGAAGAGATCATTGCAGAGTGGAAGCAGGAACTGGGGCGGTAGCATAAAGTTTGTATAAATGAATAATATACAGAAAAAATGTATATTTATACATTTTGCGCTTTACTTCTGTAAAAGTTTGTGATAAGATGTACACGATAGCAGCGTGGGAAAAGGAGAAGAGCGGATGTCGGCGTGGATGACGAATGTCAGCGATGATTTTTATAAGTGTTTTATCAGGGAGGATCGGTATCAGCTTCTCCTGAGCGGAATCGGCGTGACGATCAAGGTGTCGCTTTTGGCCATTGCCATCGGGATACTGATCGGTATGGTGATCGCCATGTGTAATCTGTCAAAGAAAAAGCCGATCCGGTTTATCGGAGGCATCTACACGGACGTGATTCGGGGAACGCCCTCGGTGACGCAGCTCATGATTATCTATTTTGTGATTTTTGCTTCGGTGCAGTTGGATAAGTGGATCATTGCCGCCATTGCCTTCGGCGTGAACTCCGGTGCATATGTGTCCGAGATTATCCGCGCAGGCATTCTCTCGATTGACAAGGGCCAGACGGAAGCCGGCAGATCGTTGGGGTTGAGTGCATTTCAGACGATGAGCAGGATTGTGATTCCCCAGGCTGTAAAGAATATTTTCCCCGCGCTGTGCAATGAGTTTATTGTGCTGATTAAGGAGACCGCCATTGTAGGATATGTGGGACTGATGGATATCCAGAAAGCCGGCGACTTCATTAAGAGTGCGACATTTATCGCATTCATGCCGCTCATCGGAACGGCGGTGATCTATTACGTGTTGATTAAGATACTGACGCTGGCGCTTCGCAGGGTGGAGATCAGACTGCGCAGGGCGGATGCAAGGTAACCGTGTGAGAAGAGAGAATTATGATAAAAGTAAAGAATCTACATAAAAAATTTGAAGATCTGGAAGTTTTGAGCGGGATTGACGAGCACATCACACAGGGCGAGGTAGTGGTCGTGATCGGGCCCTCCGGCTCCGGAAAGAGTACGTTTTTGCGGTGCCTGAATCTGTTGGAGACGGCCACGGAGGGGGAAATCTATGTGGACGATGAGCTGATCACAGCCCCCAAGGTGAACGTGAATCAGGTGCGGCAGAAGATGGGCATGGTGTTCCAACAGTTTAACCTGTTTCCCCACCTGACCATTATGGAGAATATCACCCTGGCGCCTGTACTTCTTAAGAAAATGACGAAGGAACAGGCGGTTAAGCGGGGACAGGAGCTTTTGGAGCGGGTGAATCTGGGGGAGAAGGCGAACGCTTATCCGGCCCAGCTTTCCGGCGGACAAAAGCAGAGGGTGGCGATTGCGAGAGCGCTTGCCATGGACCCGGAGATTATGCTTTTCGATGAGCCAACGTCGGCCCTTGACCCGGAGATGGTAGGCGAGGTGTTGGATGTGATGAAGGATTTGGCGAGATCCGGCATGACCATGGTGATTGTCACCCACGAGATGGGATTTGCGAGAGAGGTGGCTTCCCGTGTGCTTTTCATAGATCAGGGTGTGGTGATGGAGAGCGGGACGCCGGAAGAAATTTTTAATCATCCGCAGAATGAGCGGACGCAGAATTTTTTGAGCAAGGTATTGTAGCCGCAAGGCAAAACAATATACATTTATAACGAGGAGGAAAAGATTATGAAAAAAGCAACAAAGTTACTGGCAATGACGCTTGCCATGGCTATGACGGCATGTGTGCTGACGGCCTGCGGCGGCGGTTCCGCAAAGGGGGATACCCTCACGTTTGGAACAAACCCGGAGTTTCCGCCTTTTGAGTACGTTACTTCAAACGGCGTAATCGGCGAGTTCGACGGCATTGACATGGCGATCGCCAAGCAGATTGCGGATGAGAACGGCATGACCGTTGCCATGGAGAGCATGGAGTTCGACTCCCTTCTGGTAGCGCTCCAGAACGGACAGATTGACGCGGTGATCGCAGGTATGACCGCCACCGATGAGAGGCGTGAGACAGTGGACTTCTCCACTCCTTACTACACGGCTACGCAGGTAATGATCGTGAAGGAAGATTCCGATATTGCCGCCGCAGCTGACATGGCTGACAAAAAGATCTGTGTGATCCAAGGGTACACCGGCGAGGTATGTGTGCAGAATATGGGTTATGACTACGAGGCTTTCAAGAAGGGCACGGAGGCTGTCATGGAGTTAGCCAACGGTAAGTGTGACGTGGTTGTGCTCGACTCCGCAACGGCACAGAAGTATGTAAGTGACAACGAGGGATTAAAGATCGTGGAAGACCCCAGTGCGTTTGAGGCTGAGGAGTACGCGATTGCGGTGCAGAAGGGCAATACCGAACTGCTTGACAAGATCAATAAATCCATCGAGAAGATGCTTGCGGACGGCACGGTCAACGAACTGGCTGTGAAGTACACCGAGGAAGCGACAGCGGAATAAATATTCCACAGTAAGCTGAGAGGTATCATGATGAAAGAAATCAGGCGGCGTGACGTTGGTCACGCCGTTGTTGTCTTTGCAGGTACATATCTGTTATAAATTTCCACATGGTCGTAAATACACCGCCAATTGTTGGTGGCGCCGGTAGTGACACAGATATAGGTTGTGCCGTTGATTTGGCTGTAGCTTACCGCACAGTTTTTAGACTGCACCACATATCCCGTTTTGCCGCAGAGCACTTCGCCGCCCATATCCTTGTCCTCAATTTTCCGTAAAAACCAGTTGGAGATGGGAATCCCGTCGGGATGTTCCTCGGTGGGAGTGGTGGTATACGTATGGGCGGATAAAATTTCTCTGCACAGGTCATTCTGCATGGCGGCCTTCATTATGACAGCCATGTCATAAGCCGTGCAGTAGTGGTTGTCGTCGTAAAGGCCGATACAATTGGTGAAATGGGCGCTGTCTGCAATGCCTAATTCCTCCAGCTTCGCGTTCATCTGCCCGACAAAGGCTTCGTGGGAGCCTGAGATATAGGTTGCAAGTCCCAGTGCCGCGTCCCCGCCGGAGGGCAGCACGGTGCCGTAAAACAGATCGCGCACGGGCACCTCTTCCCCATCCACAAAGCCAACGGTGCTGCAGTCGTTGACGTAGGCATAGTCTGTGATTTCCAAAGTCATCGTGAAAGTGTCGTCCAGGTCTTCTTCCGTGATCTGCTCCGCCGCCACAAGCACCGTCAGCACTTTTGTCATGGAGGCGGGATAGATTCGCTGTTTCGATCCCTTGGAGGCGACGACAACGTTTGCGTTTTCGTCTACCAGAATGGCGTTTGTGCTGATGACTTCCGCGCTAGTGATGGGGACGGTGTCTTCGGTGTCAGCGAATTGATACAAGGGATGTTCCTCTTCCTGTTCGGAAGGGTCTTCCTCCGTTTCCGCGGAATCTGCGATCCCGGCTTCCTCTCTCGCTTTTCTCAGTGTTTCCCCTATTTCTTCCATGGGCATGTCGGTGGGGGACGGGCTTTCCATCGGCTGTATTTCCAGGGCTGCTTCCGGTTCTGTTTTTTTGCAGGACCGCAGGGCAAAAGAGACAGAGATGATCAGCACGGCGAGTATGCCGAGGCACACATATCTTTTGATCAGACGCTGCCGTCTTAAACGTCTCTGCCGTTCAAGCCGCCTGCGCCGTCTTTCTTCACAGCGGGCAAGAAATTCCCGGTCTTCTTCCTGTTCATCAAAATATGGTTCCATAGTCGCTACCTTTTGTCCTTTGCGCTATCCTTTCAGCCAGTAATTCATATCAGGGTAAAAATCTTCTTTGTTATCCTCGTCGGACAGCCTGTGGGTCTCCACCAATTCTCCCATTTCATAATAGAGCAGCTCGGTTACGCCGTCGGCATTTGTCTGACAGATCAGTTCCCTTGTGGGCTGATATTCGCCGTCGACAATGCCATACACGATTACATATTCGTAAGATATCCCCATTTGCCCGAACTCTACAATTCTTTTTTGGTCAAATTCCAGACTGCTTGCCATCTTCGGAAAAGAGGGGAAATAGGCAAACTGCCCGTCGGCATCATTCCAGACCAGCGCCCGGTAATGCCCCCAACTTCCGCCGCTCCCGCTGGAGTGCCCCTCGTGGATCAGCAGATCCTGTTCTCCATCAAAATTAACATCGACCTGTTCCAAATAATATAAAAGATTGCGCCCTATGTGCGTTTCACTGTACGTGTAAGGGACGGTGAAACAGCGTGACGGAACCGGTTTTCCTTCACGGCTGCCGTCTGTAATAATGTAATAGTTGCAGACATTGTCTTCCTGGACAGGGAGGTAGGAGGTTGGTTCGCCGATCTCAAAACTACAGCAGGTCAGTCCGCCTACATTTTCCAACCGGACAAACCACAGATACCCTTCTTCCTTCGTCATGGCTTCCTCTATCATTTGCGTATACTCAGCTCCGGCCAAGGTACAGAGAGCCGTGTGTACTTTCTGTATATAGGCATCTGCATCTGCAGGCGCTTCTTTCTCTTTCGGGTAAAAAGTCATGCTGACATAAGCGCCTTCCTTTTGGGCATTTCGCTCCCAATGCGTCCGCAATGCCTGGGCTGTTTTCTGCACGTCAAGGCCCCACGAGGAGACTTCCGCCTGTATCCGCGAGCTTTCACAATTTGGCAGATGGCTGTCCAACTCGTCACATTCCCGAGGCTCGGACAGAGGGAAATAATGATACATGCGGTTGATGACATGCAGATTTTCAATTTTTGCCGATTTGTCTGCAAAAAACATGGCTTCCGGCACGCTTGCGCCGTCCATCTGCTCAAATGCGCCGTCCACGAGATGGCCGTCCCCGTCAAAGCTGCCGCAGAACGGGTTTTCTTCCGTCCCCAGACAAACCGACTGGTAAGGGTAAAAAACCACATCGGCTCGCAAACGGTAGGAAGCGGAAACGGCGGGCACGCCCGGTTCGATTTCCATATCCTGGTTGATATATCGTTCTACGTCCCATAGCTGATCTTTGGTATCAATCAAATAGACGACATCCTTTTTCAAAAATTCTCTTTCTGTTTCCGCTTCTTCGCCGGAGGCGGCTTCTGCAAGCTGTGCCTGCAAATCTTCTATTTCCTGTGTCTTTTCCCTGATGGTCTGTTTGTTGGCAGTAAGGGCCTGTTCTTTGTCAGAAAGGTCGGTGGAAAGGGCCTCGTTTTCTGCGGTTAAAGCTCTGCTTTGTTCCGCGTACAGGCCGCACCGGATCGTGAGAAACAGAAACAGGCATAGCGTTAATGCGGATAAAAATGCAGTTTTAAAGTTTTTCATTTCGGATTTTCCTCATTTGTGTTAATTGGAAAGGTGATGACTTTTATCCCTTTAGCCAGTAATTCATATCCGGGTACAGCGTCTCCCTTTCATCCAAGTCTGACAGCCTGTGGGTTTGTACCAATTCTCCCATTTCGTAATAGAACAATTCATTTACAGTGCCGTCGCTGTTTCGCTGACAGACCAATTCCTTTGTGCATATGTACTCGCCGTTTACGATTTCATAGACAGAAACGGTTTCCGAATCCCACCCTGTGCTTGTGTGAAATATGACTCTGCGCCGGTTAAAGTCCAGAGCGCTTACCTGTGCGGGAAAGGAGGGAAAATAGGAAAACTGTCCGATATCATCCTTCCAGACCAGAGCGTGGTAGTCGTTCCAGTGGCCGCCGCTTCCGCCGGAAAATCCCTCATGGATCAGCAGATCCTGTCTGCTGTCAAAATCAATGTCTTCCCGCTGCACCTGATAGGAGGAGGTTGTTCCAATATGATACCACGCTCCGTCAATATAGGGGATGCGGAAACATTGACGCGAAACCTCTTTTCCTTCCCACAGTCCCTCCGTAATCAGGTAATAATGTTCATCAAAGCTGCCGGTTAGTCCGGTCGGCCTTCCGATCTCAAAGGTACAGCAGATCAAACCTTCAATCCGTTCCAATCGGAGAAACCACAGATAGCCTTCCTCCTGTTCCAGGATTTCTTCTATCACGTCGGTATATTCTGCTCCGGCCAGCGTAAGAAGAGCGGTTTTGAGTTCCTGGATGTATGTCCCGTGGTCATTTGTGTCGCAAACTGCCGGCGTTTCCTCGAAATCCTCCGATCTCGGATAGAAGGTCATGCTGACAGAACAGTCATAACCGTCCTCCTGCGCGAGAAGTTTTTCCCAGTGTTTGTGCATCTTTTCGGCTATTTGTCGTGCGTCAAGATCCCAATCGCTTATTTCCGTTGCAATATTGCAGATGGGAAAATCCGGCAGATGGCGTTCCGCTTCCGCAACTTCCCATTGTTCGGTCAGTTCTATACTGACGGTCCTGCCTGTTAAATTGTCTCTTTGATCGTCAATATACAGATTTTCAATTTTGGCGCTTTTATCCGTATGGAACATGGGTCCCGTATAATCAACGCCGTATATCAAAGGGAAATATCCTCTGATCCGATGGCCGTCTCCGTCAAAGCTGCCGCGAAAGGGCATTTCCTCCGTTCCCAGATAAAACAGAGGTACGGGATCGGAATAGAACTCTATATCGTTTCGCAGCCGGTAGGAGGCCGATGCGGCAGGCACGCCCGGTTCCATTTCCCCGCCTGTGGCAATCAGCTTCTGTAATGCCCATAGCTGACGTACATCGTCGATCAGATAGAGGCCGTTCTTTTTGAGAAAGCCGGATTCGGTTTCCGTTTCCTGCGTCATTTCTGCAACGGTTTGTTTGTTGTCAGTAAGGGCCTGTTCTTTGTCGGAAAGGTCGGTGGAAAGGGCCTCGTTTTCTTCGGTTAAAGCTCTGTTTTGTTCCGCGTACAGGCCGCACCGGATCGTGAGAAACAGGCACAGGCATAACGTTAGTGCGGATAAAAATGCAGTTTTGAAGTTTTTCATTTCGGATATTCCTTATTTGTGGATTTCCGTCTGAGTTCTCATTGTGACATATATTATATCCCGATCAGATATCCCTAGCAAATAAAATTTTATGTGACAGTCCCCAAAAGTTCTTTATACACAGCTAACTTGACGCGGTATGCTTTCTCGTAGTAGTATAGTAAAGTAACTGACAGCTTAGGCATGGAGGTAACTTATGAAAAAAGTGTGGGAGAAATGGACAGGGATAAGCCTTGTCAAAAGAATTGTTGTGGGATTGATCATCGGCTCCGTTTTGGCGTTGGCGGTGCCGGGGGCTTCGGGCATCGGTATTTTGGGAGATGTGTTTGTGGGAGCCCTCAAGGGAATAGCACCGCTTTTGGTGTTCTTTTTGGTAATGAGCGCGCTCTGCAATGCGGGAAAATCTCATGGAGGCGTGATTCGTACCGTCATTATTCTGTATATGTTCAGTACGGTGCTTGCTGCGGTGATCGCAGTATTTGCCAGTATGATTTTCCCGGTGCAGATGGTGCTTACGGATGCAGCGGAGGGCGCGGCGGCGCCTGACGGCATTGTGGCGGTGTTGAGCACTTTGCTGATGAATGTGGTACAAAACCCGGTGTCCTCTCTGGTGGATGCAAACTATGTGGGCATTCTTGCCTGGGCGGTGCTTCTCGGTGTGGCGTTCCGCGGCGCGTCGGAGGCGACCAAAAAATCTCTGGGAGACATTTCGACGGCGATCTCCAAAGTGGTTGTGGTTATTATCAACCTTGCGCCCTTCGGTGTGCTGGGTTTGGTTTACACCAGTGTGACAACCAGCGGCCTGGAAGCGTTTACCGTGTACGGAAAGCTTTTAATTCTGCTTGTGGGCTGTATGCTCTTTATCTACTTTGTGACCAATCCGATTCTGGTATACTGGTGTATTCGTAAAAATCCTTATCCACTGATCTTTAAGTGTTTAAAGGAGAGCGCGATTACGGCTTTCTTTACCAGAAGCTCGGCGGCGAATATTCCCGTCAATATGAAGATTTGCGAGGAGATGGGACTGGACAAGGATACCTATTCCGTGACGATCCCTCTTGGCGCGACGATCAATATGGATGGTGCGGCGATCACGATCACGGTTATGACCATGGCGACGGCGTTTACCATGGGTATCAATGTGGATATTCCGACGGCGATTGTATTAAGTCTGTTGGCAGCTCTTTCGGCCTGTGGCGCTTCCGGTGTGGCGGGCGGCTCTCTGCTGTTAATTCCGCTTGCCTGTTCCCTGTTTGGCATTCCGGATTCCGTTTCCATGCAGGTGGTGGCGGTAGGCTTTATCATCGGCGTGATTCAGGATTCCGTGGAGACGGCGCTTAACTCTTCTTCCGATCTGCTGTTGTCTGCTTCGGCAGAATTCAGACAGTGGAGACTGGAAGGGAAGGAAATCAAATACTAATATTTTAGGAGGAGATTATTATGAAAAAGAAATTGGTAATGTTGTTGGCGGTGTCTATGACAATCGGCGGGGTTCTCACCGGCTGCGGCGGTTCTGACGGAGCGTCCGACTCCGCAGGCAAGGATATGGTGTATGCGGTGGAGACCGGTTCCGCAGGGGAGGCGGTTGCCCAGGAGAAAGGATTTCGGACAAATGCGGTGGCCTCTCAGGCGGATGCGTTGATGGAGGTGGCCTCCGGCACATCGGATGCGGCGATCATTGATCTGTTGATGGCGGGTGCCATGATCGGGGAGGGAACCAGTTACCCGAGTTTGATACATACGGATGAACTGACCACGGAAGAATACGGCGTAGGCTGCCGCAAGGGTTCTGATCTGGCTTCTTTTATTAATTCTGTGTTTGCGGAAAGCTATGCGGACGGTTCCATGAAGGAGATTGCAACGACCTACGGCGTGCAGGAAGCTTTGGTGGAGCAGAAGGCTTCGGAGTTTACGGCTTCCGCTTCCGACAGTGATGTGGCCTATATTCAGGACAAGGGCACGCTGATTGTGGGTATCACCGAATTTGAGCCCATGGATTACAAGGATGCTTCCGGAGAGTGGGTCGGTTTTGACGCAGACATGGCCCGTGTGGTAGCGGATAAGCTTGGTGTGGAAGCGCAGTTCGTGGTGATTGACTGGGACAACAAGATTATGGAGTTGGATTCCAAGAATATCGACGTGGTTTGGAACGGTATGACATTGACTGACGAGGTGAAAAACGCTATGGAGTGCACCGGTGCGTACTGCAACAACGCGCAGGTGGTTGTGGTGCCGGCAAAGTAGGAGAACAATCATTGTTTGCGGTAATGGGAGCCGGACATGGAGGGAACGATGTTTTACAGTGTCACACAGGCGTTGCTAGATGGTCTTTTGACCACTTTTCAGATTTTTATATTTACCTTGCTTTTTTCTCTGCCGCTAGGCTTGATTCTCGCCTTCGGTGAGATCAGCCGATGGAGAGCGCTGCGGGGATTGATACAGACGTTGGTATGGATTATACGCGGCACGCCGTTGATGTTACAGTTGATTATTATTTTTTACGGCCCGGGCCTGTGGCTTGGGCATAACATCTGGAGCGGCAGCGAAACCGGGCGGATCACGGCCACAGTGGTGGCTTTCAGTATCAATTATGCCTGCTATTTTTCCGTGATTTTCCGGGGCGGCATCGAGGGCGTTCCCGTGGGACAGAGAGAAGCGGGAGAAGTACTTGGCATGACAAAGAGCCAGATCTTTTTTAAGGTTACCCTCTTACAGATGGTGAAGCGGGTGGTGCCGCCTATGTCCAACGAAATCATTACGCTGGTAAAGGATACCTCTTTGGCGCGTATCATAGCCGCTTATGAGCTGACCTTTGCAGGATATTCCTTCATGAAGAGCGACGGCCTCACATGGCCGCTCTTCTATACCGGTGTATTTTATCTGTTGTTTGTAGGTATTTTAACGCTGCTGTTTAACTATATCGAACGGAAACTCAGCTATTTCAGATAGGCGATGGAGGAACAAATGGCTGTCTTAGAAGTAAAGAATATCGGAAAACATTTCGGCTCTACAAAGGTGCTCGATGATGTGAGTTTTGATTTGGAAGAGGGAAATGCGCTGGCGATCATCGGTTCTTCCGGTTCGGGAAAGACCACGCTGCTGCGCTGTTTGAATTTTTTGGAGATGCCGGATCACGGTTCCATCACGGTGCGGGGAGAAACCTTGTTCAACGCGGATAACCCGGTGAAGGGGCAGGAGAAGGACTTGCGCACCAAGAGGCTGCATTTTGGCATGGTGTTTCAGGCCTTTCATCTCTTTCCACAGTATACGGCGCTTGAAAATGTGACGTTGGCGGAAAAACTTCTGGCGAAGGAACAGCCGGATTTCAAGCAGAACAGAAAACAGATATTTGAGGAGATCGAGGCCCACGGAAAGGCGCTTTTGGAGCAGATGGGTCTGGCGGAGCGCATGGAGCACTATCCGCATCAGCTCTCCGGCGGGCAGCAGCAGAGAGTGGCGATTGCCAGAGCGTTGGCGCTGCAGCCGGATATTCTGTGTTTTGATGAGCCCACTTCCGCGCTGGACCCGGAGCTGACCGGGGAGGTGCTTAAGGTAATACGCGGACTTGCCGAGCAGCGCACGACTATGATTATCGTGACCCATGAGATGGCCTTTGCAAGGGATGTGGCGGATCGGATTATCTTCATGGACGAGGGCGTGATCGTGGAGCAGGGTGATCCCAGACAGGTGATCGACCATCCGAAGGAGGAGAGGACGAAGCAGTTTTTGACAAAATACTAGAAGAACAGGGAGCTTGCCGTGACGGCAGGCTCTTTTACTACTTTTGGATGAGAAAGTAGTATAGATTTCCTCAGGGTACATGTGATATGGTTTCAGTAGACAGACTGCAAAAATATGAGGACGGCAGTGAAAAAAGAAAAAGGGAGGAAAGCGATTATGTTGATGGAAGTGATAAGCATTGTTTTGGGCGTCTTTTTGCTGGGAGTATGGGACTATGGAACGATAGAGCCAGGCCGGCTTGTCTTTTTGGTGGACCCTCCGTCCCTCGTCATCATCTTGGTTTTTACGGTGCCGGTGTTGTTGAAGGGCGGCGTGTGGAAGGATTTTGTGAGGGCGTGGCGGCTTTTGAAAAAGGAGTATACTTGTCATCTGAGTGATCTGCGGCGCACATTGGATGTGGTGGAAATGATGCAGAAACAGGTGCTCTATGGGGGGGTGGTCTGTGTGTTGATGACGTTTATCACCATTTTAACCAATCTCTCTGATCCGGCCAGCCTTGGTCCTAATCTGGCGGTGGCGATTCTGTCCATGCTGTATGCGCTGCTTCTTGAAATGCTGTTTCTGCCATTACAGTTGGAAGTGAAGCGCAGAATCATCGACTATATGGATGTGGACACCGAGACGGGGGATGAGCAGGCATGAAAAAACGGGCGCTCCGATTGATTTTGGGAGCCGGTTATGTCATACTTTTGACGCTGTTGCTGCTGTATCAGGCAGGCGTGTTCGGCGAAAGGCGGGAGTGGGGGATAGCCACGCTGTCCACCCTGTTTTTGGGCATTGCGCTTGCGGCAGTGTTGACCATGTATTTTCGGGTCAGCGATCAGATCAGAAAGCAGGAGCAGAACCGGGACACGGCGGCACAGAGAGCGCAGGAAGCGGGGACGGAAGGCAGGAAGGCGGCAGGAGGAAGGCTCCGGTCTGCTGACGAAACGGTTTCCCTTGAAAACCGAAGCTACGAAGAAATCTTCGCAGCATTTTTAGGAGCCATGGACGGACACGATATTTCCGAACGGGAACTGGAGGTGGCATGGCTTCTCTACAGAGGCTACACCAACAGGCAGATTGGGGAGGAACTTTACATCGCGGAAACTACGGTGAAAAAGCATGTGTCACATATTTACCAGAAACTTGACGTGTACAGCCGGAAAGAATTCCGCGCCTATGTACAGCAGGCGCTTGCCCGGACATCAGCGCAGACATCTACATCTGCGGCTCCTCCTTCTTCTCAAACAGATCGTCCCTTGTGATGTTTTTCAGCCACTTTCCGCTTCTGTAATGTTTGATGACCCAGGGCCATTTCACAAACTCGTCGGTGCAGAGGAGGAAATATACCCAGAGCACGGGCAGCTTCAATACAAAAGCCGCAAAGAAACCCAGAGGCACCGCGTAGCCCCACATGTCTATGGTATCGCAGATCAGTCCGAAACGGCTGTCGCCGCCGGCCCGGAACACGCCCGCAATCAAAGTTGTATTGACGGCGGCTCCCATAATATAGTAGGTATTGATGAGCAGCATATATTTCAAATAGTGCATGGCGGTTTCGGACAGCTTTGCAAAGTGCAGTACGAAAGGGGTGGCGGCCAGTACCAGTACGCCGCCGATTGCGCCTGTAATTACGGTGAGCTTCATCAGTTTGGAGGCGTATTCCTTGGCGCGCTCCATGTCGTTTTCGCCCATCACGTTGCCAAGCAGAATGCCGCCGGCGCTTGCCGTGCCGAAACAGAGCACGGTGCCGAAGTTTCTGACCACCACAACGAGGGAGTTGGCGGCCACGGCATCGGAGCCCATGTGTCCCAGGATGACAGAGTACATGGAGAAAGCCACGCTCCATGCCACATCGTTGAAAAGGGCGGGCAGGGAGAGCCTGAAGAAATCCTGAAACAGCAGACGGTTTCGCAGGAACATATAGCTCGGTTTGAGTTTGATATCCTGACTAAACAGGGACACAACGATACAGCCGGCAAGTTCGATAATGCGGGAGAGCATGGTGGCGATGGCTACACCGACAGCCCCCAATTTCGGCGCACCGAAGAGACCGAAGATAAACACGGCGTTTAAAAGGATGTTCAGGGAGAACGCCATTACATTTAACACCATGGACACAGTGACACGGCCGATGCTTCGCAGGATGGCCAGATAGATCTCGATAATGCTCCAACAAAGATAGGTGACGGACATGACGCGAAGATATCCTGCACCGATGACGATCAGTTCGGCGTCACTGGTGAAAAGTTTCATCATCAGTTCCGGCGCAAAGAGGGCGAACGCGGAAAAGCACAGGGTAATCAGCAGGGAAAAGCGAAGAGCGATGCCCTGGATCACGCGGATCGGCTGAATATCTCCTTTTCCCCAATATTGTGCGCTCAACATGGAAGCTCCGGTTCCTAACCCGTAGTAAATCATAAAGAGAACGTTGGCGTAGTTGGCTGCCAGAGATACGGCGGAGATGGAAGACTGCCCCACATAATTTAACATGACAACGTCCGCGGAACTCACAGCCGCGCTCAGGAGATTTTGAATGACAATGGGAATGACCAGTTTTACAATCTGAGAATAAAATCTGTCTTTGGTAAGTCCTGCGCTCATGAAAACCCCTCCGTTTTTTGCGTAAAGTGATAACATCTTAATACATTCTTTTTTCACTGTCAATCGGTTTTCTCAATATTAAAATTTTTTTAAAATATTTTAAAATGTTTGCAAAAGGTACTTGTGTTTTTGCCCCGGTGTGATACAATCGTCTCCAATGATTCTGATGATTTTGCGGGAGGAATTTTACTATGGAAAAAGATATGACGAAGGGAAATCCGATGCGCCTGATTTTGGGATTTGCTGTGCCGCTTTTGTTCGGCCTTGTCTTTCAGCAGTTTTACAGCATGGTGGACGCGGTCATTGTGGGACATTATCTGGGCGTGGACTCGTTGGCGGCAGTGGGAGCCACCGGTTCCGTCAACTTTCTGATTATCGGCTTTTGTATGGGAATTTGTAATGGCTTTGCGATTCCGATCGCGCAGGAGTTTGGCGCGAAACATGAAGGAGAGTTAAAAAAATTTGTGGCTAACAGCGTGTGGCTGTCCGTGATTTTTGCTGTGGTTATCACGATTATGGTCTCTCTTTTGTGCCGCCCGATTTTACAGCTCATGCGGACACCGGCGAATATCATCGATGGGTCCTACAACTACATCATTATTATCTTTTTAGGAATCCCCGTGGTGTTTCTCTACAATATGACGGCGGCTATCCTGCGTTCTCTCGGCGACAGCAAAACGCCGGTGGTGTTTTTGGTGACAGCGGCGGTACTGAATATTTTTCTCGACGTTTTCTGTATTGTGGTGCTTCCCATGGGGGTGGCGGGCGCGGCGGTAGCCACTGTCCTTTCCCAGGCGGTTGCAGGACTTGCCTGCCTGATCTACATGCGGAAAAAATTTACGATCTTAAAGATATCAAAAGAGGAGAGCAGATGGAGCAGGGACCATGTGGGGAAGCTCTGTAATATGGGCATTCCCATGGGACTGCAATATTCAATCACAGCCATTGGCAGCGTGATTTTGCAGAGCGCGGTGAACGGTATTGACTCCAATGCGGTAGCGGCAGTCACTGCGGGCGGTAAGGTGAGTATGCTGCTCGTGTGTCCCTTCGACGCGATGGGCTCCACCATGGCGACTTATGGCGGCCAGAATGTGGGCGCGGGGGATCTGGATCGCGTGGATAGAGGGTTGAAGGCTTGCAGCCTGTTGGGACTGATCTATTCCCTGATTGCTATGGCAGCAGTGTTTTTATTTGGCAGACAGCTTTTGTTGCTCTTCCTTGATGCGAAAGAAGCGCAGATTATCGCGAACGCTTACTATTTCCTGCGGATCAACGCGGTGTTTTATTTCCCGCTGGCCCTTGTGAACATCGTCCGTTTCCTGATTCAGGGTATGGGATTTAGCAAGTTGGCGGTTTTTGCGGGAGCTTTTGAGATGATTGCAAGAGCGCTTGCGGGCTTTCTGCTAGTGCCTTTGTTTGGGTTTGTGGCGGTGTGTCTGGCAAGCCCGTTGGCTTGGATTTTTGCGGATGCCTTTTTGATTCCTGCCTTTTTCCATGTGAGAAAGAAGATGGCACATATATTGGACGGTCAAAAATCCATTGCATAGACAAAGTCCGGCGGCCTTTTCAGGCAGTCTTGACAGAGGAGACAGGGTATGAGTGTAACCATTTTTACCATGACCCACAAAAAATTTCCTACGCCCGGTGATCCGGTCTATGTGCCTTTACAGGTGGGGCGCGCCAAGACGGCGGATTTGGGCTACATAGGAGATGACACGGGTGTCAGTATTTCGGAAAAGAACTGCTACTACGGGGAACTGACAGGCGTTTACTGGGTTTGGAAAAATTTTAAAACCTCCGATTATGTAGGTATCTGCCATTACCGCAGGTATTTTTGCACGGAGGAGGGGAGAATCCTGACGGAGAGAGAGTATGAGCAGATTCTCTCCGAATACGATATGATTGCGTCCAAAAAGCTGAAGCTGAACTATACTTATTATGACGGGTATGCCAGTGATTACAACATCCACGATCTGGATGCGGTGGGGGAAGTGATCGGGCAGTATTACCCGGAATATGGGGAAACCTTTGAGCGGTTGGTGCATGGCAAGGGCACTTACTTTGGCAATATGATGGTCTGCAAAAAGGAAATTTACGATGCCTATTGCCAATGGCTTTTCGATATTTTTGAGAAGGCGGAAGGGAAGATCGACGCTTCCGGCTACGATGATTACCACAAGCGGGTTTACGGGTTTATCTCCGAGTTTCTTCTATATGTTTGGACGCAGGTGCAGGGCCTTAAGGTGTATGAGTGCAAAGTGGGCATGACCGATGAGAAGCGGGAGACGGCGGAGATCAAGGAGCGGCTGTCGGCATACTTTGCGAAGAAGGATATTGCCGGGGCGAAGGCATACATACTGGCCTGTCTGGAAAAGAGGCCTGACGTGCTGATGGAAGCCTCTGACATTACGGGAGAGTTGAAGTTGTCCATGCAGGTAATTGCGGTATGCGAATTGGAACAGCAGGCCTATGGCAGCAGCACCATCGACCGGATTCAGGAATTCGGGGCTTTAATGGCCCATTTTCAAAAGCTCAATGAGTTGATTTTGGCATGGAAAGAGGGGGAGACGGAAATGTCTCCCCCTGAAGTAGAGTTCTATTTAAAAAAAGAGCATATCACCGATATCGCCATAGAGGCTTCCGCGCGGCTGTTCTGTACCCCTGAGGAGGCTGGCGAGATTGCAGCTGCTGTGAGAGCCAACACAGGTTGACGGTTGGAAATGGCACAGGCGCGGTCTATGGTTGAGGCGGTTCTGTGACAAAGCCGTCCCGCTGTTCCAGAAACTGCAGTTCCTTGTCTTTTGTGTAGCGGAAAAGCAGGGTATATTCCCGGCTTTCGGAATCGGCATCCGGGTTCTCGGAAAATTCCGTAAACAGGACGGCGATTTCCGTCAGGCCGTCTGCGGAATCCATGTCGTAGAGGGCATATGTGCTGTCCACATAGCCATGTTTTGACCGTTCCCCGAGCTGTTCTTCCAGTACCGTACTCCAATCCGTTCCGTCGATATAGCAGGCAAATGTCTGGGAGCCGTCTTCCGGATTGACGGCAAGGCCATAAAAGGCGATGCCCTCCGGCGTGCCGTCCCCGTTCAGATCGAAGCTGTATTCCGGCGTGCCGTCGATTTTCATTTCCATGGTATTCGGATCATATTGGGAGGTATCGTAGCGTTCCTCCGTGAAATTTCCACTGTAATGATAGTTTTCTTTTAATCCCAATTCGTATGCCTTCTCATAGGGCAGTCTGAAATAGATTTCTCCGGCGGCGTAGGGGCCGAGTGCATAGGGATCGGCAAAAAGGCTGATGCCGCTCTGGGTGAAGATCCACTTTTCCCTGTCAAAGAGCGCACTGTCCAGATCATTTTTGGAGGGCTCAAACAGGCGCTCCTTATAAGAGGGCGTTTGGGCCAGATTCACCATATAGTCAAGGACGGTGGCGTGGAATGCGGCGGAGTCTTCCGATAGGTCGTCAAAACCGATCAGCTCCCCTGTTTTTAAGTCATAGTTTTTTCCTACGCAGCCGTAATTGCCGTGCGCGCCGCCGGTGTCGCTGTAGGCGGTAATTTCCAGAGAGAGCGCTTTATCGTCCATGCGGGTTATACGGAAGGATGTCGAATTGGTATAGCCGTAAAATGTTCCGAAATCGGCATCCCCCTGTCTGGATTCATAGTCTGATTTGGCCATCGCGAGGGTTTCTTCGTCGCCGGAATAGAAAATCGTATAATACTCCTCGATATTAGCGTTGATTTTTGCCGCAATGTCCTCTGCGCCTTCTATGGATACGACGGGCATACTGACATCGTTGGTGAGAAGCACCGTGCCGTCGTCGGCCTTGTATTCGTCATGGCTTTCGCTCGCGGTGACGGAGGCGGGGGAGGGGGCGGATTCGCTGACCGGCGCATTGCTGTTTGTGACAGCTGTGTCAGAACTTTCGGAAGTTCCCTCGTTTTCAGGGCTGTTCGTGTCTGTCTCGTTTAAATCCGTTTCCCCGGTGTCGTCTCCCTCATCAATCGGGGTTATTTCCAGACCTCCCTGCGTGGAGGGCGATTCGCTGTCTTTGCCGCAGGCGGCCGCCGAGAGGGCAAGCAGGGATGCAGTTAGTAAAATAGACAAATGTTTCCTTTTCATAATGGTTTCTCCTCATTTTAGTATTTCAGTTTATCTTATCATATTTTTACCATTTCAGGAACAGAATATAAATGCTTATTTCCCTGTTGAGAAGGACACGGCCTCGTGTTAAGATAGAGGAAAGTTGTAAAATGGCATATCGATAACGGATCGGAAAAGGGAGGGTACTATGAATTATCAGGAGGCATACGAAAAGCTCGAACAATACGGACAGACCCATGTGTTGCAATATTACGAGGAATTGGACGAGACACAGAAGGAGGAGCTGCTTGCCCAGATTGCGCAGACGGATTTTGAGGTGCTGTCGCTCTGCAAAAAGAAGGAGACTTTAAATCCCAGAGGAGAGATTACGCCGATTGAGGTGATGGAGCTTGCGCAGATCGAGGAAAAATGCGGCGAGTATATCAGGATCGGTCTAGAGGCGATCAGGGCCGGCAAGGTGGGAGCCGTGCTATTGGCGGGCGGTATGGGGACGAGACTCGGCTCGGATGCGCCCAAGGGCGTGTATAACATCGGGTTGACAAAGGATGTCTTTATCTTCCAACGGCTGATTGAAAACCTGATGGACGTGGTAAAACAGGCCGATGCGTGGATTCCTCTCTATGTGATGACCAGTGACAAGAATCATGACGCTACTGTCAGTTTTTTTAAGGAAAAGAAGTATTTCGGTTACAATGCGGACTATGTGACATTTTTTATGCAGGACATGGCTCCGGCCTGCGATTATGAGGGAAAGGTATATCTTGAGGCAAAGCATAAAATGTCCACATCCCCCAATGGCAACGGCGGTTGGTTTCTGTCCATGAAAAAGTGGGGCGTGACCGATCAGATCAGGAAAGACGGCGTTGAGTGGTTGAATGTGTTTGCGGTGGACAATGTGCTGCAGCGCATTGCTGATCCCTGTTTTGTGGGCGCGACGATTGCGACAAACAGTTCGGTCGGGGCTAAAGTTGTGGCAAAAAATGCGCCGGACGAGAAGGTGGGCGCGATGTGTCTGGAGGATGGAAGACCTTCCATCGTGGAATATTATGACATGACGCCGGAGTTGATGGAGGCAAAGACAAAGGACGGAAAGCCGGCTTACCATTTTGGCGTGATCTTAAATTATCTGTTCCGGGTGAAGGATCTGGAGGAGATTGTTGCCAGAAAACTGCCCCTTCATATTGTGGAGAAGAAAATCCCCTGCCTTGACGAAAAGGGAGAACTTGTGAAGCCGGAAGAGCCCAACGGTTATAAGTTTGAGCAGTTGGTGCTCGATATGATTCATGAGTTGGATTCCTGCCTGCCCTATGAGGTGGTCAGAAATAAGGAATTTGCGCCCATCAAGAATAAGACAGGGATTGATTCGGTGGAGAGTGCGAGGGAACTTTGTAAGGAGAATGGGATAGAGCTGTAGGATGTTGGGGGGTTTGTCAAGTAAAGTGTGTAAATTAATTTGATTTTTTTCGGCGGTCTTAA
>CAMXPV010000026.1 GCA_947245585.1 uncultured Lachnospiraceae bacterium | reverse complement strand
AAATTTTCTTTTGATTTTTTCATTTATCTACTTGACTTTTAATAGTTGGTCTTTCATCAAATTCTTTATGATTATTATATCAAATATAAATAAAATATGCACTCTATTTAAAATTGATAATTCCATTGCTTTTTTTCCTGTGACAGTGTAAGGTAATTACGAAAAGACAATATTTATACATATAGAAGCAAAGGAGCCGAAATGACAGACAAAAAATACACCTACGAGGACTTCCTGGAAATCATAGCCACCCTGCGCAGCGAAAACGGCTGCCCGTGGGATAAGGTACAGACCCATGAAAGCTTAAAACCATGTATGATGGAGGAAGCGGCGGAACTGCTTGCCTCGATCCGCATTTATGACAAGACAGGAAATCCTGAAAATATGATTGAGGAATTGGGTGACGTTCTTTTACAGGTGGTTATGCACGCGCAGATTGCTTCGGAGGAGGGACTTTTTACCATGGAGGATGTGGTGAATGAGGTCAGCCGCAAAATGGTGCGGCGGCATCCCCATGTTTTCGGTACGGGAAGTGCTGATACACCCGATGAGGTATTGGTCAACTGGGAGGAGATTAAGAAAGAGGAAAAGAAGGATAAGGATTGGGTTGGATCACCTCTGAGAGAGATTCCGCAGGAACTCCCGGCGCTGACCAGGGCGGTCAAGGTTTTAAAAAAGATAGATAAGCACTATGAGAAGGGAAACAGCTACGAACAGGATGTGGCAGTTATCCGCAGACTGGCGGACAGTCTGCAGAATTGTGAGCCCGGTGAGGAAAATGGGGAGCTGAAAACCGTTCTTTCCGATCTTCTTTTGCACATAAGTGACGTGGCGCGGATCGCTAAAATTCCGCAGGAGCAGATTTTGGCGGATAAAATAGACGATTTAATTGAGAAATATGAATAAGTTTTCTGACAATAGGGCAGAATTTTCCAAAGAACTAATTTACATAACGAAAGAAATTTTCAAAAACCCGAAAAATGCCGTAAAAATGGCATTTTTTCCTTGACAAGCTACGATAAAACGGATATAAATATGTATAGACGGTTTCAGAGAAGCCAAAAAATAATATGAAAACTCATTTAAGAGGAGGAGTTCAAAAATGAACAAGACAGAGTTAGTTGCAGCAATGGCTGATCAGGCAGGCTTATCTAAGAAAGATGCAGAGAAGGCTTTAAAGGCATTCACGGATGTGGTTGCTGATGAGCTGAAGAAGGATGGCAAGGTTCAGTTAGTTGGTTTTGGTACCTTTGAGGTTTCCAAGAGAGCAGCAAGAGAGGGTAGAAATCCTCAGAGCGGCGCTGTTATGAAGATCGCAGCTTCCAAGGCTCCTAAGTTTAAGGCTGGTAAGGCTTTAAAGGACATGCTTAACGCATAATTGAATTTTTAAGACGACTGACGAAGCCTGTATGCATTGCATGCAGGCTTTCTTCTGTCTATGCATAATAATAAAACAGCAGGAGGCATAAAATGAGACTAGACAAATATTTGAAGGTATCAAGACTGATCAAGCGCCGTACCGTGGCAAACGAAGCCTGTGATGCGGGCAGAGTGCTTATCAATGACAAGCCGGCCAAAGCTTCCGCCAACGTAAAAGCCGGGGATATCATTACCATACAGTTTGGCAATAAGGAAGTAAAGGTGGAGGTTCTTGACGTGCAGGAGACCGTGCGCAAGGAGGAGGCGAAGGAGCTGTTCCGGTATCTTAGCTGAAAAACAGGGAAGGTATATTTTGTGAGGGTCAGACATACATTGGTATGGAGAGACTTCGCTGTAGGAGGGCGTGTATGGAAGATCTGAATCACAATGGCAAGAGGCCGCATAAGCTTATGCTTACGGGTAGAAGGACATGTGCCCTGACCGGAGTAAACGATGTGCTTTCCTTTGATGTAAATGAGATTTTATTGGAGACAGAACAGGGCATGTTGATGATAAGGGGCGGCGAACTGCATGTCAGCAGACTTTCTCTGGATAAGGGGGAAGTGGATATTGACGGGCGGATTGACAGCTTTACTTATTCGGAGACGGCGGGATACGGGTCGAAGGGCGAATCTTTATTGGCAAGACTGTTTAAGTGATAACGCAGGAGATGGGTAAGATATGAGCCGGGAAATCGTGCAGGAGCTTACTTTTTTTATACACTCGGTCCTGATGGGGGTCGTTATCACCTTTGTATATGATTGGATTCGCGTGCTTCGCAGGCTTTTTAAGCATGGAACGGTTCTGATGTCTTTTGAGGATCTGATTTTCTGGTTTGCCTGTGGAATTGGCGTGTTCTATATGCTTTACAGGGAGAATGACGGGACGTTGCGATGGTTTGCCGTGTTGGGGGCTGCCATCGGTATGTTTTTTTATAAAGTGGTAGTAAGGGATGCGTTTGTAAATGTTATGTCAACGTGTTTACACAAGATGATGTGGTTTATATTTCGGGTACTACAAATTGTGCTAAAACCCGTGAAATGCCTTGTTTATGCGGGGAAAACGTTTGTTCTGTTCGTTGGAAAGAAATTGAAAAAGTGTAAAATTTTTATTAAAAAACGGTTGACGGTTTTCATAAAAACCATTAGAATGGTTTTATGTAAACATTAATGGACGGAGAGGGGAAACATTCGGGGCATGGCAAGAAAAGCTGCATATCGTAAAAGACGTCAGAACAGACTGGCCATGCTTTTAGTTACCACCGTTGTGTTAATGATGATGCTCGTGGTTACCTTTAAGAGTGTGGAACTGCGGGAGAAACGCCAGTTTTATATGGACAGGGAGACGGCGCTTTTGGAGGAGATCGCGGCGGAGGAAGCAAGGACCGCTGAAATAGAGGAGTATGGAAAGTATACACAGACCAAGAAATTCGTGGAAGAAGTCGCGAAGGAGAAATTGGGTCTGGTATATGAAGGTGAGATTATCTTCAAGGATGAAAAATAAGCAGATTTTGGTTGAGGCTGAGATCTGCTTTTATTTTATGTGCAGTTGCAAAAAACAGACGGCATAATTTACATAACTCTTTCATATATATGTACAGACGGCATTACTATATGGAGGCGGTATGTGATGAAAAGACAGGCAGAACGGAAAGAAACCGAGAGAATAGAGATTATACCGGAGTATGGCAGACAGAGACTTTTAAGTTATGCCGAGTCATTCCGGGATTTGGCGGATCTTTTTGAGGATGGACAAGCCAGGCAGGGAGAGGACAAGCCTGCCTGGGAAGAACCGGCGGACAGGCAGGAGTATCTTCTTAAAAGGCATTTGCAGGAAAGCCAGGGGCTTTTGGCGGAGCATCTCAAGGAGATGGCCCATATTATGGCGACGGTGGCAAAAGAGACCTGTCGTTACCGCCCTATGGGGGAGAGAAGGCACAGGCAGATGGCGGCGTTACTCAAAGAGTCCGGCATTTTGCTCAAGGAGTTTTTGGAGATGGAGCATGAGGATGGGCACTGGGAGATCAGCCTTGTTATGCGCCAGACAGATGGGAAAAGAGGTCGTTTTGGAGAGACGGAATATATCTCTACGGAGGATTTGGCGGATTATATATCGGTGGCTTTGAACCGAAGGCTGTGCGTGGCGAAAAATACGCCGGCCTATCTTGCGGCAGAGTACAATACCTACTATTTTTTGGAAGAACCACCCTATCATCTCCTTACGGGTTTTGCCAAGGCGGTAAAGGAGACGGAGAAAGTGTCGGGGGACAGTTATTCGTTTTATGAAGCGGACACGGGAAGACTGTTGGTGCTTCTCTCGGACGGCGTGGGGTCCGGTGAGGAGGCATGCCGCGAGTCTGGCCGGGTGATTGAAATGATGGAGCGCCTTTTGGAGGCGGGTTTTGCCAAGGAACCGGCGGTGCAGATGGTAAACGGAGCAATGGCGGCGGCCGTGCAGGAGGAAACCATGTCCACTCTGGACATCTGCGATATTGATCTCTACACAGGTAACTGCGAATTTGTGAAAGTCGGGGCAGCTTGCACCTATATTAAGAGGGGGCGGTTGGTGGACAGGCTCTCAGCAAGAAATCTGCCCCTTGGCGTTTTCTGGCAAATGACACCGGAGGTACATACAAGGACATTGCAGAGCGGGGACTATGTGATTATGCTCTCCGACGGTGTGCTCGACGCTCTTTCGGAGGGGATTGGCGAGGAGGCGTTTCCGGAAATGATCGGTAGGATGGAATACAACAATCCGAATGAGATTGCAAACCAGATTCTTGCTTACGCCATCGGGCAGAGCAGAGGGCGGATACGGGATGATATGACCGTTCTTGTGACGGGGATATGGGATCAAAGTGTGTTATAATCAAGCTGATGGGCGGACAGACGAAGGATGAAGGATAATATCTTTGGATGTGTAAAAAAATATTGCGCCGGACATGGGATGATAGAGCCAGGAGACTGTGTTTTGGCCGGGGTTTCCGGCGGGGCAGACTCTGTCTGTATGCTTCATCTGCTTACGCGGATGCAAAAGGAGATTCCTTTTCGGTTGGCGGCGGTGCATGTCAATCACGGTCTTCGGGCGGAGGCAGGGGAGGATGCTTTCTTTGTGGAGAACTTGTGCAAACAGTGGGAAGTCCCCTTTTTTTTGCGAGAGATTGATATGCCGGGTTATGCGCGGGAGTATAAACTGTCTGAGGAGGAAGCAGGCAGGATTTTACGTTATCAGATTTTTGAGCAGATTCTTAGGGAGATCAAGGCGGGAGCCCCGGGAAAGACTGCGGTGGCGCACAATGCGGACGACAGAGCGGAAACCATGCTTTTTCATATGTTCCGGGGAAGCGGATTGAGGGGACTGGGTTCTATTCGTCCTGTCAGGGAATCGGTGATCCGTCCATTATTGTGCTTGGAGCGTGCCCAGATAGAAGCCTATCTGGAGGCGGAAGGGATTAGTTGGTGCGTGGATGGCACCAATGGGGAGGATACCTATGCCAGAAACCGGATCAGACACCATATTTTATCATATGCGCAGCAAAATATCTGTCAGGGGGCTGTGTCCCATATGGGAGATTTGGCGGATATTTTGGCACAGACCGAGGATTATCTGGAGCGGGAGACGGACAGGCTTTATAATAAATATGTAAAAGAAGATTTGACTTATCAGGTCAATCAACAAGATGGATTAGCGGGAGAAGTGACGATACAGCTATCCGAATTGGAAACAGAAGATATTGTTATGAGAAAGCGGGTGCTGTTTCGCGCGTTGGGAAAGATGACACCTTACAGGAAGGATATTACCGCGCGTCATATGGAAGCGCTTCTGACGGTTATAGGGAAAGATGGAAGTAAGGAATTGTATTTGCCGTATGGCATTAAAGCCTGCAAAGAGTATGGGAGTTTGATTTTAAGGCGGGCGCAGACAGCGGTACCACAGTCCGGGGAAAAGAATACGCGGGCGGGGAGCGGACCGGAGGTGGCTTTTGAAGATATGATGGAAATTTCCGTGGAGGAACCGGCGCTTTTGCCGGGGGTTCCGTTTACGGTTGCGCTTCCACATGCAGGCAGTTTTGTCTTTACGCTTTGGGAGGTGGATTTCCGGCCTTTGCCCTCTCTTTTCTACAGAAAGGAACAAAATATTCCAGAAAATAGATATACGAAATGGTTTGATTATGATAAAATAACTACGTCTTTACTCCTGCGGGGCAGGAAAACAGGAGATTATCTCACCATAGATGAGGCGCTCCATACGAAGTCTGTGAAGCAGTACATGATTAATGAAAAAATCCCCAAAGCCAAACGGGACGGCATGTATCTGTTGGCGGATGGCTCGCATATTCTTTGGGTGCCAGGATATCGCACAAGCAGGCAGTATAAGGTGGAGAAAAGTACGAGACGTATTTTGGAGGTACGTCTGATAGGAGGAAACGATGGCGGAACGAATAGAAGTTTTGTTGACGGAGGAGGAAGTTGATAAGCGGATTCAGGAGATTGGCGATCAGATTTCCAGAGATTATGCCGGAAAAAAAGTACATTTGGTATGTGTGTTAAAGGGCGGCAGCTTCTTTATGTGCGAACTTGCCAAGCGGATTACGATACCGGTGTCCATTGATTTTATGTCGGTGTCCAGTTATGGCGGAGACACGCAGTCCAGTGGCGTGGTCAGGATCGTTAAGGATTTGGACGAGCCGTTAACTGGCAGGCATGTGATTGTGATTGAGGACATAGTGGATTCCGGGCGGACGCTTAGCTATCTGCTTGATATGTTGGGCAGCAGGGGACCTGAAGATGTGAAGCTTTGCACGCTTTTGGATAAACCGGACCGGCGTGTGGTGGACGTGAAGGTGGATTACACGGGATTTGAGATTCCGGATGAGTTTGTAGTGGGGTACGGTTTGGATTATGATCAGAAGTACCGTAATCTTCCTTATATCGGTATAGTAAAATTTGACTAATAAGAGAGTGAGAATAGAGGATTTTCATGAACAAGAGTGGTAGAAGTATATATTTATATTTTGTAATTATTATTTGTCTGTTGCTGTTTACGGTCTGGGTCGGAACGCTGCGCGTACCCAATAGCGGCTATACCAGAGGTGAGTTTGAGCGGCAGATAGAGAATGGCGAAGTGGCGGTTGTGACGATCTGTCCGAACAAAGATACGCCCACCGGTTCTCTGGAAGTCATTCTAAAAAATGGCGAGGAGCGGATTCTCTATGTGACGGATGTGACGCAGATGGAGTCTGTTGTCAGAGAACATGGCATAGACTGCTCAGTGGAGAGCGTGCCGGAGGAGAGTTGGTTTTTAAACAGTGTCCTGCCGATTTTGATTGTGGTAGTGGTCTGCGTTTTCTTTTTTGTAATGATGAATTCACAAAATTCCGGCGGCGGCGGAAAGATGATGAATTTTGGAAAGAGCCGGGCAAGACTTCTCATGGGTGGTGAGAATAAGATCACACTGGAAGAGGTGGCCGGATTAAAGGAAGAGAAGGAAGAGCTGCAGGAGATAGTTGAGTTTTTGAAAGAGCCGGGTAAATTTACCAAGGTGGGTGCGAGAATTCCAAAGGGCGTCCTCTTGGAAGGCGCTCCCGGTACAGGTAAGACGCTTCTTGCAAAAGCCATTGCAGGTGAGGCGAATGTGCCCTTTTTCAGTATTTCCGGATCGGATTTCGTGGAAATGTTTGTTGGCGTGGGTGCATCCCGTGTTCGTGATATGTTTGCGGAAGCAAAACGCCATGCGCCGTGTATTATCTTTATTGATGAGATCGACGCGGTGGCGAGACGGCGTGGCACCGGTATGGGCGGCGGCCACGACGAGAGAGAGCAGACGTTAAATCAGCTTCTTGTGGAGATGGACGGTTTCGGAGTCAACGAGGGAATTATCGTGATGGCGGCGACTAACCGTGTGGATATTCTTGACCCGGCGATTTTGCGGCCCGGACGTTTTGACAGAAAGATTACCGTGGTGTCGCCTGATGTGCGGGGCAGGGAAGATATTTTAAAGGTACATGCCAAGAACAAACCCCTTGGCGATGACGTGGACTTGCAGCAGATTGCCCAGACAACGGCGGGCTTTACGGGCGCGGACCTGGAAAACCTGTTAAATGAGGCGGCCATCAATGCGGCCATGGACAAGCGCGCTTTTGTCCGGCAGGAAGACATCAAAAAGGCTTTCATCAAAGTGGGAATCGGCGCGGAGAAAAAGAGCCGTATTATCTCAGAGAAAGAGAAGAAGATTACGGCATACCACGAGGCAGGTCATGCGATTCTCTTCCATGTACTGCCCGATGTGGGCCCGGTTTATACGGTGTCCATCATTCCTACGGGGCTTGGGGCGGCAGGCTATACCATGCCCCTTCCGGAGAAGGATGAGATGTTCCTCACAAAGGGTAAGATGTTGGAGGATATTATGGTGTCCTTGGGAGGCCGTATAGCGGAGGAAATTATCTTTGACGATATCACCACGGGCGCGTCCAGTGATATCAAAAAAGCGACCAAGGTGGCGCGCAGGATGGTGACCAGATATGGTATGTCCGACAATATCGGCGTGATTAACTATGATGATGACGACGACGAGGTATTTATCGGAAGGGATCTGGCGCATGCGAAGAATCACAGCGAACTGGTTTCCGGGGAGATTGACCGGGAAGTGAAGATCATCATTGACGATTGCTACAAAAAAGCGAAGGATATCATTATGGAGCATGAGGATGTGCTGCACAAGTGCGCGAAACTCCTTCTGGAGAAGGAAAAGATTAACCGTGCGGAGTTTGAGGGGCTTTTTGACACCTACTATCCACAGCCCGAAGAACCGGGTGCGAGAGTAGGAGAAACAGAATAATTGTATAAATTGCACAAAAATAGGTATCTAAAATTGTAATATTTGTGAATCCTTGGTATTGTAGACAACAGGGGGGTATGCTAATATACTACTTGTAACCCCCCAATACATTATATAGTTTTTTGCTATACCCCATAAGAAAGAAATACCTTCTCTAAAAAAGACAGTTTAGCGACTGTCTTTTTTACTTTTTGTTCAAAGCTAATCCGGTGAATTGTGCCAAAACCCTTTAAACACTTGAAACTCCACAACATATAGTATAAAATAGTTATGTAGTGTTTGTTTTTAAGAGAAAGGCTGATTATGGATATTAATCAATTTCAGAAGGCAGAAAAAAATCAGCAGTACTTTGCGGGCATGCGCCCGGTGTTCAACAGAAAAGCTTTGTTTTCAGATACGACGGAAGATTATGTAACACCGTCAGAGCCCAGTGCTTACGGTGAGGTTACTGTGCGTTTTCGTTCTGCAAAAAACAATATTGATAAAGTATTTTTTGTACACAAGGATGAGAAGCATCTGATGTTTAAGACCGAATCGGATGCGTATTTTGATTATTATTCGCACACGGTTCAGCTTGAAAATGAGAAGCTGTCTTATTATTTTGAAATACATGCGGGAAAACTTTCCTGTTTTTATGACAGGCGGGGCGTGACGAAGGATGTCAACAGCTATTATTCTTTTCAGGTGATTCCGGGTTTCAAAACGCCAGACTGGGCCAAGGGTGCGGTTTTCTACCAAATTTACGTGGATCGTTTCTACAATGGAGACCCGTCCAACGACGTGTTGACAAACGAGTATCAGTATATCGGGGATAAGACGGTCCGGGTGGAGGATTGGGATAAGTACCCGGCGGTTATGGGAGTGCGTGAATTTTATGGCGGCGATCTTCAGGGTGTTCTCGATAAGATGGACTATCTGCAGGATCTGGGAGTGGATGTGATTTATTTCAATCCCCTGTTTGTGTCGCCATCCAATCATAAATATGATATTCAGGACTACGACTATATTGACCCTCATTTTGGGAAAATTGTGCATGACGAAGGAGAACTGTTAGCGGACGGGCAGACGGAGAACCGTTTGGCCACCAGATACATTGACCGTGTTTCCAATAAGGAGAATCTGGAGGCCAGTAATAAGCTTTTTGCAGAGGTAGTGAAAGAAGCGCACAGAAGAGGGATGAAGGTGATATTGGACGGCGTGTTCAATCACTGCGGTTCCTTCAATAAATGGTTGGACCGGGAGCGGATTTATGAGAATGCGCCCGGATACGAGAAGGGTGCCTATATTGAAAAGGAAAGTCCCTATCACAATTATTTCCAGTTCCATGACGAAAATAAATTTCCTTACAACGGTTCCTATGACGGTTGGTGGGGACACGACACGCTGCCGAAGCTAAATTATGAAAATTCAAGGCATCTTTTGGACTATGTTCTGTATATTGGACGAAAATGGGTTTCTCCGCCTTACAATGCGGACGGATGGAGACTGGATGTGGCTGCGGACTTAGGCCATAGCCCGGAATTTAACCACACTTTCTGGAAAGAATTCCGCAGAGCAGTTAAGATGGCAAATCCGGATGCGATTATTTTGGCGGAGCACTATGGAAGTCCTTTGGATTGGCTTCAGGGGCAGGAGTGGGATACGGTTATGAACTACGATGCCTTTATGGAGCCGGTGACCTGGTTTTTGACGGGGATGCAGAAACACAGTGATGATTACAGAGAGGATATGCGGGGCAATGCCGACAGCTTTTGGGGAGCCATGAGGCATCACAGTGCGGCGTTCACCATGCCGTCTCTTTTGGTGGCCATGAATGAGCTGTCCAATCATGACCATTCCCGTTTCCTGACCAGAACGAACCGAAAGGTGGGACGGACGAACACGCTAGGGCCGAATGCGGCGAATGAAGGCATCAATAAAGCGGTTTTGCGCGAGGCGGTTGTGATTCAAATGACATGGCCCGGTGCGCCCACCATCTATTATGGAGACGAGGCGGGCGTTTGCGGTTTTACCGATCCGGATAACAGGCGGACCTACCCTTGGGGACATGAGGATCAGGAGTTGATTGCTTTTCACAAGGAAATCATCCGGATTCACAAGACAAATAAGGAGTTTTTGACCGGTTCCCTGAAATATGTGGATGGCGATTACAATGTGATCGGTTACGGCAGATTTACCAGAGAGGGACAGTCTATCATTCTTGTTAATAATAACGATCATGAAATTACGAAAGAATGGTCGATCTGGTATCTGGGCATTCCCAAAGAGTGTATGCTCAGCCGGTTGATATTGACAACGGCGGAGGGGTATTCCACGGAAGCAAAGGAGTATCCGGTTATTGCAGGTAAGGTTAAGATGACGCTTCCTCCTACGTCGGCGGTCATATTGAGGCACGAGAGCCGTACAGAGCGGAGTTTTCTGCAATTCAGTTAGAGAGGTTATGGCAGGATCATGAAGGTACTAAAGGGAATCTTAGCAGGCATAGGAATTTTGGCGGCGCTTATGTGCGCGCTCATCATATTGTCAGCCACAAATCCCGGGATTACAGAGGGGCTTTCTTCTCTGCTGTCTGGGGACGGTTTTCCTTCGGAGGAAGAGGGAGAGAGTGAAGGAGAAGGGGAGGAAAGCCCGGCAGATGCAGAGGAAGACGATTTTGTGGAAGAGCCGCAAGAATCTTTGGAGCTGCCTGATTTCTCTGATTTAGTAGATATCGCGGATACGACAGATACAGATACGGAGATTGCCTCTGAGGAGGAGGAAGAACCGCAGAGAACGGTGGCGCGCCAACCGGATGCGCCGGTTGACGATTCTTTCGAGGAAGAGCCGCAGGAGGAGCCGGAACGCGTCAGGGGAACCCAGGGTTATGAACAGCCTCTGCAGTCCGATATCAAGATTCCCACCATTGTCACCGGCAAGAATGGTTATGAACCCATTACAGAGCAGTCGGAGGCTGCGGATGGTGAGTACAAAGGTTTGACCTATGGGGAGTTGGGGGACGGCCTTGCTTTTGATCCGCTTCTTTATCCTTATTATCAGATGCTTGATGAGAAGGGCCAACATATTTACAGACAGATTTATGCCAATGCCAATGTAATGACTCCGGAATTTATTCCGATTGAGGAAGTGACAGTGCCAGAGATCAAAAATGCGATGATGGCGCTTTACAATGATCATCCGGAACTGTTTTGGCTCAATACCACATTTACCTGTAAGTATGACAAAAACAAGATCTGTGCCGAGCTTGCACTTGATTACAATATGACGAAAGAGGAACTAGATAAGGCTTCCCCTGATTTTTATAATGTGACGAACAATATTTTGACTGATCTGGCAAATCTCAGTCCTTATGAAAAGGAGAGAAGACTGCACGATATTTTAATTCGGAAGATTGATTATGATCAGAGTGCAGATATGAACCAGAGCGCTTACAGCGCGCTTGTGGAAGGTAAGAGTGTGTGTGCAGGGTATGCCAGAGCTTACCAGTATCTTATGCAGAGAATGGGGATTCCCTGTTATTACTGTACAGGATATGCGGGACAGGATCACGCATGGAATATTGTTGCGCTAGATGACGGATACTATAATGTGGATGTGACTTGGGACGATACGCCGGGCGGAGAGTATGATTATTTTAATAAGACGGATGAGGACTATGCGAACACCCATATAAGGCAGGATTTATCTATCAATTTACCCCAGTGTCAGGGACAACGGTATAGGATTCAGTAGAAGGGGAGATTTCATGAAGGGGCGCTTTAGAAAAGTATATGATATTGCAGGAATCTTTTTTCTATTGTTGGTTTTGACTGTGATTGTATGGCTGTCATCTGACGGCCATATTTCTTTTTCGCAGGATTCCGGATATTATGAAAATGCTTTTGTACTTAAGATAGAAGGGAAAGGCGTAAGAAATAAGGTTTATTATACGTTGGATGGAAGCGAGCCTACACAGGAGGATTATCTCTATGAAAAGGATGCTTCTATTCTGATCGGCGATGCGACGAATCTGGAAAACAGATATGCAGACAGGACGGATGTAGGAGTTGCTGATCTTGTTAATGCCACGCCCTATGAAGCGCCAAACTATAACATTGATAAGTGTAATGTTGTGCGTGCCTCGGTTTTTGACGAGGAGGGAAATTGTCTTGATTCCATTACCGGCATATATTTTGTGGGATTTCAGGGCAAAAGCAGTTATGACGGATTATATATGGCTTCTATTGTGACAGATCCGGACAACCTGTTTGATTCTGAAACAGGGATTTACGTGGAGGGTGTTGGCGAAATTTCTAATTATAAAGAAAGAGGAGCGGATTGGGAACGGCCGGCTTCCCTTACAATATTTGACAGTGAGCAGAGACCGGTTCTGGCGCAGGGCTGTGGAGTCAGGATTAAAGGAGGAACAAGCAGAAGGCTGGCACAGAAAAGTATCCGCTGTTATGCGCGGGATGAGTATTGTGGAGACAATAAATTTCAGGCGGAACTTTTTCACAAGGGACAGCTTCCGCACAGGATTGTTTTCTATGCCGGTGGAAATGATTATTTTTGTAAGGTCAAGGACCCGATGATTCATGAACTGACGGACAGCCTGGACTTTGCCACCATGCGTTTTTTGCCGTGCGCGCTGTTTTTAAACGGCGAATATTGGGGCGTTTATTATTTATCGGAAGAGTATGACGACGACTATATCAGCGATCACTATGATGTGAAAAAGGATGATGTTGTACTGATCAAAGCCGGTTTTTTGAAAGAGGGAGACGATTCCGATTATGATGATTATTTGGCAATGCAGCAATTTGTAGCACAGGAAGACATGTCCATACCCGGAAACTATGAGGCGGCTTGTCAGATGATAGATATCGATAGTTTTATTGATTATTTTGCCACACAGATTTATATTCAGCGGCATGTGGACTGGCCAAGTTCGAATTTTGCGCTGTGGAAGACAAGGGAAGATGAGGGGTCCGAATTTGGGGACGGCAGATGGCGGTGGATGTTGTATGATGTAAATTCCGGTGGAATGGGCACAAGTGAGTATGACTCTCTTCTGGAAGTGCTGTACGATGACGAGATGTTCTCTTCTCTGTATCAAAATGAAGAATTTCGGCGTAAGTTTGCCGAGCGGATTTTATATATCGGAGAAGAGGTTTTAAGTTCGGAAAACTGCGGTCAATTTTTGGAGAATTATGGGGAGACGATGAAAATAGCGTTGGCGGAAAACAACCGACGGTTTTACCCGGCGGTGCAGGAAGCGGATTTTGACGGCTTTCTGGAAGGGGTTGGCACTTTTTTTGAAAACAGATATGACGGAGTATGGAACTTCTTAACGGAAAATATGGGGGAAGAGTGGCTTCGGCAGAATGGGATAAAAAAGAAATAAAAACGAAACCATTTGGCTGCGTGAAAGGTATTAATGATATATGACAAAAGAAGAAACGATCACAGCAGAGGCGGCGATAGACCGCTATGCCGACATGGTATATCGTCTGGCGCTGTCGCAGATGAAAAATAAGCCGGATGCGGAAGACCTTTTTCAGGAGGTCTTTGTCCGTCTGGTCAGCAACGTGGAAAAGTTGGAATCCTGGGAGCATGTGAAGGCGTGGCTGATCAGGGTGACGATCAACTGTGCGAAAAAACATTTCGACCTGTATTGGAATAAAAACGTGGATTATATCGAGGACGAGGAACGGATTCGGGGAGAGGAAGCCTACGAACCGCCGCCGGAACATCCGGTCAGGGATGCGGTGGGAAAACTTCCGCCCAAATACCGGACGGCGGTGCACTTGTATTATTATGAGGAGCTTTCCATAGCGGAGATCGCGGAGCGCACAGGGCAGAAGGAAGGTACGGTAAAGTCGCAGTTACACCGGGCAAGAGAGATGTTAAAAGAATTGTTGGAAGATTCGGGGTAGAGAAGCAAAAACGTTGAGGAACAGATAAAAGGAAATCATAGCGTATGACAGATCAGTACAAGGATCAATATAAAAAAGAAACCGAACAGATACATGCGCCCGCAGACCTGATTGCGAGAACCAAGGCGGCGGTGCGCGCGGAAGAAGCGCGGATTCAGGCGGAGCGGGCAGCGCAGACACCAGGATTAGCGGGGCAGGAGTCTGGTTCCGCTATGCAGCAGCAAACGTTTGCGATGCGGAAAAAGCATAGTCTGGGTGCGGCGGCCCGCAAGTGGGCGTATCCTCTCTCAGCTGTGGCGGTAATTATTGTGTTGGTGTCTGTATCCGTGATGATGCGGGGGCTTGACAAATCGAGCTTGGATAGCGAGGCTCCTTATGAATCGGCTGCGGCAGCAGATTGCGGCGGGGAGGAATCTGCCGCAGCAGGGGCCGCAGAAGGAGCGGCTTTTGAGGAAGCATTTCCGGAGGCGGCAGCGGTGGCAGAAGAAGCAGCGCCGGAGATGGAAATGGCAGATGTAACAGCAGGAATGGCAGCGGATTCTGAGGACGGGTATAGCGACGGGACGGCAACGGATTTTGCGGCGGAGGCCCCTGCGCGCGTCGCGGAAGACGATACGGATGAGATGAAGAAGGCGGCTTCTTCGCAGGAAATGTCTTCGGAAGCTAGGGAAATGGAAAATACCATGTCGCAGAAGGAGGAAGTAAAGGGAACGCTTGCAGATGATGCAGTGGGGGAAGTCACGGTAGAGAGAGTCTGGAAGAAACCTGCGTTTGTAAATCGCGGGGATGCAGAATTGCACACCTATGAGAGTAAAGACTTTTGGGTTGTGAAAGAGGATGAGGGCTGGGCCGCTTATGTGGAGAGCGAAAACGGAGGCGGTTATGTGATTCGTGGTGAGGCAGAGTCCGTTGAGGTATTTTTGGAGGCGGGATATAAAAGACTTGAGGAAATAAGTTTTTAGAAACTTTTTGCAACCTTTTTCTTCCATAAGAGGTATTACAAGTAGACAGGGAAAACTTAAGTGTTTGAGTGGAGGAGAAAGGTATGAAAAAGAATGTAAGAGTAACGGCGTTAGCATTGGCGGGAATTATGTTTTTTTCGGGATGCGGCATGAAGAGTGACGAGAGCGCTGCGGTGCCGGAATCCGAAGGATCTGTTTGGGAGGAGCCGACGACAGAGGCCGAGGCGGGGATGGCAAATCCACCGGAAATCGTGGAGGCGCCGGCGGCCGAAGAAGAACCAATCGCGGAGGCATCGGCTGACGAAGCGCCAACGGCGGAAGCGTCTGAAAGTATGCAAAACGATTACGCAAGAAGCGGCGGGAGCAAGGAGGAAGAGCAGGAAAAACTAGCGAGTACTCCGATGGCGGACCTGTATGCCAGGAAGGATATGGAGGACGGCTATCTTGGCTCTTGCTATGATTTCCCGGATACGGATGTGGACTATGGGGAATATTCGGAGGAATACAGCAAATGGCAGGAGCAGGGCTACTTTTCTGTAATGGAGCAGCCGCTTTCTACTTTTTCGGCGGATGTGGACACGGCTTCTTACAGTAATCTGCGCCGCCTGATTCGGGAGGGTTATGATCTGGACAGTCTTCCCGAGGGGTCGGTAAGGATTGAGGAGCTGCTCAATTATTTTTCCTATGATTACGTGGAGCCTGTAGAGAACGAACCCTTTGGAGTCATGACACAGATCAGCCGCTGTCCATGGAATGAGGATGCGGAACTGGTGATGATCGGGCTAAAGACGGAGGATATTGACTATAGCCGTGCACCTGCATCAAATTTGGTATTTTTATTGGATGTGTCCGGGTCCATGGATGAGCCCGATAAGCTGCCGCTTTTGCAAAAATCTTTTGCAGAGTTGACAAAGCATCTGAGAAAAAAAGACAGGATTTCTATTGTGACTTATGCGTCGGAGGACAAAGTGGTTTTGGAGGGCGCGCGCGGGGATCAGAGAGATAAAATAGAAGAGGCGATAGACAGCTTGGAGGCGGGTGGCGGCACCTTTGGCAGCAGAGGGATTGAGACAGCCTATGCACTGGCGGAGGAGAACTTTATCGAGGGCGGCAATAACCGCATTATTTTGGCGACGGACGGCGATTTGAATATCGGTTTGACCAGTGAGGAAGAACTGGAAGATTTGATTTCCGAGAAAAAGGAGTCCGGAATTTTTCTGTCTGTTTTGGGATTTGGGACAGGGAACATCAAAGACAACAAGATGGAAATACTGGCGGATAAGGGAAATGGAAACTACGCTTACATAGACTGTATGCAGGAGGCAAAAAAGGTACTTTCGGAGGAAATGACAGCCACCCTCCTTACAATTTGTAAAGATGTGAAGTTTCAGGTGGAGTTTAATCCGGATGTGGTGGCGGGTTATCGTCTGTTGGGGTATGAAAACAGAGTGTTGGACAGACAGGACTTTCACGATGATACGAAGGATGGCGGGGAAATCGGAGCCGGGCATAGTGTAACTGCGCTCTACGAAGTCGTGCTTTGCGATCCGCTAGATCATGTTTTGACAGATGGGGAAATACGAGATTTAAAATATCGCGACGCGTATCAGAAAAAAAGAAGTGAAGTGACAACTTCTGTGTGCGGGCAGGAATGGCTGACCATAAGCATTCGCTACAAACGACCTTCCGGTAACCGGAGCGAGCTTTTGGAATATCCTGTAGGCTATGAATGTTATCAGACCATGCCCGCTGATGATTTTGTCTTTGCGGCTGCGGTGGCGGAATTTGGTTTGCTTGCCTCCCACAGTGAGTATCCTGAGGACGCTTCCGTAGAGAGAGTGAAAAAGACGATCAAAAAATTGGATTTGAAGGATAGTTATAAAATGGAGTTTTTGGAATTGGTTGAAGACGTAGAGTAGCAGAGTGATTTTTTATAAAATAAGACGGCGGGTCGGACAAAAGTCCGGCCCGCTGCCTTTCAGGTGTAAAAGGGATTTGAGGGGGTTACTTTACTTCAATTCGCTTTACTTCTTCTTTAGCGGCAAGTTCTTTTTTTGGGAATTTTACTTCCAGAATGCCGTTGCTGTAGGAAGCGTCGATATCGCCGGGCTCCACGTTGTTTACGCGGAAACTCCGGGAGTAGGAGCTGTAATGACGCTCTCTGCGGATGTATTTGTTTTCGTCTTCCTCGTTTTTCTCATCTTTGTGGGAGGCGGAAATTGTCAGCAGGTTATCTTTCAGGTCGATATTGATATCTGACTTATCGAAGCCCGGAAGCTCAGCCTGTAAAAGATAATTGTCGCCCTGGTCGATCACGTCGGTCTTAAAGGCATCGAAGGTTGCAAGTTCGCTGCCGCCCCAGAAGTTTTTAAAGGCATCGTCGAACATCCTGTCAAAAGGATCGTCGAAAAATGCAGGTGTGTAGTTACGGTTTCTCAATGCAGGTCTTAACATGGTAATCACTCCTTTTTTATGCTATGCTATCAGTATGACCGAATGAGCAGATTCGATACATGTTTGATTCGGTTTCCTGACTTGTGTTTGTTTATGTAATTGTTATACATCAAGTATAACAGATAATCAATTATGGAAATATAAAGAAAATGTAAAATAAAAATAAACGTAAAGGAGGTGGGCTTCTTGGATTTCGGAATGCCGACATTGATTGAAAACAGGAATTTAGAGGAGAATATCGTGCTTTGTAAAGAGCTTGGCCTACAGTTTGTGGAACTGAACATGAATTTTCCCATGTATCAGCTGCCGCAGTTAGAGCAGACGGCCTATTTGAGGGAAGCGGCGGAAAAAAATGAGATTTATTTTACCATACATCTGGACGAAAATCTCAACGTATGCGATTTTAATTCTCTTGTAGCGGACGCATACATGGAGACGGTTAAGCGAGCGCTTAAAACGGCCCATGAGATCGGCGCGCCCCTTCTCAACATGCACATGAATCATGGAATTTACATTACGCTGCCAGATCGGAAAGTACGGCTCTTTGGAGAGTATCGGGAGGAGTATCTGACAGCCATACGGAAATTTCGCAGGATGTGTGAGGAGGAAGCGGGAGATTCTGATGTGAAGATTTGTATCGAAAATACCGACGGCTATCTGGATTTCGAGAAAGAGGCGATAGAGGAATTTTTACAGAGCCGCCTGTTTGCGCTGACCTGGGATATCGGACATTCTCATACATGCGGGAATGTGGACGAAGCCTTTTTGATGCAGCATAAAGACAGGCTGTATCATTTTCATATCCATGACGGTCTGGGAAATAAGAATCACCAGACGCTAGGGACTGGGGAAATTGATCTGGAGCAGCGGATTGGCGTTGCCAGAGCGTGCGGCTGCCGCTGCGTGGTGGAGACGAAGACGGTTCAGGCGCTGCGGGACTCGATGGAATGGCTTAAAAATTTTTTTAAATAAATGAAAGGATTACACTCTGCCAAACGTATTACTTATGAAACACTTGAAAAAAACAAGTATATATGGAGGTAGGGAAAATGAGAAGAAAATTTGCAAAAATGGCGGTAACAATGGCGGTGGCGGCGCTTACAGTAGGTAATACAACAATGGCAGCGTCGGCGCAGGAGGCACAGACATTATGGTGTTATGCAGATGGGAGCTGTGATGTGGACGGCATCTGTACAAACGGAGAAGGCTGTGATGGGTCGCATTCGTGGTGCAATAATAGTGGAAGTGACAACACTTATTATGACAGAGGCTCTGATCACAACAATGATTCCCATCATGGCAGCGGCTCCGGTCATCACGGCGGGTCGGGCCATCATTCCAGACATCATTAAGTGAGAAAGCGCAAAACCCCGTTTATCTGCAACGGGGTTTTGTTTGTTAAAAACAGAAGGAGAGCAGAAATGAGAAGCGCAGAGGAAATAAACTTTGCCGTGGAGGCCTATGCCGATATGGTGCGGAGAATATGTTTCGTGCACCTGAAAAACAGGCATGACACAGAGGATGTATTTCAAAATGTTTATATGAAATATATGCTTTACGAGGGCTTCTTTGAGAATAGGGAGCATGAAAAAGCATGGTTTGCAAAAGTAACGATTAATGCCTGTACGGATTGGCTCCGATATCTGTCACGCCGAAAATGGGTTTCGCTAGAGGTAATTGCCGAGGAAAAGGAAGTGTTAGATCATACATCCGAAGAGCTTCTGGATGTAGTGTTAAAACTTCCGGAAAAATATCGGGATGTGATTTATCTGTATTACTATGAAGGGTATTCTGCAGGTGAGATTGCGCGGATACTTGGACGTAAAGAGAATACGATATATACTTGGATGTCCAGAGCAAAAGATTTGCTGCGGGAGAAATTGGGAGGTGAGTGGGCGTGAACCGGATTCGGAAAAGTATGGAAAAAATACAGGCTACAGAAGAATTGAAACAATCAACACTGCAATATCTGGAAAAGCAGCGGGAAAAAACTCGACGGATCAGGTTGTATGCAGCCCGGAGATTCGTTCTGGCTGCCGCCACTTTATTTTTCCTTGTAGGAGCGGGGGGTTATTCGGTATACCGATACCCGGTTTCCTTTATCAGTATAGATGTAAATCCTTCTATAGAACTTAGTGTTAACCGTTTTGGAAGGGTGGTATCCACAAAGGCGTATAATGAGCATGGAATGGATGTTATCGGGCAGGTGCCGCTCAAAAATATGTCTTACATGCAGGCGATTGTCAGACTTTTGGAAAATGAAAGTTACCGCAGATTCCTAAAAGAGGATTCTTACCTGGTTTTTACCGTTATTTCGGAGCAGTCAGAGACGATCGTAGGGGAGTTGAGCGGAAACGCATTATTTCAAAGTTATGGCGCGGTAACTTATACCAGCGATTCTTCCTGTATGCACGAGGCGCACCAACACGATATGTCTTTTGGAAAATACAGGACATATCTGGAGCTCTTAAAATATGACGAAAGCGTTACGGTAGAGGACTGTCATGGAATGACCATGGGGGAATTGCAGGACAGAATTGATAATTGTACTCATGAAGGGAAAGACGACGGGGAAAAGAAGCATCATGGGGAACATCACGAGAAGGGACATGGAGGAGAAAAGTAACTTAAAAAACAGGGCAGACGAAACCGGTCTGCCCTACTAATTTAACAATATAGAAAGGGAGTCAATTTCTCCCTGATGCTCTCATCGTCCGAATCATAGCTGAGCCGGAGCGGTCTGGTTAAATCAAGAGCCATCACGCCAAGTATAGATTTGGCATCCACGATTCTTCGGCCTTCTCCTAAGTTGAAGCAAGAATCAATCTTATCAATTACATTGACAAACTGTCTGATCTGATTTACATCATTGAATTTGACATCTACCTGCTGCATAATCCTGTGCCCTCCTTAACCATAATTGATGTCATGAATTATAGATAGAAATAATGTTCCATAAATCAATAGCGATTAATGCTGATTCCCCTTATATGCAGGATTCCCTGAATACACATCGTTTAGTCTGTTTTTTGTAAAAGTGATTGTGATCCCCCTTTCTGTCTTAAAATATGGTCAATGCATCGTGAAAATATAATATCTAGTGTTTTTCAAAATGTAAATAGGCAAAATCTATAATATTTTAGATTTTTTTTGTGGAGTGTGCCGAGAGAATCAGAAAAGAGGCCCCCAATCGGGAGCCCCTTTCTTTTGTTAAAGATATATTTAGTTGTAATTATCAATGCAAGGCTGGAACATATCCTTGCTCACGCCGCAAAGTGGGCAGCACCAGTCGGCGGGAAGATCCTCAAACGCTGTGCCGGGCTTGATGCCGTGTTCCGGATCGCCTTTTTCAGGATCATATGTATAGCCGCAGGGATTGCAAAAATATTTCTTCATAATTGTCTTTCTCCTTATCTGTTTGTATTTTATATATGTTGTTTTTCCGGATTACATACGGGGAAGTTGCCTGAAAGCATCATCCCCGTAAAAATCGTATTTTAGCCGAAGTATCTCTTTAAGAGACCTTCAAATGCCTTGCCGTGTCTCGCCTCATCGCGGGCCATCTCATGCACGGTGTCGTGGATTGCGTCCAGATTAGCGGCCTTTGCGCGCTTTGCAAGATCAAACTTACCGGCGGTTGCGCCGTTCTCAGCCTCTACTCTCATCTCCAGATTCTTCTTGGTGGAATCGGTTACCACCTCGCCGAGAAGCTCTGCAAATTTAGCAGCATGTTCTGCCTCTTCCCAAGCGGCCTTCTCCCAGTACAGGCCGATCTCAGGATAGCCTTCTCTGTGGGCAACTCTCGCCATAGCAAGGTACATACCAACCTCTGTGCACTCGCCGCTGAAGTTTGCGCGAAGGTCAGCCATAATGTCCTCGCTTACACCCTTAGCTACGCCCACAACATGTTCTGCAGCCCATGTCATCTCGCCGCCCTGTGCCGTAAATTTTTCAGCGGGTGCATTACATACCGGGCATTTTTCCGGTGCAGAATCCCCTTCGTGAACATAACCGCATACCTGACATACAAATTTCATACTTTATTCTCCTTTTCTTTTTTATATTTTCCCCTTTCGGGGTAGTAAGCATACATACTGTCCGGAATAATACGAATTTAGTATCTCTATTTTTCCATGGACTTATCCAGACATTTTTCGCAAGTTCCATAAAAACAAGTGCTTTGGCTTTCTATTCTACCCTGGGACTTTTGCTGTGCCTTGGCAAGCATTTCTTCCAGACAATCAAGCTGCATGTCCGTCACAGCACCGCAGCTTGAACAGAAAAAATGACAGTGCTTCGATGTATCTGCATCAAAATGATCGACACCGTCTCCTACCTGAAGCCGCAGAATTTCGCCTCTGTCTGCCAACAGTGTTAAATTGCGATAAACGGTTCCAAGACTGATGTTCGGATATTCCTGCCGGACGTTCCTGTAGACAACGTCGGCGGTAGGATGATCCTTGCGGGTCATCAGAAAATTATAAATCATTTGCCGCTGTCGGCTGTATTTCACCGCCATGGCAGCCCTCCTTGCTCGGTATGGCACTTCCTAAATTCAAAAATAGGAATCATTACTATTTTGCAATCTCATTATACCAAAAGGAGAGAGACTGTCAATCCATATTTTGGAAATTTATAAATATTTTATAAGATTATCGGAGTTGTTTCATTTCTGTATCCGAAAAATGTGGTATCATATATCTCAACAGCTCAGAAAGGAAGTCTTTTCAGTGAAATTTAGAACCAGACTGTTGATTGTATCGTTAAGCATCATATTGATACCATTCCTGTTGACATGCGTAGCGCTTTTTTTTGTGGGTAGTCATATCGAGGACGCGGAGTCGCAGTTTGGATTTTTGGACAGGAATAACGCTTCTTCTATTTACACCATAGAGAGTTACGGGCAAATCACGGAAGAGATTCTGGAGGAAGTAAGGCAGCAGATTGGGAAAGACCCGGGCAGATTGGAAGATAGAAGTTATCTGGACGAGATCAATTTGAGTCTAAAGGAGAAATCTTCTTATATCATTGTCAGAAAAGACAAGGATCTCTATTATACCGGGAACGAAAATGCCGCCAAAAAAATTTTTCACGCACTGCCGGAGTATGGCAATGAAATGCCTGACACGGAGGCCGGTTACTACTATAACGGGATTAACAAGTTGGTGAAAGCGGTTGATTTCCGCTTTTCCGATGGCAGTGAAGGAAGCTTTTTTATCGTAACCAGCATTGGCTCTCTGCTCCCCCAGAAGATGCTTCGCAATATGATGTTGGCGTTTATTCTGGTACTTGTCTTTACCAGTTTTTTACTGACACGCCAGATTCAGAGAGGTGTTTTTACGCCGATTAACCAGTTGAATACAGCGATGCAGAATATTGCGGAGGGCAATCTGGAATACATGCTCACCACACAGGAGAAGGGAGAGATCGGAGAGCTCTACCGTAACTATGAGGACATGCGGCTGCGGCTTAAGGAATCTTTAGATGAGAAGTTTGAACATGAGCAGAAGAATAAAGAGTTGGTCAGCAATATCTCCCATGATTTGAAGACACCTATTACATCTATTAAGGGATATGTGGAGGGTATCATGGACGGCGTTGCCGATACGCCGGAGAAGATGAACAAGTATATCAGGACAATCTATGACAAGGCAAATGATATGGATCGTCTGATCAATGAGCTGACGACCTACTCAGGAATCGACACAAACAGGATTCCCTACACTTTTCGGCGTATTAGTGTGGCAGACTATTTCGGGGACTGTGTGGAGGAGGTAGGACTGGATTTAGAGTCCAAAAATATTCAGTTAAACTATGAGGATTTGGTGGATCCGGCTGTGCAGATTATTGCGGATCCCGAGCAGTTGAAACGGGTCATCAATAATATCATAAGCAACAGTGTAAAATATATGAACAAAGAAAAAGGAGTCATTGATATCCGCATTTTGGACGAGGTGGATGCAATCCGCGTGGAGATCGAGGACAATGGGATGGGAATTGCGGCGAAGGACCTGCCAAATATTTTTGAGCGGTTTTACCGCACGGATGCCTCCCGAAATTCTTCCAAGGGCGGCAGCGGTATAGGGCTGTCCATTGTGAAAAAGATTATTGAGGATCACGGCGGCTACATTTGGGCCACCAGTAAGGAGGGTGAAGGTACGTGTATGCACTTTGTAATTCGCAAGTACCAGACGGCATCAGAGGAATGACGGAAAATAGGAGAGCAGAAAAAAATAAGAGGAGAGAGGCTTATGAGTAAAATTTTAATTGTGGAAGATGAAGAGGCGATTGCTGATCTGGAGAAGGATTATTTGGAATTGAGCGATTTTGAAGTGACCATCGAGAATAGCGGGGATAAGGGGTTGGAAACAGCGCTGACGGGCAGCTTCGATCTGGTGATTTTAGACCTTATGCTGCCGGGAATGGATGGTTTTGAGGTCTGCAAACAGATTCGGGAAGAGAAGAATATTCCGATTATCATGGTGTCGGCGAAGAAGGATGACATTGATAAAATCCGGGGACTGGGACTTGGCGCGGACGATTACATGACGAAACCCTTCAGCCCCTCGGAGCTTGTGGCCAGAGTAAAAGCGCATATGGCCCGCTATGACAGACTGGTGGGGAGCAATCAGAAGGTCAATGATATCATTGAGATCAGGGGCTTAAAAATTGATAAGACGGCCAGACGGGTTTATGTGGACGGGGAGGAGCGGATGTTTACCACGAAGGAATTTGATCTGCTTACGTTCCTTGCGGAGAATCCTAATCACGTATATTCAAAGGAGGAGTTGTTCCGCGAGATCTGGGATATGGATTCCATCGGTGATATTGCAACCGTCACTGTGCACATCAAGAAAATCCGTGAAAAGATAGAGTATGACACGGCGAAGCCGCAGTATATTGAAACCATCTGGGGCATCGGATACCGGTTTAAGATATGAAGCATGAAAGAATCCTCTATGAGGATAATGACATTATTGTCTGCCATAAACCTGCCGGAATCGCCACCCAGACGGCACGGGTCGGGCAGGCGGATATGGTAAGCGAGATAGCGAATTACCTGAAAACGAGCAATCCTGACTTGAAGACACTGCCTTATGTAGGCGTGGTCCACCGGTTGGACCAACCCGTGGAGGGAATTCTTGTTTTTGCGAAAAATAAGGCAGCTGCGGCGGAACTGAGCAGACAGGCGGCAGGCGATGGGATGAAAAAAGAGTATCTGGCGGTGATCTGCGGAGACAATCTTTTGCGGGCGGGAGAACTTACGGATTATCTGTTAAAGGACGGAAAGACAAATACTTCCCGCATTGTGCCGTCCGAGGTAAAGGGAGCAAAGGAAGCGAAGCTCTCCTATGAGGTGCTGTCGGAAGGGCTGCCAGGGACAGCGCTTGTGCGGGTGCGGCTTTATACGGGGCGGCACCATCAGATCCGGGTGCAGATGGCGAATGCGGGCATGCCCCTTTTGGGGGATCGTAAATACGGCGGGGAAGCGGCAGCCCTGCTGTCCTCACAGTTAGGTATGCGGGAAATTGCGCTGTGTGCATACCGTCTGGCATTTGTGCATCCAAGGACGGGAGAGAGGATGCGGTTTGAGATAGAACCGGAGGGTTCGGCTTTTCATAAGGCAGGGCATGAAAGCATTCCGTAAGAGATCAGAGATAAATTGAGTATAGGATTTTAGAAAAGATACATACTAAAATCATGCGGAAAGGATTTGTGGAAAGTTTTTGGGAAAATAAGCTTATAAAGGGCTGCGTTGTCACAGCATTTGTCTGGTTTTTCTTTCGCTTTTTGTTTTCTCTTGCAGCCCCTTTCTTTTTGGCGTTTGCGCTGGTCACACTCATATATCCACTGTTGGAACGGATACAGAAAAAAATCCAGATCAGGAAAAAATTTTTGGCGGCGCTGATCGTTTTGCCAATTTTGCTTCTTGTAAGCGCTGCGCTGTGGGCAGTTTTTTCGTTTGGCATTGGGCAGTTACAGGGCCTGCCTGCATTTTGTGAAAATGTGGAGCGGCAGATAGAAGTTTTTTTTCATCAGTGCTGTTGTCAGCTTGACGGTCGGTTTGGTTGGGAAGGGGAGCGGATCGAAAGCTATGTGATCGAGCAGATGACTGTCATTATGGAAAATGTGCAGATTCAGGTGGTTCCGCAGCTGCTCGCCTCCTCTTACAATTGTTTTAAGGGAATTTTTGGAGCGGTCGGTTTTCTGGCGATTACCTGTATTGCGATGTTTTTACTGGAGAAGGATTATACAAGATTTGTCGAATGGGTGAAGGGGGAGGACAGTTTTCGGTTTCTCTGGACGGTGCTTCAGGGAGTGCTCTCCTACCTGATTACTTTTTTTAAGGCGCAGGGAGTGATTTTGTTTGTGATTGCCGTACTTTGCAGCGTTGTTTTGAGCGTTGCGGGGGTGGAGGGCGGCATTTTTTTAGGAATTCTTGCGGGCCTTTTGGATATGCTGCCCTTTGTGGGGACAGGTATCGTTTTGGTGCCGTTGTCGGTCTGGCAGCTTTTGAATGGCCACTATGTGAGAATGATTGTATGTCTGGTTCTGTACGGGGCCTGCGCGCTTACAAGAGAGCTGTTGGAACCAAAGCTGATCGGCAAAGAAACGGGGGTAGCGCCTATCCTCATTTTGTTTGCGGTCTACGCGGGACTAAAGTTGTTTGGGGTGGGCGGAATCATCAAGGGGCCGCTAGCTCTGATTGTTATTTTTGAGATATTGAAAAGCCGGGAGGAATTTGACGGGAACGTGGAATAGGGGGTATCATGGAATAGCTGCAGAGAAGAAGCGGCGGAGGATAAAATCAGTTTGAACCAAAGAAGGACCTCGACTATGGAAAATGAAATGGAAAAACAGCCAACCGCAGAAGAAAGCAGCCTTAACAATAGAAAGCGCATTGCATCGGCGATGGCGTATATTTTGGCGGTAACGCTTTCTGTCATGTGCGTACTGTTGGCGTTTTATGCACAGGATGGATACCATCAGATCGGTGAGGCAAAATTTGCGGTGTATAAAGTGACGATGCTGTTTGGCTTTTCCGCATTTTTGGGGTTGGGGGCTGTCTATGTATTTTTTTCCTTGCGGGAAAAGAAGAGTTGGGAGAGAAATCTGTCGGTTACGGATTACTGTGTGTTGGCCTATTTTCTATTTTCAACAATTTCCGTCGCTTCCGGTGGCTTTTTTGAGAATGCGCTGTGGGGGAGCTTCGGGTGGAATATGGGGTGGATGTCGCAGCTTAGCTTTGCGCTTATTTATCTGGCGCTCTCCCGGTTTGGGGAACATTACCGTGCGATTCTTATCGTGTATTGCGGGTCGGCTTTTTGTGTGTTTGGGATGGGAGTGCTGCACCGCATGTTGATTGATCCGATCGGTTTTTATGAGGGATTGCAGGGTTTTCAGATGGCGCAGTTTCTCTCTACTGTGGGACAGGCCACCTGGTATGCCAGTTATCTTGTGGTGGCGCTGCCCGTGGGGATGGCGGTTTTTTTGTTTGCGAAAAAAACTGGGTGGAGAGTGATAAGCGGTGTTTACACGGTGGTGGGATTTGCCTCTCTGGCGACGCAGAACAGTGACAGCGCCTTTTTTGCCATGGCGGCTTTTATGATCGTTTTCTTTTGGGTCTGTGTAGAGAAGCGTGAGACGTTGAACCGGTTTGTGGAAATTTGTACGCTCTTTTTGGCATCTGGCAAGGTGATGTATTTTCTCATGAAGGCGCATCCAAACCCGGACTTACATTATGATTTTATCACGTCGCTTGTCTTAGAGGGGACAACGACATGGATTCTTTTGGGAATGTGCATGATTCTTTCCCTGTTTTTGTATGGAAGAAGAGACCGGCCATATTCTCTGGCAGGTATGCTGTGGCTAAGACGGGCGGTGCTGATCGTGGTTATTTTGGCTGTGGTTGTGTCGGTAGGATTGATTGTACTGCAGAGCAGGGGATTTTTGACGGGGAGCCTTGGCGAGAAGTTAAGCGCAGTATCCTATTTTAACTGGGGCAGTGAATGGGGTAACGGCAGAGGAAGGATATGGGAATTTTCGGTCAAGGTATTTATGGAAGAGAGTGTCGGACACAAACTTTTCGGAATAGGACCGGATTGTTTCAGCAGTTATACGGCGGCTGTTCACGGGGAGGAAGCGGCTCTTTTTTGGGGCGAGAAAATACTGACCAATGCGCACAACGAATGGCTTAACACGCTGATTAATACGGGCATATTTGGAGGGGCAGCATACATAGGGATTTTTGTTTCGGCTGTGGGACGGTTTTTAAGAGCGCGGCGGGAGAATTTTCTTTTGGTGGGGGCAGCGGCCTCGGCAGCATCCTATATGGCTTATAATTTTTTCTGCTATCAGCAGGTATGCTGTACGCCCTTTATATTTTTGCTGTTGGGAATCGGGGAGTATATCTTAAAAGCGCGCCGCCGAATGCAGCCGATTTGGGAAAAAGGTCAGACATCAGGGAAATAGTGGTTGACAAAATAGAACCGTGCGGCTAGAATGGATAAAAACGTGACGAAGAAGAGAATAGTACGGATAGAGAACGTGACAGAGAGAGGGCCATCGGTGGAAGGTTCTTACGGGAAATATCCGGAACCGGCCTCGGAGTCCTGTGCGAGGAGCACAGCGTAGCACCGGCGATAACGGTAAGAGAAGAGAGCGCAGATGCGTTAATTAGGGTGGTACCGCCGAGATTTCGGTCCCTTGTGGATGGAAGTTTTGGCGGTTTTCTGTTTTAGCAAGAAAGGAGCGAATAAAAATGGCGGACAAGAAATTGGTGGAGGCGATCACCTCGATGGAGGACGATTTCGCGCAGTGGTATACGGATGTGGTGAAGAAGGCGGAACTGTTAGACTATACCAGCGTTAAGGGATGCATGGTGTTTAAGCCCGCGGGTTACGCGATCTGGGAACTGATTCAAAGACAGATGGATGACCGTTTCAAGGAGACAGGCGTGGAGAATGTGTATCTGCCTATGTTTATTCCCGAGAGCCTGCTGAATAAAGAAAAAGATCATGTGGAAGGGTTTGCGCCGGAAGTGGCGTGGGTGACCCACGGTGGTATGCAGCCTTTACAGGAGAGGCTCTGCGTCAGACCTACTTCCGAGACGCTGTTTTGCGATTACTATAAAAACGTGGTGCAGTCCTACCGGGATCTGCCCCAGATCTGCAACCAGTGGTGCTCCGTGGTGCGTTGGGAGAAGGAGACAAGACCGTTTCTTAGAAGCCGTGAATTTTTGTGGCAGGAGGGACATACGGCCCACGCTACGGCTGAGGAAGCGGAGGAGCGGACAATTCAGATGCTGAACCTCTACGCCGATTTCTGTGAGGAAGTTTTGGCGATTCCTGTGATCAAAGGCCGCAAGACGGATAAGGAGAAGTTTGCGGGAGCGATCGCTACTTACACGATTGAGGCGCTGATGCACGACGGCAAGGCTTTGCAGTCCGGCACCAGTCATAATTTTGGCGACGGTTTTGCGAAGGCATTTGGTATTCAGTATACAGATAAGGACAATACTTTAAAATATGTACATCAGACTTCATGGGGAACGACAACCAGACTGATCGGTGCTATCATTATGGTGCACGGTGACAATTCCGGTTTGGTGCTGCCGCCTAAGGTTGCACCCACCCAGATTATGGTTATTCCGATTCAGCAGAAAAAGGAAGGGGTTCTGGATAAGGCCTTTGAGCTGAAGGAGCGTCTTGGCGCATTCCGCGTGAAGGTGGATGATTCCGACAAGAGTCCGGGATGGAAATTTTCTGAGCAGGAGATGCGGGGTATTCCGATCCGTGTGGAGATCGGGCCGAAGGATATCGAGGCAAATAAATGCGTGATCTGCCGCCGCGATACGGGGGAAAAGATCGAGGTTTCTTTGGATGAGCTTGAGGCAAAGGCGGGAGAAATTCTCGACAGGATGCAGAAAGAAATGTTGGAGCGGGCGAGAACCCACAGGGACGCGCACACTTACGAGGCGAAAGATATAGAGGAATTCCGCAGGATTTTTGCGGAAAAGACCGGTTTCGTGAAAGCCATGTGGTGTGGAGAACAGGCCTGTGAAGACCAGATCAAGGAGGAGCTTGCCGTTACTAGCCGCTGTATGCCTTTCGAGCAGGAGCAAATCAGCGATACCTGCGTGTGCTGCGGAAAGCCGGCCAAAAAGATGGTTTATTGGGGCAAGGCGTATTAAGTGCGGGCGGCTTGCGTCCCGTGAGGCGGTAGAGTATAATAAAGTAGATTTGTTGACAGGAGGAAATGATTTCGATGAAAAAGATGATTTTACAGATGGCAAAGTTTGCCTATTTCTTTACATGCGGTTGGTATCTTTTTACGTTGCCGGTTTTCGCCTATATTGATCCGTCGGCTGTCACCTATATCATTCAGGCGGTGGCGGGCGTCCTGATTGCGGCGGGCGCAATATTGACGGTTTTCAGACACAAGATTTTTGCATTCTTTAAGAAGAACAAGAAGGGTGACGAGTCGGAGAAGAGCAGTATTGAGTTTAAGGACGTGGATGATTAAGAGGCGGTTATGGGTACAGTGACAGATGCGGTAGTTGGCAGCCTGGTCTGGCTGATCAATTTATGTTATGGGTTTTGCCATAATTACTGGATAGCGATATTGGTGTTTACTTTCCTGACGAAGGTGATTTTATTGCCTTTGTCGGTCTGGGTGCAGAAAAATTCGATTAAGACGGTTCGGATGCAGCCGGAAATGAACCATATCAGCGCCACATACCTGGGAAATCAGGAGGCGATTTCCGAGGAACAGTACAAGCTGTTTAAGAGAGAAAAATACAGTCCTTTTGCCGATCTGATACCTTTGGTTGTCCAGTTGGTATTATTGATGGGCGTGGTGGAGGCTGTCAAACGAGGGACAAGCTTGACGGATATTCCGGTTAAGACGGGCGGGATCACTTTGCTGATCCCCCTTCTTGCCGCGTTATCCGCTTTTTTCATGTGTTATGTACAGAATCAAATCAATGTCCTGCAGTCGGAGCAGGGGGCGCTTAACAAGTATGGAACCATGGCGTTTTCTGTGGGCCTTTCTCTGTATTTGGGATTTTTCGTGTCAATCGGCGTGGGATTTTATTGGAGCTGCAGCAATATTTTGTCTACGGTGCAGCTATTTTTATTGAATGTCTGGATTAATCCCAAAGATTATATTGACTATGAAGCTTTGGAAAAGAGTAAAGAGGAGCTTAGGGAAGCGAAGGCCTTCATGACTTCCCGGCAGAAGGAGGATAAGAAGAGTCCCTACCGGAATAAGGAGAAAGCAGATTACAAGAGATTTTTAAAGGAGCCGGATAAAAAGATCGTATTTTACTCGGAGAAGAACGGCTTTTACAAATATTATAAAAATATTATAGAGGAGATCATCAGAAGGACCAATATTGTGATTCACTATATCACCAGTGATCCCGAAGACGAGGTCTTTGGGATGGAGAGCGATCAGTTTAAACCATATTATATCGGGGAAAACAGAATGATTGTGCTGATGATGAAGATGGAGACGGATATTATGGTCATGACCACACCGGATCTGGAAAATTTTCAGCTAAAGCGTTCCTATGTGCAAAAGGATATTGAGTATATTTATGTGCCCCATGATGTGAACAGTGCAAATCTGTCTTTCCATAAGGAAGCGTTGGATCACTATGATACGATCTTTACCTCGGGGCCGAAGAACAAGCAGGAGATCGCAGAACGGGAGCAAAAGTACGGACTGCCTGCGAAAAATCTGGTGGAGTGGGGTTCCAGTGTAATTGACAATATGACGAAATCCTACGAGGACATGGTTAAGGAGAGCGCGGAGGAATCACAGGAGAAAAAGACGGTGCTGATTGCCCCCTCCTGGCAGAAGGACAACATTCTGGATTCCTGTATCGAGGAGATGTTGGAACGTCTGGCGGAAACTCCCTATCGCGTGATTGTCCGTCCGCATCCCCAGTATGTGCGCCATTTTGAGGCGCGGATTGACGCGCTTGCGGCCAAGTATCAAGACATTACTTTTCAAAAAGATTTTTCATCCAATAAGACGGTGTATACGGCGGATTTGTTGGTGACAGACTGGTCCAGCATCGCTTTTGAGTATGCGTTTGCAACCTTAAAGCCGGTATTGTTTATCGACACGCCAATGAAGATTTTAAACCCGGATTACAAGGAGTTGGAGACGGTGCCCATCGACATAGAGCTTCGTGACCGGATCGGTATTTCCATTGCACCGGAGGCTGTGGGAGAGCAGGTGAAAGCTGCGGTGGACAAGCTGTTGTGGGACGCGCAGTTTTCCACGGAGGCTATGCAGCATTTAAAAGAGGCGTATATTTATAATAACGGAGAGAGTGGAAAAGTGGGCGCGAAATATATGATCGACAGATTGGTGGAGCGTTCCGGGAAGTGAGGAGGATGTGCAGATGGTAAAGAGAAACGTATTGTTAAATCCGGGGCCGGCGACGACCACCGACACGGTTAAGATGGCGCAGGTGGTTCCCGATATCTGCCCGCGGGAAAAAGAGTTTGTCGCTATTATGCGGGAGATTGAGGAGGGGTTACTGCGGATCGTCCATGCTGACCCAAAGGAATACACGGCGGTTTTATTTTGCGGTTCGGGAACCATCAACATGGATATTTGTCTAAATTCCCTGCTTCCGGAGGGGAAGAAAATTCTCATTATAAACAATGGCGCTTACAGCAGCCGGGGCGCGGAGATCTGTGAATATTACGGCCTTTCCTATATCAATTTGAAACTGCCCCTTGACAGGCAGCCGGATCTTTCCGTGATAGAGAAGACTTTGCAGGAAAATCCGGATATTGCCTTGGTGTACACCACTCATCATGAGACGGGCACGGGACTGCTCAATCCGATCAGGGAGATCGGGGCGCTAGTGCACCGTTATCACGGTATGTTTGTGGTAGATACGACGTCCACTTATGCGATGCGCCCGATTGACATGGAAGCGGACGAGTTGGACTTTTGCATGGCTTCGGCCCAAAAAGGCATTATGGCGATGACCGGATTGTCGTTTATCATCGGAAGAAAGTCCATGATAGAAGCTTCGGCAGAGTATCCCCGGCGGTCCTATTACTGTAATCTGTATATGCAGTATGCTTACGCAAAAGAACACGGGGAAATGCACTTTACGCCGCCGGTACAGGTGATCTATTCGGTGAGACAGGCGCTTAAGGAGTATTTTGAAGAGGGCGAAGAGAACAAGTGGGCGAGACACTGCCGGGTATTTCAGACGATCAGAAAGGGTCTTACCGATCTGGGTTTCCGCATTTACATACAGGAGGGGCAGGAGTCCGGCCTGGTGGCGGCGGCGCTGTACCCTGACGACAGTCATTGGGATTTTGAGAAGGTACATGACTATTGTTATGAGAGAGGTTTTACGATTTATCCCGGTAAGGTGGAGAAGCTTGGCATGTTCCGGCTTTGCGCGCTTGGCGCGATTGATCAGGCGGATATCGAGGCCTTCTTTGTGGTATTTAAGGAAGCGCTTGCGGCCTGTGGAGTGGCGACACCGGTTCACTATGACAAATAACATATGGAGAGGTTTTTATGAAAAAAGTATATACATGTTTTTGCACGGATGTGATACACGAGGGACATCTGAATATTTTAAATAAGGCGAAGGAGTACGGTGAAGTTTATGTGGGCGTGTTGACGGATGCGGCCATGGTAGGATTTAACCGTTTTCCCACGATATCGGTGGAGCAGCGTATGGAGATTGTGAGACAGACCGGGCTTGTCAGGGAAGTGATGCTCCAAGAGGATATTATGTACGACAAGGTGATTGAAGAACTGCGGCCGGATTATGTCTGTCACGGGGATAACTGGTCGGAAGGGCCGGAAGCCGTGATTCGGGAGAATGTGGTCAAAAATCTAGAAAAGTTTGGCGGCGAGCTGATTGAAATCCCCTACACCTACAATGAAAATGTGAAGCGGATAGACGATCAGATGAAGGAAAAACTGGCCATGCCGGAGTTTCGAAGAAAGAGGCTTCGCCAGTTGATTGAGATGCGTCCGATTGTCAAGACCTTGGAGGTACATTCCGGGCTGACGGGTTTGATTGCGGAGAAGACGGTGGTGGAAAGCAACGGCAGATTGGATCAGTTTGATGCCATGTGGATTTCTTCCCTCTGCGATTCTACGGCGAAAGGAAAGCCGGATATCGAACTGGTGGATATGTCGTCCCGAATCCGCACCATTGATGACGTGATGGATGTGACCACAAAACCGATTATTCTGGACGGAGACACGGGAGGATTGGTGGAGCATTTCGTCTACAACGTAAGGACGCTTGAGAGGATGGGCGTATCGGCGGTTATCATCGAGGATAAGACCGGGCTTAAGAAAAACTCCCTGTTTGGCACGGAAGTGGAACAGACCCAGGACAGCATCGAGAATTTCTGTGAAAAGATCCGCATGGGCAAGAAAGCGCTGCGAACCAAAGAGTTTATGATTATTGCCAGAATAGAGAGCTTGATTTTGGAGCGGGGCATGGAGGATGCGCTGACCCGTGCCGGGGCCTATGTGGAGGCCGGGGCCGACGGCATTATGATACATTCCCGCAAAAAATCACCGGATGAGATATTGGAGTTTTGCCGTAAATTCCGTGAAAAAGACCAGAAAACGCCGATTGTGGTGGTGCCCACATCCTTCAACAGCATTACGGAGGAGGAGCTTGCGGCAGCAGGCGTAAACATTGTAATTTATGCAAATCAGCTGACGCGGAGCGCTTTTCCGGCCATGCAGGGAACGGCGGTGGAAATCTTAAAGAACCACAGGGCATTGGAGGTGGATTCCAAGCTGATGCCTTTTAAAGATATCATCAGGCTGATTGACGAGATATAGGAGGGTGTTGTGGGAGAAATTGCAATTTTGATGGCAGCGGGGCTCGGGAGCCGGATGCGGCCCTTGACGGAGCATACACCAAAACCATTGATTCCGGTACATGGGAGGCCAATGATAGAAACGGTCATAGAAGGATTGCTTGAGCGGCCTGTGGAAACGATCTATATTGTAACAGGATATCTGGGGGAACAGTTTCAGCCCCTGTGTGAGAAATATCCGCAGGTACATATCTTGCACAATGAAGAATATCTTGAGAAAAATAATATTTCTTCCATTTATGCGGCAAGGGAAGTATTGGGTACAGCCGACAGTTTTATCTGTGAGTCCGATCTCTATGTGGCGGACGGTTCCATTTTTCAGAAAGAACTGAAAAACTCCTGCTATTATGGCAGAATGGAAGAGGGATATTCGGACGACTGGGTTTTTGAACTGCAGGATGGCTTTATCTCGCGGGTAGGCAAAGGCGGCAGGGATACCTACAATATGGTAGGAGTATCTTATTTTAAGAAAGAGGATGCCCTCACACTGCGGGAGGAGATTGAGCGAGCCTACGAAAAGGAAGAAAACGGGAACCTTTTTTGGGATGAAGTGGTGGACAGAAATTTGGATAAGCTGAGACTGACGGTGGAGGAAGTACAGCAGGGGCAGTTGGTGGAGATAGATACCGTGGAGGAATGGGAGAGGATTAATGAAAGCGTCTAAGTTGTTAGCACAGTTGGAACATATGGGAATTGATACGATCGCGGGGGTGCCCGACTCCACGTTGAAGCAGTTTTGCGACGGCGTGCAGACCTATCAGGGAAAGATGAGCCATTATGTGACGGCCAATGAAGGCGCCGCCGTGGGTGTGGCAATAGGCAGTTATCTTGCGACTGGCAGGCCTGCGTGTGTGTATATGCAAAATTCCGGTATCGGCAATGCGGTGAATCCGTTGGCCTCTCTGGCGAACGGGGATGTGTATGGCGTTCCGGTATTGTTCATCGTGGGATGGAGAGGAGAGCCGGGCGTGAAGGATGAGCCCCAACATGTCTTTCAGGGAAAGATCACCTGTCAGCTCTTTGAGACTCTCGCTGTTCCTTACCGAGTGGTTGATCAGAACACAACAGAGGAGGAGATGGAAGCCGTTTTGAAAACGGCAGGAGAGATATTGGCACAGGGCGGGCAGTTTGCCCTGATTGTAAAAAAGGGAACCTTTGAGAAGGAAGAGCCCTTTGTGTGGTCGAATGACAATCCGATGGTGCGGGAGGAAACGCTCGGACGTATTCTGAAAGCCCTTGCCCGTGACGTGGTGATTGTGTCTACCACAGGCAAGATATCCAGAGAGCTGTATGAACAGAGCGATGCGATTTACGGCGATCATGAAAATATTTTTATGACGGTGGGCGGTATGGGCCATGCTTCCATGATCGCGCTCGGCATTGCGGAGAAGAGGCCCGACAAAAAAATTGTCTGCGTTGACGGAGACGGGGCGGCTTTGATGCACATGGGGGCACTGCCTTTTATTGCAGCGCGGGCACCGAAGAATTTTTATCACATTGTGATCAACAATATGGCCCATGAATCCGTGGGGGCTATGCCTACCGGGTGTCAGCAGGCATCCTTTGCCGGGATTGCGGCGGCGGCCGGATATAGGAGGACGGACAGATTGGAGACGCCGGAAGCGGTGGAGCGGATCGGCAGTCTTGTCATGAAGGAGGAGGGGCCCGTTCTTTTGGAGATTCCGGTTTCGCTAGGGGCCAGAAGCGATCTGGGAAGGCCCAGGGAGAGTGCGCGGGAGAATAAGCAGCACTTTATGAAGTTTTTATCTTGAATCATGTGAGAGCAAAAGGAGGAAAAAGCATTATGCAGAATGAGTGGAAAAATTTGTGGAATAAAAGAAGTGGGGAACTAGATAGAATTGACAGTGGTGACTTTCGGGAAATATTTTTGGAATTAAAGAGAAGCAATGGATTTGATGTGGTGGATGAGCTGACGTATGATGCATTATATGGACAATATTTGGAAACCAAACAGAACTTGTGGCCTGCTGAAAATCTGTGGGGGGGGGGGTGAAACAGCTTGAGAGCGTATATGAGGTGGGATGTGGAGCCGGTGCCAATCTTTTTCTGTTTGAAGGCGATAATATTAGAACCGGAGGAATCGATTATTCGGAAGGGTTGATTAGCACAGCCAAGAAGGTGCTTAAAACGGATGATCTTGTATGTGGGGAAGCGAGTCAAGTGGTGATTACACCTAAGTATGACTGTTGTTTTTCCAACAGTGTGTTTTCTTACTTTGCCAACGAGGAATATGCACTGGATGTGTTGGAAAAAATGTATCAGAAAGCGAAGTACAGCATAGGAATATTGGATATTCATGATATTGAAATGAGAGAGGCGTTTATTAAATACAGGGAAGAGATCGTTCCGGATTATCATGAACGGTATAAAAATTTACCAAAGTTGTTTTACTCCAGAGAATTATTTAAAAAATTTGCAGAAAATCATAATATGGATATTATTTTTAAAGAGTCTGCCATGAAAGGATATTGGAATAACCAATTTATATTTCATTGTTATTTGTACAAGAGATAAAAAGAAGGAAACATATACATAAATTTTTGGGAAGGGAGTCCGACAGACGAATGGCTAGAAGAAGGAAAAAGAAAAAAGGTCTTGGCCTTGTGGTTTTTCTGGGGCTTTTGATCGGGGTCTGCGTCGTTTTACTGGTCGGCGTGGCCAGTGGGTCTTTGACTAAAACGGTCAAGAAAACGGTGACGAAAAAAGTCTCCGAAACCGTGATGGAGCAGGCGGTGAAACAGGCACTGGAGAGCACGGGTGATTCGCAGGCTGCCGAGAAGGCAAAAGAGATTGTGGATACGATGGATGAGGAAGATAAGCAGAAGGCCGAGGAGATCATTGAGCGCTATGCAGACAGCGACACGCTTTCCGATGTGATGGAGATTGTGGGGGACGGCGTGGACAGCAATTCCCTGTCGGAGGTGGAAGCCTATTTACAGGAAAATGTGTCGGCGCAGGATCAGGCTGAGTTGGAAGAGTTGTATCGAAAGTATAGTGAAGGATATTAATACATTGATATTTGAAAGGCAGGATAGAAAGTATTCTGTCTTTTTTATATAGAGAAATTATTGAGAAAGGGTTGACATGTGTATACCTAAAGTGTATGATGCAGGCATAGGGTATACGAGTGTATACCATTTTTTACCACTGCATGAAATGATTTTGATGATAGGCAAAAGGAGAGATGAGAATGGTCAATCTGTCAGATGGGGAATGGAAGATCATGAATTTGCTCTGGGAACACGAGAGCACGATCACGGAGCTGAAAAACGAATTGAGTGGCGAAACGGGATGGGACAAGCATATCGTTATTACCATGCTCTCCCGTATGGAGAAGAAGGGCGCTGTGGCGCACAGGGATGGCAGCCGGGCTAAGGTGTTTTATCCCCTTGTGACAAGGGAGGAGGTTTCCATGCAGGAAACCCGAGGATTCTTGCAGAAGGTGTACCGGGGAAGTCTCGGGATGATGGTTAATGCCATGGTGGAGGATCAGGCGCTGACGGAGGAGGAACTTCGGGAGCTTTCCGATATTTTGGAGCAGGCCAAGAGAAGGAGGGAAGAGGGCGCGAAATGAGAGAAATATTAATTACATCGACAGTTTTGATCATATGCGTTATGTTGATTCGAAGGATATTTCGCGGGAAAGTAAGCCGGAGGCTGTTGTATGCGCTCTGGCTTTTGGTGGCGCTCCGGTTAATGATTCCGGTCTCGGCGCAGTTTGATTTGGGGTCTCTCTCGCAGATTCGTCTGATGGACCTGGTGGAGAAAGATGAAAGCGGCTTAACGGAACGGTTGGAGGAAACCGTTTCTCTGAAGGAGCCCATTCACATGACGATGGACAGCCGGAGTATCTGGTTTCGCCTGTTTGCCAATGACGATTTAAAGGAGGCCGTGGGAGATGTGCCAAGTGATGGGCCTACTGCGGTATTTTTGGCGGGGAGATTGGGATTTACCCGATTGGATGTGCTGCGATTCATATGGATTGTGGGTATGATGGCAGTGGGTATTTGGATTTTGGGCACAAATATCGTATTCAGCCGCAGATTAAAGAAGACGAGAAAGCCCTTTGACCTGCCGGAGGATCTGAGGACTGAGGCAGGCCGCACCTCCTTTTATATTGCAGAAGGATTGACCTCTCCCTGCCTGTACGGATTTCCAGGCCGCGAGGCGGTTTATCTGACGGAGGACGTGACAGGGGACTTTGACAAACTTCGACATGTGGTTGTCCACGAATTGGTTCATAAGAAGCATGGAGACAGCTTTTGGGCGCTCCTTCGCAGCGCGCTAATGGCGGTATACTGGTTTCATCCGTTGGTATGGGTGGCGGCGGTCTGTTCCAAGCGGGATTGCGAGCTTGCTTGTGATGAGGGGGCGTTAGCGGTTTTGGGAGAGGAGGAGCGGATTTCCTATGGCGAGACTCTTCTTTCTATTATCACAAAAAAAGGGCGGGCTTCCGATCTGGTGTGCACGGCCACGACCATGACGGGCAGTAAAAAGAGCGTGAAGGAGCGGATTCAGTATATTGCGAAGGAACCGAAAGTTTTTTACGCGGCTGTGGCGGGCGCGCTTGTTCTGACGGCGGCCATTTGTCTGTTTGTCTTTACGAAAGATGCCGGGTTTAACGGGATAACGGTGGACGGCAAAGAGGGACTTACGGTCACGGGGGCTGATATGCAGATATCGCTGCCCGCCAGCATCGGCGGGATCAGTGGCTGCGTGGTGGAGGAGAAGAGCGATGAGATTGTCATCTATCATCTAAAAGCGCAGGAGGAAGTGGGCAGATTTGCCAGAATGCCGCTCAGAGAGGCGTTAGAATTGGTGGATGAAGGGCGGGAGGTTCTGCCCGTGGGAGACGGCGGCCGCAATGATCTTCTGGGAGCTTATCTGGGGATGCCTCTGGCAAAAACGGAACATACCTACACGCCAGGAAGTGCGGAAGCGGGCGTTTTAGGGCACGAGGATGTCTATTTCCCGGCTGAAAGCATCACCACAGAGCCGATTAATGAAGAAAAATCTGTGACAGAGCACACTTATACACCTGCGGAGGAAGGCGTACCCGGGATGGATGTGTCTCCAACAGAGGGCGTGGCCGGGACGGACAGTAACGAGGGTGCGGATGTCGTTATAGATGATGATACGACCTATATAATCGACGATGGCACGAACCCATCGCGCGGGGAAGATTGGGAAGCTGTTCCGTTGGAGGAGGAAGAGTCAGTGGATTATCTGCCAAACGAGCAGATCACCGTGACATATCAACCCCGGGAGGTAAATGTAGACGAACTTGATAACAGATGTTATGTATATGTTAAGGCGGACTTTGGCGGGAAGGTGAAAGAGCAGTACCGCGACGAGATGGAATTTATTAATAACGAGGTGAAGGCGGCGGCAGCGCATGTGATTGTTTTAAGTCTGAACCGGGAAAGGCGGGAGGCGCTATTTGACGCGCTGACCGAGAACCGGACACCCTATGTGGGGGACAATGTCAAGGTGGGCGCATTGCTCGATGCCCTCCCGCTGCCTCCTACGTTGAACAGGGTTGAAGGTTTTTCCTTACAGACGGTGGAAGAGCCCTATTCCCTGCGCTTTGACTATGAGATGAGTATGGATCATTATACCGGGGAAGACCAGGATATGCTGCACTTTAATGCGGCGATGTTGTTTTATGCCATCGGAAACGTGGAGGAAATCTCGATGGAGATTAATAACCCGTCGGGCGGCGGCTCTATGTCGGTTTATTACCGCGAAGATTTGGCAAAGGAGATGCCTGCTTTACAGAATGTGGATTTGGAGAATGAGGCGGCTTTCCGTGAGAATCTTTCGACGCTTCACAATGAGGTGGAGACCTATTTGTCTTCTTTCGTTCATTATAATTTTTAAAAAAATAAAAAAATATTAAGAATTATGTAACCCTTTTCTTAAGTTTAAGACTCTAATATATAGTGGTAGCAATAGCGGCTTTAGAGATTATTTAAAGATTGCCATACTATAATGAGAGTATCCGTACAAAAGAGGGGGATTCAGCATGGGGCAGGCACAAAGATCAGGCAGTACACACAGGAACAGCGCTCGGGACAATATCAGCATTATATATGGAGACGAAGGGCGAACCAGAGACAGGGCAGAGAGAAACGCACGGAGCGGCGCTAAAAGCAGAGCAGGAAATGATTCGCGCAACAAAGCTGGAAATGGGTCGCGAAACAGAGCGAGCGGCAGGACGGGAAACAGTTCGCGGGAAGGCGCGCGGCGGCACACAAACAGGGAACTACAGGGGTTGGAGCTGTGGGAATTTTCTAAGGAAACTGAAAATCCCCGCTTGATGCGCCTTGCAGAACGAGAACCAGACCGTCCCGAAAGAAAACGTTCGAATTCTGGCCGCCGCAGTTATGAAGCTGCCAGACAGGCACAGACACGACCCCGCTCGGCAAACGCTGTTAAGCGAAGCAGGGCAAAACGCAGGAACGTATTTCTTTGCAGATGTTTTACCATGCTCGTCATAGCGGTGTGTCTGGTGTTGATTTTTCAAACCGTCGGAGCGGTATATCAGATGATGCAGGATAAAAACATGGGCAATGGCGGAGGCAAGGATGGCAAAGGCAAGGGAATTGTGGAGGTGATGTCCGAAAAGTTGGGAGAAGATAAAATAGAACCGCCTGCGATGATAGAGGACTTTTTGGAGGTTAATGAGTATTCCAGACCAGGGACAAGCCTTAATAAGGTAAAGAATATTTTTGTACATTATACGGCGAATCCGGGTACAACGGCGAAGCAGAACCGCAGTTATTTTGCGAATCTGGCCGAAACCCACGAACGATCGGCCAGTGCCCACTTCATTATCGGATATGACGGGGAGCTGATCCAGTGTATTCCCATGGAAGAACAGGCCTATGCGGTAGCTACCCGAAACGAGGACTCGATTTCTATTGAATGCTGTTATCAGGATGAAAACGGAGAGTTTACGCAGGAAACCTATGATACGCTTGTACATACGTTGGCATGGCTTACGCAGAAGTATCACCTGTCCGCTGACGATATTTTACGGCACTATGACTGCGGCGGAAAACTGTGCCCGGTCTACTATGTGGAGCATGAGGACGCATGGGAACAGTTGCTTGCGGATGTGAAAAATTATGAGCCGGAAAGCGAGCAGTGATACGGATCAGGGAGTTTGACAGGCTGTTTTTGGGCGTGATATGATAAATCGTGAAGGTATGGCTTCGCTGAGGGAAAACAGTTATGGAAAAAGCATATAAACTAGAATTTGCGGGAGAGCAGACGGGGAGCCTGTATGTGTCATGCTGCGGACTTTCCCGGACAGAGCCGATGCACAGTTTTGGACCGGCGTTAAAGCCGCACTACCTGATTCACTATATTTTGAGCGGAAAAGGAAGATTTGTGATCGGCAAAGAGGAGTATCCGTTGGAGGCGGGCTGCGGCTTTTTGATTACGCCTGATGAACTCGCTTTTTATCAGGCGGATGAAAAGGAGCCCTGGACTTATGTGTGGGTAGGATTCAACGGCACACAGGCGGCGGAGTATGTGCACAATATCGGCCTGTCTGTGAGACAGCCTATTTTTAAATCGGATGCGTCGGAGGAACTTTACCGGATTGTGAAGGATATGATGGAGCACAATACGTATGGTCTTTCCCATGATTTGCGCCGCAATGGCCAACTGGGCATTTTTTTATCTGTCATAGCCGAGGGCAGCAGGGTGGAGAAGCGGGGGGAAAACGACAGGGCAAACGTTTATGTGCGGAAAGCCATATCCTTTATTCAGAATAATTACTGTAACCCCATTAAGGTGACAGATGTGGCGGATTACGTGTGCGTCAACAGAAGTTACCTATACACGTTGTTTGAGAAATCTATGGGAATGTCGCCCCAACAGTTTCTGACGACTTTTCGCATCACCAAAGCGACGGAACTGCTGCAGGTCACGTCTTTGCCGATTGAAAGCATCGCCCTGTCCTGCGGTTATCATGATCCGTTGGTGTTTACAAAGGCATTTCGACAGATCAAACAGATGTCGCCGACAAACTTCCGAAAAGAGATGCAGAAAGGAGAGACGAGACGGAACAGGGAATACCTGCGTCAAGTGGAGGAATTTATCGGGCAGATTAACAGCGTATAAAAAAATATAACATTTTGACAGGTTTCAGCAACAAAGGACTATTTAAATACGGTCCTTTTTTTTTGTAAGATAGAAACAGGAAAAAGAGAAGGAGGGCGGGTATGAAACAAACCGTATTAAAAAAATTTGAGGAACTTTATGGGGATGCCGGCAGTGTGAAGGTATATTTTGCGCCGGGGCGGGTGAATATGATCGGCGAGCACACGGATTATAACGGAGGGCATGTATTTCCCTGTGCGCTGACCATCGGTACTTATGCGGCGGTGAAGAAGAGAACAGACAGAAAGCTTCGGTTCTACTCTATGAACTTTGAAAAATTAGGGGTGATGGAGAGCAGTCTGGATGATTTGAAACCCTCCGATGCGGCGGGATGGACGAATTATCCGAAGGGGGTTATGTGGGCCTTTGCCGAGCGCGGCATGAAGATGGACTGCGGGTTAGACATTGTGTTAAACGGTAATATTCCGAACGGGTCGGGGTTGTCTTCCTCCGCTTCTCTGGAGGTGTTGACGGGCTTCTATCTGCGGGATCTGTTTGGGTTTGACGTGACAAACGTGGATCTGGCGCTGATCGGCCAGTATTCGGAAAATAATTTTAACGGCATGAACTGCGGGATCATGGATCAGTTTGCTTCCGCCATGGGTAAGAAAGACAACGCCATTTTTTTGGATACGGCGGACCTCTCTTACCAGTATGCGCCTCTTGCGTTGGATGGCGCAAAGATCATTGTGACCAACAGCAATGTAAAGCATTCTCTGGTGAATTCCGATTATAATACGCGCAGAAAAGAGAGCGAACAGGCTTTGGCGGATCTGCAGAAGGTGGTGGAGATCAAGAGTCTCGGCGATTTGACAGAGGAAGCGTTTGAGGCGAACAAGTCTGCGATCAAAGATCCGGTTTGCGCAAAGCGCGCGAAACATGCGGTTTATGAAAATCAGAGGACGATCCGTGCGGTGGAGGCTTTGAAGGCAAATAACCTCAAAGAATTTGGCGAGTTGATGAACGCCTCCCATGTCTCCCTGCGCGATGATTATGAGGTGTCCTGCGACGAAATTGACGTTTTGGTGGAAGAAGCATGGAAGTTGGACGGCGTGATCGGCTCCAGAATTACGGGCGCCGGTTTTGGCGGCTGCACGGTGAGTATTGTGAAGGACGAGGCGGTGGAGACCTTTAAGGAGAAAGTGGGTGCGGCCTACAAAGAGCGTGTCGGAAAAGATGCGGACTTCTATGTGGTGGAAATCGGAGACGGGCCCAGTATTGTGTAGCTGTATAAGAAGAAGTTCAATAAAGCGGGATTTTTGTGCGGATAATCGGCAATGACAGGAACGCTTCGGCATGGAGGTAAACATGATTCAGGACAGTATCAAAAAATTGGTGGAATACGGACTTCTCACGGGATTGATTGAAAAAGAGGATAAGATTTATACGACGAACAGATTGTTGGAGCTGTTCGGGTTGGAGGAATTGGAAGACGGCGGCGAAAACTTGACGGTGACTGTGGAGGATTTGGAGGCGATACTTCAGGATATGCTTGATTACGCCTGCGAAAAGGGACTTGTTCAGGACAGCATTGTATACCGTGATCTTTTTGACACTAAGATCATGGGAGTTCTCACGCCCAGACCGAGCGAGGTAATACGGGCATTTCAGGAAAAGTATGCGTCAGATCCGAAGGAGGCTACGGATTATTTTTACAAGCTGAGCCGGGATACAGACTACATCAGGCGTTACCGTATTGTGAAGGACCAGAAGTGGATTTCTTCAACAAAGTATGGCGATCTGGATATCACAATCAATCTTTCCAAGCCGGAGAAAGACCCGAAGGCGATTGCGGCGGCGAAAAACGCCAGGCAGGGCGGTTATCCGAAATGTTTGCTCTGTTGGGAGAACGAAGGGTATGCAGGCCGGGTGAACCATCCCGCCAGACAGAACCACAGAATCATCCCTGTTACCATTAACGGCAGTAATTGGGGATTCCAGTATTCTCCTTATGTGTATTACAACGAGCACTGTATCGTCTTCAACTCACAGCACATTCCAATGAAAATTGAGCACGATACATTTTGTAAGTTATTTGATTTTGTAAAACAGTTTCCCCATTATTTTGTGGGTTCCAATGCGGATCTGCCAATTGTGGGAGGGTCTATTTTAAGCCACGATCATTTTCAGGGCGGGTGCTACGAGTTTGCCATGGCAAAAGCTCCTGTAGAGCGCATTTTTACGATACAGGGATTCACTGATGTGGATGCGGGCATCGTCAAATGGCCCATGTCCGTGATTCGTATATCCCATGAGGACTCGGAACGATTGGTGGCGTTAGCGGATGTGATTCTGGAGAGATGGCGCAGTTACAGCGATGAGTCGGCATTTATTTTTGCAGAGACTGACGGTGAGCCACACAATACGATTACGCCGATTGCCAGAAAGCGGGGCGATAAATTTGAACTGGATCTGGTGCTCAGAAACAATATTACGACGGAGGAACATCCGTTAGGCGTGTATCATCCCCATGCAAAGCTTCATCATATCAAAAAAGAAAACATCGGTTTGATAGAAGTGATGGGGCTTGCCGTTCTACCGGCCAGATTAAAGGGGGAAATGGAACGGCTCGCCGAGGCGATCTTGTCCGGAGCGGATATTCGGGGTGATGAGGAGTTGGCAAAACATGCCGATTGGGTAGAAGAGTTTTTACCGAATTATCAGCATGTGGATAAAGACAATGTGATGGAGATTCTGCACAAGGAGATCGGCAATGTGTTTATGGAGGTTCTTGAAGATGCAGGTGTGTACAAGCAAGATGTAGCGGGGCAGGCTGCTTTTGACAGGTTTCTTTCCACGCTGTCATAGGAAAAGGCAGGAAATGAGGCGGGATATAAAGATCCCGCCTTTTTTAAAGAAATGATATATAGTTTATAGATCAGAGTTGACAGCAAGGGGGTTTTGAACATACTTATATGCTGGCAATCTGGTTAGATGTGCGATTCCGATATGCTGCTCAGAAAATTGTAAAAATCGGTCTGCTGCTTTTGCGTCATTTTCTGATAGATAGTGATAAGCCGTTGATATTTTTTGAGATTACACAGATTATCTGCCAGAAGATCATCTGCCGTTAGACGTTCCTCGGAAAGTAACAGAATGTAGTCCGTAGTGACATGAAAGAAGCGTGATAGATCGACCAGAAGTAAAGCATCGGGTGTGCTAGCACCGCATTCAATTTTGCTCAGACTTGCCTGATTAATGCCCAATTTTTTTGCAAGGGCTTGTTGGGTCATTTTTTTTTCCAGACGGAGTTCTTTAATCCTTGTTTTCATTTGTAATCCCTTTTTGTTATTGTAGTTGATTTTGTTTTGAAAAATATTCTAATTTTTGATAATGATATTCCATAAAGAATATTTTTTTGAAAAATCCGTTTATTTGTGAAAAGGGAGCAAAAAAATCTACAAGATGTGGTAAAATTATTTAAAAATATTGGCAGATATAGAAAAATATGGACTTAGTTAATTTTCGAATAAAAAACAGGCTATTAATTAACCAAACGTTAAATTCGGATAAAAACGACGGGTGTTCATAGATTGGAGAGGGAATGACAGATTCTTTTGTGTGTATTGATTTGGAGACGACAGGGCTTGATCCGAAGCGGGATAAGATTATCGAGATCGGGGCAGTCAAGGTGGAACAAGGGGAGATTGTGGGAGAATGGAACACTTTTGTTAATCCGGAGAGGAAACTGGAAGAACGTATCGTAGAACTGACCGGGATTCGGGACGAGCAGCTTGCGGGAGCAGAAAAAATTGCCGATATCCTGCCCGGACTGCTTGACTTTTTAGGGGAGCATGTACTTTTGGGGCACGGTGTTCTTTTTGACTTTTCTTTTTTGAAAAAAGCGGCAGTTAACGAGAGATTAATTTTCGAGAGACAGGGAATTGACACGTTAAAGATTGCGCGCAAGTATTTGAAGGATCTGGAAAGCCGCAGCCTGGGAGCGCTCTGCAGGCATTACGGTATTTTGCATAAAGCGCACAGAGCTTTGGAAGATGCCCGCGCTACCGTGCTGCTATATCGAAAGCTTTCGGAGGAATTTTACGGGAAAGAGGAGGAGACGGGAGAAAAAAACCTATTTTGCCCCAGACCGCTTCTCTATCAGGCGAAGCGCGATACACCGATTACGATTCCGCAAAAGGAACAGTTATATAAACTGTTGGACAAGCATAAACTGATAGTAGATTATGAAATCGAGAGCCTGACCCGCAGTGAGGCTAGTCGGAGGATTGACCGGATTCCTGCAGAATACGGACGATAGTTTTCTGCATGGCGGAATTTAGGGATTCAGCCACCGGATAAAGCGCCTGTATTTTTTCGGGAGTATTTTGTTCCCGGTAAATACGGCACAGCAGACGGTAGGTCGCACTGACATCCGTGCCTGTAGATATGGCGAATTCCAAAAGCTGACAAGCCTCGTTGGAAAAACCGCCGTCGTAAAGCGCCTGTGCCCACTGTTGAATTGTGCGGACCAGGAGTGTATAATTCTGGTCGTAGGAAGTCAGAAGGTCTATGTTAGGCGCGCCGTAGCGCAGTTTCAGATCCGTGTTGGACAGACCTGTAAAATTAACGATAGGTAAATTCTTTAAGGAGAGGATGATCTGACGGTAATCTTCTATTTTGGGAACATCTGCCAGAAGATCCATGGGAAAGATATCCATGGGCAGTGTAATATAAGGAAGATCGTCCAGAGATTTACGCCGAGTGCTGTTGGCGGCCCGTTCTCTCTGCCAGTAATCCTGCTCCATGGCGGCGGCTGTTTTTTTACTTTTGGATGAGGCGATGGCAATCGCGGCTGCTAATACCAGAGTGCTTGCCAAAATAATAAAATTCATATATAATTCCTTTATGCCCTAATTGGCATTCCTTTGAATGGTTGATGGTTATAATTGCAGTGTGATTTGCAGAGGTATTATCATGAGGTTTAACAGAAAAACAAAAAAAATCATTTCATCGATTATTATCATTATCGTCGTTTTGGCTATGATCATTCCGATGCTTGCCTCTGCGTTATATTCATTTTAGCACAGATTTTTCAGGCGGGCAATTTCAGACGGGGAAAAGTGGAAAGCAGTGTGGTGACAATGAAAAAATTATCTGTGATGGTTTCGACGGCGCTCGCGGCGGCTGTGTTTTTTGTTATGCCGGCGCAGGCGGAAGAGGAAAAAATTGTAACGGGAATCTATGCGCAAGACATAGATTTGTCCGGCTTGACGGAGACTGAGGCAAAGGCGGCGATCGAAGACTATGTTGCCACTTTTGGAGATGCGCAGATCACGCTGCACGCTCCGGAGGAGGGTGAATTCACCGCATCTGCCGCAGATTTTGGTTTAAAGTGGGGAAACCATGAGATTCTGGACGAGGCTGTGAGTTTTGGCCGGGACGGGGATGTCCTGCAGTGCTATAAAGAACTGCGCGATTTGGAATATACAAATAAGGTTTACCCGGTAAGCTTTGATTTTGATAAGGATAAGATTCGTTCCCTGATTGAAGAGAATGCAAAACAGTATGACCAGGAGGCTGTCAATGCTACGCTGCAAAAGACAGAGAGTGGATTTGAGGTCACAGAAGGTCAGACAGGACGGGTTATTGACCGGGATGGCACAACAGATGCGGTCTACGATTACCTTACGACAGAGTGGACCGGCGGCGCTTGCGATCTGGATATGCAGGTTGAGGTAAGCGAGCCGCAGGGGACGGTGGAAGATTTGGAGAAGGTGAAGGATGTTCTTGGTACTTTTACCACAAGCTTTTCCACCTCCGGCAACGCGAGAAGCGCAAATGTGGCAAACGGATGCAGACTTCTCAGTGGGATTACACTGTACCCGGGAGATGAGATTTCAACGCTTGAGACCATTACGCCCTTCTCGGAGGAAAACGGATATTATATGGCGGCTTCTTACCTGAACGGGCAGGTGGTTGACAGTTTGGGCGGCGGTATCTGTCAGGTATCTACCACGCTTTATAATGCAGTACTTCAGGCGGAGCTTGAGGTGACGGAGCGCTATAACCACTCCATGATCGTCACTTATGTAGATCCGTCGGCGGACGCGGCCATTGCGGAGTCTTCCGGAAAAGATTTTAAGTTTAAGAATAATTTGGAGTACCCGATTTATATAGACGGATATACGACCCCTGAGAAACAAATTACGTTTACAATCTATGGGGTGGAGACAAGGGATAGCGGACGGGAAGTAATTTACGAGAGCGAAGTGCTTGAGAGAATCGAACCTGATACGGAAGTGATCTATACGGACGCGGCCCAACCGGTGGGTTACTGCTCCGTGCAGTCTGCCCATATAGGTTACAAGGCGAGATTGTGGAAGATTGTGAAGGAAAACGGCGAGGAAGTGAGCCGGGAACAGGTCAACAGCAGCACCTACATGAAAGCGCCCAGAAGCGCGACGGTGGGTGTGGCGACAGAGGATCCGGGCGCGTACAACGCGATTATGTCAGCTGTGGCATCGGGCAGTGTGGATCAGGTTAAGGCAGTAGCAGGCGCATACCGCGGAGGAGATCCGGCGGCCATAGAAGCGGCAGCGGCAGCAGCAGCGCAGGCGGCGGCGGATGCAGCAGCAGCGCAGGCGGCGGCAGCAGCGGCGGAAGGTCAACCGCAGCCGGAGGGAGCGCCACCGCAGCCGGAGACACCACCGCAGACGGAGACACCACCGCCACCGCCGGCTGAGTAATTTCTTAATTTTCGCAGTCTGACGGCGCAGGGATTGACTTTAGGAAAAGCAAGGCTTAAGGCATGAGACTGGAAAACAGAGCAGAAGAGATAACAATCCATAGAGAAGGGATAAGCGATGGCGCAGGGCTAGGGAAAGACTGCGCCATTTTATGCGCAGGGCACCATGTTGCGGGGCCGGATCAGGACATTGTGGTGAGTAAATGGATCGGTTTGGAGGGAACGGTGCAGCTTGCGAGACGGCATTATGAAAAGCTGCGGGAACGGTTTCCCCAAAGGATGATTGACGAGGCCGTCGCTTTTGAAAGATACCTGTCAGTGGAGCCGGAGGCCGCCACCGCCATGAAGTCCGGCGTCTGCGGTATGTATGCCCCCTCCCGTGGAGGAATTTTTGCAGGGCTGTGGGAGATGGCAAAGGAAGCCGGCGTCGGACTAGAAGCGGATTTGAGAAAGATACTTGTTAGGCAGGAAACCATAGAGATCTGCGAGGTTTTGGGTGAGAATCCCTATGAGATGCTGTCGGGTGGGTGCCTGATTATGACAGCAATTAACGGCAATGCTCTTGTTGCGGCGCTTTCGCGCGAGGAAATTCCGGCTGCAGTGATTGGCCGCACTACTATGGGCAACGACCGGGTGCTTTACAATAATGGGCACAAGCAATTTTTAAATAAGCCAAGATAATGGAGGAGGAAAAAAGATGAGAGAGGAATTGTTATCTATAATAGAAAGGAACAGCCGCATTGACCTGAAAGAGCTTGCGGTGATTCTGGGGGTGGAGGAGATAGATGTGGTAAATGAACTGCAGGCTCTGGAAGAGGAAGGAATTGTCTGCGGTTACCATACCATGATCGACTGGGAAAAGACTTCCATCGAGAAAGTGTCCGCGCTGATTGAAGTGCGCGTGACACCTCAGAGAGGACAGGGGTTTGATAACATTGCGGAACGGATTTATAAATACCCGGAGGTGACCTCTGTGTATCTGATTTCCGGCGGCTTTGATCTTTTGGTTACACTGGAAGGGAAATCTTTGAAGGAGATTTCCGGTTTTGTTTCTGACAAGCTTTCCACGTTGGAGTCGGTACTGAGCACGGCGACCCATTTTATTTTGAAAAAGTATAAGGATCACGGCACAATTCTGACAAAAAAATACGAAGATAAAAGAGAGAAGGTGTCACCGTGAAAGATATGTTATCAAAACAGGCGGTTGGCCTGAAGCCTTCCGGCATACGAAAGTTTTTCGATATCGTTAGCGAGATGGAGGATGCGCTTTCCCTAGGTGTGGGCGAACCGGATTTTGACACGCCCTGGCATATCAGGGATGAGGGGATCTACTCCTTGGAAAAGGGACGTACCTTTTATACTTCCAACAGCGGCCTGATGGAGCTTCGGCAGGAGATATGCAATTACATAGAAAGAAAACAGGGCGTAACCTACGATCCGAAGCATGAGGTGTTGATTACGGTAGGCGGTTCCGAGGCCATTGATATCGGGCTGCGGGCTGTTGTAAATCCGGGGGATGAGGTGCTGATTCCCCAACCCAGTTTTGTATCTTATGAGCCGTGCGCGATTATGGCGGGTGCGACACCGGTCATCATAGAATTAAAGGCAGAAAATGAATTTCGTTTGACGGCGGAAGAGTTGGAAAATGCCATTACGGAGAAAACCAAGATTTTGGTTCTGCCATTTCCCAACAATCCAACAGGCGCGATCATGGAGCGGAAAGATCTGGAAGAGATTGCAGAAGTGATCCGAAAACATGACATACTTGTCATGTCCGATGAAATTTATGCGGAATTGACTTACAAGGAAAAACATGTTTCCATCATAGAGATCGAGGGAATGCGGGAAAGGACAATTCTGATTAACGGTTTCTCCAAGGCGTATGCCATGACGGGATGGAGGCTGGGATATGCCTGCGGCCCAAGAGAAATTATTGAGCAGATGGTGAAACTGCATCAGTTTGCGATTATGTGCGCGCCTACCACCAGTCAGTACGCGGCGGTGGAAGCCCTGCGCAATGGCGACGGAGACGTGGAAGAAATGAAAACGGCGTACAATCAAAGACGGCGGTTTTTGATGAATGCGTTTAAGGAGATGAAACTGGAGTGTTTTGAACCTTTCGGCGCGTTTTACGTCTTTCCGTGTATCAAGGAGTTTGGAATGACCAGCGAGGAGTTTGCGGAGCGGTTTCTGACGGAAGAGAAGGTTGCTGTGGTGCCGGGGACGGCTTTCGGAGACTGTGGAGAGGGATATCTTCGGATCTCGTATGCGTACTCTCTGGATAACCTGAAACTGGCAATTGGCAAGTTGGCGGATTTTGTGGAAAAACTGCGCAAACAAAAATAGAGGTAGAAATGCACATTATTTTACATCAGCCGGAAATTCCGGCAAATACGGGAAATATCGGTCGTACCTGTGTGGCAACAGGTACGGCCCTCCATTTAATTGAACCCCTTGGATTTCATTTGGATGAAAAGTCCATCAGGAGAGCCGGGATGGATTACTGGGATCAACTGGATGTGACCCGCTACATGAATTTTGAGGAATTTCAGGAAAAGCATCCGGGTGCGAAGATCTGGTATGCCACCACAAAAGCAAAACGCCTCTATACGGAGGCGTCCAGACTGTCAAAAAAGGTCAGCAAAAGCTGGCTTTTTTTGATATAATAAAATC
>CAMXPV010000025.1 GCA_947245585.1 uncultured Lachnospiraceae bacterium | reverse complement strand
AACAATATGCGATTAAAGGTGGGAATCCGTTAGTCGGCGAGGTGGAGATCGGCGGCGCAAAGAACGCAGCGCTAGCCATTCTTGCAGCGGCAATTATGACGGACGAAACCGTATTGATAGAGAATGTGCCTGATGTCAGGGACACCAATGTTATGATGCAGGCGATGGAAAGTATCGGTGTGGTGGTCAACCGTATTGACAGACATACGGTGAAGATCAATGCCTCACAGGTTCACGATCTGGTGATCGAGGACGATTATATTAAAAAGATCAGGGCATCCTATTATCTGTTGGGAGCGCTTCTGGGTAAATACAGTAAGGCGGAGGTTGCGCTACCGGGCGGCTGTAACATCGGGCTGCGTCCCATCGACCAACATATCAAAGGATTTCGGGCATTGGGTGCCAATGTCAGGATTGAGCATGGGCTGATTATCACGGAGGCTGCGAAGCTGAAAGGCAACCACATTTATATGGACGTGGTGACAGTGGGCGCAACCATGAATGTGATGATGGCGGCGGTTATGGCTGAAGGCACTACCGTGATTGAAAATGCGGCGAAGGAGCCCCATGTCGTTGATCTGGCAAATTTCCTGAACAGCATGGGCGCGAATATTAAGGGCGCAGGTACGGATGTCATTCGTATCAAAGGCGTGTCCAGACTTCACGGGACAGAGTATGTTATTATTCCGGATCAGATTGAAGCGGGCACTTTTATGTTTGCAGCGGCAGTGACAAAAGGCGATGTGACGGTGAAAAATGTGATTCCGAAACACTTGGAGTCCATCAGCGCAAAACTTTTGGAGATTGGATGTGAGATTGAGGAATCCGACGACGCTGTGCGTGTGGTGGCGGCCAAGCCTCTGGGACATACCCATGTAAAGACCCTGCCTTACCCCGGATTTCCTACGGATATGCAGCCGCAGATTACGGTGGCGCTTGGGCTGTCTGCCGGTACAAGCATTGTGACGGAGAGCATTTTTGAAAACCGTTTTAAATATGTGGATGAGCTCACCTGCATGGGGGCAAACATTAAAGTGGAGAGCAACACCGCGATTATCGACGGCGTGCCCAAGTATACCGGTGCAAATATCACGGCTCCGGATCTGAGGGCGGGAGCTGCGCTTGTCATTGCGGCGCTTGCAGCCGACGGGATCACCACGGTGGATGATATCAAGTATATTCAGCGCGGGTATGAGGATTTTCACCTGAAGCTGCAGAGTCTGGGCGCACAGATTGATCTGGTGACCACCGAGCGGGAGCTTCAGAAATTTAAATTAAAAGTAGGTTGACATGTACCTGGTATAGGTGTATGTTAATGTATAGATAAGCAATGCAGAAAATTTCATATTGTGATATCTTTCTCTTATTCAGAGTGGTGGAGATACATAGGATCGATGAAGCCACGGCAACCCCTGTAAGGAAGGTGCCAACCTGAGCGAGACCGCGCAAGCGGTGCAGATCGAACAATAAGAGGATTTGATGCAGCATGTCGGGTCCGCTTATTTCAAGAGAAATAAGGGGATCTTTTTTCGCGAATAAGCGGCATCTTGAATTTCTGCTTATGAGCGAGTACAAAAACAAAGGAGAGGAAAAATGGAAAAAAGATTATTTACATCCGAGTCGGTGACGGAAGGCCATCCCGACAAAGTCTGCGATGCGATTTCAGATGCCATTCTGGATGCCTGCATGGCGGCTGACCCTATGAGCCGTGTGGCTTGTGAAACTGCAGTCTGCACAGGCTTCGTGTTGGTGACAGGTGAGATCACCACAAACGCTTATGTGGATATGCAGAAGGTGGTGCGTGATACCGTGAAGGAGATCGGCTACACCAAGTCCGAGTATGGCTTCGACGCGAACACCTGCGCGGTGTTTGTAGCCATCGACGAGCAGTCCGCGGATATTGCCATGGGCGTTGACAAGGCTCTGGAGGCGAAGAAGGGCGAACAGAATGACGATCTCGACACGGGAGCGGGCGATCAGGGTATGATGTTCGGTTACGCCACCAACGAGACTGAGGAGTATATGCCCTATCCTATTGATCTGGCGCACAAACTGGCATTACAGCTTACCAAAGTCCGCAAGGACGGCACCCTCAAATATTTGAGACCCGACGGCAAGAGCCAGGTGTCCGTGGAGTATGACGAGGCAGGCAAGCCGGTTCGTCTGGAGGCGGTAGTGCTCTCCACCCAGCATGATGACGACGTGACGCAGGAGCAGATTCACGAGGATATCAAGAAGTATGTGTTTGACCCGGTTCTGCCTAAGGAGCTTGTGGACGATAAGACCAAGTTTTTCATCAATCCGACGGGACGTTTTGTAATCGGCGGCCCTCACGGTGACGCTGGCCTGACAGGCCGTAAGATCATTGTGGACACCTACGGCGGCTATGCCCGTCACGGCGGCGGTGCGTTCTCCGGCAAGGACTGCACGAAGGTGGACCGTTCCGCGGCTTATGCGGCGCGCTATGTGGCGAAGAACATCGTTGCTGCAGGCATTGCGGACAAGTGTGAGATTCAGCTCTCCTATGCGATCGGTGTGGCACAGCCCACTTCCATCATGGTAGACACCTTTGGCACAGGAAAGATTGCGGACGATAAGTTGGTGGAGATTGTGCGCGAGAACTTCGACTTAAGACCCGCGGGCATCATCAAGATGCTTGACCTTCGCCGTCCGATCTACAAGCAGACCGCAGCTTACGGCCACTTTGGACGCAACGACTTGGATCTGCCCTGGGAGAAGCTTGACAAGGTGGATGCGCTGAAGAAGTATCTGTAAAACATACATGACATATGTGTCATAGAGAGAGGAAGCCCCTGTATCTTGCGAGATGCGGGGGTTTCATTTTTTAGGACAAAAGTTATATCATGATATACAAAATATATAAAATACGATATAATAGCCACAGAGAAAACGGAGGCGGGGTCTGATATGGCATTTGCACACTTACACGTCCACACGGAGTACAGTCTTTTGGACGGTTCCAACAAGATCAAAGAGTATGTCAAATATGTGAAGGAGCTTGGTATGGACAGCGCCGCGATCACGGATCACGGCGTGATGTACGGTGTTGTCGATTTTTATAAAGCGGCCAAAGAGGCGGGAATCAATCCGATCATCGGCTGCGAGGTTTACGTCGCGCCCCATTCCCGCTTTGACAGGGAGCTTACGGGCGGCGAGGACCGTTATTACCATCTGGTGCTTCTGGCGGAGAACAATGTGGGCTACGCCAATTTGGTAAAGATTGTGAGCAAGGGATTCACGGAAGGGTATTACTATAAGCCCCGCGTGGATATGGAGCTTTTGGAGAAGTATCATGAAGGCCTGATCGCGCTTTCTGCCTGTCTTGCAGGGGAGGTGCCCCGCTATATCCAGAAGGGGTTGGTGGACGAGGCGAAAAAGGTGGCCCTGAAATATCAGGGGATTTTCGGCAAAGACAACTATTTTCTGGAATTGCAGGATCATGGGATTCCCGCGCAGCAGCAGGTAAATTCCGTGCTTCTTCGCATGAGCAAGGAGCTTGACATCCCGCTTGTGGCAACAAACGACGTGCATTACACCTACGCGGAGGACGCTCAGCCCCACGATATCCTGCTCTGTCTGCAGACGGGGAAAAAACTGGCTGACGAGGATCGTATGCGTTATGACGGCGGCCAGTATTACGTGAAGAGCGAGGAGGAGATGAAAGGGCTGTTCTCCTACGCGTGGGAGGCGGTGGAGAACACCCAGCGGATTGCCGACCGCTGTCACGTAGAGATCGAGTTTGGCAATTACAAGGTGCCCCATTATGAGGCGCCGGATGGCAGTGATTCCTGGACTTATCTGAACAAGCTGTGTCAGGACGGCATGAAGGAACGGTATCCTGAGGATGACGGGACGTTACAGGAACGGCTGCATTACGAGCTTGATACCATTAAGAACATGGGGTTTGTGGACTATTTCCTCATTGTGTGGGACTATATCAATTTTTGCAGGGAGAACGGGATCGCCGTGGGGCCGGGCAGGGGTTCGGCGGCGGGAAGCATCGTGTCTTACTGCCTGAGAATCACCAATATCGATCCCATCAAATACAGCCTGCTCTTTGAGCGGTTTTTAAATCCGGAACGTGTTTCCATGCCGGATATTGACGTGGATTTCTGCTATGAGAGACGGCAGGAAGTGATTGACTATGTCGGTCAGAAATATGGCAGTGACAGGGTGGTGCAGATCGTCACTTTTGGTACGATGGCGGCCAAGGGCGTGATCCGCGATGTGGGCAGGGTGATGGATCTGCCCTACGCTTATGTGGACCGCATAGCGAAGATGATTCCCAACGAGCAGAATCAGGGTGTGCCCATAGACCGGGCGCTTGAGATGAATCCGGAGTTAAAAAGCCTCTATCAGGAGGACGAGCAGGTGCATAATCTGATCGATATGAGCAGGCGGCTTGAGGGGCTGCCGCGCCATACGTCCATGCACGCGGCGGGGGTGGTGATCTGCCCGGAGGCTGCGGATCAGTTTGTGCCCCTTTCCAGAGGAGCCGACGGTTCCATTACGACCCAGTTCCCCATGACTACCATCGAGGAACTTGGACTTTTGAAGATGGATTTTCTGGGCCTTCGGACGCTCACCGTGATTCAGGATACGGTGCGCCTGGTGGAGCAGAGCAAAGGGATCACCATAGACATTGATAAAATAGACTATGACGACAAAGCGGTGCTCGCCTCCCTCGGCACAGGGAAGACGGATGGCGTGTTCCAGTTGGAAAGCGGCGGCATGAAGAGCTTTATGAAGGAGCTAAAGCCGCAGAGTCTGGAGGATGTGATTGCGGGTATTTCCCTCTACCGTCCGGGCCCCATGGATTTTATTCCCAAATATATCAAGGGGAAAAACCATCCCGAGTCCGTGACCTACGACTGTCCCCAGTTGGAACCCATTCTGGCTCCCACCTACGGCTGTATCGTGTATCAGGAGCAGGTGATGCAGATCGTGCGGGAACTTGGCGGTTACACCATGGGCAGGAGCGATCTGGTGCGCCGCGCCATGAGTAAGAAGAAGCAGTATGTCATGGAGCAGGAGCGCAAGAACTTTACCTACGGAAATCCCGAGGAGGGGGTGCCGGGCTGTGTGGCGGCCGGGATTGATGCCAGGGTGGCGGATCACATTTACGACACCATGATGGATTTTGCGAAATATGCCTTCAACAAATCCCACGCCGCCTGCTATGCGGTGGTGGCTTACCAGACGGCTTATCTGAAATATTATCATCCTGTGGAGTTTATGGCGGCCCTGATGACCTCGGTGATTGACAATCCCAGCAAGGTGGCGGAGTATATCATGACGAGCAGGAGCATGGGCATACAGATTCTGCCGCCGGACATCAACGTGGGGGAGAATGGGTTTTCCGTGCATGACGGACAGATCCGCTACGCCCTTTCGGCGATCAAGAGCGTGGGACGGAACGTGATCGACGCGATTGTGGAGGAGCGTGAGGCGAGAGGCCCGTATCAGAATCTGGGGGATTTTGCAACCCGGGTGACAGACCGGGATATGAATAAGCGGATTGTGGAGCATTTTATCAAGGCGGGCGCGATGGACAGTCTGGGCGGCACCAGAAAACAGCTTTTGAGTGTATATTTGCAGGTGATGGACGGCATCCAACAGGATCGGAAAAATAACATGGCCGGGCAGATTTCCCTCTTTGATCTGGCGGATGATGAGGAGAAGATGGACTACCGGATGAGTCTTCCCGATGTGGGTGAGTATTCCAAGGAGATGAAACTCGCATTTGAAAAGGAAGTGCTTGGCATCTATATCAGCGGTCATCCTTTGGAGGAGTACCGGGAAATCTGGAAGAAGCACATCACAAACACGACGGCGGATTTTATGTTGGACGAAGATACCGGAGAGTGCAGGGTGGAGGACAATGCAAGGGTTACCATCGGCGGCATGATTACGGAGAAGAAGATCAAATACACGAAAAACGAGAAGGTGATGGCCTTTTTGCAGGTGGAAGATCTGGTGGGTTCCGTGGAGGTTATCGTCTTTCCGAGAGATTATGAGCGCTACGGCAGCTCCATTATCGAGGACGGCAAGGTGTTTATTAAGGGAAGGGTGTCTGTGGAGGAGGATAAGGACGCGAAACTGGTCTGCGAACAGATATCGACCTTTGAGCAGATGCCTAAGAAGCTCTGGATCAAGTTTCCCACGAAGGAAGCCTACGAGGAGCAAAAAGACGCGCTTTTTGACATTCTGCGGGAGGCGGAGGGAAAGGATAACGTAGTGATCTATGTGGAAAATCCCAAGGCCATGAATCCCCTGCCTGCAAACTGGAACGTGTCGGCGCAGGCGGGCCTGATCGGCAGGTTGGAAGCTGCTTTCGGGGAGGGGAACGTGAAGGTGGTATAAAATCGTTGAAAATCTATTTATAATGGAGTAAAATGGGAACAGGATAATTTTGCCTGCGGGCGGGAAACAGTGCGTTTGGAGCGGCAGAAAGGTGTGGGTATCGGAATGGCGAAGCAGATCAAAACAATCGGCGTACTGACCAGCGGAGGGGATGCGCCGGGTATGAATGCGGCGATCCGTGCAGTGGTCAGAAAGGGAATCGCTAACGGGGTCAAGGTTAAGGGAATCAAGAAGGGATATCAGGGTCTCTTGAATGAAGAGATTATAGACATGGAAAAGTGGTCGGTTTCGGACACCATCCAGCGTGGCGGAACGATTCTGGGTACCGCGCGCTGCCATGAGTTCCGGACGGAAGAGGGACAGCAGAAGGGCGCGGAGATCTGCCATAAACATGGGATCGACGGGCTTGTGGTGATCGGCGGTGACGGCTCATACCGCGGCGCGCAGGCTCTTTCCAGACATGGGATCAACACCATAGGTCTGCCGGGCACGATCGATCTGGATATTGCCTGTACCGAGTATACCATCGGATTTGATACGGCGATCAACACGGCCATGCAGGCGATTGACAAAGTCAGAGACACCTCGTCTTCCCATGAAAGGTGCAGTATCATTGAAGTTATGGGTAGAAATGCAGGCTATATCGCTCTGTGGTGCGGTATTTCCAACGGTGCGGAAGACATTCTTCTTCCGGAGAAATATGACTACAATGAGCAGCAGATCATTAACAATATTATTGCCAACAGGAAAAAGGGTAAGACCCATCATCTGATTATCAACGCGGAGGGGATCGGGCATTCAACTTCCATGGCGAGACGTATTGAGGCGGCTACAGGCATTGAGACGAGAGCGACGATTCTGGGCTACATGCAGCGCGGCGGTTCGCCCACCTGTAAGGACCGCTACTATGCTTCCATCATGGGCTGCTATGCGGCGGATATTCTTTGTGAGGGAAAGACCAACCGCGTGGTGGGATATCAGCACGGCGAGTTCCTGGATTTTGATATTGAGGAAGCGCTCAACATGCAGAAGGGGATTCCCGAATACGCTTTTGAGATGTCGAAGATTTTATAGTTTATTACGGTTGATGCGTTCCCCGCGGATGTTTTATCCTGCGGGGAACATTTGCGTATAAGCAGACTTGCCACATGGAGCGAAAAATGATAACAAGTTTACATAACAAGGAAATCAAAGCGGTCGCAGCTCTCGCCGCAAAGAAGAAGGAGCGGGACAAACAGGGGCTTTTTATCGTAGAGGGGCCAAAAATGTTTGGCGAGGCGCCGACGGAGCGGATCAGCCGCGTATATCTGGCGCAGAGCGCGGCAGCGCAGATGTATGGGCAGTATGGTGAAAAACTTGCGGGGCTTTCCTGTGAGACGGTGTCAGACGAGGTGTTTGTGAAAATGTCGGACACAAAGACACCGCAGGGAATTCTCTGCCTTGTGCGGCAGCAGCAGTATCATATAGAAGAAATCCTGCGGGACAAAAATAAAAAACAACCGTTATTGATTGTACTGGAGGATATCCAGGACCCGGGAAATCTGGGAACCATCTTCCGGACGGCGGAGGCGGCGGGGGCAGACGGCGTGATCATGAGCAGCAGGACGGCGGATGTTTACAATCCGAAGACGATTCGCTCCACCATGGGTTCCATTTACCGGGTGCCTTTTCTCTATGCGGAAGACCTTTCTTCTATTATAAAGAGGATACGGGAAACGGGCGTTTCCGTCTATGCGGCTCACCTGGGAGGCACGGCGGCCTATGACGCTTATGATTATCGGAAGGGGACAGCCTTTCTGATCGGGAATGAAGCGAACGGTCTGCGGGAGGAGACGGCGGCCTGTGCAGACGCGCGGATACACATTCCCATGGAGGGGAGAGTAGAATCCCTCAATGCGGCCGTGGCATCTTCGGTGCTGTTATTTGAGGCTTCGCGACAGAGAAGAAGTGATAAATCATGATTTAATTTTTGGAAATTGCTGAAAGCGAAGAGAGAGAAAAAGTGCGCCGGTTCCGTGCGAATCGTTGAAGAACATCGAATAATTGCGAAAAATCGAATAAAATAACAAACGATATATAATGCGAGGCAAAAAATGTAAATGGTAAAAAATGTAAATGTAGATTTAAGGAGGGATCATATGAAAATTGGGTTTATCGGATTGGGTAACATGGCGCGCGCCATCATCGGCGGTATGTTGGAGAAAGGCATTGTGTCAGCGCAGGATATCTGTGGCAGTGCGAAGACGCAAAAGACATTGGAGGCGGTACAAAAGGAGTTCGGGATTGATGCGGTGGCTTCCAATGTGGCGGTGGCTTCCGGTTGCCAGACGTTGGTCCTGGCAGTGAAACCTCAGTTTTTGGAGGGGGTAATCAGAGAGATCCGGGATGTGGTGCAGCCGGACACGCTGATCATCAGCATTGCGGCGGGTAAAACCTTGAATTGGCTGGAGGAAGCCTTTGGCAGAAAGGTGAAACTGATCCGCTGTATGCCGAATACGCCGGCTCTTGTGGGAGAAGGGTGCACGGGTGTCTGCGCGAATGCGGCGGTGTCGGAGGAGGAGATGCGGTACAGCCTTCGCCTGATGGAGAGCTTTGGGAAAGCCAGTCTGGTGGAGGAGCGGCTGATGGATGCCGTGGGAGCGGTGAGCGGTTCCTCTCCGGCATATGTATTTCTTTTTATTGAAGCGATGGCAGATGCAGGCGTGGCGGCAGGTATGCCGAGGGCGCAGGCTTATGAATTTGCGGCGCAGGCGGTATGCGGCAGTGCGAAGCTTATGCTTGAGACGGGAAAACATCCCGGCGAGCTGAAAGATATGGTCTGTTCTCCGGGCGGCACCACCATAGAGGGGGTACGTGTTTTGGAGGAAGCGGGTTTTCGCGGTGCGGTGATGGATGCCCTGCTTGCCACGGTTGAAAAATCCCAGAAGTTGTAAACTGTCGGAAGATCTTGTGTTTTGTAAAAAAATAGTAACAAAATATTGAGATAAATCAGAGTCAAATTGTATAAACTTGACAAAGAATAGGCGTTTTGTTAAAATAATCCATACTTAATCAAAATGTAACAATTTTGTAACAATCTTGGACAATCTTTTGATTATATGGGAGCGAAATGCTTCCTGTATGGAGAAAGATGGAGGGATGTTTATGCTGAGAAGGTATAGACTTCTGCTTGCCTGTCTGATTTTCGGAATCAGTTTATGCGGTTTGTCTCTGGAGGCCGAGGCCACCAACAGAAAGGATTATTTGGATTCTTTGAATGTGGGCGTGGCTCAGTTCGTTGATCCGTCTGTAAAGGAGAGAGATGAGGAGATGATCCGGGAGCTGACCGAACTTTCGCAGGCAGACGGCGGGCAGAGGGAAACGGATCTGGTTATGGCCAATGTGCAGATAGCCATGAATGTGCGTGAGGAGGCCAATGAGGAATCTGAAAAGGTTGGCCTGCTCTACAAGGACTGCGGCGGCAGAATATTGGAGAGAAAAGATGGTTGGACAAGGCTTCGCAGCGGCGATCTTGTGGGATGGGCCAACGATGACTACCTACTTTTCGGGGAGGATGCGGAGGCCCTCGCGGAGGAAGTGGGAAACCTCATCGTACAGATTGAGACGGATACGCTCTGTGTGAGGCAGGAGCCGGAGACCGATGCGGAGGCGATCGGTTATATTCCAAGGGACGAGGAACTGGAAATCATAGAACAGTTGGACGACCAGTGGATCAGCGTCGATTATGAGGGAGAGACCGGATATGTCTCTTCTGAGTATGTGGACGTGGATTTCCATATTGACGAAGGGGAGACTCTCATAGCGATCAATAAGAGGGAAGAAGAGGAACGTCAGGCGAAGCTGACTGCCAACAGAGGCGCAGTGGTGGTGGGCGGTGATGACACCAGACTGCTTGCAGCGTTGATTTTCTGTGAAGCCGGCATAGAGACCTATAACGGAAAGCTTGCAGTGGGCGCGGTGGTGATGAACCGGGTTAGAAGCGGTGCATATCCCAATACAATATCGGGTGTTATATTCGCTTCCGGACAGTTTACGCCGGCCATGAACGGCAAGGTGGCGAGGGTCTACGGCGGCGATATACCGGAGGAATGTTGGCAAGCGGCCAGGGCGGCGATAAACGGCGAGACGAACGTGGGTGATGCGACCCATTTCCGTCGCGCCGGGAACCACGAGGGTCTGCTGATCGACCGACAGGTCTTCTGGTAACAGCGTGAAAAGAAGTTCGGCAGGCGCGTTTTGCGAATGGGCGTGAGCTGAACTGCGAATGGGCGTGGGCTGAACTGAGGGCTGAACCGTGAATGATAATCCTTGTCACATCGAGCATAATATTGTATGATGGTAAAAGCATAAGCGGCAGGGAGGAAGTGAGAGAGATGGATATTCAGGCAATAAACATGACGGTAGTCTGGTTGGTTGTTCTTGTGGCGCTCGTAGTGATAGAACTTGCCACGATGGGACTCACCACCGTCTGGTTCGCGGGCGGTGCATTGGTGGCTACGTTGGCATCCCTGTTCCATATGCCGATTACGGTTCAGGTGATCCTGTTTCTTGTGGTTTCGGCGCTGTTATTGTATTTTACAAGGCCCCTTGCGGTAAAATATTTTAACAAAGACCGGGTGCGCACAAACGCGGAGAGCCTTGTGGGCCGGCAGGCCATAGTGATCAGCGAGATCGACAATCTGCAGGGGATCGGTCAGGTCAACGTGGGCGGTATGGAGTGGTCGGCCAGATCAGAGCGGGATGAAGTGGCGCTGCCCGTGGGAGCGGTGGTGATTGTGCTCGCCATAGACGGCGTGAAGCTGATAGTGAGAGAAAAGGTGGAGCAGTAAATGCTTCAGAAAAGGAGTATAAAATGGGTGGATTGATTGCATTAGTGGTAGTTTTGGTTTTGGCCGTAATTATTTTGATGTCCTGTATTAAGATCGTGCCGCAGGCGCACGCTTACGTGGTGGAACGGCTTGGCGCATATCAGCAGACATGGTCCGTGGGTCTGCACATCAAGGTGCCTTTCATTGATACGGTGGCAAAAAGGGTGATTTTGAAGGAGCAGGTGGTGGATTTCGCGCCCCAGCCCGTGATCACAAAGGATAACGTTACCATGCGGATTGACACGGTAGTGTTTTTCCAGATTACAGATCCCAAGCTTTTCGCCTACGGTGTGGAGAATCCGATTATGGCGATCGAGAATTTGACGGCCACGACCCTTCGTAACATCATCGGTGAGATGGAGCTGGATCAGACTCTGACGTCCAGAGAGGTGATTAATACCAAGATGCGCGCGTCCCTTGACATTGCCACAGATCCCTGGGGCATCAAGGTAAACCGTGTGGAGCTTAAGAACATCATTCCCCCGGCGGCGATTCAGGATGCCATGGAGAAACAGATGAAGGCGGAGCGCGAGCGACGCGAAGCGATCCTGCGTGCAGAAGGTGAGAAGAAGTCCACCATTCTTGTGGCGGAAGGACAGAAGGAGTCCGCGATTTTGGAGGCGGAGGCGGAGAAGCAGTCCGCAATCCTGCGCGCGGAGGCTGAAAAGGAGAAGATGATCCGCGAGGCCGAAGGTGAGGCTGAGGCAATTCTCAAGGTGCAGAAGGCTACGGCGGACGGTATCCGCATGATTCGTGAGGCGGGCGCAGACGAGGCGGTGCTTCGGATCAAGAGTCTGGAGGCCTTTGAGAAGGCGGCCGACGGTCAGGCGACGAAGATTATCATTCCCTCTGAGATTCAGGGACTTGCCGGGCTTGCGGCTTCCGCGAAGGAAGTTTTTAAGTAAGATATCGGGCGTTATTGATATAGGATTTAGGGATAAAATGATAAAGAGCAGGCAAAATAAGCGACAGGGCGGTTTCATGAACCGTCCTATTTGCGCGAATAAGCATTCCGAGTCTGCTTATTCGGTATCAACAATATAAGGGAGATTATGGCATGATGAACCTGAAAGGACGCAGTTTTTTAAAGCTTCTGGATTTTACGCCGGAGGAAATTTTATACATATTGGACATGGCGGCGGATTTGAAGGATAAGAAAAAGAAGGGCATTTTGACGGACAAGCTCCGGGGAAAAAATGTGGCGTTGATCTTTGAGAAGACCAGCACCAGAACCCGCTGCTCTTTCGAGGTGGCGGCCCGCGACCTGGGTATGGGATGCACCTATTTGGATCCCTCCGGTTCCCAGATCGGCAAGAAGGAGAGCATAGCGGACACAGCCAGAGTGTTGGGACGCATGTATGAGGGCATTGAGTACCGGGGCTACGGACAGGAGATTGTGGAAGAGCTTGCCAAATATGCTGGGGTGCCTGTCTGGAACGGGCTGACCAACGAGTTTCATCCGACCCAGATGTTGGCGGATCTTCTGACCATACGGGAGCATTTCGGGCGCGTGCAGGGCATAAAGCTGACCTACATGGGGGATGCCCGCTATAACATGGGCAACTCTCTGATGGTGGCCTGTGCGAAGATGGGAATGCACTTTACAGCCTGCACGAACAAAAAATATTTCCCGGAAGAATCTTTGGTAAAAACCTGTGAGGAGATTGCGGCAAAGTCGGGCGGTTCGATTCGTCTGACGGAGGATGTGGCCGAAGGTGTGACGGGAGCGGATGTGGTTTACACTGACGTTTGGGTGTCCATGGGAGAGCCGGAACACATATGGGAGGAGCGGCTGCACGATTTGACACCCTATCAGGTGAACGCGAAGGCTATGGCTATGGCCGGCAAGGATGCGGTGTTCATGCACTGTCTGCCCGCCTTTCACGATCACAGGACCGGGATTGGCAAAGAGATCGGCGAAAAGTATGGGATGGCGGAGTTGGAAGTGACGGACGAAGTCTTTGAGTCTCCGCAGTCCATCGTGTTTGATGAGGCGGAGAACCGTATGCACACGATCAAGGCGGTGATGGCGGTAACGCTTGGGTACGGACAGGAAGATAACAGGTAAGAAGGCAAGAGGATCATGAAGACGGACAGATCGGATATTTTGACATGCCTGCGGAACAGTGAGGATTATGTGTCGGGACAGCAGCTGTGCGACCGCCTCGGCGTTTCCCGCACGGCGGTCTGGAAGGTAATCAACCAGTTGAAGGAGGAGGGATATCAGATTGAATCGGTGTCCCGCAAGGGCTATCGTCTGGTGGAAAGCCCGGAGGATGTCTATTCCCGGAGTGAAATCTTAAGCAGGCTTTGCACGAAATGGGCGGGACAAAACCTTCATTTTTTTCAGGAGACCGGTTCCACGAACCCGGACGCAAAGCGGTTTGCGGAGGAGGGAGAGCCTCATGGGACTACGGTGGTGGCGGAGAGACAGACGGCCGGAAGGGGCCGCCGCGGCCGTTCTTGGGAATCGCCTGCGGGAAAATCCGTCTATTTCACCATTATGGTGAGGCCGAAGTTTGCGCCCGACAAGGCATCCATGATCACTCTGGTTATGGCCCTTGCCGTTGCGGAGGCGATTCAGGAGAGCACAGGACTCCCGGCGGGCATTAAGTGGCCAAACGATATCGTGGTGAACGGGAAAAAGGTGGTGGGGATCCTGACGGAGTTGAGCGTGACGCCGGAAATGAATGAGATTCAGTTTATGGTGGCCGGCGTGGGCGTCAATGTCAATCAGGACAGCCCGGAGGAGTTTCCCGAGGAGATCCGGGAGACGGCCACCTCGCTTAAGATAGAGTCCGGGAGACATATTTCCCGCGCGGCGCTGTTAGAGCGGATTCTGGCGCGGTTTGAGGAGGACTACGAGATTTTTGAACGAGACCTCGACCTGTCCGGGTTAAAGGAGGCCTATGAGTCCCGTCTGGCCGGAAGAAATGCCAGCGTGCGTGTTTTGGACCCTGCGGGGGAGTACACCGGCATTTCCCGGGGAATTACCGAGACGGGGGAGCTGATCGTGGAGAAGGAGGACGGGGAAACCGTTCTGGTCTACGCCGGGGAAGTGTCGGTCAGGGGTCTGTACGGGTATGTATGACGGCAGGAGAAGCAGTATGGAAGAAGATAAGAGAATTGTGCTCTGTGGTGCAAATGCCTACGAGCAGAAATATTACTTTAATGAAAAATTTGATAAGATTCCACAGTCCATCAAGGATGATCTGCACATTATCTGCGTCCTGTTCACCGAGGAGGTGGGCGGCATTTTTACCATCGTGTTTGAGGAGGACGGAAGCGTTTCTCTGGAGACGGACGCAGAGGAGGACGATCTTCTCTATGACGAAATCAGCAGCGGACTTCTGGTGGGCGAGATTCGCAGAAACAGGCAGGAGATGTTGGAATCATTGCAGCTGTACTACCGGGTGTTTATTCTGCATGAGAATATTTTAGAGGAGTAGGTTTGGGGAAAGGTCGGTTTACCACGGGATGAATGTGTTATTAAAGCCGCTTGCGGTCGGCGGGGTAACTTTGGAAAACAATATCATACTTGCTCCTATGGCAGGCGTAACGGACCTGCCTTTTCGTTTGTTGTGCAGCGAACAGGGGGCGGGCCTTGCGGGGATGGAGATGGTCAGCGCAAAGGCCATTCTTTACGGGAATAAGAACACGGAGGAGCTGCTTGCCATCCATCCGGAGGAGGGGCCGGTTTCGTTACAGCTGTTCGGCTCGGATCCGAAGATTGTCAGCGAGATGGCAAAAAGGATTGAGGAGCGCCCTTTCGCCTTTTTGGATATCAACATGGGCTGCCCCGTGCCGAAAATCGTGAACAATGGGGAGGGGTCGGCGCTGATGCGGGAGCCGGAGCTTGCGGGAAAGATCATCGCCGCCACGGTGAAGGCGATAGGGAAACCTGTCACGGTGAAGATTCGCAAGGGGTTTGACGCGGAGCACGTCAATGCGGTGGAGATGGCAAAGATAGCGGAGGCGGCGGGGGCTGCGGCGGTTGCCGTGCACGGCAGGACGAGGGAAGAGTTTTACAGCGGACAGGCCGATTGGGAGATCATTGCAAAAGTGAAGGAGGCCGTTTCCATTCCCGTGATCGGAAACGGGGACGTGACGGACGGTGAGACGGCGGCGAAGCTCCTTATGGAAACAGGCTGCGACGGGGTGATGATCGGCCGCGCCGCAAGGGGGAACCCATGGCTGTTTCGACAGGTTATTGCCTATCTGGAGGACGGACGGAAGCTTTTGCCGCCTGCCATGGAGGAAAAAAAGAAAATGATCCTGCGCCACGCCGCGCTCCAATTGGAGACGAAAGGGGAGTACACCGGCATCCGGGAGATGAGAAAACACCTGTCATGGTATACGGCGGGTATGCCTGGTTCCGCAAAGTTCAGACAGCGCGTCAATCTGGTGGAACGCTTTGAGGAGATTGTTGAATTGGTGGAATCCATGTGACAGATCCGGCATATACTGTCTCAAAACGATAGACGGGACAGGCGCGCTATGGAAACGGAGACGATTATTTATTTTCATCCGGCACCGGAACAGATGTATAAAAATAACGCCGCCAAGAAACACTGGTGGCAGGATGCGGTTCTGAGGGAAAGAACATTGACGGCAGAGGAGACGGGCGGCTTTTTTGTGCCTGTGGATTGCCCGATACCGCCTTTTTATTATAAAAAGAAACCGTGGCCGCCGGAGCTTTTGTCGGAGACTATGGAGAGGACGCTGCATCTGGCTGATGGGATGGCGGATGCTTTCCTCCACCCTGAAATTATGACAAGCGTGTCGGAAAAATATTTGGGAAGATGGGAAATGCGAAAGGAGACGGTGGAGAGAATGGGAGCAGGTCTGCTTGCGGCCTATGCCGCCGACTGTCTCCGAGAAAAGGGCAGGGTGGCGGTGCTGCTTGGAAGCCCCGACGATACGGACCGTCAGATGGAGATGACTCTGGGGCTCCTCACCCCCTATCTGCCAAGGATTAACGACCTTCTTTTTTATTATGAGGAGGTGGCGGGGACGGATATCTGGGAGGAGACGGGGGACTACCTGGAAGAGTACGGATATGAGTACGGGCTTGTGCCCGCAATGCGGCCTTATCAGGCGGGGGAGAAGGGGCTTTGCTGCGGAAAGGAAAGATGCGGCGGCGTTATTTTGGATTTGGCGGCAGCGCCCCGGTATCCGAGGATGGCGCGGGAGAGGGCGGTCTATGTGGATTTGACTTCCGATCAGGAAAAGGAGCGGACCTGCATCAGAAAAAACGGGGAAATTCTCTACGTTTCGCCGCTCAAATATCTTGACACCATAGTGAAAACTGGGTATGATAGGGAGTTGTGAAAGCCGTCCGCCCGGCATGGGCAGATAAATGGCGTGGCAGCAAGGGATTATAGACTGGAAAGGTATATGATAAATAGAGGGAAAGGGAGAACTTTTACCATGCATGAGAAAAAGAATATCTTAACTTATGAAGGACTTCGCAAGTACGAGGATGAGCTCCACGAACTGAAAGTGGTGAAGCGCCGGGAAGTGGCGCAGAAGATCAAGGAGGCAAGAGAGCAGGGCGACCTCTCCGAGAATGCGGAGTACGACGCTGCAAAGGATGAGCAGCGCGACATTGAGGCCAGAATCGAGGAGCTTGAAAAGATTCTCAAAAACGCCGAGGTTGTGGTGGAGGATGAGATCGATCTTGATAAGATTAACATTGGTTGTCAGGTGAAGATATTGGACGTGGAGTTTAACGAGGAGTTGGAATATAAGATCGTTGGTTCTACTGAGGCAAACAGCCTGAAAGGCAAGATATCCAATGAATCTCCTGTCGGCAAGGCGCTGATCGGCAGCAAAGTGGGCGATACGGTGGAAGTGGAGACGCAGGCAGGCATGATTCAGTACAAGGTTTTGGAGATTCAGAGATCCAATTAGAGGAAGGAACAACAGATGGCAGAGCAGCATAATACACCGCAGGAGCAGGATATCAATCAGCTTTTAAAGGTCAGGAGGGAAAAACTTTCCGCCTTGCAGGAGGCGGGAAAGGACCCATTTCAGATTACCAGGTATGATGTGACCCATCATAGTCTGGAGATTAAGGATCAATTCGACGCATTGGAAGGGAAACAGGTTTCCGTTGCGGGCCGTGTGATGAGTAAGCGCGTTATGGGTAAGGCGTCTTTTTGCAATGTGCAGGATTTGCAGGGCGATATCCAGGTTTATGTGGCAAGGGACAGCGTGGGGGAGGATTCCTACGCCGATTTCAAGAAATATGACGTGGGCGACATTGTGGGCATCGAGGGCGAGGTTTTTAAGACCAAAACAGGTGAGACCTCTGTCCATGCATCAAAAGTGACACTGCTGTCAAAAAGTTTGCAGATCCTGCCGGAGAAGTATCATGGCCTGGTAAATACCGATATCCGTTACCGGCAAAGATACACGGATCTGATCATGAACGAGGATGTCAGAAAGACCTTCGTCATGCGCTCCAAGATCATCAGTTCCATCAGACGTTATCTGGACGCGCAGGGCTTTTTGGAGGTGGAGACACCCATGCTTGTATCCAATGCGGGCGGCGCGGCGGCGAGACCCTTTGAAACCCACTACAATGCGCTTGACGAGGATGTGAAACTGCGCATCTCCCTGGAATTATATTTAAAGAGGCTGATTGTGGGCGGCATGGAGCGCGTCTACGAGATCGGCCGGGTGTTCCGAAACGAGGGGCTGGATGCAAGGCATAACCCGGAGTTTACCCTGATGGAGCTGTATCAGGCTTACACCGACTATAACGGCATGATGGATTTGACAGAGAATATGTTCCGCCATGTGGCGAAGGAGGTCTGCGGCACGACCACGGTGCCTTACGGGGACGTGGAGATTGATCTGGGCAAGCCTTTTGAGCGGATTACCATGGTGGAGGCTGTGAAGAAATATACGGGCGTTGACTTTGACGAGGTTGCGGACACTGCGGCGGCGAAGAAGCTGGCGGACGAGAAGGGCCTGCACTACGAGGAGCGGCACACCAAAGGGGATATTATCAATCTCTTCTTTGAGGAGTTTGTGGAGGAGCATCTGGTACAGCCCACCTTTGTCATGGATCACCCTGTGGAGATTTCGCCCCTCACCAAGAGAAAGCCGGACAAGCCGGAATACGTGGAGCGGTTTGAGCTGTTCATCACTGCAAGGGAAATGTGCAACGCCTATTCTGAGTTGAACGACCCCATTGACCAGAGGGAGCGTTTCAAAGCGCAGGAGGCGGCGCTTGCGGCAGGAGACGAAGAGGCCAACACCACCGACGAGGATTTCATGAATGCCCTGGAGATCGGGATGCCGCCTACAGGCGGGATCGGCTATGGCATTGACAGGTTGGTGATGTTACTTACCAATTCCCCTGCGATTCGCGATGTTTTGCTCTTCCCGACGATGAAGAGTCTGGATAAAAAGCCCTCCGACAGCGCAAAGTCTGCGAAAAAGCAGGCGGGCGGCGAGGCGAAAAAGAGCAGTATTACACGGGAGGAGGCGCTTGCGCTTCTGAAGAAATACAACAAGGAGCCTTTTCATATTCAGCACGCGCTGACGGTGGAGGGCGTGATGCGTTGGTATGCGAAGGAGCTTGGTTATGCGGAGGAAGAGGAGTTCTGGGGCATTACCGGACTTCTGCACGATATAGATTTTGAGCTTTACCCGGAGGAACACTGTAAAAAAGCGCCGGAACTGCTGCGCGAAGGCGGCGTGAGCGAGGACATGATTTATGCGGTCTGCTCTCATGGTTACGGCCTTTGCAGCGAGGAGGAGCCAAGACTTGAGATGGAGAAGGTGTTGTTTGCGGCTGACGAGCTGACGGGCCTGATCTGGTCATGTGCCCTGATGCGGCCCTCCAAAAGCACGATGGATATGGAGGTCAAGAGCCTGAAAAAGAAGTTTAAGGACAAGAAGTTTGCGGCGGGCTGCTCCAGAGAAGTGATTGCCCAAGGCGCGCAGATGCTTGACTGGGAGTTGGACGAGCTTTTTGACAAGACCATTCTGGCCATGAGAAGCTGCGAGGCGGATGTAAATAAATATATGGAGGCATTCACATGACAATTGAGAAGCAAAAAAGCGGAAATGAGTTGACGGTGACGCTGGCGGGACGACTGGATACGACGACTGCGCCGAATCTGGAGGCGGAATTAAAGAAAGACCTGGACGGGACAGAACATCTGATTTTAGATTTTGAGGGGTTGGAATACCTTTCTTCCGCAGGGCTTCGCGTGTTGTTATCTGCCCAGAAGACTATGAACAAGCAGGGTGACATGGTAATCCGTCATGTCAATGAGACAATTGCGGAAATTTTTGAAGTGACAGGTTTTTCCGATATTCTCACCATAGAAGCATAGAGACATAGCGGGGGAACGGTCGTGGATAAAAAAACGAAGGAACATACAGATTCCAAAAAGATACAGAGCTTCCATGCGGATGATATTATTATGAGAGAGGGAACGCGCTGTGATACGATGTACAAAGTGCTGTCCGGCTCCGTAGCCGTCTATGTGCGTTATGGGGAGGAGGACGAGCATCTGATCGGCATTTATTCCAAACACCGGTGTTTTGGAGAAATGAATGTGTTGTCGGAGGAGCCGTGTACCTATACGGTGATTGCTTACGATGAAGTTTTGCTCATGAGAATCACAAAGGAATATCTGGAAGAATTTATCCAGATGAATCCCAAAAATGTTCTGGACATTATGAGAAGCATGGGACGAAGCATGATTGTAATGCAGAAAAATATTGATTTGCTGCTTGACGATATCAACGCGAAGGCGGACAGCAAGAAAGAGAATAATGCCAGACTTCAGGAAAAAATCAGGCACTATCAGATGCAGGGCCTGATCAACGGGCTGGTTCCGAGACCCAAAATGTAACAGGGTGAAGAAGGGTATTTTCCGTATGGAGGGGAACATGAAGGAGCTTACCATAGACGCAACGGTAGAAAATGTTGTCGTCGTAACCGCTTTTGTAGACGAACAGTTAGAGCAGCTTGATTGTCCGATCAAAGCGCAGATGCAGGTGGACATTGCCATAGACGAGCTGTTTGGCAATATCGCGCACTATGCCTATCATCCGAAGACAGGCCCGGCTACCGTTCGGGTTGAGGTGATCGAAGAGCCTCTGGCCGTGGTGATTACCTTCATTGACAACGGCGTTCCCTACGACCCACTCGCGCAGGCTGACCCCGACGTTACTCTTTCCGCCGAGGAGCGGGAAATCGGCGGTCTGGGAATCTATATGGTGAAAAAGAGCATGGACGACATTTCCTATGAGTACAAGGACGGGCAGAATATTCTGAAAATCAGGAAAAATATATAGAGTAGATGAAAAATCATAATATAGTTTCTTTAAACAAAGCGGCGGTGAAATGCTTAAAAATAGGTGTTGACCGCCGCTTAAAAATTGTATATACTTGTTTTAACAAAATAAAGCGGCGGTGAAACAGCTAAAAATACGATTGACCGCCGTTTAAAATAAACAGGTGAAAAATATGGTTGGAAGAAAACAGGAAGTAAAGGAGTTAAACAGATTATATGACCGGGATCAGGCCGAACTAGTTACAATTTATGGCAGACGCCGCGTCGGGAAAACCTATCTGGTGGATGAAACATTTGCAGGCCGCATCACATTTAGACACGCCGGACTGTCTCCGGCGGATGAAAACGCGAGGGGACTCTTGAAACTGCAATTGGAACATTTTTACAATTCGCTCATGCTCCATGGCATGGAAAAAAGTGAAAAGCCAAAGAGTTGGTTGGAGGCATTCCTGTTATTGGAAAAATTTTTGCAAAAGATTGACGATGGTTCCAGACAATTGGTTTTTCTTGATGAACTTCCGTGGCTTGACACGCCGAGATCAGGATTTATCAGGGCGTTTGAGGGTTTTTGGAATACATGGGGGTGCCATCGTAAGAATCTTATGGTTATCGTATGTGGGAGCGCGAATTCATGGATACAGGACAAACTGATTAATAATCACGGGGGATTATATAACCGTATTACCTATGAAATTAAGTTGTCTCCCTTTTGTTTACGTGAGTGTGAAGAATTTTACGAGAGCAATCATGTAGCGATCAGCAGGTATGATATCGTTCAGAGCTATATGATTTTTGGAGGGATTCCCTATTACATGGGATATATCAATGGGGAACGGAGTCTGTCCCAAAATATAGACGATTTGTTTTTTGCAAAAAACGCAAAGCTGCGCGACGAGTACAACAGATTATTTGCCTCGCTGTTTGTCAATCCTGAGGCGGTGAAAGCGATTGTGCAGCTGCTGTATTGCAGAAATGCAGGATATACGAGGAAAGAGATTACGGAAATGCTCAAAATCACGGACGGCGGAAGGCTGTCCCGTAATCTGAATGCCTTGGAATCCAGTGATTTTGTTAAAAAGTATGTACCGTTTGGCTTTCGAAAACGGGAAGAGCATTACAAGCTGATCGATCCGTTTTGTATCTTTTATCTGCATTTTATCAATAATCAAAAGCAGATAAATGAAAAATTCTGGCAGCAGAATGTTACTTCCGGGCCGATTACGGTGTGGCGTGGTTTTGCGTTTGAAAACGTCTGTTTTAATCATGTGGATCAAATTAAAAGAGCCCTTGGAATTTCAGGGGTTATATCTGAAAATTCAGCCTGGTCGAAAAGAAACGGCGACGAGGAAGGAACACAGATTGATTTACTGATAGCCAGAAATGATAATGTCATTAATATGTGTGAAATGAAGTATTACGGGGGAGAGTTCTCGGTTAATAAAAGTTATTATGCGCATCTTTTGCGCAGACAGGAAATATTGGCGGAAGAAGTTCATAAAAGGATGGCGATTCATAATACCTTAATTACTACTTTTGGGCTGCGGCGTAATGAGTACAGCGGCGTGTTTACAAATGTCGTGACAATGGATGACTTGTTTGAACCATATGAATAACAGTTAATTTTTTTGAATGATATTTAACCCACCCTCAGTTGAGCGGACGCTTTCCGTCTGTTATGCTTGTATCAGCAAAGGCCGATGCAAAACTAACAGACGGAGGGCTTTTATTATGTCGATTGGAAAGGTAATCAGAAAATACAGGAAAGAAAAAAATATGACCCAGGAGGAAATGGCGGTCAGACTGGGAGTGACAGCGCCGGCGGTCAACAAGTGGGAGAATGAGAACTCCCTTCCGGATATCATGCTGCTTGCGCCCATTGCAAGACTTTTGGGAATTTCTCTGGATACGCTCCTGTCTTTTCGGGAGGAACTGACGAAAGAGGAGATCAACGGGATCATCAACGAGTTGGATGAAAAGCTGCAAACGGCGCCTTTCGGGGAATGCTTTCAGTGGATCAAGGAAAGGATTGAGCTGTATCCGAACTGCGAAGGGCTGATGTTTTCGGCGGCGGTTGTTTTGCAGGCGCAGCTTCTGTTACAGGAGATCCCCGACAAGGAAGATTACGAAGCGTACACGGTCTCTTTGTTTGAGCGGGTGCTGCAAAGCGAGGACGAGGCAATGCGCCTTCAAGCGGCGGATTCGCTGTTTGCCTTTTATCTGAGGAAAGAGCAATATGACAGGGCGGAATCCTATCTGGAATACTTTTCTTTGCAGAATCCGAATAAAAAGTTCAGACAGGCGCAGATCTTTGAGAAGACGGGGCGGACGAAGGAGGCCTATAAGGAGTATGAGAAACTTTTGTTTGAAGCTTACGGCAGGGTCAGCTTAACTTTAAACGGGATGTATGTGCTTGCGGTGCAGGAAGAGGATATGGAGCGGGCCCATAAGCTTGTGGAGAAACAGCGGGAGCTGGCGGTGTGCTTTGAGATGGGGAGATACCATGAGGTGTCCTGTGGTCTGGAGCTTGCCATGTTGGAAAAGGACGCGGACGCGGTAGAGGCAATCCGGAAGGAGCTGCTTGACGCGGTTCCCCAGATCGACGCTTTCCGGCATTCGTTTCTCTATGAGCATACGGAATTTACACAGATCAGGGAAGATTTTGCGGAAAAGCTGCGGGAAAAGCTGTTGAAGGGGTTTGAGGAAGAAGAGGCCTGAGAATTTGTTCCTTTTACAGACAGCCTGTCCCACATCGAAATTTTACAAGAATTTTACATTCCTCAATCATAGATTTTACAGAAAGGTTTTAGAATGAAAATCGGAATATCTGAAAACTATGATTGGGGAGATTTTGTATGGACTTTTTTGACTTGCTGACGATGATCGGCGGATTGGCGTTTTTCCTTTATGGAATGAATTTGATGGGGGATGGCCTGGTGCGCGCTTCCGGCGGCCGGCTTGAAAAAATTCTGGAAAAATTGACCAATAGGCCGCTGAAAGCGGTGTTAGTGGGGGCGGGTGTCACGGCGGTGATCCAGTCTTCTTCGGCGACGACCGTGATGGTGGTTGGGTTTGTCAATTCCGGCATCATGAAGCTGCAGCAGGCGGTAGGCATTATCATGGGAGCCAATGTGGGGACGACCATAACCGCGTGGATTTTGGGAGCGACAGGGATTGATGGCGATTCCTTTCTGGTACGGATGTGCAAGCCGGTTTCATTTTCACCGATTTTGGCTATTGTTGGCACGGGAATTCTCATGTTCTCCCGTAAGGAAAAACGAAAAAACATAGCGACGATTTTGGTGGGTTTTGCTATATTGATGTTCGGAATGGATACCATGAGCAATGCGGTGAAGCCGCTTTCGGAGATACCGGAATTTGCCAATATTCTGGTTCGTTTTTCACACCCTGTTTTCGGAATGCTGGCGGGTCTTGTGCTGACGGCGGTGATTCAGTCCTCCTCCGCGTCGGTGGGAGTTTTGCAGGCGTTGTGTGCGACGGGGGCGGTGGGGTATAATACAGCCATACCGATTATTATGGGACAGAATATCGGCACTTGTGTGACAGCTATGTTATCCAGTGTAGGGGCAAACAAAAATGCCAGACGGGCAGCGCTTGTGCACTTGTATTTCAATATGATTGGAACCATTCTGTTCCTGTCGCTGTTTTATATGATGAATGCGGTAATACCTTTTTCGTTCCTGGATGAGGCGGCGACACCCTTCGGCATTGCGGCAATCCATAGTATCTTTAATCTGACGGCGACATTGATGCTGCTCCCCTTTTCAAAAGGGCTTGTAAAGCTTGCATGTCTGACGGTCAGGGATGATGAGGTGGCTAAATACGGTCAAAAGAGGTGCGGATATGATTTTTTGTGTGGAAGACGATGATGCGATTCGGGAATTGATGATCTATACGATACGGTCTACCGGATTTGAGGCCAGAGGGTTTGCCGGCGGCGAGAGCTTTTTTAAAGCGCTGCAAAACGAAATGCCCCGGCTTGTTATGTTGGATATCATGCTTCCGGGCGAGGACGGCATTTCGATTTTGAAAAAGCTGCGGATGCAGCCAGAAACCTGTGACATACCTGTGATCATGTCTACGGCCAAAGGGACGGAGTATGACAAGGTGACCGGTTTGGATCTGGGTGCGGACGATTATCTGGCCAAGCCCTTTGGCATGATGGAAATGGTTTCGAGGATCCGGGCGGTGCTGCGCCGCACGGAGGGGAAGGAATCGGTCTGCCTTCTGCGTGCCGGAGCGTTGGAGCTAAATCCCCAGACATATACGGTATGCGTCAAGGGGGAGCGCGTGCAGCTGACGCTCAAAGAATATTCGCTGCTTCGTACTTTTATGGAAAATCCGGGACGGGTTTACAGCAGAGACTGGCTTTTAGAATTGGTATGGGGCACGGATTATACAGGGGAAACAAGGACTGTGGATGTACATATCGGTACGCTGCGGATGAAATTGGGTGAATGTGGAGACTATATAGAAACGGTACGGGGCGTTGGTTATCGGTTGAAGGAGGGAATCTGACAAATGACGAAACGTATATTCCGTTCTATTTGTCTGGTGGCAATTACGGTCTTTATTGCCTCCGTTATTTTGATTTTTGTCGTGCTTCATAACTATTTTTCGGATGTCCAGCGAAGGCAGCTTTGGATGCAGACAAACCTTGCCGCGCAGGGCGTTGTCAATGCGGGGATGGATTATTTCCGTGGACTGGAGGTATCGGATTACCGGATAACATGGATTGACGCGCAGGGAAACGTCTTATATGACAGCGAATCCGACAGTTTGGAGATGGAAAACCATCTGGAGAGAGAAGAAGTGAAAGAAGCCATGAAATCGGGGTACGGGGAGAGCAGGAGGTATTCTCCCACGCTGACGGAGCGGTTTTTGTATGCGGCAAGAAGGCTCCCGGACGGTACGGTACTTCGGCTTTCCATATCGCAGAATTCTATTTTGGCGCTGCTTTTTGGCATGGTGCAGCCGCTCTGCGTGGTTTTTGCGGTGGCGCTTGTGCTGTCCGTGATTTTGGCGGTTCAGGTTTCCAAAAAAATAGTACAGCCGCTCAATGAAATTGATCTGGACCATCCTTTGCTGAACGAGGGATATGACGAACTGCTGCCGTTTTTGCGGCGCATCGACAGCCAACGGCGGCAGTTGAACCTGCAGAGGGATAAGCTTCTGCAAAAAGAGGAAGAATTAAATACCATCATCGGCAGCATGAACGAGGGCATGGTTCTTTTGAACCGCAAGGGAAAAATCATCAGTATGAATCCCACGGCCAGACGGCTTTTGGGGGTGAGTTGGGAGTGCGTCGGACTGCATATGCTTTCTGTCAGCAGTAATCCTGATATACAGGAAATTTTGGAAAAATCCCTGCAGGGAGAGGCGGGAGAACGGGTAATCGATCTGGAGGGAGAGAAATACCAGGTGGATGCCAATCCCGTTATAGCGGAAAGGGGCGTAATGGGAGCTGCGCTTTGCTTTTTTAACGTCACCGAGAAGGAGAAGGCGGAACAGATGCGCAGGGAGTTTACCGCCAATGTTTCCCATGAATTGAAAACGCCGCTGCACTCCATTTCCGGTTATGCGGAGCTTTTGAAAAACGATATGGTGGCGGTGGCGGATGTGGCTCCTTTTGCGGGGAAGATTTACGAGGAGGCACAGCGGATGACGCAGCTTGTGGAAGATATCATCAGCCTCTCCCGTCTGGACGAGGGGGCGGAGGGTATGCCCCGCGAGAAGGTGGAGCTGTACAGTCTGGCGGAAAGCGTGATCAGAAGTCTGGAGCCGACGGCGGGTGCGGCGCATGTGTCCCTTGCGCTGACAGGAACCCCGGCGGAGGTGGAAGGCATTCCACAGCTTCTTTACAGCATTGTTTACAATCTGTGCGATAACGCGATTAAGTATAACTGCGAAAACGGAAGCGTTGTCATAGACGTGCAGTCCGGGGAGAAAGAGGCTGTTCTCTCCGTCAGCGATACGGGAATCGGCATCGACGCGAAACATCGGGATCGCATCTTTGAACGGTTTTACCGGGTGGACAGAAGCCGTTCCAAAGCCGTGGGCGGAACGGGGCTTGGACTGTCTATTGTAAAACATGCCGTCCTTGTCCACAATGCGTCGTTAGCGCTTGCAAGCGAAGTGGGAAAGGGAACTACGGTTACGGTGCGGTTTCCGATGCAGGAAGGATAAACGGCTCATATTTTATTCCTATCTTGATAAAACAGACGAAAAGGGATAAAATATTAGCATGATTCATTTATATCAAAGAACGTGGACAGAAATTAATATGGATATTGCAGGCCGGATGGGAAAGATTCGGAAGCGGAAGAAACTAACGCAGAAGGCGCTTGCTGCAAAGGCGGGGGTGAGTCTCGGTTCTTTGAAGCGGTTTGAGCAGAGCGGAGAAATATCCCTGCAATCCTTGACAAAACTGGCAATCGCCCTTGAGGTCGAGGAAGAATTAGACGGTCTGTTCAGTCAGGTGCCCTTTGGCTCGATTGAAGAGATCTTAAATGGACAGACTAAGTAAACTGGATGTTTTTTATCATGACAGACCCCTTTGCGGGTCTGTTTGGCGTATTTGCGGACAGTTTGCCGGATGGTTGGGAAAGAAAAACTTATGGATACTTAGAATTGTTTTATGGAATTTAATAATATGTGCCACAAATCTTGAAAATTTTTAAATTTGTGGCATAATATAAGCACATTATTCATCAAGGAGGCGCATGATATGTTTATAAAGAGGGAAAGATATCTGGCTAAAATCAGACCCTTTTATGATGCTGACCTGATAAAAGTGCTTACCGGCGTAAGACGTTGCGGTAAATCTGTTCTGCTCGGTCAGATAGAGGAGGAACTCAGAAGCGGCGGATACGATGAGGGACACATAATTAAAGTGAATTTTGAAGATCTGCGGTTTGAAAAGATTCGTAATGCGGAACGATTGAATCAATATGTGATTGATCGTATAAAGGATGATGGAAAATATTTGATCTTTCTGGATGAAATACAACATGTCAGAAGCTTTGAAAAAGTTCTTTCATCTCTTAGGGCAACTGTCAATTGTTCCATTTTTATTACGGGCAGCAATTCTAAGCTGCTTTCAGGGGAAATGGCAACCTTGTTGGTTGGCAGATGCGTAGAGTTTAGAATAATGCCATTTTCGTTTTTGGAAAGTTATGAATACTGCAAGGCTCAGGGAAAGGAAGTATCGCCAGACGAATTATTCATTGATTATATTAATTGGGGCGGGCTCCCGCTTCGTTTTTCTTTTGAGCGCGAAAGTGATATTAAGAAATATATTGAACAGACTTACAAGGGAATATTGGGTAAGGATATCATATCGGATAGATCAAAAATTAACAGACAGAAGTTTGAAAATATAGCCGAATATATTATGGCAAATGCGGGAAAAGAATTCTCTGCAAAAAATATCGAGTCGTATTTTGAAAATCAAAACGGGGAACAGATCGATAAAAAGACTGTTTACAGGTATTTGGATAAAATGGAGAAGGCGTGCCTGATTGACAGGGTGAAGCGTTTTAACATAGTAGGCAAGCAGGCTATGGCGTATGTTGAAAAGCAGTATGCTGTAGACACGGGGTTTAGAATGGTAAATACTAACTTTGTAAATATTGAGGACACTTTTTTCCTTGAAAATATTATTTACAATGAACTGGTATCGAGGGACTATGAGGTATTTGTAGGAAAGACATATAAGGGAGAAATCGACTTTGTCGTTATTAGTGGGAAAAAGAAATGTTTTATTCAGGTAGCATACTATTTAAGCGGCAGCCAGACGATAGAGAGGGAATTTGGCGCATTTAAGCCAATCAGCGATGCGGCTCCTAAATATGTTCTTTCAATGGATCGGTTGGATTTCTCAAGGGATGGTATTTCACACATTAACATAGTGGATTTTCTTATGGGAAAGAAGAAAGTCAATCTGACTTAACTGATTCTTATAAGGCTGTAAGGACTAAAAAACCGGAGGAAATCATGGACGAACAAATGAAGCAGGACGGCTACAAAAAAATCATTGACGAGGCCCTGAAAACTTTCGCCAATATCATCGACGCGAAGGACAAGTACACGAACGGACATTCCATGCGGGTGGCAGCCTATTCCAGAGAGCTCGCCAAAAAGCTACATATGTCCGAGGAGGAGCAGGAACAGATATATTATATTGCACTGATGCACGATATCGGAAAGATCGGTGTGGCGGACGGCATTTTGAACAAGCCCGGGAAGTTAAACCCGGAAGAGCAGGAAGTGATCAGAAACCACCCCATGATCGGGGGAGAAATTTTAAAAGATTTCAAATCCCTGCCGGGAATCAGCGACGGGGCGCGCTATCACCACGAGAGATATGACGGAACGGGCTATAACGAGGGCCTGAAAGGAGAGGAAATACCTTTTTTTGCCAGAATTATCTGTGTAGCGGATTCCTACGACGCTATGGCGGCGGATCGGTGCTACAGCAAGGGACTGGATGAGGAGACCATCAAAAATGAGATCAGAAACAATATGGGAACCCAGTTTGACCCGCAGATTGCGGCCGCTATGTTGAAACTGATGGAAGAGGGAAAGGTGCCGCTTAAGACGGAAACTTCGGCAGATATAAGATAAACTCTTCTTATGGCAGGGGGTGAATGGATGGATCAGGATCCTTTTAAAGAATATTTGAGGCAGACAGAGCCAAATCAGCGCGATAAAGGATACGTATGGAATACCGCTATTGGTTTGCAGGCGGTTGACGGCTTGAAGCCGTCCAGTTATTTGGTGGAAACCGCAATTCAAAATATTGAGGGTAGAATCACATTAGAAGAGGCTCAAGAGCTTCTGGACACCTATTATAAAGAGAATCCTGAAGCAATGAAAGAAGATGCTCGGACAGAGGAGGCAGATAAAGTTTCGGTTCGGATCGCGAGGCTGCTCTCTGAAAAGGCGTTTAGCTTCACTCCAAATGAATATCTGTCTATCCATAAAAAATTGTTTGGCGGAATATACAGTCATGCAGGCAAGATTCGAGATTACAATATTACAAAAAAGGAATGGGTTCTTGATGGGGCGACCGTTCTTTATGGAAGCGCGTCCGAGCTGCGTGCAACGTTGGATTATGATTTGTCACAGGAAAAGGCCTATAGTTATAAAGGGCTGTCCATGGATGAAGTGATTCACCATCTTGCGGTTTTTGTTTCAAGACTATGGCAAATCCACGTTTTTGGCGAGGGAAATACCAGAACGACAGCGGTGTTTTTTATTAAATATCTCCGGACATTGGGATTTGAAGCGACAAATGATATTTTTGCCGAAAATGCATGGTATTTCAGAAATGCGCTTGTTCGTGCAAACTATAATGATCTGAAAAATGGAGTGCATGAAACAACCGAATTTTTAGAATTGTTTTTACAAAATCTCCTTCTTGATGAGCGGCATGAACTGCATAATAGGTCCATGCATATCAGTGGTATATTTTCAGATTATCAAAAAGCGGACATTGGAGAGGAAAAAGCGGACATTGGACGAAAAAAAGCGGACATTAAATGGCTGGGAAAATATAAGAATCTATCGTTTTCGGATAAGACGATCGCACATGTACAAAAAATGCGGGAAACATTTGGTACAAAAATTATTTTCGGAAGGTCTGATGTAGAGAAGGTGACAGGGCTGAAGCACACGAGGGCATCTGAACTGATAAGTATTTTATTGGAAGCCGAAATGATAGTATCTGTGGAAGGGTACGGAAAGGGAAAACACAGATTTCAGTAAGCCGGGTAAGGGCGTTATGCCCTGTCCGGCTTACGTTTTTTCGCGTATCGGCCTGTCCGCTTGATTCCTGTCGGGTATTTCACTGGAGCGGCAGCTCGTCCATATTTTCTCCAAGCAAGAGCGCGCTGACCTTGTTCGTGTCGATCACGTTGGTAAGTCTTGCCGTTTTTTCATAAACGCCGTCTCCCAAGCGAATCAGGGGTTCCTGAAAGCCGTCTTCCTCTACGATCGTGCCGTCCTGATACTTGACGGCGTTGATCCAGAGGGAAGAGAGGCTGTCTGTCTGATCCAGATTCACACCCTCCAGTTTTTCCAACTGCCTGGCATCCTCTTCACTGATGGCAAGTTTCACGCTGATGGGCGTAAGCTCCACTGTCTTTACCGTAACAGAACATCCCGCGATCTGATATTCCCGATTAAGGTCGTAGCGTACAGGTTCTGTGGTATGCAGATCGAGTACAAATTCCCAGTTTCCCGCCAAAACAGGTTCCCCGTCCATAGCCTTTGCGCCTGGTGCGTTCAGGGAAGTGAACTGTATTTTCATATGCAGGTCTTCCGATCCTGGTCTTGTTTTCGTTCCTATGATCTCAAAGTATCTGCTGTTTGAGACGGTCTGGGATTCTTCGTCTACAAAGTGCCAGCCAAGAGCCCCAAAGGGGCTTTCGCCGTCCTGAAAATCATACAGGAAGCTCATGCTGTGATCCTGGGTAATCTGTATGGATTCGTCTTCTGCTGTGATGTTAAACAGCGCATAAAAGCAGTTATTGTCCTGTATGGTTTGGACGGCTTCTATGGTGAGCCCGGCATCCGTCACGGTCTGGCTGGCATCCTGCGCGATCTGCTCCGTTACCAGTTTGTTTTGCTGTATCTCATCCGCCACAAACACTTCCGCGGCCCTTCGGTTCCACTTAAAAATCTCCGCTGCGCTCACAGTTGTTCCCAGGACGGCGACTGCCGCCGCGATCAAAATGACGATTTTTCCTTTTTTCATGCGATTCACCTGTTTGCCCTTTCTTTCATCCAGTCCGGCAAGGGTACGCAGTACGGTCTGGTGCACATGCTCCGGCACTTCGGGAAATTCCCGGTTCCATTTTTTATTCTTCATATCCATACTCTCCCGTTAATTTCTCTTTTAAAAGTTTTCTGCTCCGATACAGCCGCATTTTTACCGTACTTTGCGACAGCTTTAAGATTCGGCAGATGTCCTTGACAGAAAATCCTTCCACATAGAACAGCACCAGAGGGATTCGGTAAATGTCCTCCAACTCCATGACGGCTTCATACACTTCCGAATAGTCTTCTGGTTGTGTCTGTTCCTGCGTTTCAAAGTAATCTTCGTAGGGGACCGATATCTTTCTGGAACGAAGGATATGATAGCACTCATTGATTAAGATCCGGGTGAGCCATGTTTTAAAATATCTTTCATTCCGCAAAGTATGTAATTTTTCATAAGCATGTAAGACGGCATTCTGCATCGCGTCCGCACAGTCCTCGTCGTCTCTTAAAATGGACTTTGCGATGTGATACAGGCTGCTTTCCGCTTCAAGTACCTGTGCCGTAAACTGGTCTTTGTTCATTTCTTCAAGTTCCTTATCGTTAAATTGCAGGCTGTGCGCCCGCTTTTATGAAACGGCCGTTTCATTTTACACTAGTTAGAGGTGGAAAAAAACAAAAAGGTCACAAATGGGAGAGATTGCTATTTCGGCAGATATAAGATAAACTTTTCTTAGACATAAGGAGGAGAGGACAGTTGAACATTTTACTTGTGGAGGACGACCCGGAGATCAGCGGGATGTTGGAGACCTTTCTGACCACGGAAAACTTTGAGGTGACCACGGCATTTGACGGGGAGAGCGCCTGTGAGAAATTTAGAGAGGGAGAGTACAGCCTGGTTTTACTCGATCTCATGATACCGAAGAAAAGCGGAATGGAGGTCATGAGGACGATTCGGGAAAAAAGTACGATCCCTATTATTATCATGTCCGCGAAGGATACGGATTCGGATAAAACGCTAGGGTTGGGACTTGGGGCCGACGATTATATCACAAAACCTTTTTCGGTCACGGAGGTGCTTGCGAGAATCAAGGCTAATATCAGAAGAAGCACCCAGTATGCGGCGCAGGAGAGGGAGGAGAAAGTCGTTCTGGAACGGGGTGGCCTTATCCTCGATGCGCAGGAGTATTCGGTCACAAAGAACGGCAGAAAGATAGAGCTGACGGCCAGGGAGTTTGAGATACTGAAACTTTTGATGGAGAACCCCAGAAAGGTTTACACCAAGGAACAAATCTATGCGCAGGTTTGGAAGGACGCTTATCTTGGGGATGAGAACGCGGTGAACGTGCAGATCAGCAGGCTTCGCAACAAGTTGGAGGATACGCCGCGCGACCCACAGATTATCGTCACGGTCTGGGGGATTGGATATAAACTGGGGGATATTGCGCAGCCGAACAGCGAAAACGCTCCGGAAAGGAAAGCGAAATGAGAAACAGAGGGTTACAGGCAAAACTCAGACAGATCAGTAAGAAGCTATCCGATATCATGGAGCATGACAGCGACGAGAAGGTGATGGTCTTTACGGACAACAGGGCGCTGCAGGAGCTGTGCGCACAGATTAACAGTCTGCTTTTGGACCGGCAGAAGATTAAGGCGGATTACCGGAAAAAAGAAATTTCTTACAAGAAAATGCTTTCCAACATCTCCCACGACATCAAAACGCCCCTCACGGTTATTCTGGGATATCTGGAAATGATGCGCCTTGCGGATGCCGAGAATGAGGAACTGCGCAAGGTGGAGGCGAAGGCCGGTCAGGTGATGGAGCTGATCGACCGTTTTTTTACGCTTGCAAAGCTAGAAGCAGGGGATATGGATATCGAGATTGGCACAATCAACGTCAGCGAGCTTTGCCGGGAGAGTATGCTGGGATATTACGATATTTTGCAGGGAAAAGATTTTACCGTGGAGTTGTCCATTCCGGAGAAGGATATCTTTGCACAGGGCGAGGCGCGGGCGCTGGACAGGATCTTAAACAACTTGATTTCCAATGCGGTACGCTATGGCGGGGACGGAAACTATATCGGACTTGTCTTAAGGGAGAGCGGGGCATATGTGTATATCGATATCACGGACAGAGGCAGGGGCATCGGGAAAGAATTTGCCCGGAATGTCTTTGACAGGCTGTATACACTCGAAGATTCCAGAAACCGTGAAATTCAGGGAAACGGTCTGGGGCTGACCATTGCCAAAAATCTTGCCTTACAATTGGGCGGGGATATTCTTCTGGAAAGCGAGCCCTGTGTGAAGACAACATTTACGGTAAAATTGAAGAAGGCTGCGGGATGAAAGAAATTTGTAAGAATTGGGCAAGAGTTTTGAAAAACTTACCGTCTACAATGATTGTAAAAGGAGGCGATGGCTATGTCTTATATTTTGGAGACAAACGATCTTACCAAAATCATTGACGGTAAGGAGATTGTAAAGAAGGTAAACATACATGTGAAGAAAGGGGAGATTTACGGGTTTTTGGGGCCGAACGGGGCGGGCAAGACTTCTGTGCTCAAGATGGCGCTGAATCTCTGGAAACCCACAAAGGGCGTTGTCGAGCTTTTCGGGAAACCGCTCACGCCGAAGTCCTATGAGGTTTTGAGGAGGGTGGGAAGCATTATTGAGTTTCCCGTTTTTTATGATCATTTAAGCGGGAGAGAAAACCTGAACCTGCACTGCGAATATATGGGCTATTATCATGCGGGAAGTGTGGAAAAATCTCTGGAGATGTTGGAGCTTACGGGGGCGGCGGATAAGCCTGTCAGAACCTATTCACTTGGTATGAAGCAGCGGCTTGGCATTGCCCGCGCGATACTCACCGGCCCGGAGCTGCTTTTGCTTGACGAGCCGACCAACGGTCTTGATCCGGCGGGCATGAAGCACCTGCGGGATTTGTTTAAAAGGCTTTGCACAGAATATGGTGTCACGATGATGATATCAAGCCATATTCTGTCGGAGGTGGAGAACATTGCGGACACCATCGGCATTATCAACCGCGGAACTCTGGTCAAGGAAATTTCGATGAAAGAAATATCGGAAATGAATACCGCTTATATTGAGATTACGGCAGACGACATGAAAGCGGCGGCCTATGTGCTCGCGGATAAACTGGGAATACAGCAGTTTAAGATTGTGGACGACCGCACGGCCCGCATTTATGACACAAGTGTCAAGACGAGCGATTTGTCGAAAGCGTTTGCCCAAAACGGCGTGGAGATTGACGCTGTCGGCAGGAAATCGGAAAATCTGGAAGATTATTTCCTGAAATTGACGGAAGGGGAGGGAAAGTCATGCTTAAACTGATTAGATTAGAGTGGAAGAAAAACAGAATCGGAAAATATGTACGAAACGCCCTTGTTTTGACAGTCGTGTTATTACTGATGCTTTTGGCAGTCGCAGGGGAACTGGAGAGTCAGGAGACAAGATTTGCTTACGGCAGTGATATGTTAAAGAGCAGTGTGGATATGTTTACCAATCTGTCGTTCATTATTTTTACAAGCGTGATGCTAGGGTCTTTCATTGTGGGCGCTTACAAGGATAAGACGATGAATCTGATGTTTTCTTATCCGATTGGCAGGAAGATGATTTTGGGATCGCAGATGGCGGCGGTCTGGATCTTTAATTTTGCTGCCCTGGTGTTGTCAAAATTTATGATTTATGCGGCTCTTACCGCGTTGAAAGGCTTTTTTGGCATATCGGCAAAGAGCATTGCGCTTGGAAGCGGTATATTCTATGTGGAAATTTTAGTGGATAGCGCGGTGATGGTCAGCATTGCGTTTGCGGCGCTTCCGGCAGGCATGTTTTTGAAGTCGTCGAAGGCGGTGGTTGTGGCGGGGCTGGTGATCGTTTGCCTGACGCAGGGAAATATCGGCAGCTTTACGCTTTTAGGAAACATTCCGTTTTATTCTGTTTTGGTGGCAATATCGGTAGTTTCGGCATTCCTTGCGCTCTACCGGGTTGAGACCAGGGACATATAGAAAAAGACTGGAAAAACTGGAACCGTCGTTGACAATCTATGCAAATAATTGTATAATTTATTCATTCATGTCAATGGGATATATGCTACATAAATCAGAGGGAGAAGGAGGGAGATGGTTCGCCGCGGGCAGGCGGATCAATCGGAGGATATGAGTGAAAATGCAACCAGACAGCAGATTTTGATCGTTGACGACGAGGAAGTGAACAGAACGATACTCAGCCTGATGTTTGATGCTGAGTATGATATTGTGGAAGCGCCTAATGGGATGGAAGCGATTGACACGATAGAGAAGAATAACAATATAGCGTTGATACTGCTTGACGTTATCATGCCGGTTATGGATGGTTTTGGTGTGCTTGATTATATGAAGGAGAAGGATCTCCTGGATGAGATTCCGGTTATCCTGATTACGAGTATGACGCCTCAGGAGAGTGAGGAGAAGGCTTACGAGTACGGCATTGCGGATGTGATGCACAAGCCTTTTGAATCAAACATCATCAAGAGGCGTGCAAACAACATTATTGAGCTTTATCAGAGCAAACAGAATCTGGAGATTCGCCTGAAGGAGCGTGAGGCGACGATCCGCGAGCAGGAGAAGGCGATTCGCGAGAACAACGAGTTCATGATCGACGCGCTCGGTTCGGTGGTGGAGTTTAGAAGTATTGAGACGGGAGACCACGTTAAAAGAATTAAGTATCTGACCAGAATCTTGCTTAAGTATCTTGCCAAGTATTTCCCGAAGTACGGTATGACACCAGTGATGATCGACCAGATCGCGAGGGCTTCCGCACTTCACGATATCGGAAAGATCGGCATCCCCGATTCGATTCTGTTAAAACCCGGAAAGCTGACACCGGATGAGTTTGAGGTCATGAAGACGCATACGACGATCGGCTGTGAGATTTTGGAATCCTTCAAGTCTCCCTATACGGACGACTTTTATCAGTACTGTTATGAAATTTGCCGTTATCATCATGAGAGAGCTGACGGTAAGGGATATCCGGATCATCTTACCGGAGATGAGATACCGATCAGCGCGCAGATCGTTTCCATTGCAGATGTGTATGAGGCTTTGGTGAGCGAGAGGGTTTACAAAAGTGCATATAGCAATGCTGAGGCATATGCGATGATCTTGAATGGGGAATGTGGACAGTTTTCGGATGATGTGATAGAATGCTTTAAGCTCGCTAAGGAGGATTTCTTCAACCTCGTTGAAGTAATCAATATGTTTAATTTCACATAAACGAGATCAGACGACGAAGACTGTAAAACAAAGAACGATTGTTTTGCAGTCTTTTTCCGCGTATAACAGATAGAACAGGAAAAGAAAGGACGAAATGTTATGGCTATGGATGAGAAGTTTAGACGGCAGTTGGAGGAGAATGGCGCAGACGTGGAGGCTACGCTGAAACGGTTCATGGGAAATGACGCGATCTATTTGAAGTTCCTTGGAAAATTCCCGGGGGATCAGAACTATGCGAATTTAGGCGCCAATATGGAATCCGGGAATTACGAGGAGGCATATAAGTGTGCCCATGCGCTCAAAGGTGTGGTTGGAAACCTGGGACTCACCCCAATATTTGACCATGTTTCGGTTTTGGTGGAAGAATTGAGAAATAAGGCGAACGCCGATGTGGATGCTGCCCGTGCCGGTGAGGAATGGCAGAAGGTCAAAGAGGTGTACGAGAAGTTTATTTCGGTTATCAACGAAAATATTCCGTAAGGAGACAGGTATGGAATTTGAATGGTTGGAGTCCCGGATTGCGGATGAGACGATAGAGCTTGTGCTAGTTTTTAATGAGGAAGGCAGTATTCTTTACGGAAACCAGACGGCGGCCGCAAAATTGGAGTATGACAGGGATAAGCTGACGAAGTGCAGCATGTCGCAGATTTTCAGGCAGGATTTTCCCAATTCGCCGGACGGATTTATTACGTTTGTGAAAAAGAGCATGAAGGGCGTCAATGAGATGACGATGTACCGGAGCAACAACTCCTGTTTCTCTGTCAATGTCCGCATTTTTCCCGAGGACGGAATGGATGCCTATCTGCTTCTGGCGGAAGATATGTCCGCCCAGAAAAATATGAATATGAGAATCCGCGAGCTGAAGGAGAAAGAGGAAGAGAACAACCGCGCCAGAAACGAGTTTACGGCGAATGTGACGCATGAGCTGCGCACGCCGGTAAACGGGATCAAGGGGCATGTGATGGAGCTTGTGGAGGAGGTTGCGGATCCGGATCAGAAAAAGACCCTCGATATTGTCCTTAGCTGCTGTGACAATATGTTGACGATTATCAATGATATTCTGGATTTCGCAAAATTGGAATCCGGTAAGTTTGTGATAGACGAAAAGCCTTTTGACTTTCAGGAAATGATGGATAAGGTGGTCGCCACCCACAGCGCGGTGATCAATAAGAAAGAGCTGCATATGAGTGTGGATATCGATGAAAAGATTCCGCACAAGCTGATTGGCGACGAGCTGCGTCTGACCCAGATTTTGAATAACCTTTTGTCAAACGCCATCAAGTTTACGATGGTGGGCTATGTCAATGTGGTGGTGGGAATGACCAGAAGGGTGAATGACGAGGTGGAGCTGTTTTTCATGGTGAGGGACAGTGGCATCGGCATTTCCCAGAAGGAGCAGGACAGACTTTTTCAGAGTTTCAGTCAGGTGGATGCCTCGATTACCAGGAGGTTTGGCGGAACCGGACTTGGGCTTGCCATCACAAAGCAGTTGGTGGAGCTGATGCACGGCGATATTCATGTGCAGAGCGAGAAGGGAAAGGGGAGCGCTTTTTCTTTCTCAGTAAAATTAAAGAGCGAGCAGGTTCTTGACGATAAGCAGAGTCAGGTCTATGTGAACTGGTCCGAGTATATGAAGGAAGAATCGGAACAGAATGTGGATCGTCTCATGCAGTTTGGAGAGGCGGAAAACAGGGAAGAGCTGAAGAAACGTATGGATAAGTTGGTGCTCTCCATAGAGATGGGCGCGTGGGACAAGGCGGAGCTTTTGGCCTCCACCTTAAAGACATTGATCGAGTCGTCGGGAGACGATGACCTGAAGCGGCAGGAGCTGCGCATGGAGATGGCGATCAGAAAAGCCAATTATGAGAAAAGCATGGATATGTACGGAAAATTGAAGGATGCGATCACAGAACGGGTCGGAGATTTGTGGAAGCCGGAATAAAAGGAGAGAAGTGATGGAAATAGGAAAGGAAAGGAATAATGCCCCTGCCATTTTGATTGTGGACGACATCAGCGTGAATGTGACAATTCTGGAAAATATCCTTATCCATGAGGGCTATGAGACAATGACTGCGTTAAGTGTGCAGGAGGCGTTGGAGCTGATGAAACAGACGCGCCCCGATCTCATTCTCTCGGATTTGTCCATGCCGGAAATAGACGGCCTGGAATTTTGCAGGATGTTAAAGAGCGATCAGGCAACCAGAGATATCCCCTTTATTTTTATAACGGTGCTTAATACAAGTAAGGAGAAGGAGGAGGCCTTCACAGCCGGGGCGGTGGACTTTATTCCCAAACCCTTTGACAATGTGGAAGTTCTTATGCGGGTGAGCAACCATCTGAGCAGCTATCGTCTGCAGCAGGAAATGACGGATTACAACCGCATGATGCACAAGCTTGTGGAAGATCAGAAAAACCAGATAGAGAGGGAGCATACGAATGTGCTCCGGGCTCTTTCGCGAATTGTGAAGAAACTGGACCCTGCAGGGGGAACCCACCGCAGCAATGTGGGCCATAACTGTAATCTGCTTGCGCAGGGCCTGCAGTTTTCGGCGGCCTATGAGGATGAGATTACGGACGACTTTGTGGAGACCATCGGTGTCGCGGCCAGACTTCATGACATCGGAACTTTCCTTGTGCCGGAGGAAGGCGCGGATAAAGGTGATCCGGAATATATAAAAAAATGCGCGGAGGAAGGCAGCAGCGTGATCGAGGAATTTGGAGCGGATCGGGAAAGCGGTGGTGCTCTGGAGATGACAAGGCGCATCGCTCAGTGCCATCATGCGCGTTGGGACGGTTCCGGCTATCCGCCGTTTAAGGGCAGACAGATTCCCCTGGAAGCGCGGATTGCGGCTGTCGCTAATGATTTTGATGAGATGACGGCGCCGGGACGGGGCGATACCGTTCTATCTCCCGAGGAGGGGCAAAAGAGGATCAATGAAAAGAGCGGCGTTTACTATGATCCTGATGTGGTGGAAGTTTTTAACAAGCTGTGGAACCGTATGAGAACAAATTGACTTTTAGAGGATTGTATGCTTTAATAAAAGATGGTGATATGGGGAGGCAAAAGAAGTGATTACCGACAGCGAGTTTCATCGGATAGTTACCTATGTAAAACAGCATTTCGGCATTGATTTGAGCCAGAAAAGAGTCTTGGTCGGCGGGCGGTTGGAAAATTATCTGGTCCGCAACGGTTACGCGAACTACAATGAGCTCATGGCGAAGGTGGAGAAAAATCCCAAGGGCAGTGAGGCCACGGATCTGATCAACATTCTCACCACGAACCATACATATTTTATGCGGGAAGCCGAGCACTTTGAATTTATGAAGAATGTGGCGCTTCCATGGGCCAAATCCAAGGCTATGAACACGAAAGATCTGAGGGTGTGGTGCGGCGCGTCCTCTACGGGGGAGGAACCCTACACGCTGGCGATGATTATAAATGACTTTTTTGGGATTGAACATTCCGCTTGGGATACCAGACTTTTGGCGACGGATATTTCCATGCGGGTTTTAAACCATGCTTCCAAGGGGGTATATCTGCGGGAAGATGTGGAGCCTTTGCCGGTGAACTGGAAACGCCGATACTTCAAGCAGATCAGTCAGGAAGAATTCCTTGTGAAAGATGAGCTGAAAAAGGAAGTCATTTTCAGGCAGTTTAATCTGATGGACCCCATCACATTCAAGAAAAGATTTCATATTGTATTTTTGCGGAACGTGATGATCTATTTTCAGGATGATATCAAGTATCCGCTGATCGAGAGAATTTATGATCACATGGAGCCGGGCGGCTATCTCTTTATCGGGTTGACAGAGAGACTGGACCGCCAGATGGTAAAATTTAATTACGTGCAGCCATCAATATATAGAAAATAGGAGTGAGAGCAGGATATGAGACCAATTAGAGTGTTGGTTGTGGATGATTCGCTGATGTTTCGTAAACTGCTTGTGCAGGGATTAAATGCAGATCCCAACATCGAGGTTGTGGCAGATGTGGAGGATGTCTACGCGGCGAGGGATGCGATTCTCAAGTTTAAGCCGGATGTCATGACTCTGGATGTGGAGATGCCGAGGATGAACGGCATAGATTTTTTGAAGAAACTGATGCCGCAGTATCCCTTGCCGGTAGTTATGATTAGTTCACTAAACAATAAGGTGTTCGACGCGCTTGAGGCAGGCGCAGTGGATTTTGTCAATAAACCGGCTAACCTGAACAGAGAGCAGCTGAATGCTTTCTTAAGTCAGGAGTTGGCGGCTAAGGTAAAGATTGCTTCCACCGCGAAGGTTGGCAGATTGAAACGGGTGGACAATACGGCTGTTATGAGCCATATCACTCCGGCGGGCGGCAAGGACCGCATTGTTGCGATCGGCGCTTCGACCGGCGGCACCGAGGCGATCTTTGAGGTAGTAAAGAGATTTAAGAGGGATATTCCGGGAGTCGTGATTGTACAGCATATGCCGCCCGGATTTACACAGATGTATGCGGAACGCTTAAACAATCAGTGCGAGGTTGCCTGCAAGGAAGCCGAGACGGGTGATCGGGTGATGCAGGGACAGGTGCTGATTGCACCGGGCGACCGGCAGATGCGGCTTGTCAAGGTAAACGGTGTCTATCAGGTGGAGTGCAGAGGGACAGAAAGGGTGAGCGGCCATTGCCCCTCCGTGGATGTGCTGTTTTCTTCGGTGGCAAAGGCGGCCGGCAACAAGGCGGTCGGCGTGATTTTGACGGGGATGGGAGCCGACGGTTCCAAAGGGCTGTTGGAGATGCGCAATGCCGGCGCGCTGACAGTCGGGCAGGACGAGGCATCCTGTGTTGTCTACGGTATGCCGAAGGTAGCATACGATATTGGCGCGGTACAGCAGCAGGCGCCTGTTACAGAGATCGCAGGAAGGGTTTACAGCCTGTTGAGCAAATAGATAAAAATAAAACATTATAGAGGAAAGGAGCTGAGCGCATATGAAGATTTTATTGGCTGAAGATGACTTCGCCAGCCGTAAGTTTATGGATAAACAGCTCTCACGCTACGGCGAATGCGACGTGATGGTGGATGGTGAAGAGGCTGTGGATGCCTTTATGATGGCGCTGGAGGACGGAGAGCCCTATGATCTGGCATGTCTGGATGTGATGATGCCTGTCATGGACGGGTATCAGGTGTTAAAGGCGATTCGTGACATAGAGGCGCAGAAGGGCATTCCCAAGAGCAAACGTGTCAAAGTCATTATGACGACGGCGCTTAACGATGAACGCAATGTAAAGATGGCGTTCGAGCTTGGATGCGAAGCCTATGCCGGAAAACCGATAGATGTGGAGAAGTTTGAAAAGGTATTAACCAAGCTAGGGCTGATTTAGGAAATCCTTAAGATTAGGAGGAAGTATGGCAGAAGAATTCAACACAGAAAGTATGCTTGACATGTTTTTATACGAGAGCGGCCAGCTTTTGGAAAAACTGGAAGGCATAATATTGGAAAAACAAGATGCTGATTGCTTCGATGATGCCGATATCAATGAAATTTTCCGCGTCATGCACACCATCAAAGGTTCCTCAGGCGTTTTGATGTATGAAAACATCACAAAAGTGACCCATAAGTTAGAAGATGTGTTTTACTACCTGAGAGAATCCCATCCGGACGATGTGCCGCATATGGAATTGGTAGAGAAGGTGCTCGCCGTCTCTGATTTTGTGACGGGTGAGCTCGATAAACTGAAGAACGGCGATACGCCGGATGGTGATGAAAAGCAGCTTGTGGAAGATCTGGATGAGTTTCTTGGGCGCCTTAAGGGTGAGATCAAGAAACAGGGTATCGAGATGCCGCAGGCGAACCGGCATGTGGAACCGACACAGTTCTATATTACGCCTGTTGCGGGAGACGACAGTCATTTTTACCGGATTTCGATTCATTACCGAAGCGATACGCAGATGAGTAATCTGAGGGCTTACTCGGCGACTTATGCCTTGAAGGAGGTCGCGGAGGATCTGCTCTATACGCCGGACGATATCCTTTCCAATGAGGCCAGCGCCGACGTGATCGTGGCGGAAGGCTTTCATATGCTGCTGCAGACGAAGAGCTCCAAGGAGGAGGTCATCGCTCTGATTGACAGCTCGGAGGCGGAGGAGATCAATTTTGACGAACTCACCAAGGAGGAGTACGGAAACGCGCTCGGGGAGTTTGGCAGAGAAGATGCTGCGCCTGCTCCCGTGGCAGCTGCAAAAGAGGCTGCCGGAGAGGCGAAGCAGGATAAACCCAAACCCGGTGACTATGTGGTCAAGACCAAGGAGGCCGGCAAAGGTAAGACGCTTGCAAAACACCAGCCAAAACAGCAGAGCATTATCAGCGTGAATGTGGAAAAGATGGACGCGCTGATGGATTTGATCGGTGAGTTGGTTATTGCGGAAGCGGTTGTCTTGCAGAATCCGGACCTGAAAGTGCCTGGGTTGGAGCTTTCCAATTTCCAGAAGGCTTCCGGACAGTTGTCTAAGATCACGACGGAGCTGCAGGAAGTGATCATGTCGATGCGTATGATGCCGCTGACCAATGTCTTCCAGAAGATGAAGAGAATTGTCTTCGATGTGTCCAGAAAGTTAGGGAAGGACATTGAACTGGAAGTGATCGGTGAGAACACGGAAGTGGATAAGAATATCATCGAACATATCACAGACCCGCTGATGCACTTGGTGAGAAACTCTGTGGATCACGGTATTGAGGAGAACGCGGAGGATCGTACCGCAGTCGGAAAGCCGGCGAAAGGTAAGATTACGCTCGAGGCTAAGAACGAGGGCGGTAAAGTTTATATCAGCGTTAAGGATGACGGTAAGGGTCTGAATAAAGAAAAACTGTACCAGAAAGCGCTTGAAAAGGGCGTGATTGAAAATAAACCGATGAGCGAGTTCACGGATAAGGAGATCTTCCGGTTTATCACGCTGCCGGGCTTCTCTACCAAGGAGCAGGTAACCGAGTATTCCGGCAGAGGCGTGGGCATGGACGTGGTGGTGAAAAATATCCAGTCCATCAGCGGCAGACTCGATATCTCCAGTGTGGAGTTTGAGGGATCGGAGATGACCTTGGTGATACCGCTTACGTTGGCGATCATCAATGGTATTGTGGTACAGGTAGGCGATTCCCCGTTTGTGATTGAAACGGCTTCTATCAAAGAATTTGTGAGAGTGGGAGAGGATTCTCTCATTTATGAGCCGAGTGGCGAAGAATATATTGTTCTGCGGGGCGAGTGCTATCCCTTCATCCGCCTGAATGAAAGGTACAGTCTGCCTAATTCGGTAGATAAGGTTGAAGAGGGAATCGTTGTTGTGTTGGAACATGAAGGAAGTCAGGTATGCGTTCTGATTGACAAGTTGTTACAGGAGCAGGAGATCGTGGTAAAACCGATTCCGTCCTATGTCAAGAAAATCAAGGGCCTTTCCGGCTGTACGCAGTTGGGAGACGGAAGCATTGCACTGATCCTGGATATTGCCGGACTGCTGATGCACGATGGAGAAAGGAGATAGTACATGGCGGAAGAATTAGAAAAAAATGAAGAGACAGAAGAGCTGGAAGGGCTAGAAGGGGAAGATTCCCAAAAGGGAAAATTCATGACGTTTCAGATAGGAAAGGAGTTCTTCGGTATCAGCATAAGCTATGTGAATGAAATTATAGCGATGCAGCCGATCGCGGCAATTCCCGAGGTAGATGATTATATCAAAGGACTAATTAATCTTCGAGGTAAGATAATTCCAGTGATCGACGTTCGCGTCAGGTTCAAGATGGAACCCGCCGAATATACTGACAGGACATGTATTATCGTCATTGACGTGAAGTCAACCATGATTGGTCTGGTTGTGGAAAGGATTGCGGAAGTAGATACGATTGCGGATGAAAGCATTGTACCGCCGCCTTCTCTGGGAAGAAAAGATCATGAGCGTAACAAATATGTGTATGGTCTGGCCAGAACAGGGGATATGGTGAAACTTCTGATTGATCCCGAGCGGCTGATCAAACAGGAAGACGTAGAAGCGGTTATGGAAGACGCACGTAAAGAAGAACAATCATAAAAAGGAGATATTACCATGAAGAAGAGATTTTCAATTAACGACATGACAGTCAGAAAAAAAATTACCTTGTTTAGCGTGTTAATGTTGGGTTTGATGCTTATCATTTCTGCAGTGGGCATTTGGTCCTCCAATATGGTGAATAAAGCGCGGACGAGTCTGAATAACAGCGCGTTGGCCCAGTACGATATTACGCAGGGATTTGCTGATTTCTGTAATATCAAGGTTCGCGTGCGCAACATTCTCTTTGTGTACTATGACGATCCGGAAGAGTTACAGAAGCAGGAGCAGATGATTGAAGAGTATAAGGCGGACGCCAGAAAGTATCTGGATTTGTTTGAGGACAGAATGGTGAGTCTGCCCGCTGAGATTCAGGCGGAGTATCAGACAGTAGAGGATAAGATCAATTCTTGGTATGAGTCCACACAGAAAGATATTGATATGGCGAAGTCTGGTCAGGTGGATGCTGCCATAGAGGAGTTGATGACCAACAGTAAAGTGATTGCGGACGATGTGGAAAACGGCCTGACGGAGCTCATTAGTACGATAGAAGCAGATACCAAGCAGAAGGAAGTGACGATCCAACAGCAGTTGACGGGTCTGACTATTTTGCAGATTGTAGTTGTGGTTGTAGCAGTTCTGATTACCATTATGTACTGCCTGTTCCTGATTAAGGCGATCACAAGACCCATGGCGAAGCTGTCCGAGGCGGCAAAGAAGATGACGATGGGCGATATCGATGTAGACTGTGAGAAGATTTACAATGACGATCTGGGCGAGCTGTTAGATGAGTTTGGACAGATGGCGGAAGCGATCAAGGAGCAGACAAAAATTACTGAGGCGATTTCCCATGGCGATCTGACCATGGAGGCGAATCCCCGAAGCGACAGGGATGTACTTGGCAAGGCGATTGTCAGACTGCTTTCCGAGAACAACATGACTTTGAGCAACGTCAAGGAGGCAAGCACGCAGATTACAGTCGGTTCCGAGCAGGTGGCAAATGCCAGTCAGGCTCTTGCACAGGGTTCCACAGAGCAGGCAAGCGCAATCGAGCAGGTAACGGCTTCTATGGACGAGGTGACACAGCGTACCAAGGCCAATGCAACAGAGGCGGGCGAGGCCAATGTACTGGTACATAACATAAAGGATATGGCAACTTCCGGCAATGAGCAGATGAAGTCCATGATCGAGGCTATGGACGATATCAACGCATCCTCCGAGACGATCTCCAAGATTATCAAGACGATCGACGATATTGCATTCCAGACCAACATTCTTGCTCTGAACGCGGCGGTCGAGGCGGCGAGAGCAGGCGTACACGGCAAGGGCTTTGCTGTGGTGGCTGAGGAAGTGAGAAACCTGGCTGCGAAGAGTGCGGCTGCTGCAAGCGAGACAGCGGAGATGATCGACGACACGATCCACAAAGTGGGCAATGGCGCGAAGATTGCGCAGGATACTGCGAAGTCTCTTGATGAGATTGTAAACTCCATCGACGAGATCGTTGGACTAATTGGCAATATTACTTCTTCTTCCAATGATCAGGCGACGGCAATCTCCCAGATTGACCAAGCGATCTCTCAGGTTTCCACCGTGGTGCAGACCAATGCGGCTACCAGTCAGGAGTGTGCGGCGGCTAGCGAGGAGCTTTCCAACCAGGCGGTAACCTTAAAGAACCTGATGGCGAGATATCAGTTGTTGGCAGGTGCTGCGGGTGGCGGCTATGTGGATAATTCACCGGCTTATGACAACAGCGAGCCTACCATTTCTCTGGACGACGACTTCGGCGGAAGCAAATATTAAGAGGCAAAGGCCGCTGCATAGGTGCAGCGGCCTTTTTTATGCGCAGACACGTACAAAAATTCTGACAGCCTCTTGACATTTGCGTCAAAACTATATATAATTTCATATGTTGCTAAAGCAGTTTGCCTTTTAAAGACAGTGCAAAGGCAGAGCATGTGCGCTTAGCTCAGCTGGATAGAGCGTTTGGCTACGGACCAAAAGGTCGGGGGTTCGAATCCTCTAGCGCACGGTGAATTGAAGTGGCGGGAATGTGGAAAAGTTTGACATTCCCGTTATTTTTCTTGCACTTCTTTCGACAATCCTTTATAATATTTAAGGTGTTGCTAACAAAAAGATAAAATTATGAGGGAGAAGAGAAAATGGATGAGAACAATTATGTAAGTACCGGCTCCACGACAGGAGGAGCAAATGGAAATGATGCCGGAAAAGGTGCGGCGATCGCAAGTATGGTGTTGGGTATCATTTCTATTGTGACATGGTTTTTCGGAATGGGAGCGCTCGTTGGTCTTATTACCGGTGTAATCGGTTTGATCTGTGCTTCTAACGCAAAAAAGGCAGGATTTGTCGGCGGGATGAGGACAGCAGGGTTTGTTTGTTCCCTGATCGGTGTGATCGGCAGCGCGCTTGTCTTTGTTGCATGTGTTGCTTGTGTGGGCGTCTTAGGAGCTGCAGGCGCTTTGTCAGAATTTTAAGTGACAGCGGCGGCAGAGGTTTTTGACTTGAGGGAAATACTTACCGGATTAAACAGCATAAGCGCTTATGGCCTGTGCGGCGTGACAGGATTTTTGCTTGGGATCGTGTATTTGTTTTTGATTACCAGGGTGAAATCCGAAAGCTTTGGCGATTATATGTACGTCTATGTATGGGCGGCGTTGGGGGCAGTGATCGGGGCGAAGGTTCTCTATGTTCTGCTTGAACTTCCCCATATACTGCGAAGTCTGGGAAGCGGTGATGGGAACTTCGGGCAATACCTCAGAGGTATGATAAGCGGCGGATTTATTTTTTACGGCGGATTGCTAGGTGCAGCATTCGCCGTAAAAATTGCGTCACGATACTTTGCGATGGATTTTGTCAAAACGATTTCTATTTTGACCCCTGCCATGCCGTTGGCGCACGCGCTTGGCAGAGTGGGGTGCGCACTCGTCGGGTGCTGTTACGGGCGGGAGACCCAGATGGGGATAGGGGTGTGTTATACGCATTCCGTGTATGCGCCAAACGGGATCCCTCTGATTCCTGTACAGGCTTTTGAGGCGTTTGCCGATTTGCTCATTTTCGGGATGCTTGTATTTTGGCTGTTAAAAAAGCAAGGCTCCTACGAAAATGTTGGTATTTTTGATAGGTATCTGGTACTGTACGCCTGTACTCGTTTTTTACTGGAATTTTTGAGAGGAGATTCTGTCAGAGGACATCTTGGATGGTTTTCCACATCGCAATGGATCAGCATCGGAATTATCCTATGGATTGGATTGCAAAAAGGTGTCAGGGCAATGCGATGAGGTGTTTTTTAGTTTGCAGCGGGAGAAATCCCGCTTTTTTATTTTTTTTAAATAGAGTGTTGACAAACTGTTCATACTGTATATAATGATATATATACAGTATATACTGACGGCGTGATCTGTGACGACAGGGAGCGCACAAGAATAAGGGAGGTAAGTGTTGAAGATAATCATATCGAATCAATCGGAGCTGCCGATTTATGCACAGATCAGGGAACAGCTCAAGGAACAGATATTAAATGGCCGGATTCCGGAGGGAACGACCCTTCCTTCCATTCGTCAGCTCGCGAAGGAGGTTGGAGTCAGTGTGATAACTACCACCCGCGCCTACAGCGAACTGGAGACGGAGGGCTTTATCGCCACCATGCAGGGAAAGGGGAGTGTGGTGCTCCCAACGGATAATAACCTTTTGCGGGAACAGTACCTTCTGCGGATCGAGGAGGGGCTCTCCACGGCGATCGAGACGGCGAAGGCCATGGGAATGTCCATGGAGGAGTTAGACGCGATTTTTAAAAACTTGAGGGACGCGTAGCGTTTCGGAAAGGACTGGATAAATATGGAGTTACTGGAAGTAAAAAATTTGTCAAAGCATTATAAAACGTTTGACTTAAAAGATATCAGTTTTTCACTGCCAAAGGGTTTCATTATGGGATATGTGGGGCCGAATGGCTCGGGAAAAACCACCACGCTGAACCTGATCACGGGGATTTTAAAGTCAAACGACGGGGAGGTGTACATCGACGGCCATACCTGCAAGGAGGATGTGCGGGCTTACCGGGAGCAGATCGGATATGTGGGAGACGAGTCCTATTTCCCGGATAACTTTACGGCGAAAAATATCCGCACCGCGTTAAAAGATTTTTACGCGACGTTTTCCGAGGAAAAATTCAATTCCTTTTTACGGAAATGGAATCTGCCGGAGAAAAAGCAGGTAAAGGATTTTTCCAGAGGCATGAAGGTGATGTTAATGTTTGCGTCGGTGCTTTCGAGGGAAACCAAGCTTCTTGTTCTGGATGAGGCCACCAACGGCCTTGATCCGGTGATGCGCACGGAGATCTTAAAACTGTTGCAGGAGTATGTGATGGACGGACAGCGCAGCGTGATTTTCTCCACCCACATATTGAGCGACCTGGAGCAGATTGCAGACTATATTTACTTTATTGACGCCGGACGGACGATCCTTCACGATGCGAAGGACGAGATGATTGAGAATTTCCTTCTGGTGAAGGGAGAGAGCGGTGCGGTGCCGCCTGCCCTTAAGAGGGAGCTGATCGGCATGGAGGAGAACGCCTACGGATTTGAGGCGATCCTGCCAAGCGAAAAGGCGGAACTTCTGGGCAATGCGTTTCTTGTGGAGAAGCCGACGATTGACAACATTGTGATTCATTTTATCAGAAACAGGGAAAACGGGAACTAAATTTGTGTGAGAGGAGAGATTGAAAATGAGAGCGATCAATTTTATGAAGATAGACTATATGCTGACGAAGCAGCAGATGCGGATTGTTTTGCCTCTGTTTGTCATTGTGGCATTATTAGCGGGAAAAACAATGGGAGATGTATGGATGTTGTTTCTCTGTTCTTACCTGCTTTTTATGGGCACTATTTTTTCCACAACGCCCTTTGGGTTCTGTCAGAAAAAAAATACGGGATTTCTTCTGATGCTGCCGGCTACGGTGGCGGAGAGGGTGATCGGGCGGTTTTTGTTCGGTTTATCTTATATCGGTATGGCTGTCCTGTTCTGTGCGGCTGTTATGGGCGTATTTTTCCTGTTTGGCAATGAGGTTAATATGACGGTTGTGGGGCTCATGCTGTGCAATACGGCGCTTGGTCTGTTTATTGTGGCATTGGAGTATGTGATCTGTTATCTGTTCGGAGAGGGAAAGGGTAACTGGCAGTATCTGGGAAATCTTGTGAGAATTGCGCCGGGCATGGCTATGTTTTTCCTGTCCATGCATGTTGTGGGAAAGATAGGCGAGGAAACTTACGCGGCGGACAGAATGGCGTTTTTATCCCAACAGATATTTTCTATGGGGCTGATTGCGCTTGGAGCGGCATTTCTTGTCATAGTGCTGTCTATTTTGATCTGTGTGAAGGTAATTGAGAGAAGGGATTATGCATAAGCCACAATTATATTCTGATAGCCCGGTAAAAACTGGAAAATAGGGAGAATATCATTTCCTCCACTTGCAAAACACTGTAGAATACTGTAAAATAGTGACATTATCGACTGGCAGTCATGAGACTGGCTTAAAAAGTTTTCAAGTGTGGAGGAGAGGAAGAATGGCAAAGGCATGGACAGTAACAGATAGTATGGGTAACAACCATCAGATTTCCTATAAGAAAGGATTCTTTGGTGCGAAATGTATCGTTGACGGGGATGAATACAAGGTAAAATCAAAGAATTGGGTAATCTGGATGGCAGATCATCAGATCAGCATTCCGGGAGCGGAGTGTAATCTGGTAGTGTTGGGAAACAAGGTTCGGCTTGCGGTAAACGGCACCTATCTTGACAATGGGCAACCCTATGAGCCCATCAGAAATATTCCTAATTGGCTCAATGCATTGGTATTAATCGGCGCGGTTCTCTCTGTGATCTTGTTTGGCGTGTACGGACTTTTGGTCAGTGTGCTCCTGGCTATTCTGACTTATAATTTAAGCCTGAAGAAGAAAAACGGCATTGCTATGGCGATTCAGATTGTCTGGCTAGTTCTTATGGTGATTCTTTTTATTTTAGCTAGCATTGGCGCTGCGGCAATCGGTTTGGGGTTGGTATAAGAAACAGAGAGGAAAAGCGAGATGGACGAGAATCAGAACTACGGATATAACGGGGGAAATTATGAAAATCAGGGCGTGAACAATGCGGGTCAGCCCTATGATAACCAACCGTATACACAGGGACAGCCGTATGGACAAAACGGCCAGCCTTATGTGCAGCAGCAACAGCCTTATGGACAGCAGCAACAGCCCGTGTACACGCAGACACCATACGGAACGCAGCAGCAGTATAATCAGGCGAACTTTGGTCAGCCGGTCAAGGCTGTGGTATATGATGCCGTTCCCAGTAATCACAATGGGGTATCGGTGGCTGCCCTGATCTGCGGTATCATGGGTATTGTATTCTTCTGGCTTCCCATTGTGGATTTGGGCGTAAGCATTGCCGGCGTGGTTTGCGCGATTGTTTCGCTGACCAAGAAGTATGACGGCAAAGGTCTGGCAATTGCCGGATTGATTACGGGCATTATCGGTCTGCTCTTAAGTCTTTATTTCATGTTTATTTATGTGATTATTGGTTCCTTGTTTATGTAGGCCGGATACAGGACTTTGCATGTTATAGTGGGAATTTGAAAAAGTATCTGCAAAATGCAGATACTTTTTTTGAACCTTTTTTTGCCCTGCGGACTCTTATATACAGGTGCACCGAAAAGAGCGGCAGCATAAAACATGCCGCAGACAGAGACAGGAACTTGGAGGAGAGACTTTTGACTGAGGAAGCTTTGGTAAGGCAGTTGAAAGAGGGCGATAAGACTTCTTTTGATCTGCTTTATGAGAAGTACAAGAATATGGCGCTCCATACGGCATATCTGATCACAGGGGATTTTTCCGGCAGTGAGGATGTGGTTCAGGACACTTTCGTGAAAGTCTGGCTGCACTGTCGGGAGCTTAATAATGACAGCGGATTTAAGGCGTGGATGATGCAGATTCTTGTGCGGACGGCATATAAGAGCGGGAAAAAGAAAAACCGGGAGCTGCCGGATGAGGAAATTATGCAAAAAGCGGACAGAGGGCAGTGTTTCTCCTCCATGGAACAGGTGATTGCGCGGGAGGAAGCAAAGGCAATAGCCGAAGCGGTCAGCGCGCTCCCCATCAAACAGCGTACAGTGGTGGTTCTCTATTATTATCAGGAGTATCAGGTGAGAGAGATCGCCGCCATATTAGGCGTGATGGAGGGCACCGTGAAGTCCAGACTGCACACGGCGCGGAAACTGCTGCGTGGGAGCCTTTCGGATGTTTCGGGTATGACGGTCGAAGGGTTAGTCTGAGGAAAGGAGCCTGCATATGAGACAGAGAGAAGATTGGGAAGAGAAAATCAAAAATGTGTTGGCCTTGGAATGTGACGGCGTCACCGCGTCCCGGGACTTGAAGGACAGAATCGACGAACGGATTCTGGAGAGTCAGAAGGAGGCAGGGCATATGAAAAAGTTATCCATGAAGAAATTAGTGATCGGTGTTGCAATTGGGTGTCTGTTGGTGTCGGGCGGCGCGTTTGCGGCGGGACGTGTGGTGTCGCTGACTTCCCACACCTATAAGCTGGATGTCTGCAAAAACTATGGTGATATGGAAAAGATGGAGGCAGAACTGGGATATGCGGTGGATTCGGTGGAGAAGTTTTCCAACGGCTACTGCTTTGAGAAAATGTCCGTGGATGATGTGAACGGAAACGATGCGGACGGCAATACCATCTATACCTACAAGGATCTCAACATTATCTATGAGAAGAGCGGTGAGCCGACTGTGTGGCTGGATGTGGCAAAACCGGTGGAGACGCCTGTGAGAAAGGGTGCGCCGGAGGCCACAAGGCAGGTGGGAGAAATCACCCTGTATTATGATGCGACGACCTATAAGTTTGTGCCGTCAAATTATAAGCTGACGGATGAGGATCAGGCGAATCTGGAGAAGGACAATTTTACGATTTCCTACGGAACTGCCGAGGTGGAAATACAGACCGCTTCGGACGTGACATGGGAGAAGGATGGCGTAAAATACCACCTCATGGGATTTGATTTGAACATTGGCGCTGACGATATGTTTGATATGGCCGAAGAAATTATGGGAACAAGATAAACGACATAAGTGCCACAAAAAACTCTCCGTGAAAAGCGGGGAGTTTTTTTGCGTAAATGAAACTTTTTTAAGACTTGATTCGTATTGTATAATAGAGGCAGAAGAAAAAGTGACAGCAAAGAGGGAAGCGCGAGGGGATGGAAGAGAAGTGGAGCTATCTGGCGGACGAGTACCGGGCTATGCTGTATCGGATTGCTTTCTCCAACATGAAGAACCGGGCGGACGCTGAGGATGCGGTGCAGGAGGCTTTCCTGCGCTATATGAAGGACGAAAAGCCGATTCAGAACAAGGAACACGAGAAAGCGTGGCTGATACGGACGACCATTCATATTTGTCTGGATATTTTAAAGAGCGGTTGGTATCAGAGGACAGTGCCATGGAACGAGTCCTTTGAAAACGCGGCGAAAAATATTTATCTGCCTTATCAGGTCAAGGATGACCGGACATTGGATGCAGTGCTGCAGCTGCCTGTACATTACAGGAATCCGATCTATCTTTTTTACTATGAGGATTACTCGATCCGGGAGATCGCGGAGATTCTAAACGAAAAAGAGGGGACGGTTAAGACAAGGCTGCGCAGGGGCAGGGAGGAAGTAAAGAAACTTCTTACGGAAAGGAGGCCGTAAAACATGGGAATACAGGAGGTACAGGGCAATTGCAACGCGCAGGCATATCAGAAAAATAGAAACGCCGGACGCGGGGAAGGTTTTCAGAAGAGATTTTTGCAGAATCTAAAAGACCGGGATGAGGCGAAACAGGCTGCCGCAGATGCACAGGTGACTGTGGGAAAAATAGGCATGAAGCCGGGCATTCGGGTGAGCGCTGCGGCGACACAGGAGGCGATGCAGGCTGTGGAGGTGAGACATATGAGCTATGAAGAGAGCGACCATGTGAAGATCGCGGTGACGGAGGGCTATACGCTGAAGGGAAAGAGAGAGGAAAGCGCGGATGCAAAAGTCTATGTGGAAGCGAAATATGATGACGGCAGACTGGAGGCATATCAGGTAGAAATCAATAAAATATCTGCGAATACCAATCAGAAGATCGAACAGTTTGCATTGGAGACGATGAATGAGGTGTAACGCCTCAAAGACAGGGCGCGGCGGATGGCGCGGAAATGGGGGAAAACATGATCAACAACGACCTTTTCATGGGATATAAAACATTTAGTACCACCAACAACATGGCAAAGATACTGGAGAGACAGGTGGCATCGGCGAACAAGTGGAAGATGGAAAAAATGGAGGGAGACGTGGACCCGGACAGTTTTGCCGCAAGGCTAAAGCGCGCTGACGAATATGCGGCATCGGGAGAGAAGTGCGGTGCGAGTGATTCCATCGCCATTATTCTGCGGCAGATGGATGAGCCTACGGCGGCACAGAAGTCAGTGACGAGGGATGTCATTCATAACGGTGTGCATGTATCGGTAACGAAGGATTTGATGCAGGGCAACTTGATTACGATCGGCGGCAGCGCGAATCCGGATTGGATTTATGTGTCTACCTCCGTGGGCGCGGTAAAGATTGACTTAAACGACACGACCAGTCTGATGAAATGTCTGGATATGTTTTCGCCGGATGATGTTACCGCCATTATGAAGAAAATCATGGAGGTGAAACAGGCGAGGGAGGCCATGCAGCAGATCGACCGGATGCAGGATGAGCTGATGAAGAACGAACGTGAGAAAGAAGAGCAAGGCGGGGAGGAACCGTCTATCGGCGAGGCTGTAGGCGTGGTCAGTGCGGACGAACTTGAGGGAAGGTCACCCCTTACGGGGGCGGGCCTGGACGGCAGGAGCGGGGTATTTGCCGCAACAGGAAAAAAGGAGATAAAATTTGTAGGGTAATCCGCTTGCTTTCATCAGGCTGCCGGTGCTAAAATAGACAGGACACGGAGCTTATGAAAAGGAGACGCGGACGGACCGATGCAGAAAAAAATAGCGGTGATCAATGATATTGCGGGATACGGAAGATG
>CAMXPV010000024.1 GCA_947245585.1 uncultured Lachnospiraceae bacterium | reverse complement strand
AAATACTGGCTGTGCCAAGATCTATACCGATATCCGTAAACTGCATTTACCTTTGTTCCCCTTCCCGAGAATATGTCGCTTATACATTATACCCTTATTAATGAGGTTTTTCAAAGGTTTTTATGATTTTTTTGAAAAAAATTAAGAAACGCCAAAAACAGAACGGTTCCCTCCGTTCTGAATTCAGCATCCGTGCTTCCTATTTTATTATCGGCCGAAGCCGTAAAAATGTTTACCCGTCAGGGCATTTCTTTCTAAAAAAATTTGTAGCAGATTTTGGCAGATGTGATATACTTTTGAGGATACAAGAACTGCGGCCAGGTGCTGCGCCAGGTTTCCTGCCGGAAATTGAGAGACGACGATCTCAACAAATTACTCGAATATTGGAGGTCATTATGCGAACACAGACAGAATTACAGACAAAATTGAGAGAAATCGACCACAAAGGCTACAAGGCCTACAAGGTCTTAGAGGGCGAATATGATTTCGGGGCCTACCGCCTCTGCATAGACCATGTACAGGGCGATCCCTTTGCCACCCCCTCGCGGGTACGGATCGTGTACCGGAATCAGGGAAACATTCCCACCGCCTACTTTGAGAATAAACATCGGCGAATTGCAACGGAAGATTATCTGCTCCGCTGTCTGCACCGGGCCCTCAGAAACGGGGACGGCAGGGCCGCAAAGGGCTCCGGCAAAAGCGGGCTTGTGACGGCCTGCCGTGTGGGCCAGGAAATTCTGGAAACCACGGCCATGCACATCAGCAAAGAGGCGATTGAGGCGCGGATCGAAGTCGGGTTTCCCGCCTTTGGACGTACCATCGCTGCCGGGGAGCTCTCTCAGATCCTTTTCCGTCAGCTTCCCGATCTGGCGCAGAAGTGCTTCCGCATGGAGCCCCGGATGAAACAGGATTTAGATAAGGTAACCGCCCTTGCGGACGATCAGCATTTTATCAGAGAGGCGCTCGCAGAGCATGACCTTGCTGCCTTTGTGGCGGACGGTTCCGTCCTACCCAGAGAAAGCGGCGTGTCCCAAAGGCCCTTGAAAGATGCCGTCGTATTCAAAAGTCCTGACTCTCTGGCCATCACTTTAACCCTTCCTCACCGGGGCGCAGTGCGGGGTATGGGCATCCGCCGCGGCATCACGGTAATCGCCGGAGGCGGTTTTCACGGCAAATCCACGCTGTTAAAGGCTTTGGAGCGGGGCGTGTACAACCATATTGCCGGGGACGGCAGAGAGCTTGTCATCACAGACGAGAGCGCTTTTAAGCTGCGGGCCGAGGAGAACCGCTGTATTCATGAAACGGATATCTCCATGTTCATCAACAATCTACCCATGAAATCGGACACCACCCGTTTCCACACCGAAAATGCCAGTGGAAGCACCTCTCAGGCCGCAAATACTGTCGAAGCGTTGGCGGCAGGCAGTACCGTGCTCCTGATTGACGAAGACACCTCCGCCACCAACTTTATGGTGCGGGATACCCGTATGGCCACCCTCGTCTCCGACGAGAAAGAACCCATCACGCCTTTTATCCGAAAGATCAGAAGCCTCTATCAGGACCTGGGCATTTCTACTATATTAGTGGCAGGAAGTTCCGGCGATTATCTGTCGGTGGCCGACACTGTATTGCAGATGGACTGCTACGAGACAAAAGATGTGACTGCACGGGCGAAGGAGCTTGCCGTAGAGCTGATTGAAGAGAAGGTGCAAAAAAACGACTGGGTAAAAAAGTCCGTCCGCAAAAAGCAGATTGAAAAAGCTCGTACCCACGGTTGGGACACCATCAGCCTCGACAAAAACGAGATTGATCTGCGCTATCTGGAACAGATTGTCGGTGAGAGCCAGACCGCCGCTCTGGCATATATCATGCAGCATACGCTGGAGCGGTTGGCCGATGGGAAAAAGACCATTCCCCAGTTGGCGAAAGAAGTCTCTGACAAACTGGAAAAGGACGGCATCCTATCCCTGACACCCAAAAACTACGGGACAGGCCCCGCCGCCTATGTGAGACGGCAGGAGATTCTGGCATGTCTGGCGAGGTATCGGATGCTGTGACGGTCTATAATAATATTGTTTATGGAGGGCGACACCATTCCGGCTGTCGCTCTTTTTCATTCACCCTCCCCGACACTTACGGTGTCAAAAATTATAATGCAAATTTATAAATATCCGCCGTTTCCCCTTCAAAAGAAAAACTCCGTTCATATACACCACCATTTTTTTGAATGACTTTTACTGATGCCACATTTTCTTTTTCAACGGATATATGAAGCTCATTCATTTCCGCTTCTTTTGCCACCCAAATGAGTTGACGCAGCATTTCCGTCGCATATCCCTTCTTTCTCTCAGAAGGGCGCACACTATAGCCACAGTTCCCCAAATCTTTTAAGAATTCATTTAACGTATGTCTTAGATCAATGATCCCTATGATCCTGCCATCGCTTTTTCTGACCGCAAAAAAGGTGTCTGTCACCACCCAATTTTCATTAACCGTTTCGGGATCGGTATTCCTCGTTACAGCAGACAGCCATTCCTCATAGCTTTCTGTCTTGTCAAAAAGTTCGCTTCCGTAGATAACTTTTTCTCCTTGCTGAAAATGCTCCCCGCGGTATGCAAGGGCTTTTTCTTTCAATTCTAAAGTCGGTCTTACTAAATTAATTTTATTTTCCATAAATACTCATACTCCTTTCTCGGCTTGCGAATTTGAGTCAGCAAATACAAATTCAATCCTTCTCCGGCAATAAAAGCCGTTTTATTTCTCCTGTAATTTGATCAGGGATCTCTTGATCTATTTTCATCAATCGACTGTACATTCGCACGCCCTGATAAGCAAATATTATGACATGGAAAACAGCTTCCGGGTTTACAGGATTAAATTCTTTCGTACCAATCCCATAATTGATCAGCGCCGTCCATGTTGCTTTTGAAATCCCATAGTGCTTTCCTACAGTATTATCCTCTTTGGAAATAACCGGATTGCTGTAAAATTCGCAGATAGCAAGGCTAAGAGAATTTTCACAGTCCATCATTTCATTTGCGTACTTTGCAAGTAGTTCCTCCAATATGACTGTGGCCGGAATGTGCTGCTCCATTTTCGCAAATACTTCATCTTTCTGTCGATCGGAAAAAGCATTCACGATTTCCAGGAAAATCTGTTCGGTGCTTTCATAATGACGATACAGTCCGCCACGGCTAAGACCCGTCTGTTCGCAGATATCTTTCATCGTAACTTCTTTAAATCCCTTTTCTGCGAACAGTTGGTATGCTTTTTCTCTAATTTCCTGTTTTGTCTTTTCTCCCTTCTGACTCATGCTATCACCCTCTTTTCATTTTGCAACACTCATGTCGCTTTTTATTATGCGTCATGCGTGTCGCTTTGTCAAGAGTGGAATTATGTGGTTTTTGTTTGGGATTTTTTCAGAAAAATGTGCAAAATTAATCTTGTATCGACCTGAAAAATCTTAGAAATGAGAAGAATTGTAGGGAACACAGATTTCTGCAATCTACACCAATCTTGTAAATAATTGTTCAATATTCTTTACGACATCTTCCCATTGATAATCCACAGCATAATCATACTTACGCTGATATATTCCCCATTGTTCCATCAGTCCGCTATCCGATTTAATCTGTTCCAAAATATGTTTAGGATCTGCTAAAAGCTCATATGAATTTCTTTTTCTGCTTGTAGCTTCAATCGCTTTCGCTAAATCAGCATAATTAATTGCGTCCGATTTAACTACACTTAAAATCATAAGATCATAATAATCTCTCATCCTAGTATTTAAGGTTCCCCTTGAGATTATGGTCTCCATCTTTTCCGCCAATACAGTTTCAAGATTATAAGCTAACAAAGAAATACTTCGTTCCTCAAACATCAGTTTGTATTCATAATTCATTTCCTTTGGTGTAATCACATCATCTGTGGAAATATCAATTTTCAAAGGTGTTTTCATGGTATCCAGAGCCGCTTCCAATTTAAAACGAATTCCCGGATATTCTGCTTCGTCCATAATACTTTCAACACTTTTAACATTAAACCAGGTTCCATCATCAAGGGAAACAGCAATAATATCTTCAATCATTTTTTCTGCTTCCTCTGCTGAAAGATTATAGTTCCGTATCGTAGTATCTATATCCATTGTTGCCCTATTATCAAGTCCAACCATAGAAGCGATCAGCAATCCGCCTTTTAATATTAAATTGCCACTATACTTTGAAAGAGACATCCGTTCCAAAAATCTTTCCATTATAAAATTTCTGATCAACGTCATAGCTTTTGCATTATCCCCATGAGATATATTTCTTACCAATGCTTTCAATTGTGTTGATGTATGAATCACAGCAGAACCTCCATATATTGTTTAATTCTCTTCTCTACCTGAAGGACTTTGGCATATTCCATAAGTCTTGGCAGATTTTTCTTCCCATTCAGGTATTCTTTTACAGCAAACTGTTTTTCCTGCATTTCTGTGTCTATCCTGAAAATATCGCACAGAGTTCTCTCTGCATTATAGCATGGAACAGTATGCCCATATGGTGTAACAGCAATATCCATGCCCAATGAATATCGTTCCTCAACTGCCGTTACCTTTTTAAGCGGGCTTTTCCCTTTATAATTCACCTTATATCCCCTTGGTACGGTAACTGTAAAACAGATTGGCTCCCGTTCCAATAATCCAAGCAGATATAAAGCTGTATCGTGAGAATAGACAATTTTCTTATATTGCAGGGAAATAATATACAAATCATCCTGCCACGCATCTGGTGCCAGATACACGCCTTTTGCAATCCTTTCACAATTTTTTTCTTGCAAATACTTTATTGCGTACTGCTTTGAGATACCCTCAGCAACAATGTCAGCAATCTGTATAATTCCTTGATTTTTTAAAATTTTTGTTTCGATAATTTCCTTTTTATTTATTTTCATACAACATATTTTAATCAAATGTGGTATAAAAGTCAATTTTTATTTCACATAAAAGGACTTCCCAAATTGTGAACACTTTTTTCCAAAAATGGCAAAGCCCTAAATATGTTTTTTCTTTAATGCCAGTTTACAACATACTCAACAAATTATGATGTCAAAATATTGGCCTCATACCGCTCAATGAACCTGCCTGCATTACGTTCCTTTGACAAAATGCTTTTTTCCAGTAATTCATCCTTCATCTCTTTTTCTTCTAACTGCTCTTTCAGGTACTCTTTCTCTGCCAGTCTCTCATCAAACTGCTCTCTTAATAATTTTCTCTTTTCATAATGCTGCTGCGGTGAAACCTTTTTCCGCTGTCCTCTCTTCATTGGTGCCTCATTATGCACACGGTTGTCTGATAATGATTTACTGTTTGTCACATATGTATTAGGGCTGCCACAGCAATTTCCGTTTTCGTCAAAAATCAATTCCTCATTCACAACCCTTGCCCCCTGGGCGCTCCAAAACGCCTTTGCCATCTGATGGCTGACCGGTACATGTGCCAGATTTTTTTCCAACAGTTCGGCTTCCTTGGGATCTTTGATACATTTCTCCAAATACGCCGGTGATATCGTCACCTTATAATCAGATGCCGATAAACAAGAATACTTATCTTTCAGGTAAACCTGATACGCGGACACACTGGCGTATTTGTCCTCTGTTTTTTTCTCCGCCTGTTTATTGCCTGCCCTCTCTGCCACATTGCTATTCCCAATCTGGTAATTATTTAATCCCATCTGCATCATACTTTCCTCCTTTTTATCAAAAATTGTTAGAACATAGCTGACCAATACTGGAACATTCTGTTAATACTTCCTGCATTATTGGCATTTAACAGATCAAGCACCACATTATTTTTACTGCCGCCTGAGGCATAATTTACAAGAAGTTTCTGCAGGCTGTCAAACGTATTTTTGGCGCTGTCCTCTTTCTTCATCAGCTTTTCAAAGAGCGCCTGATAATCTTCTTGTAACCATTTTTCTTCCTCATCCGTATGCGTTACCCTGCCAATCTGCTGATACGCCTTCGTCCGCTCCTGTGCCTTCCGCACGTCTACACTCACGCCGGTCGCGTCAGGCGCGGGAATGTCTTTCATGCTTTCACTGTACCAGTCCATACCGTTTTTGTGATTGTCAACGATTTTGCTGTTATAGTTTTCATATTCTTTGATCAGGCCCTTAAAGGAATCCCGCACGCCCTCCGGCACAAAGGTATCCGCAAAATAGTTGAGCGCATTAACGGAAGAAATCAAATCCAACTTTGCCGCTTCATGGGACATACTATTATCCCAACGTCCTGCATCCAAGGGCCCCCTGATGCTATCCATCCCCGAAGTAATATTGCGCAGCATATCCTCTATTTTTCCTGCCTGCTCATCACCCATATCCTGAAACACACCTTTGTCATACAGGAATTTGCTAAACACCAGATATTGCGTCGGTTCATTTTTGCTCAAATCTCCCCTATAGTCAAAAGGACTCCACGGATTTTCCGCCTCCAGCTTTGCCTGCTCCGCCGCCTGCGCCGCTTTGCGCTCCGCAACCTGTGCCATAAACTCCTGCGAGTCCGGTGAGATGTCAACAGTAAACCGTTCGGCATGAATCCCCATGTCCTCGTAAGCCTTCTTACGTTCTTCAGCAGTTTGCGTCCCTGCCGCCTGCTGCGCTTTCGCCGCCCGATTGTTGTAGCTATCGGCTCTCTTTTCACTGACCCCTGTGTAATTTGTTAAATCAACATCCATGTAACTCATAAACCTTCTCCTCCTTGATTAAGTGATGTTTTTAAGATGTCAACATATTGGCTTCATACCGCTCAATGAATCTGTTGGTATTTTGTTCCTTTGACAAAATGCTTTTTTCCAGTAATTCATCCTTCATCTCTTTTTCTTCCAACTGTTCTTTCAGATATTCCTTCTCCGCCAGCCTCTCCTCGAACTGCTCTCTTAAAAGTTTCCTCTTTTCATAATGCTCCAGCGGTGACGGCGTTTTTCTCTGACCTTTTTTCTCCGATATTTTATCTTGAATACCGCTGCCAGATGATGTACTCTTGCTAGTAACATACATATTAGGACTAAACCCGACATTACCATCTTCATGAAAAACCCATTCTTCATTTTTTACATCTGCTCCTAGAGCCTTCCATTCTGCGATCAAACTTTGATGCTCCTTAGGTATAACTTTCAAATTTGTTTCCAACTGTTCGGCCTTTTCCGGATCTTTGATACATTTCTCCAAATACACCGGTGATATCGTCACCTTATAATTGGAAGCCGTCAAGCAAGGGTACTTATCCTTTAAGTAAGCCTCATACGCTGATACATTGGCGTATTTGTCCTCTGCTTTTTTCTCTGCCTGTTTATTGCCTGCCTTCTCTGCCATATTGCTGTTCCCGATCTGGTAATTGCTTAATCCTACCTGCATCATACTTTCTCCTCTCCTAGCTAAAATAATCGTTTAAATATGTTACATGGTACGCTTTGGATATTTAACCTCAGTTGATGTAAATGTATCCTCCGCCGAAACATGGATGTGTCCGCTGCTGTCTATTGCGTATTCATTGCCATAAATGGAAAATGTGTCCCCCTCTTTATAACCCACTTCCATCCAATTCATGTTATTCCACCGCGTAATGTTATTATCCACATTTATCACGTCACCATCTTCCCGCAGGATATAGGTATGCTTTCCGGCACCTGCATCTATGGAAAAGAATCCTGGCTTAATCCCGACTTTCTCGCAGGTCGCTAAAACCTCCTTCCTGCTGTACAGTTCTTCCCACAGACCCCTTCCCTGCGCCAGATTCGACAAGATGTTACCCGCCTTCCGCATCTTCCATCTATCGCTGTTTTCTCCCCGGTTCATATCTTTATCTTCTGCCAGCATAGCTTCCGACGATGCCCATCCGACATATCCGTTAAAAACAGCCCACGGATACCGGCGGCCGCTGGGCGCTGTCCATGCGTAATAGCTCTTATCATCCAAAACCAATGTATTATTGTCGGCATGAATTTCCGGAAGAGCCCCCGCACTCATTTTGGGCACGGCATAAAGGGGTATGATCTGCCTGCTCCCGTTATAATGAAAGCGCATAACGCCATAATCCTTAAACGCAGGATTGTATCCACAGGAAATCCCTTCGCTGAAATTGATCCCATCCAGAATCGCACGAGGATTCTTATAGTTTGCGAAATAATAGGATAACTCTTCCCTAGATACATTTGCGCTCTTGTCAACCAAAGCCACGGCGCTTTCCCTTGAAAACCTCCTCGCTTCGTTGGAAATAGTAAGACTGTCCCTCTTTCTGCCGTTTCCTGCTCCCGACAAAAGTTGGAGCGCCGCCCGCTGTCTAGCCAGTTTGTTTGTTTTTTTCGTGTGTAACAATGGCCGACGAAGTCCGGCTGCGCCTGTAAAAGCTGTGTTTATCATCCTGTCTCCCTCCTGATAAATGTTCTTACTTTCTTTATCGCCGGCCTTCAAAATATTTTTCATAGATTTGGCGCGAACTGCTCCATTTCAGGCGCGAAACTTATAGTATACCGTCAGTTTACTGACACGGTTTCCGGCAGAGTTTTTCCATTCATCATGATTGTAAGGCTGAACCTCTTCCTGCCGTCTGTCTCGGAGATTGCGATATCAATATCCCCCATATACTTCCTCGCACACCTTTGCATGTTGGATATGCCGATCCCATGCAGCTTCCCGTTTCCCTTGCTGCTGACCGGCAGCCCGCTTTCTTTTTCCATGACAATGTTCCCTGCAAAATCATTCTCAACCTCTATAAAAAATAGACAACCTCTTACAAAGGAACGTAAGCTGATCTGTCTTTCCCCCTCTGCCCTGCCGCATGCTTCTATGGCATTTTCCAGCGCATTATTCAAGATCACAGCAATGTCATAAACATCTATCTGCAGTTTGCATGGATAAGCGAAATCAACCTCAAACGGTATCTGTTTCTTCCCCGCTTCCTGTCCTTTCTGGTGGATGATAATATCCGTGATTGGATTGCCTGTCTGATAGGTAAAGTCTAACCTGCTGACCGTTTCCTCCATTTTACCGATATAGCTTTCCAATTCTTCCTCTGCAGAATCTGCCGCACCATTGACAAGCAGGGAGATGTTGGCTAAATGGCTTCTCATATCATGCCGGAGCCCCCTCATGTCGCTATAGATATCCTGTATCTCCGTGATCTCTTTTTGCATCTGCCGGACTTGGTTTTCTAACAGAGCACGTTTCCCTGTCTCTTCATGGTACTGTACCTGCTTCTGAAACAGTACGACACTGGCAATCACATCAGAAAGCATCAGGACCCCGACAACAGGCAGCCAAAACCGAATCGGTGGAACGGCCTCATAAATCACGATCCCCAACCCATTATTCAGCGAACTGATAATCAGTCTTATGATGACTGAGATACACAGCGCAGCAATACAGGGTAAGAGTAGAAAAACGTTCTCATGTGTCTGTAACGGATAGTCCTTTTTTTCATACTTCCTGCTTATGAAAAACAGAAATCCGGACAATAACAGGATATAACACAATACACATAAGACCAACATCCCTGTATTGTAAATCGTTATCACAGTCTCAGTTTTTTCTACCGTATTTAAGATCTCCTCTGCAAGCAGATGATCTAAGATCTGATTTCCCCATCCGCTTACCACAATATCAAACGTAACGAACATATATTTCGCCGTCTCTGTTCCTGCCACGAAACTAAAGGTAACAAAAAACTGTTTTTGTATCTCTTTTTGGAAGAAAAAAGACTGCAGGAACAGCAGAATACAGATATTTAAGATGATCCTGGCAGCTATGCCCACCGGAAATCTGTCGGCTCCTATGATAAATACCAGAATCTGGATCAAGAAATAAATGCCGGACCAGATCACCGGCATTCCCCTTTTTTCATACTTTTCTTTCAAAAAACGCCGTGTATAGACAACACTCAAAATACTGTCGATCAAGTACATGGAAACCGGAAGCAACAGATCAAACATTGACAATCCCTCCATTTTTGATATACCGCATATAGGCTTTGATGAAATCAGAATATTTCGTTCTTGCAAGGAGCAGGTTATCCCCATTTATGACCTGTATGTTATCCGCACTGTAAGCAGCTATCTTCTCCATGTTTACAAGATAGCATCTGTGGCAGCGGTAAAAGGTACTGCCCAGCCTGTTTTCCAATTCTTCCATCTTCCCATAGACTTCCAACGTTTTGTCCGATGTATGGATAATGACTTTTTTATTACGGCTCTCAATATAGTAAATATTCTTTAGAAATAGTCTCTGCCGGGTTCCAAGGCTTTTCACCATGATGTATTTCTTTTCCTGTTCGCAAAAAGCGGATGCCTCTTTCCATGCACGGCTAAAAACCTCTGCAAATTTATCCTCGTCCAAAGGCTTTAGCAGATAGTGGAAAGCATTGACGTCAAACGCCTCTCCCATGTATTCCCGATACCCTGTCACGAAAATGATAAGGCTCCTTTTCCTGCTTATTTCTTCCTGTTCTCTAATATGTCTTGCCAACTCCATGCCGGACACGGAATCCATTTCAATATCAAGAAAATAAATATCGAAATCCGCTCCGGCACAGAGCATTTCTTCCCCCGACTGAAACTCTGTGATATCCGCATCAGATACCTGCCTTTGTATCAGACGGATCAATTCTTCCCGAATTGGCCGGTCATCATCACAAACCGCTATCTTCATCAATTTTTTCCTTTCAGCACCTAAAATAAAAAACATCTGAATATCATTTATTATATCGGCATTGGCATATTACCAACTGATTGCAGGGTGCCAAATGTTTCATTTTGGGTGTGAAATCTGCTTCCCGCAAAGAAATGTCTGCCTCCCACGGCAACTGTAGCCAATATGTAAAAATGGAAACCGCCGCATCTGGCAATAAACCATAGCGGCGATCTCCTATTATTTTGTGTTGTTACCAGATTAATCTTTTTGAAATTCTAATATGTCTCCCGGTTGGCAATCCAGTACATCACATATCGCATTCAATGTCGAGAAACGGATCGCACTTACTTTTCCTGTTTTTATTTTAGATAAATTGACATTTGCTATCCCCACTTGATCTGCCAAACCATTCAAAGAAATTTTCCTGTCAGCCATAACTCTGTCTAATCTTAAAATAATAGCCATTTTTATCACCTACAATGTTTCATCTGCCTGATTTTGTAATTCGCACCCATATTCGTAGAGCTGAATGATTCCCCAGAAGACAAATCCTGAAATCATACCTAATCCAATACTGTTTCTCAAAATGAGTAATGTAACCAGTGCAGAAATTATTTTTAAATCCTTTACCGTCTCTGGTAAGAACGGTGAATACGCATCACAAAAATTGGCAAAAATTTTTATAACAAAGTGCATGATTATTGTTATCATAAGCGAAAACAATAATCCAGATATACCAAATACAATAAATGCGTCTATAATCTTTCCTTCACTTGCTAATTTGTTAGCCCAATATCCCAAATTATCAAAATTAACACCTATTTGGAACGCAACGGTCATGCCATTGAGAGTATTTCGTAATACAGACAATATGATAATAGAAATCAAAAAGATTCCAGTAAAGATTCCAAACACTATTTGAAATATCTTTCCCATTTTTGCAATAAGTCTACTTACTTTTTTAACCTCTTCTAACCTATCCATACTTTTTCCTCCCATTCTATTACTTTCTTTATTCAATTATAGCACGGGCGGAAATGTTTGTCATTAAATATTTAATGTTTATCGTTAATTTTTTATGTGTCTAATGAGGATAATCAGGTTATTTTTCATATATAGCCGCTATATTATATATTCTGCGCTTCATTGCGTCGCGAATATATAACGGTTCCAAGCACTCGCATTTATCTCCGAAACCGAGAAGAATATCGTAGTAATATTCATTCTCATTCATCAAGCATAATTTTGCCTTTCTTAGCCTTCGCTTTCAATCTCGCCATCTCTTCTCTTTCTATCTCCTGTATGCTTTTTACCGGTTTGGGCAAGTCCTCCGGCATCGTTCCTCCAATTTTTTCAATAGCCGTACGTACTTCTTTTCCAACATTATAATGCACGCTTGTCGCCACATCAGCACCCTGTATGCTATCTTTCCGCAGTTTCTCCTCTGTTTGTGAAATACGGAAAAGATTGGCGATAAGCTCCGTACTTCCCATATAATCCAGAATCTTTTGTCCAACTTCAAGTTCTTTTCTTGCATGAATATCTTCTACATCTAATCCACCATAAAGCCCCATATATCCGGCATTTTGAAATATTGCAAATTCTTCATTCGTAATCACTCCGGCGTCATGCGCCGTTTCCGCTAAAAGTTGGTTCCATTGCTTGATATCTCCACGAACAACAAGACGTCTTCTATCCTCATCTAGCTGATTAAAATGGTCGGCAACTTCCTGTCGATACGTCTGTATCGCAAAATAAGTCTGACCCAAAGCAACTACTCTTTTCCTTGGATCTCCGTTTTGAACAATCAAATAACAGGCATATCTTGATAATTCATAATCTTTTACCGGCTTGTTCGTTGCACCCGCATCTACGATTTTCCTGACCTCAGGAAAATCGTCTGATACATTGTGTCCGCTGTTTTCACAGGCAATCATAGCACGCGCGATTACTTTTGAAAAATTTTCCCATTTGGAATATTCTAACGCATTCGCCAACTCTCTCGCACTCCAAAACTCCGATCCATCTTCTTTGATGCGCTTAATATCCTCAAATTTCTTATACTCTTTCGCTTTCAATCCCGCCATTCAATCAACTCTGCCCTTCTAGATTTCGATTTTCCACAAAAAAATTTCTTTCCAAACTTGAATTATCGCTTAGATACTCAAGTTGTCCGCTAGAAAATCGCCAACCACACCATGTCCGCTGTTCTCAATGACAATCATGACTCGCCTTATCTAGCATCTTTTTAATATAAATACCGGTGTAAGACTTCTTATTCTTTGCGATCTCTTCCGGCGTCCCTTCCGCAATCACAGTGCCGCCGCCTTCGCCGCCCTCCGGGCCCATGTCAATGATGTAATCGGCCGTCTTGATCACGTCAAGGTTGTGCTCAATGACCACCACCGTATTGCCACCCTCCGCCAATTTATGCAGAATATCCACCAACTTATGAACGTCCGCAAAGTGCAGCCCCGTGGTCGGCTCGTCCAGAATATAGATGGTCTTACCCGTACTTCTCTTGGAGAGTTCTGTGGCTAACTTAATACGCTGCGCCTCGCCGCCGGAAAGCGTTGTGGAAGGCTGTCCCAATTTCACATAGGAGAGCCCCACGTCATTTAAAGTTTCTATCTTTCTGCGAATGGAAGGCAGATTCTCAAAGAAGGGAACCGCCTCCTCCACCGTCATGTCGAGCACATCAAAAATACTCTTGCCTTTATACTTTACCTCCAACGTTTCCCGGTTGTACCGCTTGCCGCCGCAGACTTCGCAGGGCACATAAACGTCAGGCAAAAAGTGCATCTCTATCTTGATAATGCCGTCGCCGCCGCAGGCTTCACACCTACCGCCCTTCACATTAAAACTAAAACGCCCTTTCTTGTAGCCTCTGGCTTTCGCATCCTGGGTGGTGGCAAAAAGATCCCGAATCTGGTCAAAGACCCCTGTGTAGGTCGCCGGATTGGAGCGGGGTGTTCTGCCGATGGGGGACTGGTCAATGTTAATCACCTTGTCGAGCTGATCGATTCCCAAAATTTCCTTATGCTTTCCGGGAATACAGCGCGCCCTGTTCAAATCCTTTGCCAGATGTTTATAAAGAATCTCATTGACAAGGGAACTTTTACCCGAACCTGAAACCCCTGTCACACAGGTCATAATACCCGTGGGGAATTTCACGTCAATTTTTTTCAGGTTATTTTCTTCCGCGCCTTTCACGGTAAGCCAACCCGTCGGTTTCCGGCGCGTCTTCGGTACTGGAATCTGCAGTTTTCCACTCAGGTATTGTCCCGTGACAGACTCCTCCACCTGCATGATCTCCTCCGCCGTTCCCTGCGCAACCACCTCGCCGCCGCGGCTTCCCGCTCCCGGCCCGATATCCACGATATGATCCGCCGCCAACATGGTGTCCTCATCGTGTTCCACCACGAGAAGCGTATTTCCCATATCCCGCAGATTTTTGAGCGCCGCAATCAGCTTGTCATTATCCCTCTGGTGCAGGCCGATACTCGGCTCGTCCAGAATATAACAAACGCCCACTAACCCAGAGCCGATCTGTGTCGCCAAACGGATTCTCTGGGCCTCGCCGCCGGAAAGGGAACTGGTCGCCCTTGCGAGCGACAGATATTCCAGTCCCACTTCCACAAGGAACCCCACTCTGGCGCGAATTTCCTTTAAGACCCGTTTCCCGATCAATTCCTGTTGGGGCGTCAGCTGCATACCGCCGATAAAATCGTGCAGCTTGGACACGGACATGGAAGTAATCTCAAATATATTTTTATCGCATACCGTCACCGCCAAAGCCTCTTTTTTCAGGCGCATCCCCTTGCATTCCTTACAGGGAGTAATCCGCATGAAGCTTTCGTACTCCTGCTTACTCCAATCAGAGCTTGTCTCCCGGTAACGCCGTTCCACGTTTTTGATCACGCCTTCAAAGACCACCGGATAAACGCCGCTGCCTCGCTGCCCTTCATAATGCACATCCACCGACTTCGTGGTGCCGTGAATGATAATATCTTGAATTTCCTCCGGAAGCTCTCCAAATGGCGTTTTCAGGCTGAACTTAAATTTCTTGGAAAGCGCCTGTAAAACCGCATTGGTGAAACTGCCCTTGTCGCCGCTAGACTGCCATCCCAAAACGGCAATCGCTCCATCCTCCAGACTAACACTTTTGTCTGGTATAATCAGCTCCTCATCAAACTCCATTTTATAGCCTAAGCCAAAGCAGCCAGGACATGCGCCAAACGGATTATTAAAGGAGAAACTTCTCGGCTCAATCTCACTGATGCTGATCCCGCAGTCGGGGCAGGCAAAGCTCTGGCTAAACTGAATCGGCTCTCCGTCTATCACGTCCAGGGTCATCAATCCCTCCGCCAATGCAAATACATTTTCTACGGAATCTGTAAGACGGCGTTCTATTCCCGCTTTGACCACAAGACGGTCCACCACGATCTCAATGTTATGTTTAATATTTTTATCCAGTTTAAAGCTGTCAGACTCTTCGCTCAGATCATAGAGACTGCCGTCCACCCGCACTCTCACATAACCGCTTCTTCGCGCCCGGTCAAAAACTTTCTCATGCTGCCCCTTTCTGCCCCGCACCACCGGCGCAAGCAATTGGATTTTCGTTCCCTCTGGCAGCGACATTACCTGATCCACGATCTGATCCACCGTCTGCTTTTTAATTTCCTTCCCACAGTTCGGACAATGTGGAATACCAATGCGGGCATAGAGCAACCGGAAATAGTCATAAATCTCCGTCACCGTTCCCACGGTGGAACGGGGATTCCTGTTTGTGGATTTCTGATCAATGGAGATCGCCGGAGAAAGCCCTTCAATCCGTTCCACATCCGGTTTCTCCATCTGCCCCAAAAACTGCCTCGCATAGGAAGAAAGAGACTCCATATAGCGTCTCTGCCCTTCCGCATAGATCGTGTCGAAGGCGAGGGACGATTTCCCGGAACCGGACAACCCTGTGAGCACCACAAACTCATTACGGGGAATATCCAGATCAATTCCCTTTAAGTTATGTTCATTTGCCCCGCGTATCTTAATCACTTCCCGCGGACGCATCTTTACTGTATCTGACATGACACTCTACCTCTCATTTTATCTTTTATGCCCTTTTCTTTTTCCCTGGCGCCAAACCAAATCATTTGTCAAAGTCTCTCAATTTCACTTTGAGGTCTACCATCCGGTCACGCAATTCTGCGGCGGCCTCGAAGTTCAGATCCGCAGCGGCCTTTTTCATCTGCTTCTCCACTTCCTTGATCAGCTTCTCCAGTTCCTCCCTGCTCATGGATTCCGGGTCCTTTTCAAACCGTTTCTCCTCCTTCGCGATGGTCTTGGAAATACTGATCAGGTCGCGCACCGCTTTCTGAATCGTCTGGGGCGTAATGCCGTGTTCTTCATTGTACGCCTGCTGAATCTGCCGACGGCGGTTGGTCTCCGTGATAGCCACATTCATAGAATCCGTCCTATTGTCGGCGTACATGATCACATGTCCTTTGGCATTTCTGGCCGCCCGGCCGATGGTCTGAATCAGAGAGGTGGCGGAACGCAAAAAGCCCTCCTTATCCGCATCAAGGATCGCCACCAGTTCAATTTCCGGGATATCCAATCCCTCACGCAAAAGATTGATTCCCACCAATACATCAAAGACATCCAATCTCATATCCCGAATGATCTCGGCCCGCTCCAACGTATCAATATCGGAGTGCAGATATTTGACACGAATCCCCACATCGTTCATGTAATCCGTCAAATCTTCGGCCATCCGTTTGGTGAGCGTAGTCACCAAAACCTTACCTTTATCCGCCACCACCTGATTGATCTCCGAAATCAGATCATCGATCTGCCCTTCCACCGACCGCACGGAAACCTCAGGGTCCAACAGGCCGGTAGGCCGTATGATCTGCTCGGTGCGAAAAAGCTCGTGCGCCGCCTCGTAATCGGAGGGTGTCGCAGAAACAAAAAGCATCTGGTCAATGTGTCCCTCAAACTCCTCAAAACAAAGCGGCCTGTTATCCAAAGCGGAAGGCAGACGGAATCCATAATCCACCAATGTGTTTTTTCTCGACCTGTCCCCCGCGAACATGCCCCGTATCTGCGGAATCGTCATGTGGGACTCATCTATAATAATCAGGAAATCATCTTTAAAGTAATCCAACAGTGTGAACGGCGGTTCCCCCTCCGCCATCCCGTTTAAATGTCTGGAATAGTTTTCGATACCGGAACAGAAGCCTGTTTCCCGCAGCATCTCGATATCGAAATTGGTTCTCTCTGAAATTCGCTGCGCCTCCAGAAGCTTGTCCTCGCCCTTAAAAAACTTCACCTGCTCGTCAAGTTCCTGCTCGATCACCTTACAGGCCGTGCGAATCTTCTCCGGCGGTACAACGTAGTGGGAAGCCGGAAAAATCATCACATGCTCCAAAACCGTATGCACCTGTCCCGTCAAAGGGTCAGCTTCCGCAATCCGGTCAATCTCATCCCCGAAAAACTCTATGCGGATCAGATAATCGCCACCCTGCGCCGGACAGATCTCAAGCACATCCCCCCGCACCCGAAAACAGCATCTGTCGAGATCCATATCATTTCTGTTATACTGCATCTCAATCAGTCCGCGAATCACCTCGTCCCTGTCCTTTGTCATGCCGGGTCGAAGGGACATACTCATGCCCGCGTACTCCTCGGGACTTCCCAACCCATAAATGCAGGAAACACTGGCAATCACCACCACGTCCCGACGCTCCGTCAGGGAGGCCGTGGCTGAAAGCCGCAGTTTGTCTATCTCGTCGTTTATGGAAGAATCCTTTGCAATGTAAGTGTCCGTGGATGGCACATAGGCTTCCGGCTGATAATAATCATAGTAGGACACAAAATATTCTACCGCATTTTCCGGGAAAAATTCCTTGAACTCGCCGTAGAGCTGTCCCGCGAGGGTCTTATTGTGCGCGATCACCAAAGTTGGCTTGTTAAGCGCCTGTATGATATTTGCCATGGTGAAGGTCTTACCCGAACCTGTCACGCCCAGTAACGTCTGGAATTGGTTGCCTTCCTTAAAGCCTTTGACCAAGGCTTCTATGGCTTGCGGTTGGTCGCCTGTGGGTTGGTATTCGCTGTGAAGTTTGAACGTTTTTTGTTCATTTTGCACGAAAGGTCACCTCCGAAATTCATAGTAAAAAGTTCGCCTATTGGTACGAAATTCGTGCTTTGGGGATTCATGTAAAAGCAGATTTGATTATATCATACTGAATCAGATTTGTACAGAGATTTTTAGAACATTTGTTCTTATTTGTGAATTTTTGTAAGCTGACTTTTTTGTCTCCCATCCGGATCTGTCACTGTCCTGTGTGCGCCTATAATCTCCAACAATCCATTTTTCCTCACTCGTTCCACTCCATTTACAGATATTAAAAAAACAGGGAATCCTATCAATGGACATTGCTTCCAGATTCTGCAGAATATGAAAGTGATTGACATTACTATATAATTTTTCTAATTTTTTTATCTGTATCATAATTTTTTACTCCGTGCATTGACCTTCCCTTGTGTTGAAACTTACGTAGCTATTTTTCCGCAGATTATTTTTTAAATAGCTTCACCCAATCTGATTCATCACTTTCCCGATGCTGTCATGGAATACAAGATCTGCCCTGCCTTCCATCTTCGTTTTGCCTTTATTGATAATCACAAGATACTTCCCATGATACATATGCGCAAGCTGCGCTGCACTTCCCACCTCCAATGAGGTTCCGCCAATGATCAGACAATCCGCATACCTGATGAGTGCAACGGATTCTTCATATGCTCTTTGAGGCAGGAACTCTCCATACAAGGTCACATCGGGACGTACCATCTTGCCACACTTCGGGCAGCGCGGTATTTCCTCTGTATTTTCAAAAATAAACTCCGTCCCATATTCCGCACGGCAGCTTACACAATAGCAACGGAGCGCACTTCCATGAATCTCCCACACCTTCTTACTCCCCGCCCTCTGATGCAGTCCGTCAATATTCTGAGTAACAATTCCATCCAGTTTTCCATTCCGCTCCATTTCCGCCAGTTTCTTATGCGCATCATTAGGCTGGGAAGTCCGGCAATCCAGATTCTTTCGAAAATAGGAAAAAAATATCTCCGGCTTCTTATTCAGACAATCATAGCTGAGCAGATACTCCGGTTTGTACTTCCGAAATTTACGGTCCTGCTTATTATATAACCCGTCCTTACTCCGAAAATCCGGTATCCCGCTCTCTGTAGAGACGCCTGCTCCGCCAAGAAAGACGATATGCTTCGATTCTTCTATCATCTCGTTCAACGCATCTATTTTCTGCTCACCATTCAGTGAACGGAAGAACTTTTCTTTTTCCCTTAAAGATAAAAACTCTGGCAGCATCATATCAAATTCTTAGTATTACCTCGTACTTTCTGCAAATACTTCTTTAACTCTTATAAATTAGGAACTGCCCTTTTACGCTTATATTCTTCAATCACTGCCATCATTTCCTTACTCTTTTGAATACTTTTCTGCAATTCTACTTCATCAACCTTATAATCCGGATCTGGTGTGACTATTTTCAAAGGCTTAAAATCATATTCCACATCATTCAAAACATAACTTTCCTCTCATCTTAAATAGTGAACCGCTCCTTGATTTGATACCACAACCATAATCTCTAACACAGAGAACTCAATAAAAAACCGTATGTCTTGTATTGAAAAAGTTTGTGCAGAAGGGTGGTTGTGCAAAATAACTACTGCCACGGATATAAAATCATTCAAACTAATACTGAATGTCCAAACCTACATGAGCCATTACAATATTGCAAATGTTTTCGCCTAATCTGATTTTATTTTCAAGCATTATATCGATACATTCTTTGACTTTTTCTGCTTGAATCAAACCTTTATCATATGCCAACATCAGAATACCCGCTGTCCCGATATGTCTTACATTGAGTCGTTTGGCAACCCTTCTCCCCTTCTGTTCATCCATCAATAAAAGATCTGCTTTTTGTTCGTCATACATAATAAGTGCCGCGCTTTCTCCTTCAACCTTATTATACAATTTTTGTAATAATTCTAATTGCCCTGCTTTAAGTAACGATATAATCGGGGTTGTATCCGAAATCACAATCATTTCATCACTTCCTTCAGATATCTGACCGTTTCAAGTTCCTCCTCTATTTCATCTTCTGACATCTCAATATATGACAATCCCATTTTCCCATATAAAGTAATCAAATCCATCTTGAAAATCCCAAGAATCTCAGCCGCCCTTCCATGTGAAATTGTTCCCTGTTGTATATAAGGATATAATATCATGGCATTTACTTTAAGCTGTTCATCTTTGCTTGATGGTATTGCAAACTCTATCATTTCATCAGGTATTTCTATGCTTACTACTGCCATTGCTTTTCCTCCTCAAATTTTAATACAAGCTGCTTTAAATATCTCTTATATTTATTTTATATTATTATATACCCCAAAAATCATTTTCTCAATCTACTTCTCTCCACGAATTCTGTTCACCATTATGCCTGTTCCATACAGTCCATTTCAACGTTAAAAGTCTGCCCACATACTATATATTGTATTTTTCTAATTTCTTTGGTTCTATATTTAGTGTCATCAAAATATCTACATGCTAGGACACAAAGTATTCTGCCGCGTTTTCCGGGAAAAATTCCTTGAATTCACCGTAGAGTTGGCCGGCGAGGGTCTTGTTGTGCGCTATGACCAAAGTGGGCTTGTTAAGCGCCTGTATGATATTCGCCATGGTGAAGGTCTTGCCGGAACCGGTCACGCCCAGTAACGTCTGGAATTGGTTGCCTTCCTTGATGCCTTTGACCAAGGCTTCTATGGCTTGCGATTGGTCACCGATGGGTTGGTATTCTGATACTAATTTGAAATGATCCACGAAAGCTCCTACTTAACCTCATATCTATGTCTATCTATATCGCTATCATTTTTCAGCTCACTTGTTGGTTTTGTAGAATAGTATAAAGGCGTAGCATATGTAACTTTTTCACACTACTTATAATAATTTCTATAATAGATACATCTTTTTTCTCCTTCATTGCTTTCTCCTCTTTCAAATGCAATGAAACACCATCTTTACCTCAAAAGCAGTTTTGATTATAGGATACCACTATTCGTCTGTATAGCATTTTGGAACATCTGTTCTTTTCTTCCCTCCGTTAAAAATACCCCCGCCGCTTTGCCTCCTTCATCAAACACGGCTGAATATCCGGATATGTCAGCTTCTCCGGCAATTCATCCATCAACGCAATCCTTTCAATCTCACTATGTAACGCCTCTTCCAAACATTTTATATCGGCAAAGAACAACATTCCAAAAGACTCTTCCCCATGATTCAAATTACCCGGTGCCGTAACAGAATATACACAGACTGGCTTTATATCAAATTCCAAGGCTCCCGTCTCCTCATACAGTTCCCGTTTTGCCGTGTCCATAATATTTTCCCCGGGTTCCCGGTGCCCTCCGGGAATTTCCCATGTATCCCTATCCTTATGTTTGCAAAATACATATTTATTTTGTGTTTTTGCTATGATTACAGCAAACTTAAGCAAGTCATCCTCTGCTCTCTCGTAAAACTTAACCTCCGTCATTCCCAAACTTTCTCCATTAAGTTTTTAATCTCAATCCCTTATTGCCACAATTTTTTCTGTCTTATCCCACACAAGATTTAAGGAAACTTTTTTGTATCTGTTTGTCACTATAATGAGCATATGATACAATCAAAGAAAAATCAACTTTCTTACAAGGGAAACTATGACAGAAAAAATATACGCTACGCCCTGCGGAACCATCCATTACTGGATCAGCAAAAAGGAAGACAGCAATCAGCCATCCCTAATCTTTCTGCCCGGATTGACCGCAGACCACAGACTGTTTGACAAACAGATTTCCTATTTTGAATCAAAATATCAGGTGTTCGTCTGGGACGCGCCGGGGCATGCCGCTTCATGGCCCTTTACCTTTACGTTCAGCCTGTTTGACAAGGCGAAATGGTTAAATGAAATCTTGGCGGTTGAAAACATCAAAAGCCCCGTCATCATCGGTCAGTCCATGGGCGGATATGTGGGACAGGCTTACGCCGAATTATTCCCGGATCAATTAAAAGGTTTTATCTCCATAGATTCCGCTCCTTTGCAGAAATGTTATGTCACAAACACCGAACTTTGGCTTTTAAAAAGAATGGAACCCGTCTACCGTTATTATCCCTGGAAATCTCTTGTAAAAGCAGGCAGTAACGGGGTTGCCACATCGGAATACGGCAGACAGTTAATGCAGAAAATGATGCAGGTCTATGAGGGCGATCAGAAACGTTATGCAAAAATAGCCGGTCACGGATTTCGGATATTAGCAGAAGCGATGGAAGCGGATTTATTATACAAATTAGACTGCCCTGCGCTCCTCATCTGCGGGGAAAAAGATCACGCCGGATCGTGCATCCGCTATAACAAAGCATGGCACAGAAAAACCGGGATTTCCCTTGAATGGATCAAAAATGCCGGTCACAATTCCAACACTGACGATCCGGACAGAATAAACCAACTCATAGAAAACTTTCTCAGGACACAAATTACCACGGAGGACTTTTGAATGATTTTATCCGACAAGACAATTAAATCTTTACTCCAGAAAGGAACCTTATCCATATCGCCGCTTGAAGATAACCAGATTCAGCCCGCCAGCGTCGATATCCGACTTGGAAATACCTTCAGCATTGTGGAAGATTCTTCCACCGGCATTCTTACCTTTACAAACGAAATCGCCTACAAGGAAATGCAGGCGAAAACCTATCTGCTTCTGCCGGGGCAGTTTGTTTTGGCAACCACCAAAGAGTACATCAGCCTGCCCGACGATCTGACGGCCTTTGTGGAGGGCCGCAGCTCCCTTGGCCGCATGGGACTGTTTATCCAAAATGCGGGTTGGGTCGATCCCGGTTTTTCAGGCGAAATCACATTGGAATTGTTTAACGCGAACCGCTGCGCCATCGAATTACAGGCAGGCCGCAGAATCGGGCAATTGGTTTTTGCCCAAATGGATCAGGCCGCTTTACATCCGTACCGTGGCAAATATCAGGGACAGCGTGGCGCTACGGGCTCCAAGGTATATTTAGACGAGTAGCACGCTATTTCAATAAGTTTCTTCATTTTTCCTGTAAAGCCTCCCGCGTTCGCCCAACCACGTAAAAATAGTATGGCACCTCAAACAACAACATAGCCGTCCACCCGATGAGGCAGGCAAATGCAATCCCCACAATCCCCATAACAGGCGCTAGAAAATAAGTACATAACGTCCGCAGCGTGATCTGGATCACCGTCCCGCAAATGGTCGTATACATTTTCCCCATACCTCTGAAAAATCCCTGAAACCCGTTGGTAAATGCCGGCCACAGATAAAAAACGGACATGTACAACAAATATTGACTGCCCAGGCGCACCACCACGTCCGCCTCGGCTCCTGCAACAAACAGCGACACTATCGGTTTCCGAAAGAAAAACGTTATCGTTCCAATCAACAGCCAATAACAAATCTCCAGTCGCAGTCCTGCAAAGAAACCTTTCTTAATGCGATCCTGTTTTCCCGCGCCTCTGTTTTGAGCGACATATGTTGAAATTGCCGCCCCGATTCCCTGCTCGGGAATACAGGCAAAATCATCGACCTTCGTGACTGTCTGGAACGCCGCAATGGTTGTGACACCCAAACCGTTGACCTGTCCCTGAATCAGTACCTTTCCAATAGGCTGTGCCGCCTGCTGCAATGCTGTCGGTCCTCCATAGGAAAGAATTTTTTGCAGCACTTCCTTTTCAATCCGCCATTGCTGCCGCATTGGACAAAGCGCTTTTGTCCTCATCACAAGATACCCCGCCGCTAAAATGGCGGAGCACCCCTCTGCCACCACGGTTGTCACTGCACTGCAGACAATGCCAAATCCAAAAGCACCCAGAAAAATCAGATCCAATACCGCGTTTAATACCGCTGAAAATGCCAAAAACGTTAGCGGCGTCTTGGAATCACCCACGCTCTTTAATCCCGCCGCCAACGCATTATAAAAAAATGTAAAGGGAAGGCCCAGAAATATAATCCGCAGATAAATAACTGTGATCCTGAAAATTTCCGGCGGCACATGCATCGCCCCCAACAGATGTGGCGCAAGCACAAAGCAGACTGCTGTCAAAACACCGCTTATCACAGCCCCAAACAACAGCATCGTCGCCATGGACTGCCGCAGCTCTTCCCATTTTCCTGCACCGAAATATTCACTCATCAAAACGCCTGCACCAATACAAAGCCCGCTGACTGCCAAGATAACCAAATTCATTACCGGTGCGGCAATTCCCTCCGCCGCAAGGGCCTCTTTGCCGATAAACCGCCCCGCAATGATGGAATCCACCGTATTATAAGCAAGCTGCAGCCAATTTCCGAGCAAAACAGGCACTGCGTATCTCCATAAATGCCTCTGCGCCGGGCCGACAGTCATATCACGCATAAAAGCCTCACAATCTCTCTGGCACTGTTTCCCCAAAGCACACACTACATAGGCTTTAAATTTCTATTCAGCCTGTCCACCATCCAGGCAATCCGCTTTTCCCGTCCGGCATCCGTCTTTGCGTCAAAGTATGCGCGTGTATAAGTTTTCTTTACTGACGGAGACATCGCCTGAAAATTCGTATAGGCAGGCTCATACTCTTTCAAAAGCGCGGACACACAGGCGATTTCTTCCTCCGCGATCGCAGCGGGTTTTTGCGCGTCCCACTGTCCGTTTCTTTTGGCTTCCTCGATTTTCTTCCTGCCAAAATCGGTCATCATTCCCTGCTCTTCCAGTTTTTTAACAAGCCCTTTATTTTTCTCTGACCATTTGCTCTTGTTTCTTCGCATGGAAAAATATTTCTTATAGGTTTTATCATCGATACTCTGCATCTGTCCGTCAATCCAACCAAAGCAGAGCGCCTCTTCCAACGCTTCTCCCGCTTTGATTGTTTTCGGCCCGCCTGATTTTCCAAACAAAAGCCAGACACCGTCCTCTGACTGGCAATTCTCACAAAGCCAATTTCTAAATTCTTCCCTGTTTGAAAATTGGAGCAGATCGTTCATGTTGTATCCCTCTTTCCTGTTGGAAAATATTTTCTTATAGCATACTGCCTATTGTAATTCTAAGTCAAGCCATCAAATACGCTAAACTATACAACACTTGACAAGCTATTATTTTACAAGTAAAATATTGCCTTAACTGGAATTTGTACTGCAAATGAGGTTTAGGAGGATATTATGAATATTGAACACTTGAAAGACAACGGAACAGATATTGCAGTCATTTCCAGTGAAGAAACTCTGATTGTTGATACGCAATCTGCTTTAGATCTGGCTATGACTGTTAAGTACGAAACAGGTGCAACAAATATAGTAATCTGTAAATCGGCAGTATGCGAGGAATTTTTTATCCTTAGCAACGGCATAGCAGGCGAAATACTTCAAAAGTTTATCAATTATCATGTCAGAATTGCCATTTATGGGGATTACTCACATTATACAAGCAAACCATTAAAAGATTTTATTTATGAGTCCAATCATGGTAATGACTTCTTTTTTGTGCCAACCAAAGAAGAAGCAATTCAAAAGTTGACAGAAACACAATAACAATATCGTACAAATTCCAGTTACTGTTAAAGGGAGACCACCATGCTTTCTATTTTTTCTTCCAAAAAAGCAAAAGAGAAAGATCAGACACCGCTTTCTTTCAACCCGGAAACGCAAAAACCCGTTCTCAGGTGCAGCATCTGCACAGGAGAACAGGTCGCAGGTTTTAAAAATTCGAATACGGGTAAATTTGAGGAGGTCGCACTCATTAAGAACGAGCAGGACCTGGCATCGTTTATGAGCCGGTGCGGGATCAGTGAAATCAGCAAGGAATATTAGCAAACTTTTTCTTATCCGCCACGCTGATCTCCTGCCCGATCTGCACTTCAATCACCTGTAAAGCTGTATCTGCAATGATGGTGTGGGGCGTTCCGGCCTTCATGGTAATCACATCCCCGGCGGTCACTTTCCGCTCCACACCGTCAATAATCGTGCGTCCTTCCCCCTCAATGACATTCCAAATCTCATCACGTCTCTCATGGCTGTGATAGTTCATCTTATGACCCGCATTCAGAGTTACCTTGATGGTCATACTGCCCTCTTCAATGTCAATGACGCGAAAGTTTCCCCACGATTTTTCCGCAAACATAATCTGCTGATCGATCGCATCCACAAAGGGTTTGATATAACTGGACTGCGCTTTATCGGAGACAAGAATCCCTTCGGGACTGGCGGCAACCACCACATCTTTTAATCCCATGCAGAGCACGGGCACATCCAATTCATTTACCACATGCACATTGTCGCAGTTTTCATTCAGAATTGTCTTTCCTATGCTAGGGCTTTCCATCGCTTCCGTCAGGGTATTCCATGTCCCCATATCCTTCCACATACCGCCGAAGCGCATCACTTCGATCTGCGGTTCATGCTCCGCCACCGCATAGTCAAAGCTGATCTTTGTCAATCTATCATACTTTTCATAAAGATCGTGATAAACCCGGAAATCAATCAACTCATGGGCGCGTCCGAGCACATAACCCAGACGAAACGCAAATACACCGCCGTTCCAAAGCGCGCCCTTCGCAATATAGGTTTTGGCAGTTTCCACGTCCGGCTTTTCCTTAAACATAGACACACGGCTGATGTCTCCCGTATCTTCCGGAATAATATAACCATATTTTGCGCTGGGATAGGTGGGCTCGATACCCATTAAAACCAAATTCGCTTCGCTGTCCGCCGCCCGTTCGCCCAACTTTTGAATAGCCTCAAAATAATCCTGCTCCACATAAGGGTCTACCGGGCAGACTACCACAGACTCCTCCAAAGAAATCTTCTGCACATCATGCAGATACGCAGCCGCCAACGCAATCGCCGGAAAAGTGTCTCTTCTGCAAGGTTCCACACTGATACCCACATCTGTTCCCAACTGATTATGGATCGCCGACACCTGTGATTTTGAAGTGGCAATGGTAATATTCGCCTCTTTGTCCACCGAACGAATCTGCCGGTAAACCCGCTGTACCATAGACTCATAATCACCCGTGTCGGTCTTAAATATTTTAATGAATTGTTTCGACCGGGTATCATTGGAGAGGGGCCACAGGCGCTTGCCGGAACCACCGGATAAAAGGACAATATTCATAAAAACCTCCCGTTTGCATCAGCCGCCGCCTATCTCCCGGCTTTTTTCTTTACTTCCTCCACGGCCCGGTCAAGCTGATTGTCCACGCCGTCCTCATAGTATGCGTCCCCATCAAACTCACAGACCACATCCGGTTCGATTCCGACACCGTGAATGTTGTTGCCCTTAGGCGTATAGTAAGAACTGATCGTCAATTTCAATGCCGTACCGTCAGTCAGGGGCAGTACACGCTGCACAATCCCCTTGCCAAAAGTAGTTGTTCCCACCAGAACGCCCTTTTTATAATCCTGAATGGCACCTGCAAGAATCTCTGATGCACTGGCCGAATTGCCGTTGACAAGAACCACCAACGGAAGTTCAAGTTCCCGCTGACCGTCACAGGTATATTCGTCGCGCTGACCGTACTTATCCTCCGTATACACGATCAGGCCCTTCGGCAGAATTTCTCTTGCAATATCCACAACCACGCTTAAGCTGCCGCCGGGATTCCCGCGCAAATCAAGAATAAGCCCTTTGGCTCCGGAGCCTTTGATCACGGCCAAAGCCTCAATAAACTGATCCGTCGTCACCTCGTCAAACTCCGTAATCTGGATATAACCGATATCATCTTCCAACATTTCATAGTTAACCGTAGGAGACTCAATTTTCCGGCGTTCCACATCCACTTCCAGATAATCGCTTTCGCCTTCCCTATATATGGTGAGATGAACGGTCGTTCCTTCCTCACCCTTCACCATCGACACAATCTCGGAAAGTTCCATGCCTACGGTTGACACCCCGTCCACCAGATAGAGCAGATCGTCGGCACGAAGTCCGGCTTCCTGCGCGGGCGTATTTTCTATAACACCAGATATTTTTCCAAGCCCGGTGTTGGGGTCAATCATCAAATACGCGCCAATGCCATAATAAACTCCCTCTGTCTCCTGCATGAGGTCGTTCCACTCTTCCTCCGTATAGTAGACGGAATAGGGATCGCCAAGGGAACTTACCATACCCGCGTACATGCCTTCGGTCATGGCATCCACGTCGATATCCGCATCCTGATAATAATATTCCTCAATCACATCCTCAATGGCGGCTAGCTTTTCCTCGGTATCTTCGCTCACAACACTGTCGGCCTTTACATTTTTGCTGTCCACAGTCTTGTAAATCTTTGTAAACGCGGCAACACATCCGACAACCAATGCCGTCGATGCGATGCCGACCAAAAGTCCCACAAGAAAACTGCCGCCCCCTCTTTCATTTCCCGCGCCTTGCCCGGGCTGCGGCAAAGGAGGCTGCGGCTGTCCGTTATTATAATTCCCCTGAAACCCGCCGCCATATACACCGTTGTATGGATTTGGCTGGCGGTTGCTATTCTGGTAGTTGTAATCATTGTAATAACGGTTGTTATTGTCGTTTGCGTTCAAAATGGGTCATCTCCTCTTACACTTTATATATCCCTTTGCTCCGTCCTGCATGGACTCAATGCTATTTCAGGTAGTTCCACGGGCTTACATAGTTTCCGTTCAGGCGCACGCTGAAATGAAGGTGCGGGCCGGTGGAACGTCCCGTGGAACCCACCGCCGCAATATTCTGCCCTTTGGAGACAAACTGCCCCTTAGACACATAGAGCGCCGAACAGTGCATGTAAATCGTGTACAATCCGCTGCCGTGGTTGATCATAATATAGTTACCCATACTGCCGCTGTAATCCGCTGCCACCACGTCACCATCGTACGCCGCCAGAATTGACGTACCCGAAGATGCCGCCATATCCAACCCGTTATGAAACTTCTCTATGCCCAAAATGGGGTGCATACGGTTTCCGTATTCGTCGGAGATACGCTTATACCCCGGACAGGGCCATGCAAACATACCGCCGTTATAAACTCTGGCGTTTTCCGCTTCCAGTCTTGCCCGTTCTTCCGCCACTGCCTTCTCCAACGCTGCAATTTCGGCATTTTCCTGGGCAATCATATCCTCGTATTCCTTGATGGCCGCCTCTTTGTTGGCGATATCCCCGCTGACGGAAACAATCTGCGCTTCTTTCTCCCCGATCAGGCTGTTGACACTGGCTTCCTCCTGCCTGACTGCCTCTTTCGCCTCATCCAGAACCTGTTTTTCTGCCTCCAGTTCTTCTTTACAGACTTCCACATATTTTCTGGTCGCCACATATTCATCCAACTTCTCACGGTCATACCGGGAGAGCGCTTCAATATAGTCGGCCCGGTTCACAATACCCGCAATGCTGTTAGAACCAAAAAGGGTTTCCATATAAAAGGAGTCGCTGCGCTCATACATGAACTGGATGCGCTTCTTCATGGCGGCATACTGCTCCTCCTGCTGTTCCACGGCTGCCTCCAGATCCCGCGTCGTCTCCTCTATGTCTTCCTCTTTTTCAGTAATCATTGTATTATATTGCTCAATCTTCTCCTGTATGTCAGCAAGCTGCCCGTCCAACTGCTGCACATAAGACGTCAGGTCGCTCTTCGACTGCTCCAATTCTTTTTTCAGCTTCTCCACATCCGTCAGATTGCTTTTCAGTCCGGAAACCTGCTCCTTGGCCTTCTCAATTTCCCGCTCTTTCTCCCGGATGCTCTCACTGGTCACCGCCTGCGCAGGAATACCGGGGATTGCACAGGAAAGCACAAACGCCGCGCACAGAAGTATAATTATCATTCTTTTTAATCTGTTATGCACATCTGTTCTCAAACTTCATCCTCATTCAACTCGCAAACACGCGCTGTTATGTTAGACTCTCAGGTGTCTTCTCACCGTGACAATACTGCCCAGAAAACCAATGCCTACGCCAAGTCCCAACGAGACAGGCACCAACACATTAAATACCTCCTCTACCCCCACAAAACTGAGAAGCGAAGAAAGCTGCGGGAAACGGTCCGTCACATAGGTCAGGACGACATTATAAATCGCGTAGATAAAGCCAAGCGGCAAAGACGCGCCGATCAAGCCGATCATAATGCCTTCCACCACGAAAGGAGACCGCACAAAAAAGTCCGTCGCTCCGATATATTTCATAATGTTGATCTCCTCCTTGCGGACAGAGATACCGATCGCTACGGTGTTACTGATCAGGAAAATGGACACCGCCAGCAAAATCGCAATAATGCCCACCGAAACATAGGCAATCAGCGCATTGACTCCCGTAAGGGTCGTAGCCACCAATTCCGAGCGGTTGACCATGCGCACCCCGTCTATGGATTCCAGATAGGTCACTAGCGCCGACTGCATGGATACATCATTCAAATACACCTGATAGTTTGCGGAATTTTCCAGAGGATTTTCAGTAAAACCGTCGCCGTACTCCCCCAGATATTCATCGCGGAAACCTTCCCATGCCTCCTCTGCGGAGATAAAGTCCATTTTCGCCACTTCCGGCCGTTTGGCAATCATATCGCCGATCTGCTGAATCCGTATATCCTCGATGCCCTCGTCAAAAAACACCCATACGGAAACGCCTTCCTCCGCATTTTTCACGATATGCTGAAAATTCGCCACAATCGCATAGAAAATGCCAAAGAGAAACAGGCAGGCCGCAATGGTTGCAATCGAAGCCAACGAAAAGAGTTTATTGCGGAAAATATTGCGAAAACCCTGCTTAAGCGTGTAAAAAAATGTATTAATCCTCATCGATGTACCCTCCCTTTTCCTCGTCGCTGATAATGACGCCGCGGCGCAGGGTTACCACGCGTTTCTGCATAGCATTCACAATTTCGCGATTGTGGGTTACAACGATAACAGTTGTTCCGTTTTCATTGATCTGCTCCAGCAGTTTCATGATTTCCCATGAATTTTTCGGGTCCAGATTACCTGTGGGCTCGTCCGCCAAAAGAATGGTCGGTTGATTCACCAACGCGCGCGCAAGCGCCACTCTCTGCTGTTCGCCGCCGGAAAGCTGTCTGGGTTTCGCCTTATATTTACCCGCAAGGCCCACAATAGCCAGAATACTCGGAACGTTTTTCTTGATCTCCTTATTCGATTTTTGAATAATGCGTTGGGCAAAGGCCACATTTTCGTAGACATTCCTGTCTTTTAAAAGCCGGAAATCCTGAAACACAATGCCCAAATTTCTCCTGAATTTCGGAATCTTTCTGTGTTTTATCTTAGACAGATCGTAACCCATCACACTGATGTAGCCGCTCGTGACGGTGAGCTCCCTCAGAAGAAGCTTAATCAGGGTAGACTTACCCGAACCGCTGTCGCCTACAATAAAAACAAATTCACCTCTGCTAATATGAAGATTCACATCCTTCAGGGCCGGTGCACCGGTTGAATAAGCCTTGCTCACATTTGTCAGGGTGATGATCTCATTCGCCACTACAGGGCCTTTTCTCTTTTTCTTAACTGCCACGTTTTTCTCTCCTACCGTTTCCTCTTCTGCTGTTTCTTAAAATTCAAAAGATTCCATATACTTCATGTACTTTACAACCATAAGCGCGATCTTAAACGTGATCGCATCCTCAAACACTCTCAGGTCAAGCCCCGTGCTCTTCTGAAGCTTGTCGAGACGATATACAAGCGTATTCCTGTGAATGAACAGTTGTCTTGAGGTCTCCGACACATTCAATGAGTTTTCAAAAAATTTATTGATCGTAACCAAGGTCTCCTCATCAAACTCGTCCGGACTCTTGCCGTCAAAAATTTCCTTGATGAACATCTTGCACAGCGGAATCGGAAGCTGATAGATCAGACGGCCGATCCCCAACTCGCTATAGGCGATGACATCACGCTCACCAAAGAAGATTTTGCCCACATCCAAGGCCATTTTTGCCTCCTTGTAGGAACTGCTCACACCTTTGATCTCACTCACCACAGTGCCATAGGCTATACGAATGTTTTTAAAACTCTCCTTCCGCAGATAAGCCGCCACTGCCGCCGCAGTTCTCTCAATCTCACGGGAACTGTCATCCTCAGACAGATCCTTTACTACAATCACATTATTTTCATCCACCGCAGTGATAAAATCCTTATTATTTACGCCAAAATAAGCGCGAACGCTCTCAAGCGCATTACAGTCCTTGACATTGTCGGTCTCTATAATGAGCGCAACGCGCCTTACGTCTGTCTGAATATGTAGTTTTTTTGCCCGGCTGTAGATATCCACTAACAGCAGATTATCCAAGAGCAGATTCTTGATAAAATTATCCTTATCGAACCGCTCCTTATATGCGACAAGCAGATTCTGAATTTGAAATGCCACCATCTTGCCGACCATGTAGACATCCTCGCCCACACCGCCTGCCACCAGAATATATTCCAACTGCTGCTCGTCAAAAATCTTAAAATACTGATATCCCTGAATCTCCTGTGAGTCCGCCGGAGATTCGGCAAACTCCGCCGCAGCCCGGCTGCATCGCTCCATCTCGTCCGTCGTCATGGCCGCCGTCTTTCCATCTACGTCCATAACGCATAATTCCACTCTTGCGATCGCTTTCAGCCCCTCAATTGTGTTTTGTAAAATTTGATTAGATATCATTCCCCTACCCCTCTTAATATTTCGTAATAATTCACTATACCCTCTAACCCCTTTTTCTCTGAAAAAGCAAAAGCTAGGTATTATTTTAATCTATATCTACAAAAAAATCTACCTGTAATCGTGAATTATTTGTGTATTTTTTAAGATTTTTGGCAATCTATGGGAAATTATGGAATTAGACATTTTGTACAAGGGCCAAAAGAATGATCCTGCATGGCTGTAAAACCCAAGCCCAATTCTTGTGAAAATTGCATATTGTTGCCATCGGTCTGTTATGATACACTTTAATTAGAATCCATGGACAATGCAGTAAAGGAGTGTGATCACAATGGATATTGCAGGATTATCTATGGCTATGTCCTCTGCAAAGCTCAATGACTCCTTCGGTGTGGCTATGCTCGCCAAATCTTTAGATCAGGCAGAAGTCACCGGAAGTCAGGTTGTCGGCATGATGGACGCTGCTGCTATGGAGCTGTCTGTCAATCCCCATATTGGAGCAAATTTTGACATGACAGTCTAACACATGGGATAACGGCTATCCGCAGGGATAGCCGTTATTTTTCTGGGTCTGATATCCTATTACAAAAAAAATTCCAAACTCATAATGCCTAGGCAAAGCACAATGGCCACCATCAACGGAACGCTCAAAAGATACCGCGGCTGCGGCGCATCCTGCTTCTTTCCCTTGTAAAACAGCGCAGTGAATGCCTGCTGTCTCCCCTCATTCTTTGCAATCCATACGATAATACAGCCTGCAATCGGTGTCGTGACAGCAGCGATCACAAGATAGACGGAGAGCGCTGCCAATAAATCATAGGTTGTCAGTTCTGCTGTTACTCTGCCGGCGGCCTGCCCATATATACTGTCCGACAGTCGGTTCAATGCAAACATCAGCACAACTTCCACAGAGTTAAAAAACATATGGCAAAAAACGGATGCCCACAGGCTGCCCGCCGCCTCCACCAAGATCGCCAGAAAAACACCCATGGCAAAGGCATAAATCATCTGGTTAAAATTCATGTGCATCAGTCCGAAGAGCAGCGCGGACAGCAGGAGCGCACGAACATTTCGCCCGTAGCTTCTGTAGATCACACCCCTGAAAACAAACTCCTCGCAAAAAGGACCGATAATTCCAACCATAAGCAGCATGGCCGGAAAAGACATGCTCATCATATCTCCCTGCAGGGATTCCATGGCGTTGTCCGCAAAAAACAGCGACAGCGCATTGAGCACACCCACCAACGGCATAATCAAAAACGTACTAAGCGCAATCATAAGAAGCGTAGAAATTTTAACCTTATGAAAAGCGGCTGCTTCAAACGGACGTACCGGGCCGGATTCCTCCTCCATGCCATCCCCTGTCCGTTGTGGCTGCCGGGTCTTTTGGGCGCAGGCAAGCAGAAACAGGGCGGTCGGTATCATCAAAATCCCCTCGCTCAACAAAAAATTGGTGACCATGCCGATGGAAATTCCCTTTCCGCCAAATTGCAAGAACAGAACCACCCCCATATGCGTCAATATAATCGTTAAAAACAGCCAGTTTGCCCTCTTAATCGTCATTCCGTCTTATCGCTTTCTCCGTTATGGTAATTTTTCCCGCTTTCAACAGACTCCCAACCGCTCTCTTAAACTCGTTCTTGCTCATCTGCATTTCCCTGCGGATCACCTCAGGAGACGCTTTATCATTGAAGGGAAGCGCACCGTCAAAGCTGTCAATCACCCGCATCACCTTCTCCGCATCCGCCGCAATCTGCATATATGCCTTTTCCCGTATGCTCAGATCCAGTTTGCCATCCTCTTTTACCGCTGTGACGCGGGCATTTACCGTATCGCCCACCTCAACAGGACTGTAGAGCTCGCGTTTCGGAATCAACCCTGAATACTGATCGTCCACTGCCACAAAAGCGCCGAAGTTTTGGCTGATTTCATAGACGGTCCCGCTTACCCGGTCATCCTTTTTATAACTACTGTTATTTTTTAAGTACGGATATACGTTCATGGTAGCGCAAAGTCTGTTTGACTTGTCAATATAGAGCGCTGCAAGGCATTCCTCCCCCGCCGATACTCTTCTCGTCTGCTCTTTATACGGCAAAAGCAGGTCTTTCTCCAGTCCCCAATCCAAAAACGCCCCGATTTTTCCCACCTGGGCCACCCGGAGCCGTTCCACGGCATGAAGGGTAATCTTTGGCCTGTTCGTCGTAGCGATCAGTCTGTCCTTTGAATCACGGTACACAAATACCTCGATTTCATCGCCGCACGCCGTTCCCTCAGGCACCTGTTTCCCGGGCAGAAGCACCCGTTCTTCCTGATTTTCCCCGTCATATAAATAAACGCCGAATTCCACTTTCTTTGCAACCTGCAATGTCTGTATTTCACCTAATTGAATCATTCTTCCATCCTTCTCACTGCTTTGTTGTAAACTCCACAACACTGTATGGTGTCCCGTCCTCCTGATTCAGGGAAACCGTATAACAATTCCCCCCGTCGCCCACAGCCGCCACCGGATATATTTCATCCCCCAACAGCGCCTGCTTTTTATATTCCACACGCAGCTGCCGGATGCGAAAATCCCCCGGAATGCAGTCCATGGCCATGCGCACATACTGTCCGTTATTGACATGATGATTGGTGTCCAGATGATGGGGTTTTACCGTAAACGATTCAAGCGCTTTTCCGTCTGCGGGCACCGCGATTTTTCTCGGTGCATAATCCATCGGATATTTTTCCTCAATCACATACCCTTCCAACATCTTTTCACTGGGCTTTGCAGGCCGCATCGTCTTTTTGTCCAAAAGCGTCCAGATAGAATTCGCATAGGCCAACACTTCGCCCTCCTGCGTTTTCATCAGGAAATTACGGCATCCCATAAATCCCCGGAACTCGTAGGGTGCAGTGCCGGTCACAATGCGCTCGCTCAGCCTCGGATACCTCTCGATACAGATCTGCCACGATGACAAAAGCCACACCTGCCCAAGTTCTTTTAAATAGTCCATGCCAAGTCCGATATCTTCCGAGTGAAAGGTGGAACAGTCCTGAAAATAATCCAAAAGGGACTGCAGACTCATACAGCCATCCTCTCCAACCTCGCTATACCGCACTCTGCCGTCAAATGTGTACATGTTCTATACTCCTTCCGAGAATTCCCTTCATCTGCGCAATGGCAATTCCGTAATTCGTAACCGGCACGCCCTGCCTTCCTGCAAAGCGCATACGCCGCAGCACTTCCCTCTCGTTCAACATACACCCGCCACAGTGGATCACCAACGCATAGGGCGTAAGATCTTCCGGAAATCCTGTGCCGGAAGCGGTCTCTATCACCAGTTCTTTTCCCGTATACTTTTTCAGAAAGCGGGGAATCTTCACCGTCCCGATATCATCGCATTGTCTGTGATGGGTGCAGCCCTCGGCAATCAGTACGCGGTCCCCGTCCTTGAGACCGTCGATGGCTTTCACGCCTTCCACCGCAATATCCAAAAACCCCTTATAGCGGGCCATTAAAATAGAAAAGGACGTGAGGGGAATGTCCGCAGGCACGATGGCCGCCACCTCCTCAAAAGCCTGGCTGTCCGTGATGACAAAAGCCGGTTTCTCTTTCAGTTTCCCAAGGGTCTGCGAAAGTTCGCTCTCCCGCGTTACCATCACAATCGCGCCCGCCTCCAGCAAATCCCTTATGGCCTGCTGTTGGGGGAGTATCAACCTTCCCTTAGGCGCCGCCGAATCAATGGGTACAACTAGCACTACGGTATCCAAGGGTTTTACCAGATCCGCCGCCAGATGCCGCTCCTCCTGATCAGGACGCATGGCCGCCAGTTTTTCCTTTAACGCCTGTACGCCCTCTCCCGTTTTGGCGCTCACATATATAGCATCTGCTATTTTATTATCAGCCTGTTTCTTCTCCTTTTCGGCTGTTACATCGGTCTTGTTGAACACCACCATATAAGGAATATCATGCTCTTTAAAAAGCGCCGTCAACTCCTCGTCGCAGGCTGTCCTTCCCACGGAGGCATCCGCCACCAAAACCGCTATGTCGGTCTTTTCCAACACCTGCCGCGTCTTTTTCACGCGCTGTTCCCCAAGGGTTCCCTCATCGTCAAAGCCGGGCGTATCGATCAGCATGACCGGCCCCAACGGCAGAAGCTCCATCGCCTTATATACGGGATCCGTGGTAGTCCCCTCCGTCTCCGAAACCACCGCCAGCTCCTGTCCCGTCACCGCATTTAAGAGACTGGACTTTCCCGCGTTGCGCCTTCCGAAAAAACCGATATGTATCCGCTCCCCCGAAGGGGTATCATTTAAGCCCATATCCGTCATCCTTTCAACTAAAGTACCGAGATTCGCGAAGCGAAGCTCGAGAGGATAATTCCGAAGGAATTTTCCTCGTCAGAAGCGGAAGTCTCTGATCCCTTCCTCAATCTTTTTCAAATGATCCCTAGCGATCTCCCTCACCTGCTCCTTCGGGATATTCGCAAGCTCCGCCTGTATCAACGCCTCCCCGATGGCCTTTGTCTCCTCGGAAGCATAGTCCATCAGAAATTCCTTGAGGGTCATCAGCGCGTTGGGATGACAGCAATTCTGTATCTGACCCGTCTTGCACAAACTCATAAAACGGTCGCCTGTCCTGCCCTCGCGGTAACAAGCCGTGCAGAAGGACGGGATATATCCCATTTCCATCAGCCACTTAATAACCTCATCCAACGACCGCTGATCCGACACGTCAAACTGTTCCGTATCGGTGGGCCGCTCTTCCTCGGTATAACCGCCCACGGAAGTTCTGGATGCGCCGGAAATCTGCGATACGCCCAACCGAATCACTTTCTCACGCACCGCCTGACTCTCCCTTGTGGAAATGATCATTCCCGTATAGGGGACGGCAATGCGGATCAGCGCACATAGCTTCGCAAAAATTTCATCATCAATGCCATTGTCAAAGGCCGATGGGTCAATATCGTCCGCATGTTTGATCCGCGGCACGCTGATGGTGTGCGGCCCTACGCCGTGAACAGCCTCCAGATGCTCCGCGTGCATGAGAAGCCCCGCAAACTCATACTTATATAATTCCAGACCAAAAAGCACGCCCAGACCTACGTCGTCGATGCCGCCCTCCATAGCCCGGTCCATGGCCTCGGTATGATAATTGTAATCATGCTTCGGCCCTGTGGGGTGGAGTTTCAGATAGCTCTCCTTGTGGTAAGTCTCCTGAAAAAGAATATAGGTGCCGATCCCCGCCTCCTTCAACATGCGGTACTCCTCCACCGTTGTCGCCGCAATATTCACGTTGACGCGGCGGATCGCCCCGTTCTTGTGATTGATGGAATAAATCGTCTTAATGCACTCCAAAATATACTCGATGGGATTGTTAACCGGATCCTCCCCCGCCTCGATGGCAAGCCGCTTGTGTCCCATATCCTGCAGCGCAATCACTTCCTGCTTTACTTCCTCCTGGGTCAGTTTCTTTCTGGGGATGTTCTTGTTTTTCATGTGATAAGGGCAGTAAACACAGCCGTTTACACAGTAATTCGACAGATAGAGGGGTGCGAAAATCACGATTCTGTTGCCGTAATAAGCCAGTTTAATCTCTTCCGCCAGGGCATAAATTTTTTCAAGAATCTCCTTATCCTCACAGGCCAAAAGCACCGAGGCCTCCCTGTGGGACAGCCCTGCACATATAGTAGAATTTCCCTCTTTTTTCGGACGCGCTTTGTCCAGGATCTCGTTGATTAAGGTCATATTATCCTTATTTTTCTGAGCATACTCCAGGGTTTCTAAAATCTCCCCGTGGTTGATAAAATCGTCTGCACACATAGATTTCGGATCGTACATTGCTTTTACCTTCTTTCTTTTTATAACTATTGTTATTTATTCAGAGCTTCCGCATCGCCTGTTAGGACACTCACCTGGCGTCTCCCCGGTCTACAACCACCCGGTAACCCGCCTGCGCCACGCTTTTCTTAAGCGCCTCCAGTCCTTCCGCCGCCTCCTGTCCGGTACACGCCTTGTTGTCATATAGACTGTACTGCCCGCGTACCGAAACGGGGGATAAATTCGGCATCACCACATTCGCGCCTGCCTGCAATCCCATCTCCCGCCCTTTTGGATGAATGGTGCCCAAAGCTGTCGTCGCCGGAATCAGCGCCTTTGGAAGCAGCAGTCTGGTGAGCGCCACCATCGTGAGTGTGCGTTCCAGACTTCCCTGCGGTTTGGCCGAAAAAGGCGTATCGTGATGGGGGATAAAAGGCCCTATGCCTACCATGTGGGGTTGAAACTCCCGCAGAAAACGCAGATCTGCAATCAGATCATCCGTCTGCTGAAAGGGTGAGCCGACCATAAAGCCCGCGCCGGTCTGAAAACCGATCTCGCGCAGATTCCGAAGACATTCCATACGATTTTGAAAGGTCTGTCCGGGCGGATGCAGTTTTTCGTAATGAGGGCGGGAAGCCGTCTCATGCCGTAAAAGATAACGGTCAGCTCCCGCCTGGTGCCAGATTTCGTAATCCCTCCGCGGCTTCTCCCCCAGAGAGAGCGTCACCGCACAGTCCGGATACTTTTCCTTGAGGGCAAAAACAAGGTCCGCCACCCATTCCGTTGTATGGAAAGAGTCCTCTCCGCCCTGCAGCACAAAGGTACGAAATCCCAAACCGTATCCCTGTTCACAGCAGGCACATATCTCCTCTTTGGAAAGCCTGTATCGCTCTGCACTGCCATTGCTTCTGCGGATACCGCAGTAGAGGCAATCGTTTTTACAGAAACTGGATATCTCAACCAATCCACGGATGTATACCTCTGTCCCGTAATATCGTCGGCGCACTTTGTCCGCTTCATCAAACAGAAGCTGTCTGTCACAGCTTCCCTCTATCAAAAACCGCCATTCCTCATCGGAAAGCTCTCCGCCTGCGGCGAGGCGGTCTATCAAGTCTTTCATATGTCCTCCCGCCGTGGGCTGCGCTTGATATATCCACAATCTGTAGTATAACACTTTCTTTCAAAAAGCGCGATAGCCAGATTCTAAAACAAGCTCTTCGTGGCTTCCAAGCTGTACCAACTCTCCCTCATGAAAGACCGCAATCTCTCCGTCCCCCACTTTCTAAGATAATCCGCCAACAAGTCCGTATGAATTTGTTCGTCCTCAATAATCGCAATTTTTATCATTTTCCCTCTGCATCAATACCTAAAGTCAAAGAAACCCTGATGAAATGCTTTCATCAGGGTTGATTAGCTGGGCTACAAGGATTCGAACCTTGAAATGACGGAGTCAGAGTCCGTTGCCTTACCGTTTGGCGATAGCCCATCGACAATTAACGATTATAAAGGAAAAAGGGCATTTTGGCAAGCCCTTTTTCCTAATTTTTTTAAATTTTCTTATCAAATCTCAAACATCAGCTCTCCGTATGTCGGAATCGGCCAATACTCCTTATCCACAATCATCTCCAACTCATCCGCCGGAGCGCGCAGCTCTTCCATAATTACCTTAACCGTATCCTTGTAGAAGAATGCCTGCTCCTTGGCATTCGTTATCTCGGATGCTTCCTTCTCCGCCTTTTTCAGCTTCGCAAGAGCCGCCTGCATCGCCGACAGCTTTTCACCGACGATCTGCAAAAGCTCATCCTGCGTGGACGCGTCCGCACCCGCCGTCTTCACCGCGTTTACGGTATCCGCAAGAACCTTCGTGTAGCGGATCACCGCAGGGATAATCTGCTTGCCCGCCATATCGATCATCGTGAGCGCCTCTATGTTGATGGACTTTGCATAAGTCTCGTAAATAATTTCCTCTCTGGACTCCAGTTCCACCTTTGTGAAAATGCCAAACTTCTCAAACAGCTTCACAGCCTTGTCGGTGGTCAGTGTGCCCGCCGCCTCAATCATGGACTTAATGTTGGGAAGGCCGCGCCTTTCAGCCTCCTCGACCCACTCGTCGGAATAACCGTTGCCGTTAAAGATAATTCTCTGGTGCTCCGACATATACTGCTTGATCAGATCGTGAATGGCCATCTCCCGGTCATCCGCCTTCTCCAAAATATCGGCCGCCTCACAGAACGCTTCCGCCACAATCGCATTCAATGTGGTGTTGGGACTTGCTATGGAATCTGCGGAGCCCACCATACGGAACTCAAATTTATTACCTGTAAAGGCGAAGGGCGACGTTCTGTTTCTATCTGTCGCATCTTTCTGGAAATCAGGCAGGGTGCTCACGCCCGTGAGGAGCTTACCGCCCTCTTTGACAGACGTTGCCTCGCCTGTCTCAATTAACTGCGTTACCACATCCTCAAGCTGCTCGCCAAGGAAAATGGAGATAATCGCCGGAGGCGCCTCGTTCGCGCCGAGTCTATGGTCATTTCCCACATCGGAAGCGGACTGGCGAAGCAGATCCGCATGAATGTCCACCGCTCTCATAATGCAGGCAAGCACCAACAAAAACTGTACATTCTCATTGGGTGTCTCGCCCGGATCCAACAGATTCACGCCGTTGTCCGTGGTGATTGACCAGTTGTCGTGCTTACCGGAACCGTTTACGCCCGCATAAGGCTTTTCATGCAATAAACAACGCATGCTATGTTTTACTGCCACCCGCTTCATGGTCTCCATGACGATCTGGTTGTGATCTACCGCAATATTGGCCGTCTCATAGATGGGTGCGAGCTCGTGCTGCGCCGGAGCCACCTCGTTGTGCTGTGTCTTAGCTGTCACGCCCAACTTCCACAGCTCTTCGTTCAGATCCTTCATGAACTCGCCCACGCGCTCCCTGATAACGCCAAAGTAGTGATCCTCCATCTCCTGCCCCTTGGGAGCCGGCGCGCCAAAGAGAGTACGGCCCGCAAACATCAAATCCGTTCTCTTCATATATAAATCTTTATCCACCAGAAAATATTCCTGCTCAGGCCCGACGGAAGCCGTTACCTTAGTCGCCCCCGTGTTGCCAAACAGCCGCACGATACGCAGCGCCTGCTCGCTCAACGCCTCCATGGAGCGCAGAAGCGGTGTCTTCTTATCCAGTGCCTCGCCCGTATAGGAACAGAATGCGGTGGGAATGCAGAGAATCGTTCCGCAGCCTGACTCTTTCAGGAATGCAGGGGAAGTGATGTCCCACGCCGTATAGCCTCTCGCCTCAAACGTTGCACGCAGACCGCCTGAGGGGAAGGAAGACGCATCCGGTTCACCCTTGATCAACTCCTTACCGGAAAATTCCGTCAGCATCTTACCCATTTCGTCCGGGTGTGACACAAAAGCGTCATGCTTCTCCGCCGTAATGCCTGTCAGCGGCTGAAACCAGTGGGTATAATGGGTTGCGCCGTTTTCCACCGCCCAATCCTTCATCGCCTTGGCAACGATATTCGCGGTGTTCATGGAAAGCTCGCCGCCCTCGTTCATGACCTTTACGACTTCCTTGTAAGCGCTCCTTGTGAGACGCTCCTGCATCTTGCCAAGCGTAAATACGTTCTTTGCAAAAATCTCTTCCACATTGAATACTTCGCTCATAACCTCTCCTCCATCCCGGCATTCTGTCTCAAAAAAAGCGCTCCAAAAAAACTCCTTTTTTGGAACGCCATCGTTCTGAATACCTGTATACAATTTCCGTCTTTAAGAATACTCTACTTTTGCGCAAAATGCAAGCATTAATTTTCTTTTTTTCTAAAAACAATAGAAAACCCGTGTCAAATACGCAAGTTTACGCAGTTTTCCTCTCAGGTATCATACCACCTGTTGTCCACAAGCCTTCGGCTTTGCATATTGTAGATAAACACATTGAATCCGCCGTTTTCATTGTAGTAAGTTTCCTTGTCTATTCCGGTTTCAGAATAAAACCCACCCCAATCGTTTCTCCCGCAGACCGCATACAGCGGCAGTTGTCCGTCCGCCAGTGCACACCGATACTGAATATCCTCAAACGTAAGCTGCTCCGTCAAAACCCGGCCATCCGCAAGCACCGCCAGATAATTGCAGCCATCCTGCCCGGCCAGATCTGCGGACAGGCCCAACTGCCGCAAAGACTCAATAACCGACTCATCCAGCGCATACGAATCGTTCTGATAGGTTATCACAACCGCATACTGCTCATGATACAGCTGTGAAAGAAAAGGCTCAATCTCCCCGAGATGAATCAGGTTGCAGGAATCCGTGATAAAGTCATAATCATCCCTTGTCTCCTCCCACAGGGCTTCCGCTCTGCCTTCAATCCCAAACTGACCACTTAAAATGCTTCCCATGTAATCGGTGATTTTCACCGCACCCCATAGGTTGGGATGTCCGTCGTCACAGTTATCCTTCTCCATCTGATAATCCATCTGCCGATAAACATTCTGCTCGTTAAAGCTGATAAAATTACATCCGTTCTCTTCCGCGTAAGCCTCTACCGCCTTACACATCTCAATATTTGCCGATACCGCCGGCGTAATCGTAAGAATCAGGGAAATATCCCTCTCCTTACACAGCGTGTTGATTTGATCCAGATACTCCCGCATCAGGGGCGCCATATCCGCACAGACTACATCCGCGCTCATGTCATGAGGCTCAAAACCTTCCCCCTTCTCTCCCAGATAAAAGCGCAGGGGCGAATATCCTTTCAACTCAGAACGGCCCGCCATTGTCCGGTAGCTGTAATCGTTTCTGTCAAGGCCCTCCCACTGCCATCTCTCATGATAGCGCAGATGGGGAAAGTAATAGCTCCACACATCCTGATTTTCGTCCAGTTCACAGATCGTTTTCACCGCCTCCGCTTTGACGGGCGACCATTTCATAAAGTCAAACGCCTTCCTGGTGGCGGTTTCGTCTGAATTTAAAGGTTCGTCAACATAGTAGGGAAAGCAGAAATAGCATTCCAACACCACCGCTTTCGGAGACTGATAGCGCAGCGCTTCTTTCAGCCAGTAGTAGGAAGTCACCAGTCCCTGCTCGTCAGTGCTCAAATTATAGGAGGTAATCCCGTACTGATTATATAATTCCTGTGGCACAAAGGATGTCACGCCATGGCTGCTTCCCAGAAAAAGTACGTCCGCACTGTCCTTTGGCAGCTCATAAAATCCGGCGCAGGTGGTTGTCGTAGGCCAATCCGTATCCGTGAAAAATTTCGGCGTGATCCACCTGCAATACGCATAGTAGCATACCGCAAACACCAGAAGAAACCCTGTCACCCTTCCTGCAAATTTCATCTTTTTCTTCATCTGTTAAAAACCCCCGTAAATAAAGGCCTGCGCGTCATATCCCATCCCGTAAACACCGTAAGTCATAATGCCAAATATGACAGCCAGGTACAACACCCATCTCACATAGACCGGCTGTCTGAAAATCAGATTGGAAAACGAAACTCCCTGCTCCTGTTTCAGACTTACCACAAACAGAATCAGGACACTGACCGCCAGAACCACCCATTCTTTCCACTCCAGCGCCCATCCCAACAGCCCGTCGTTGGTAAAAATCCAGAAGTTCCGGACTTGGAACATGCTCCAAATCATTTGAAGCCCTTTCCTCAAACTCTCCGCCCGGAAAAGAATCCACGCCATCATGACACACAAAAAGGTCCATATTCTGCGAATCCACAACGCAGCTTCCGGCGCTTTGTCAAGGCCAGTCAGCTTCGCCGCCTTGCGCTGCAAATTCTGCGTTAACTGTCCCACAATCTGATAGGCCGCATGCATCATTCCCCATACGATAAACCGCAGGCCCGCGCCATGCCATATGCCGCTGACCAAGAAAGTCAACGCCAAATTTATGTAAGTTCTGATTTTCCCCTTCCGGCTGCCGCCAAGCGGTATATAAACATAATCTTTCAGCCACTCGCTGAGAGACATATGCCATCTGCGCCAGAAATCTTTGACGGATACCGCCAGATAGGGATGATGAAAATTATCCGCCAGTTCAATGCCGAACAAATTTGCCACACCCTTGGAAATAGAAATGCAGGCCGCAAAGTCCGCATATAGCTCTATACTGTACAGTATGCCGGCGACAAGCACATAGCAGCCCACATATTCATAATCGAGCTCATATACCCAATTGACAAACTGCGCCGCCCGGTCGGCAATCATCAGTTTCAGGAAAAATCCCCACAAAATCCTGTAAAAACCGCCCACTACCCTTCTCTCATCAAACCGATGTCCCTCGTAAAGCTGACCCGCCAATCTGTCATAACGGGGGATGGGGCCTTGCACAATCTGGGGAAAAAACATGACAAAAAGAAGAAATCTTGCGGGATTTTTCTGAGCCGTGATTCTGCCCCTGTAAATGTCCGCCAAATAAGATATCACCTGTAATGTATAAAAAGAAATGCCCACCGGCACCACCCACTCCACAGGATTCCTGTGCAGAAGGATTTCCAAAACATAATTTCCGTTTTTGACACAGAACCATGGAAGGATCATAAGCAATACGGAGACGGCAAGCAGGGCCTTGTTTCTTTGCCTCTCAAGGAGCAGTCCCGCGCCGTAAGCAGCCATAACGGTAAGTAAAAGAATGGCCATTGCCGTCCAGGTCCCCATAACCCGCCAATAAAAGAAAAGGCTGCCGCCAAGGAGCACGAGCCATCTGTATTGCAGCGGCAGAATATAGTATAGCAGCAATGCCGCCAACACAAAGAGATAAAAAGTAATCGAAATGTATGTCATAATTTTCTCCAAACGTATCTTATCGGCAAAAATCTGCCTTTACTTCTCCACCCGCAGAATATCCCCCACTTCGGGCATGATCGAAAGCTTTACATCAACCGTCTGCTTCGGGTGCGGACAGGACTCCATGGCATTCCCCTCTTCATCGTACATGGCAAGCACCTGGACAGGAATGTTTTCACCGTCAGGTTTCATAATCTCTATCTCGTCCCCCACGCTGAATTTATTTCGCTGCTCGATGCGGGCGCAGGGCAGATTTTGCTCACCTTCGCTCTTCACAGCCGCGCCGCCGCCTGCCGCTGTCACCGCGCCCACAATTCCGAGATAAGTATATTCACTCACATAGGTGCTCTCATCATAAATCTGGGTCGTCTCATCGGCTTTGCCAAAATAAAAGCCGGTGGTAAACTTGCGGTAGGTGCACTTGGCAATCTCCGCCCGATACCAATCCATATGAGCACGGTACTGCTCCTCGGAAACAAAATAATCGTCGATGGCCCGCCTGTAAGTACGCGCCACCGTCGCCACATAGAGCGCGGTCTTCATTCTTCCCTCTATCTTAAAGCTGTCAATTCCCGCCTCCACAAGCTCCGGAATGTGTGCAATCATATTCAAATCCTTGGAGTTAAATATAAAAGTGCCGCGGTCATTCTCAAAAACAGGCATATACTCTCCGGGCCTTGTCTCCTCCACCAACGCATACTTCCAACGGCAGGGATGGGTACAGGCTCCACGGTTTGCACTCCGCCCCGTCAGATAACTGCTGAGCAGGCAGCGCCCCGAATAGGAAATGCACATGGCTCCGTGCACAAAACTCTCTATCTCCATCTCTTCGGGAATGTTTTCCCTGATCTCCCTGATCTCTTTTAAAGAAAGCTCCCTCGCCGACACAACCCGCTTTGCGCCCTGCTCATACCAGAAGCGGTAAGTCATATAGTTGGTATTGTTCGCCTGCGTGGAGATATGGATATCAATCTCCGGACAGATTTCCCGCGCCAACGTAAACATGCCCGGGTCTGATATGATCAGCGCGTCCGGCTTCAAATCTCCCAACTCTCTGAAATAGGATTTTGCGCCCTCCAAATCACTGTTATGGGCTAATATATTAGCGGTAACATAGACACGGACATTTCTCTCATGGGCATAGGCAATCCCTTCCGCCATCTCCTCCATGGAAAAATTCTTCGCCTTCGCCCGCAGGCCATAAGCCTCCCCTCCAATATAAACGGCATCCGCCCCAAAAATAACAGCCGTTTTTAATACCTCCAGACTGGAGGCCGGAACCAACAATTCCGGTTTCTTTTTATCCCTAACCATATCCTCTCTCCCTGGGAGAATGCCCGCTTTTCGGCAATCTCAACTTCTTGTCACACAGCTTACCGTCACACCGTCACCGATCGGCAGCACCACGGTCTCCAACCGTTCATGATGGGTCAGCTCATAAAGATACTCCCGCATTCTGCTGTGAATGGTGCGGTTCCTTCTGGTCACGGCAAAGCGGGATTCCAGGATATCGCCGTCCTGAAGCACATTATCGGAAACCAGAAGGCCTCCCGGCGCAAGAAGCCGCAGCACATCCGGCAGAAAATGAAGATACTGTCCTTTGGCTGCATCCATAAAAACAAATTCATAAGGCCCCGTAAGTTCCTTTAAAATGTCCGCCGCATCGCCTGTAAGCAGCTTGATGCTCTCTTCCCTGCCCGCCCGCGCGAAATTGCTTTTTGCAACAGGTATCCTCTTTTCATAATTTTCAATGGTAGTAATTTGACAGCCTTCCGGTGCGTATTCACTCATCAAAAGCGCAGAAAAACCAATGGCACACCCCACTTCCAAAATGGTCATGGGTTTTCGCAGCGCGAGCAGGAATTTGAGCAGTCCCTGCGTCTGCGTGCGTATAATTGGCACATTGGTTTCCAAAGCTTCCCTTTCTATCTGATCTAACAGCGGCGTATTTCCCTTGTCAAGGGACGCCAGATAGGCGTCTATGCGCTCCCCTGAAATCACTGCGTCCCCTCCCCCGCGTCCGGTGTTTCTCCCGCATCTGCATCCTCGCCTTCCTCAGGCGCATCCGCCGCCATGACAGCCAACATCTCCTCCGCCGTCATAGCGGTACTCAAATCGTAGATGCCGGGTTGTATTTTATTGTGGTTTTCCGAAAGGAGTTCCTGAATCACAAAGAGATTTGCGTCCCTGATCAGTCCCCGTTCCTCCAACATTTTTCCTACATCTTTTATGGAGACCGGTTCCTCCACACTGACACTGATTGTCCTGCCTTCTCCCTGGGAAACCGGCTCTTCCGTAAATACGCGGTACCCATACCCATAAGCTGCTGTGGCGGTCTTTATAATATACATGACAGCAAAAACCAGAAATGCCACTTTGACAATCAGCTCAAACGTAGAGCCAATAGCTTCTTTTATACTCATAACTTCTCCTCGTCTACTCGAAGTCGATTTCCTCCGCCAACAATACATAAACTTCCTGCATCATACGGCAGAAGGCCAACTCCGCCCGCAAAAAACTATCCACAAAAGGATCTTCCCGAAATTTCTCATACTCCTTTTCAAACGCCTCCATGCGTTCAAAAATGTCATCGCTGTCCGCTTCATTCTGTATATCAAAATTTCGCTGCCTGTACTCATTCACTTTCTCATAGAGTTCCGGCTGTTTTTTTATCTTTTCCCGTTGGTACAGGTATTCTTTATAGGTGTCTGAGGTCATAATTGTATCTGCAAACTGCTTGGCTGCCGCTATGATCTCTTTGTCTGACATGGTGTATTCTCTCCTTTATCATTTAGACTTCCATGATGATGGGCAGTATCATCGGCCTCCTCTTCGTCTTCTTCCAGACAAAGTCGCTCAAGACATCCTTAACGGTGCTCTTTAATTTTCCCCAATCAGTCTTTCCCCTGTCAAGACAGTCCTGCACGGCCTGATCTACCAGAAGTCTCGCCTCATCTAACAGCTCATCGGACTCCCTCACATAGACAAAGCCTCTTGACACAATATCAGGCCCCGAAACCAATTGATCGCTGTGGGACTCTAGCGCCATCACAACAATCATAATGCCGTCCTCTGCCAGATGCTGTCTGTCGCGCAGCACCACATTGCCCACATCGCCCACGCCCAGTCCATCTACAAGAATCGCTCCCACGGGCACCCTGCCATTCACAACAGCCCTGTGATTATCCATCTCCAACACGTCGCCGGACTGGAGCATAAAGATATTCTCCTTGGGAATCCCAAGCTGCGCTGCAATCTTTGCCTGTGCCTTTCTATGCTTGTATTCCCCATGGACGGGAATTGCATATTTAGGCTTCACAAGCGAATAAATCAGCTTGATCTCCTCCTGACAGGCATGTCCCGACACATGCACATCCTGAAAAATAACGTCCGCACCCTTCATCTGCAGCTCGTTGATAATATTCGTAACCGCCTTCTCATTGCCCGGGATCGGGTGGGAGGAAAAGATAACCGTATCTCCCGGCATAATAGAAATCTTCTTATGGTTATTGCTCGCCATACGGCTTAAGGCCGCCATACTCTCGCCCTGGCTTCCCGTGGTGATGATAACCGTCTTCTCGGGCTGATAATTCTTAAGCTCCTCCACATCAATCAGCGTTTTGTCGGCAATCTGCAGATAACCCAGGTTGGAGGCCGTTTCGATAATGTTAATCATGCTGCGGCCTTCCACCACAACCTTTCTGTCAAACCTTTCCGCCGTATTGATAATCTGGCGCACCCGGTCCACATTGGATGCAAAGGTGGCAATTAAAATACGGGTGTCCTTGTGTTCCAAGAAGAGAGAGTCAAAGGTCTTTCCCACCGTCTTCTCAGAAGGGGTAAACCCCAGTCTCTCCGCATTTGTAGAGTCGCACATAAGCGCAAGCACGCCCTTTTTCCCGATCTCCGCAAATCTCTGTAAATCAATGGCATCCCCAAATACCGGCGTGTAGTCTACCTTAAAATCTCCCGTATGCACCACCACGCCTGCCGGGGAATAAATGGCCAACGCCGCCGCATCTACAATACTGTGATTGGTCTTTATAAACTCAATCCGAAACTGCCCCAGATTGATCGACTGTCCAAACTTGACAACCTTTCTCTTGGTCGTCTTCATCAATCCATGCTCTTCGAGTTTATTCTCAATGATGCCCATGGTAAGTTTTGTCGCATAGACCGGTATGTTTAATTCCTTAAGTACATAGGGCAGCGCCCCAATGTGATCTTCATGCCCGTGGGTAATCACAAACCCCTTCACTTTGTTCGCGTTATCTTTCAAATAGGTGATATCCGGTATCACCAGGTCGATTCCCAACATCTCGTCTTCCGGAAACGAAAGCCCGCAATCCACCACAACAATGCTATCCTCATATTCAAAGGCAGTAATATTAAGCCCAATCTGCTCAAGTCCGCCTAATGGGATAACTTTCAGCTTATCCGCCGAATTTCCCTGTTCATTTTTCTTCAAAAAAATTTCCCTCCATTTTTACTGAATAATATCTACGTCGTCCATCATATTTTCAAACACAGCCGCCACTGCATTTAATTTCTCATCGTCCTCAACGATCTCGTACACCGCTTCCGAATCCTCCGGTGCGGAGATATCGCGCAAAATAAGCGCCTCCCCGTCTTCCTCTTCCGAATCCGTCACAAGAAGGTAGCTCTCGCCGCCTATCATTGTCTGTTCTAAAACATAGAAGTCAACAGCCTCGCCTTCCTGCGGCGTAAACCTAACCTTTTCCATACAGCCTCCATTACTTCTTACACGCGTCGAGATATCCCTGCAAAATAAAACACGCCGCAATCTTGTCCACATATTCCTTGCGGTTTTCTCTCCGGATTCCGGCCTCCATCATAACCCGGTCAGCCGCCACCGTCGTCAGCCGTTCATCCCACATCACAACAGGAAGCCCGGTTCTACGCTCAAGTTTCTCTTTAAATTCCAACGATAACCCGGCCCGTTCCCCCATCGTATCGTTCATGTTCTTCGGCAAACCCAGAACAATCTTCTCCACTTCATACTCCGCCACCAACGCCTCGATCCGCGCAAGTGTCTGTCTGAGCTTATTTTCGTCCTTACGTCTGATGATTTCAATGCCCTGCGCTGTGATGAGCAGCGGATCACTGATCGCTACACCCACTGTTTTAGACCCAAAATCCAATCCCATAATTCTCATATGTTCTTTTCACTCCACGGGGTAGACAGATCAATGCTTTTTCGCCTCAATGGAATTCTTGATATACTCTACCAACATTTCCTCCACAAGCTCGTCTCTCTCTACTTTCATGATAAGGCTTCTTGCGTTCTTATGGCTGGTAATGTAAGTAGGATCGCCGGACATGATGTAGCCAACGATCTGGTTGACCGGATTATACCCCTTCTCCGTCAACGCCTCATACACCGTGGACAGCACCAATTTCACGCCTGTCTCCGGCTCTGTCTCCACGGTGAAAAACTGTGTATTTTCTAAATCTCTATCCTGCATATTCTCACGCCCTTATCTACCGTTTATTATTGCCTTCCTTATCCGTGCCCATTCGCAAAATATCTGCTTTTCTCCCGCAAAATATCCCCTTCGGCGGAACATAATCTCATCATACCCTATCATTTCCTAAAATTCAATGTAAAAAATAGAGTTACTCTTTGGTTTCGCCGCTCTGCCGCCGATCCCACAAAAGAAGTCTCGCGTCCTCGGAGAGCGCGGGGGGCACCGCACCCGGTTTGGCCAGATAAAATCCCTGCAAGAAGTCCACATTAAGCCCCAAAAGTTTCTTCAGCTCTGCTCCCGTCTCAATTCCCTCCGCGATAATTTTCATATCACGCTCATGGGCATACTGCACAATATTCCGCACAATCTGCTGTTTATTCTCATCCACGTCGATATCTCTCACAATGGTGACATCCACCTTCACATAATGAGGATTCAGCGTCAGGAGATTTAATTCACTGTTATAACCGCTTCCGTAATCATCCAGTGCAAAAATGCCCGTAAACCCTTCCGCAGCGCTCTTCTTTCGGATTAATTCCATCTCCAGATTTTCCGTCTCCGTGATCTCAATGATCACCCGATCCTGAATCTGCGCAAAACGTTCATGATATTCCTTCTCGTCTTCCACCGTCATATCCTCATTGGCGATAGAATTGATAAACAAAAAGGCAGACTCCGGCACCACCCCTTTGTCGAGAAGCGCCACATAGCTCTCACTTGCCCTAAACATCGTCAGCTTTTCTATCTCGCTCATAAGGCCTTCTTCTCTGGCAATCTGCAGCACCATCTTCGGCTCGCGCAGACTCGGCATATCCACGCGCATCAACGCCTCATACCCGTAGACCGCGCCATCCTCCGCCCGAAAGATCGGTTGGAAATGATAGCTGATCTTTCCTGCATCCAACATCTGATGAAACTCCAGGCGGCTCTGATCCTCGGACATCTGTTGTTTCCAGGCCTCGCCGTCAAACTCCTTAAGCTGCCCTTTCTTCGTTCGCTTTACCTGATACATGGCAAAATCAGAGTATTTCATCAAGACAGGAAGGCTGTCGCTGTCCTCCGGATACCACGCATAGCCGCCGGAAGCGCTCAACCCCATATTCTGCCCGTCGGGCAGCACAAATTCCACCTCACCGATGGCCCGGTATAATTTTTCCAGACATTCTCTGATTGTTTCCCTGTCATCAAACCCATAGAACAGAATCTGGAATTCGTCGCCGCCAAGGCGTGCGCACAGTGTGCCCTCCGGCGTATTTTCCTGAAAACACCGGGCTGCCGTCTGTATATAAAGATCTCCAAAATTATGCCCGAATCTGTCGTTTGTGGTTTTCAGATTATCCAGGTCGATCATGAGCAGCGCCGCATGTTTCATCACCTCAGGCTGCGCAAACAACTCCTCCGCTTCCCGCCGGAATCCCTGTCTGCCATAGAGTTTGGTCAGGATATCGCTGTCCCTCTCCCGCTCAATCTGCTTCTTTTCAAGGGTGGAAGCCGTGACATCCTCCAAAAGTCCCACAAGTTTGTCCCCATCCTGCGTTGTGGTCGAACGCAGATACTTCACCTTGCCGTCCTTCTGCTGCATGGCATAAATGGTGCTTCCGTCCTCGGCAGTTCTGGACGTAATATTTTTCTTGATGTCCATTTTGATCTGACGGAATTTGTCCACAGTCAGATTGTCGATATCCACATTTTCCGCACCCATCAGTGGGAAATAATTTGCCGTCACATAAACCCTGTCGGAACCTTCCCGCAGCTCATAGCCCGCCAAATCCACGCTAGACATATGTATAATCTGCATGAACCTAGTCGCCGAATCCGCAACCTCCTGCTGCATCCGGGTAATTGCTCCGGAAAATTGATCAATTTCACGAATGCCTGTGCTCGGAAGAGCGAGCTGCTCTCCTGTCTGCTTCGCCTTTTCCACTTCCCCCGAAAGCATATGAATAGGCTTGGACAGCCGGTAACTCACCAGAAAAATACCGATTAACCCGATCAATATCGTTCCGATGAAAGAAGCCATCAGCGTTCTCTGCACCTGAATCGCAAATGAATACAAATCATCTTCCTTTGCAAATCCGACCAGATACCATTTATCGGAATCAAAGGGCGCATTTCTGCTATAGAGAACCATGTTCCTCACCGCACCGTAATACTCGTTCTCTTCATCCGTCACCGCAGTCTGTTTCTGATCCGTAAACAGGAAATGCAGCTCGTCCATCTTCCCGTCGGACAGCCTTTCACTGGACAAAACCACGGGTGAAAGCGCACCGTCCTCCGTACTGCAGGCAATCATATAGGAACCGCAATCCTGTTCCAAAAGCTCTCCGCCAGGCAGAAGCGTCTGTAAATAGTCCGACAAAATTTCCACACCGATCACGCCGTAGACGGTACCGTCCGGCAGGATTAAAGGCTGCGAGTAGGAAATAGCCTTCCGGTTATCTCCTGACAGATTGTAAGTCTGCGTGGTCCAATAACCGCAAGCCTCCGAGGAAAGTTTGCCTCCTCCCTCGAGCGCCGCCTGATAAGGCTTATAGAAAAACGGTTGATCTATGCTGTCCGCCGCAGAAAAAACCGGCTGCCAACTCGTATCTGTGGCCAGGTATCCGGCCCGCACAACAGCCACCGGCGCTCTCTCCACCAGAATATCTGCATGGAGATCCGAAGGCATGGATGTGGGATCAAGGTCACGCAAATAAATTCCCTGCACCGTCTCAGGTGACACCCCGCCAGGTCCCTCCGTATTTAAGAGCATAAAAATACCTGACACCTGCTTACTGTACATAGTGTCAATCATATCCTGACAAACTTCATTGATCAGCAATGCGCTCTCACCTGACCCGACAAACTCCGCCGCCGTCATCCCTCTGTCATTAAGAAGCTCCTGAAGGGAAGCATCAACCTTATCACTGATCGCACTTAAGTTTGACCAGTTGATCGCCATATCGTTAGCCAGATAACTCCCCCTGTTTTCCACCTGCTTGGACAAAATGTCCTGCGCATTCCTGTTAAGTTTCTGGATGACGCCGCCCACTACCAAACTTCCCGCAAGGAGAAGCATTTCCACGGTCAGCACCAACAGGAGGGAACGAAGCGCCATCCAGAAAATTGTTCTGCCTTTTCCCTTGTGATCAGACATCGTTGTTTACCTGTTACTCTCTTGTAAGCTGTTTACTGCTCAAAGGCCTGCAAGCTCTGCAATGTTTCCTCGTACCACGCTTCAAAATTATCGTCCAGCTCAAACTCCGCTGTCGATTCCTCCATACTCAATCCCTGTGCCATTTTGCCGACTACGATTTCTCTGTCCGCCGCCGCTTTGTCACTGAGAGAATATTCTAAAATATTCCTCGCCTTGGTACCTCCCTCAAAAGCCTTTGTTGTATACATTTCATTGCCGTTGACCATATCTACACCCACGTTCAGAGTCTTCAGCATACTGTCCTTGATCTCCGCACCACTTCCCGTGATGGCTTCCTTATTGTTTCCGGTCTTCGTCACCGGCAAATAACCGGAATCCACGGAAAACTTAATATTTCTTTCATCCGCCGTAAACCATTTCAAAAATTCTACGCAGGCATATACTTCCGCTTCCTCTCCCTTGGTCACCACCATGCCGGCACCCTGCTGTACTGCGTAGTCGCCACCTTCAAACTCCGGGCAGGCAAGCACGTCCATCTCAATGGGATAGCTCTCGGAATCACTCACGCTCACCGTATCCGGGAAAAAGGATACGCTGGAACTGGAGCCCACATAGGCAATGATATTCCCCGTCTTGATGTCATCGCTTCTGAAACGCCCCGTAGCCGCAAAATATCCCTTGATATAAGGAATATAGTAATTATCCCACAATTTACGGGCCACGTCCTTGTCAAAGTGCAGCGTCATTTTGCCGTCGGACACCTGAAAAATTTCCTGTCCCAACTGCATACTGCCGATCAACATGTAATTAGCCATGGCATCGCGGCCAAACAGCGCCTTGCCGTCATCCGGCACATCGGGCGTTTTGGCATCTGTCCATTCATAATACTTCTGAGCCGTTACGACCAGACTCTCCATGTTGGCAAGATCGTCGTAAGACGCTCCCGTCTCCGCCGCAAAAACATCCCAGTCCGTCTTATTTAAGACAAGCACTTCCAAGGATTTCGCTGTAGGGAATATTTTGATTTCCCCTGTCCCGGCAAAGTCCCCTTCCTGGATATAGCTGTCTATGTATGCGCTCTTCTCCTCTTCGCTTAAATACTCTTTGAGGTCCATAACTTGACCCATCTGGTCAACAGCGTATGCCGTATCCGCATAAGCCATAAAGATATTCGGCACTTCGTCGGCTCCCACTTCGCCCTGCACCGCCGCGAGGACATTGGTTTCCAAATCATTTACGGAACCCTGACTGACGCTCTTTACAAGAATGCCCTTCTCCGCGCCCACGGTCTCATTAAAATCCTCCACCAAACTGTCGAATGCACTCAGCTGATCCCCGTTATAGTAAGTCCACACCGTAATCGAAGTCGGATTTTTCGGATCAAGCGGTGATTTGTCGCCGCAGCTCACAGTCGTAAATACAAGACTCAAGGCGCAGAGCGTACAAAATATCCTTTTTTTCTTCTGTATTACCATAGCGATTCCTCCGGACACATTCTCCCTATTTTGATCAATTAATCATAACAGAATTTTGCGATTTGGTCAACCGGGTGAGAAGTACGTCCTCTTCCAGGAAAGTGTCAAGCCTGCACGTGACAATTTGATTTCTCAGATTTTCCTGCCCTTCGGCCTTCTTCGCCACTTTAATATAGTTCGGCGTGTGCCCGACCCAGTAAGCGATTCCATCCCTCTCCACGGTCTCCTCAAAGAGAACCTCCTGCATTTTTCCCACAAAAGCCTCCCGGTAAGCGCGGGACATCTCCCGTTCCGCTTTTAGCAGGCAGTCGCTTCGCAGGGTCTTTTCCGCCTCCGTAAGCTGTCCGTCCATATCCGCGGCCCGCGTGCCCTGGCGGCGGGAATACTTAAAAATATGCATTTCATAAAAACCGACCTTGCGCAAAAACGCCTCCGTCTGCGCAAACTCTTCCTGCGTCTCTCCGGGAAACCCCACGATCACATCCGTGGTGACCGCCGGATTTTCATAATATTTCCTCAACAGTTCCACCGCGTTATAATAAGCGGATGTATCATAACGTCTGTTCATCCTGCGAAGCACCGAATCGCTGCCGCTCTGCAGGGACAGATGAAAATGGGGGCAGACTTTTTGCATTTCGCTGATCCGCGCTGCAAAAGCCTCCGTCACAATCCCCGGCTCCAGGGAGCCCAGACGGATTCTTTCTATCCCTTCCACGCCGGAAAGCCTTTCAAGAAGAGGCAGAAGTTCGCTCTCTCCCCGGTCAATGCCGTAAGAACTGAGGTGAATGCCTGTCAGCACGATCTCCCGGTATCCGGCCTGTGCCATGCCCTCCGCCTCCTTTAAAATATCCCCCTCCAGGCGGCTTCTGACGCGTCCTCTGGCGTAGGGAATAATACAATAGGTGCAAAACTGGTTGCACCCGTCCTGAATTTTAATGTAGGCGCGGGTGTGCTCCGCCGTTTTCCGCAAGGTCATCTCCTCATAGGGCGCATGGTCTATGTCGATTTTATCGACCACCGTCTTCTGTTTGAACCGCTCTTCCAGAAACGCTTCCAAAATGTTTACCAGATCCTTCTTGCGGTTATTTCCAATGGCCAGATCTACCGCCTCATCCTTTTCCACGCTCTGCGTTCCTGTCTGGACATAGCACCCTGCCGCCACCACAACGGCATCCGGATTTTGCTTTTTAGCCCTGTGCAGCATCTGCCTGCTCTTTCTGTCAGCAATGTTGGTAACCGTACAGGTGTTCACAATGTAAATATCCGCCGCTTCATCAAATGGTACAATTTTATATCCCTTTTCTTGTAACATTTGTTGCA
>CAMXPV010000023.1 GCA_947245585.1 uncultured Lachnospiraceae bacterium | reverse complement strand
TTACGGCGCTGCTCTCCATGGTGATTTCTTATCTGGTGGTGAAGAAGAAATTTAAGTCCAAGGGTTTTATTGAGTTTGTGTCCATGTTGGCCATGGCGGTGCCGGGGACGGTGCTTGGTATCGGTTATATCCGCGGTTATGCCAACGGCATTTTCCATACGGGCATTATGAGCGGCCTGTACGGGACGGGACTGATCCTGATTATCGTCTTTATCATCCGAAGCCTTCCGGTGGGCACCAGAAGCGGTATCTCCGCCCTGCGTCAGATCGACAAATCCATCGAGGAGTCGGCTTATGATCTGGGGGCGGGCAGCGGCAAAGTGTTTATGACTGTGACGCTGCCGCTGATTAAGGATTCGTTTTTCAGCGGTTTGGTAACCTCCTTCGTGCGGAGCATTACCGCGATCAGCGCGATCATCCTGTTGGTGACGCCGCAGTTCTTGCTGATTACCTGCCAGATCAACGAGTTTGCAGAGAAGGGATATTATGGCGTGGCCTGTGCCTATGCCACGATCCTGATTCTGATTGTTTATTTCTCGGTACTTTTGATGAATTTGTTTATCCGTTTCTTTGGAACGAGCAGGAAGATAAAGGAGGAAGATTAATATGTTGGAATCTAAAGGCATTCGTTTGGAGCATATTTCAAAAATATATCAGGACCCAAAGACAGGAAAAGATTTTAAGGCGGTGGATGATGCAAACCTGACCATTGCACCCGGCAGCTTTGTCACATTGCTTGGCCCTTCCGGCTGTGGGAAGACGACCACGCTTCGGATGATCGCCGGATTTGAGAGCCCGGATGAGGGAGAAATCTATCTGGGAGACCAGCCCATCAACGAGCTGACCCCCAACAAGCGGGACACCGCCATGGTGTTTCAAAGCTACGCGCTATTTCCCCATTATAATGTGTTTGACAATGTGGCCTACGGCTTGAAACTGCGTAAAATGGATAAGGATACCATCCGCAAAAAGGTGATGGACATTTTGGAACTGGTGGAGCTTGGCGGTATGGAAGCGCGCATGACCAATCAGCTTTCCGGCGGGCAGCAGCAGAGAGTGGCCCTTGCCAGAGCGCTTGTGGTGGAGCCCAGCGTCCTGCTGTTTGACGAGCCCTTGTCCAATCTGGACGCGAAGCTTCGCGTCTCCATGCGAACCGAGATCCGCAATATCCAACAGCGGGTGGGGATTACGGCGGTCTATGTGACCCATGACCAGAGCGAGGCGATGGCCCTTTCCGATCAGATTATCATTATGAATAAGGGTGTGGTGGCCCAGATCGGAACACCCCAGGAGATTTATTACAGGCCGAAGGACGCCTTTGTGGCGAATTTCATCGGGGAGGCCAATTTCCTGCAGGGCAGGCTTGTCTCCAGAGAAGGCAATAAGGGCGTTATGAGTATCTACGGCCATCAGGTGGATGTGGAGAATGTGGAGGACTTTGCGCAGGATGAAAGCTGTACATTGGTACTGCGGCCGGAATCGGCTGTTCTTTCCACCGAGGGGCAGCTTCCCTGTGATGTAATTATGAGCTGCTTTATGGGCTCTTATCAGCATTATCATGTAAAGGTGGGGGATGTGATATTGCAGATCATGGATTTTAATCCCCGCTATAAGAAAATCTTTCAGGTGGGAGATCAGGCGTATGTGAAATTCAATGCCTGCGACAGCCATCTTTTGAAGACGGAGTGAGGAGTGCCATGCAGGGATATTTAGGCGCGGTCAGCGCGGAGACAAGAATTTTACTGGTGTTATCTATCATACTGTTTGCCGGGTTCATTATGACCAGACTGACCAACACCCTGAATCTTCCCAAAGTCAGCGGTTATATTTTGGCGGGTATTCTGATCGGGCCCTGCGGGCTTGATATGATTCCGGCGGATATGATTCAAAATCTGAGCTTTGTCAGTGACCTTGCGCTGGCGTTTATCGCCTTTGGCGTGGGAAAGTTCTTTAAAAAAGAGGTTATCAGAAAGACCGGCAGCAGGGTTTTGATCGTCACCTTCTTTGAGGCCATGACGGCGGGCGTGCTCGTGACGGTGGTCTGCAGGGCGGTTTTTCGCCTGGACTTGGATTTTGCCTTGATTTTGGGGGCCATTGCGACAGCTACGGCTCCCGCCAGTACCATGATGACCATTAACCAGTACAAGGCAAAGGGGGAGTTTGTCAACACCCTCCTGCAGATTGTGGCGCTGGACGACGTGGTCTGCCTGTTGGCGTTCAGTATCGTGGCGGCCGTGGCGGGAGCAACGGACGGCGGAAACGTGGCGGCGCAGGAAATTTTGCTGCCTGTGGTCTATAATGTGTTTGCCCTGCTTCTCGGGTTTTTCTGCGGCTATTTTCTGAGCAGGCTGCTGATTCCCGCCAGAAGCAAGGACAACCGGCTGATTCTGGCGATCGCCATGCTGACGGGCATATCGGGGATATGCACTTCTCTCAATATTTCGCCGCTGCTTTCCTGTATGGTGTTTGGAGCGGCTTACATTAACCTGACCAGGGATAAAAAGCTTTACAGACAGTTAAACAACTTTACGCCTCCGGTGATGTCCCTGTTTTTTATTGTCTCCGGCATGAAGCTGGATATCGGGGCTCTGTCCACGGTGGGGGTGATTGGGCTGTGCTATTTCCTCGTCCGTATTGTGGGAAAGTATGTGGGCACTTATGTGGGTTGTGTGATTACCGGCATGAGCAGGGAGTCGCGCAGATACATGGGGCTTGCGTTGGTGCCGCAGGCGGGCGTGGCCATCGGCCTTGCCTTTTTGGGCGAGCGGCTGCTTCCGGGCGAGCGGGGACAGCTTCTGCTCACCATTATCCTGTCCTCCTCGGTGCTCTATGAGATGGTGGGGCCGATCTGCGCCAAGCTGGCGTTGATCTTTTCGGGCTGCATCACTCTGGACAATGCGGTGAACGCGGAGATGGGAGAACTGGAAGAAACCGCCGATGAGGCAGAAACGGGAAAACCGCCGCAGACAGAGGCGGATACGCAGGAGGACAGAGAGGGCAGCGCGGAAGAGGCGGTCACGACAGACGATTTGCCGGAAGGAACGGATTTGACGGGAGAATCGGCGGATGCGCAGGAGGACGTTTCCCTGGTGGAACATTTCGAGGAGTTGGAGATGGGCGTGGAGAACCAGGAGATTGAAGACATCGAAAGCTGCCTGCACACCGAGAAGGAGGAGCACGACGAGAAGCCGGAAAAAATAGTAAAGTCCGATAAAAGGAAGAAAAAGGAAAAAAAGAAGTCTGCGGGGAAACATTGAGCAGGTTGTATACAGAAAAATAAATTCACCTCTAAAGTCTTACGGAAAATGGTCGATACTTATAGTGTAAGACATTGAAATGAGGTGAATTTCTTTTGGAAAAACCTCGGGAGGAAGGGGGAATCCTATATGCGTATCGAAGCGTATACACAGATACAGCAGGTTTATGGCACAAAGAATAAGGCCAAGACCCAGAACACAGCGAAGAGTACAAGTTCTGACCGGATTCAGATCTCCAGCATCGGCAAGGATATACAAACTGCGAAGAACGCGGTTGCGGCGGCCGGTGATATCAGAAGCGAGTTGACGGCTCCCATCAAGGCGAGCATCGCGAACGGCACATACCATGTGAGCGGTGAGAGCTTTGCGGAGAAGCTGATGAAGCAGTATGAGGAGATTGAAAGTCTGTAGAGGTGTAAAAAGTGGCGAGTTTGATGGAAACCTTGATCGAGGTTTTGGAGAAAGAAAATCTGGAATACAAGAATCTGTTGGATTTGTCCATGAAAAAAACGCCTGCCATCGTGTCAGACGATATTAAAAGTTTAGCGAAAATCACGGATGAGGAGCAAATTATCGTAAGCAGAATCAATCATCTGGATAATCAGAGAAATGAAGCTGTTAGTGATATTGCGAACGTACTTAACAAGGATGTTACGACACTGAAAATTGCAGATATAATTAATATGCTGGCGGCAAGGCCGCAGGAACAGGCAAAGTTGGCATCGGTATTTGATGAGCTGCGCAGAAATGTGCGTGCGGTGAAGCGGATCAACGAACAGAACAGGGAGTTGATTGAGAACGCATTGGAGTTGGTGCAGCTCAACATGCAGGTTTTGCAATCCATGAATAAGGCGCCGGAGACGGCGAATTATAACAGGGGAGCCTGCAATACCGGCGATGTGATCGGGATGGTCAACAAGGCCTTTGACGCCAAGCAATAATTGTTAAGGACGGTAGAATATGTCATTAATGGGAAGCCTTTATATTGGCGCATCAGGAATCAGAACATCAAACGACGCGTTGAATACCACAGCGCATAACATGTCTAACTTAGACACCCTTGGATATACCAGACAGCAGGTCGCACAGGGAACAAGGACCTATATTACGCATTCCCGAAGTGCGGACAAAAACTGGATACAGACAGGTCTGGGTGTCAATTATACCCGTACAAGACAGGAAAGAGACGCTATACTGGATAAGAACTTCCGCCGCGAATCGGGGCGTATGTCTTATTATGAAGTTTCTGCCGTGTCTTTGGAGGAAATAGAATATATTTTGGGAGAATCCAACGAGGGCCATGAGTTCTCTGTGGCGCTGATCGGCGATCACAATGATGCGAACACGAGGGATGGACTCTGGGGCGCTGTGCAGGAGTTGGCGAAAGACCCGACTTCTTCCGTGAACCAAAACCTGTTTGTGACGAAGGCCTATGAGTTTCTCACCAAGGCGCAGAAGGTGTATGACAGCCTCTGCACATATCAGGATAATATGAATAAAACGGTCAAAGAGGATGTTGACCTGATTAATAAATATGCGCAGGAAATTGAAAACCTGAACCGGGCAATTGTGAGAGTCGAGGGCGGCCCGGAGCACGCAAACGATTTGAGAGACCGCAGGAATTATCTTCTGGACGAGTTGGCCAAACTGGGAAGCATTTCCTACTCGGAAGACATGTCCGGCTATGTGAAAGTCCGTTTTGAGGAAGTGGATCTGGTAGCGGGCGGCATGGTCAATGAGATGAGCCTCTATAAAGATCCGGAGACCGGTTTCTATACGCCCTACTGGAAGTCGCTTGCCAAGTACGACAAGTTTGATAAGGACGGAAATCCGATCGTAACGGAGAAGAGTATAGAAAGAGCCAAAGTGTTTAACTTAAATGAAAAGATATCTTCCGAGTTTAACACGGATATCGGTTCCCTGAAGAGCACCCTGCTTGCAAGGGGCGATCACAGAGCAACCTACAGCGAGATTGACGATATCAATCCGGACGGCAAGTACGAGGAAGGATGGTACAACATACATGTGTCCCAGTCCGTTGTGATGAACATTCAGGCGGAGTTTGACAAACTGGTACACATTGTGGCGACAAAGATCAACGAGGTGTTGGCGGATGGAGCGGAGAGAGCGAGGTTGGCAGATCCGAATTCCAATTATCTGAGAGATGAAAACGGCGACCCCTACCAACTCTTCCAGCTTGCAATTGACAATGACGGGAAACCGGCGAACGGTTGGACGGTGCGGAATATGCTGATCAATCCCGACCTTCGCAAAAATCCTTCGCTGCTGACATTCAGACTGAATGAGCATTCCGAGGATCACGAGACGATGGAGGCTATGAAGAAGGCTTTTGAGGAGGCGATATACACGCTGAATCCCAACGTGACCACGCCCGTCAGCTTTCAGGACTACTATAAGAATCTGGTGTCACAGATTGCGAACACGGGATTCGTATTCCGGGCAGTACAGGAGAATCAGATGGTTGCCACGGATGCCCTCGCCTACGCGCGGGAAGAGATTGTGGGTGTTTCCTCGGACGAGGAATTGACCAATATGATTATGTATCAGAACGCTTACAACGCATCGAGCAGATATATCAATGTAATCAGCGAGATGTTGGATCATCTGCTTTCCACACTGGGACGCTGATAGAGAGGTGAGAATATGTCTTCAACTTTTTTCGGACTAACAATCGCATCATCGGGACTTCGGGCCGCTAACGCCGCGCTGAATACGACGGGCAATAACGTCAGCAATGTCAACACTTTGGGCTACAGCAGACAGGAAGTACAGACATCTGCGGCCAACGCTTTACGCGTATTTGCAACTTACGGCTGTGCAGGTGCGGGCGTGGAGACACTGGCGATCGAGCGGGTGAGAGACCGGTTTTACGACCTCAAATACTGGTCTAACGAGACCAAGCTTGGAGAGTATGACGCGAAAGTCTACTACTGCAAGATGATTGAGGAATATTTCAAGGACGATAAGACCACAGGATTTAAGACGCTTTTCAATAAGCTTGGCGATACGCTGCAGGAGATTACCAAGAACGGAAGCAGTACCGACAACAAGGCGAATTTTTTGGGCGCGGCCAAGGCGCTGACCGATTATTTCAATAACATGTACGGGGATCTGCGCGATCTCCAGTCGGATGTAAACGACGAGATTAAGATTCGAGCGGATCAGATCAACTCTATCGCGCAGGATCTGGCGACGGTTAACAAGCAGATCAATACCATCGAGCTGACGGGCAGCAGAGCCAACGATCTGCGCGACAAGCGCGATCTGCTGCTTGACCAGTTGTCTGCAGTGGTGGATGTGCAGACACAGGAACTGCCGATTCTGGATGAGCAGGGCAACGAGACGGCAGCCCACAGGTTTATGGTAAAAATCGCCGGTGGGCAGACGTTGGTGGATATGGATACTTATAAAACTTTGGTTTGTGTGGCCCGCACAAAAGAGGAAAAAGTCAATCAGACCGATGTGGACGGCCTTTATGATCTCGAGTGGAATGACGGCCGGGAGTTCAGCCTTTATAACGCATCCATGGGAGGCGAATTGCGCGGACTGATCGAGATGCGGGACGGCAACAACGGCGAGCACTTTAAAGGCACCGCGACGAACGTGGCCTATCACCAGACCTTTTCCACGGTGACCATCAAGACAACAGCGTCGCATTTACAAGATATATCAAAGTGCAATCTCTCCGACACCGGCGGCATTATCAATATCGGGGATCAGCTCTTTTACTATAAGGATTGGGTGTACAAGGGCAATGGTGAGTACACATTTACCATAGATAACAGAAAGAGCGATCGGCCCTTGACTCCGGCGCAGACATGGACGGAGGCTTCCGTGGGTGACGAGATCAATTATCAGGGCGTGCCCTATTATTTGAATCAGATGAACGAGTGGGTCCGCGAGTTTGCAAAAAAGGTGAACGATATCTTTAAGGTGGGATTGACGGCTGAGGACCCGCCGAAGAAAGCGGATATTCTCTTTACAGCGGATTACATTAACAAGGATGGGCAGTTTAAGCAGGAAGAGTTGGATGCGTCCACGGCAAATGGGGAAAATATGGGCTATTATGAGCTGACAGCCGGCAATGTGACTCTTTTGGATGCTGTGGTTAAGAACCCGGATCTTCTGGGAACCAGAAAGGATATCGATAAGGATGCCGGCATTGGCCAGCCCGGTGACGGCGTGGATGAAGTAGAGGGCAAGGAGCAGTGCGATCAGGTTTGGGCAGTGATCTCCATGCTGAGCGATAAGAACCAGTTCAGTTTCCGCGGCAGGGATGCGGGCGGTTTCCTGGAATGTATACTGTCGGATTCGATGCTGAATTCCAGTAATGCGGAGACCTTCTATGCTACCTATTACAGTCTGGAGACGAACATCGAAAACCAGAGAACCTCCATCTCCGGCGTGGATGAGGATGAGGAAGCGATGAATCTGGTGAAATATGAGAACTCTTACACCTTGGCTTCCAAGATGATCAATGTGCTGACGGAAATTTACGACAGATTGATTCTACAGACCGGTGTTTAACAGATTGAGCAGAGCTCAATCACGAGATTCGCTTCGCGAACTCGGGGCACGGCGGTGGTAAATATTTTAGAAAGAGGGCAGCAATTATGAGAATGACAAATAAGATTATGCGCAACAATGCCGCATACAATGTGAATCAAAATAAGATTTTACAGGATAAGCTGACAAACCAGATGACGAACCAGAGTAAGATTGCACGTCCCTCCGACGATCCGGTGGTGGCGATCAGGGCTCTTCGTCTGAGAAGCAATGTGACCAGAACCGTCCAGTACAATGAAAAGAACGCGGAAGATGCGAAACAGTGGCTTGATGTGACGGCGGAGGCTATGAAATCGGTGGATAACGTACTGACGAAGCTTTACGAGTTGTCCAATACCGCTTCAAATAAATATGAGACATCGGATGATCTGCAGATTCTCATGTCCGAGATGAAACAGTTGACGGCGGAGTTTTATACCTGCGCGAACGTGGACTATGCACAGCGGTATGTATTTTCCGGTTACAGGACGGACCTACCGGTGACCTTTACGGCGGAGGATATCAAGGAAATGGGAGAGCATCCGATCTCCTACAATATTAACGAGAGCTTTGGTTTTCAGGATATCAGCAGAATCAGCTACACCGACTATGACAAGCTGCGGGACGGTTTAGGAGGCTCAAATGGCCCGACAACTCCCGGAGATATCGATGATGAAAATTCCTATGAGCAGGCGGTTGATAATGACACTCTGTACCGTTTCCGGATTTCTTATAATAACGTGGATTCCCTGAACGGGACAGACGTGGAAGGCAATCCCAGGGAATTGACGATTACGATGCCTGACGGAACAAGACTGAGCGTGACGGCGGCGGCAGCAGCGCCAGATGCCAACGGTATGCTTGCGACAACGGTGACGGCGACAGATGCGGCGGGCGCTCCGGTAGCTCCCGGAGTCACGGTGCCGCAGGTGGCGGAATTTCAGGATCAGGAGCAGGCCTATAAGGCGATTGCAAACGGTACTTTTTCCGGAATTGCTTATATTCCCAGCAGCGGTGAACTGGTTTTCTCCAAGGATTTTTATGAGGCGAATTTCAGCGAGGCGCAGTTTGGAGGGGAAAATTCCTTCAAAGTGAATTATGATAAATCCGATTGGAAGGAAGGCAATATCAACCCGGTGCACTATTTTAACTGTATTGAGACCCTTCGCACCACGGGTTCCAATGTCGCCCCGGGCGATGCGGAGTATCGGAGAACCGGCTACAACACCCAACGCGAGGAGGGAAGGGATCAGGATATCTATTACGATGTGGGATACAACCAGCAGATTCAGGTCAATACCCGTGCGGACGAGATCTTTACCCATAACGTGCAGAGGGATATGGATGATTTTGACCATTATCTGAAACAATATAAGGATATTGAGACTTTACAGAAGGATTTGGAGACGGAGCAGGAGAAGGCGCTGAAAGAGTACGGAGAGGACAGCGCGCAGTATAAGGACTGTGCAAAGCGTCTGGAGGGCGTGAAGAAAGCGGCAACCTATATCCGCGACAACATTCACACCAAGTTTGAGAATCAGATCACAAAGTATCAGAGATACAGCGATGACTCCAGAGTGGCCATGACTGACAACGCCACCAGAGGAAGCCGGTTGACGCTGATCAAGACCAGACTGGTCAACCAACAGGCTACCTACAAGGAACTGCAGCAGGACAATGAGGGTATAGATATCACTGAGGTGGCGATCGAGATGACCAGTGCTGACCTGACCTACAATGCGGCTCTGATGGCGACCGGTAAGATTATGCAGACGAATTTGATGAATTACATTTAAGCAGCGGTTTTGCGAATGCAGCATGGCGATAATAGCCAATAGAAAGGATAGCAGGTATGCAGATTAAGACAAGGGTATTCGGAGAAGTTACGATCGATGATGAAAAAATCATACATTTCCCCAGTGGAATTATAGGATTCCCGGATCTTCAGGACTTTGCGCTGATTCATGACGAGGAGAAGGGCACGGATACGATTCATTGGCTGCAGTCCATACAGGAACCCGCCTTCGCGATGCCTGTTATGGATCCGTTGATTGTGCGTCCTGATTATAATCCGGAAGTGGACGATGAACTTCTCAAAAATATCGGCGAGATTCAGCCGGAAGAGCTTTTGGTGATGGTGACGGTGACGGTGCCAAAAGAAGTGGAAAAGATGACCGTAAACCTGAAGGGCCCCATTGTAATCAATGCGGCGCAGAGACTGGCGACACAGGTGATTGTGGAGGGAGACGAGTATGTTGTGAAGTTCCCGATCTATGACATCTTAAATCAGAATAAGAAAAAGGCGGGTGAGTAAATGTTAGCTTTATCCAGAAAAAAGAATGAAGCGCTTGTGATCAATAATAATGTAGAGATTACGGTTCTTGAGATCAAAGGCGAGCAGGTGAAGCTTGGCATTAGCGCACCGAGGGAAGTGCCTGTGTACCGCAAGGAAGTTTATGTGCAGATTCAGGATGCCAACAAGGAAGCCGGCGATGTGGACGGCATGGAGGCGCTTAAGAATTTGTTGGGATAGTCTAAGTTTCACTCGGGAGAATGCCTGAAATGCGGCATTCTCCGTATTAATTTGTAAATGATAGAGCGCGGGGCGGGGATGACCTTCGCCGCCGCGCTTATATATTTGTCGTCAGAATCTGAATCATCTGCGCAAGGCGCTTCTCATAAGTATGGTATTTCGCCACTTTCTCATATCCCCTGATTGCGATTTCCACCCGCTCCTCCTCGTGGGACAGATAGTAACGTATTTTTTCTTCCAGTTCTCCCAGCGTTTCGTAGGTTTCCAAATCCTTTCCGATCTCAAAATATTCTGGAATTTCCACCTGATAGTTGGTGATCAGAAAACCGGCACAGCCGAGAACGTCCCAAATGCGCAGGGAAAGCCCGGTCTCAATGGGACGCATGGTGATGTTCAGATTGATGCGGCTTGCGTGAAAGACCTTCGGCATTTCCGTCAGGGTGTTTACGCCGCCGGGGCAGTCAGCCATTGGTAGTTTAGAAGAGTCGCTTCTGGTGTAAAGCTTTACGTGGAAACGCTCGGAGAGAAACCGCAGGGTGCGCTCCCGTTCTACGGCGGCCAGTTTCATGCCAATGTACTGGTGAGCCACAAGGTAGCGGGACAGATCGGTGAAAGCGTCATCGCTTTTGTAGAAATCCGGGTCAGCACAGGCAATTTCCTGTATGACCTCTTCCGTCAGGCTTTCGGGGATGAAATTACAGCCGAATACCCTGAGTTGGGCTTCCATCAGGCCATCCACGAAGCCCCGGGTCCGGTCAGAGAGTTTCAGTCTGTCATATCTGCATTTTTCTGTGTAGAGAGAGCCGACAAAGGACACATCTGCACCGAAAACGTTAAAATTCTTCTCATTCATGTGAAGCACGATGTCCTCCCAACGCTTCACATTGGTCGCCAGAGGCAGGTAGTGAATGCAGTCCGGATTGATCGGGGAAAAGAAGTCATACTGCGCTCTGTCAAAAAGGAAAATTCGGTTATACGAGTTTTTTAAGGCGTTTGAGAACAGCTCCGGCACCGGAGAATCCACGCTCCAACAGACGTAAGGGACTTTCAGCTTCTCGCAAGTGTAGGAGATGGCAGGGAAAAAGTTGATGCTGAACACAAATGCGAGAGGCTTTTGCAAAATCCATTCTGCCACCTTTCCGGCGCATTCCCGTGGAGAAACGTTTTTGCGGTCCATTTCCTGCTCTTCCACGTGCACGGTTATGCCGAAGTTTGTGAATGCCTGTAGAAGATCGGGCTCACATATGCTGTTGTATCGGTAAAATAAAATTTCCATCGGAAATGTTTTCCTTTCGAGGAGTATTGGGCGAACACTATTATCGCATAAAAAGTATACCGAAAAACAGGATAGAAGTAAAGCGGATGTGGAGTTGTGTCCCGGCGTGGGGGGACGGGAAGCGGGAAGAAAAAATGAGAAGTAAAGAATGAAAAACGGGAAGTAAAAAATAGAAAATGGGAAGTAATGCGAGAAAAACGGGAAGTGAAATACAAAAAACGGGAAGCTTGAGAGCCGATTGCTTGTAAACTTCCCATTTTTTGGTATAATAAATAGCATAGAGTATCCTGTGATGAGACAATAAACTGTTTCGATAGGGAGGATGAATATGGAAGAATATATTACTTCTGCGCAGATGGCCGAACAGCTTGGAATTACAAAAAGACAGGTGAATGCGCTTTGTGCGGAGGGAAAAATAGAAGGTGTCTATAAAAAAGGAAACCGTTGGATGATTCCTGCAGCGGCCGTAGAAAAGCATATGGGAAAGACGGGTGGGGATATCCGGCCCTTTCCGATCGGTATATCGGATTATAAAACGGCGGTTTCCCAATATTATTATGTGGATAAAACGCTGCTGATCAAAGAGATCATTGACAATGCGCCGTCCGTGTCGCTTTTTATCAGACCAAGACGATTTGGAAAGACACTGAATATGGATATGCTGCGTGTTTTCTTTGAGAAGACGGATGATAATAATGCTGTTTATTTTGAAAGCACCAAGATATGGGAATGTGGGGAAACATATAGAAAAGAGCAGGGCAAATATCCCGTTATTTATTTTTCTTTTAAAGATATTAAATACAATACATGGAATGAAACAAAGGACAATCTGCAGGAAATCATTTGCATGGAATTTCAGAGGCATGAATCCATTTTAGCGGGTGGCAGGCTTGGCGACAGCGACATCCGGTATTTTCGGCAAGTATTGAATAAAGAGCTGCCTGATTCACTGTGGGCGGGAACCTTGAAGCGCCTTTCGGGTATTTTGTACCGCTATTATCAAACTGCGCCAGTTATTTTAATCGACGAGTATGATACCCCTATTCAGCAGGGACATTTGAAGGAATACTATGAAGAGGTAATAGGCTTTATGCGCAATTTCCTGTCCGGGGGACTCAAAGATAATCCGTGTATGAGCAGGGCTTTTATGACAGGAATTTTGCGTGTCGCCAAAGAGAGTATTTTCAGCGGTTTAAACAATCTGTCTGTCAATTCTGTTCTGGATCAGAGATACAGCCAGTACTTCGGTTTCACAGAGGGCGAAGTGGAACAATTATTGCGGGACTGTGGGCAATCCCGTAAAATGAAGGAAGTAAAAGAATGGTACAACGGATATCTGTTTGGCGGGACACAGATTTATAACCCGTGGTCTGTGATCAATTATGCGGATCATGATTTTTTTCCACAGACATATTGGCAGTCAACGGGCAGTAATGAAATTCTGGGAGAGATTGTCGCAGGTGCGTCTGCGGACATGATGGAAGAAATGAGGATGCTGCTGACGGGGGAAAGTGTCAGCGTTTATATAGATACGTCGGTGGTCTATCCGGATGTGACGCGGAATCCGGCGAGCGTGTACAGCTTTTTGCTGATGGCAGGTTATTTGACTGTAAAGAACGGAAAGATGCTGCATGACGGCAATTCTCTTTGCGATGTATCGATTCCGAACAGGGAAATTGTGATTGTATATGAAAAGGAAATTTTAGCCAAAATGGAAGATATTATTCCGATGGCATCCTCGGTGGCTGTTCTGCGTGCGCTTTTAATGGGAGAAGACGAGAAGGTACAGGAAGAACTGCAAAAATTTCTGCGGGAGACGATCAGTTATCATGACGCGGCGGCGGAAGGATTTTATCATGGGTTGTTATTGGGAATGAGCGCCATGTTGAATCAGCATTATCTGGTCACGTCAAACAGAGAGGCAGGAAACGGGCGGTATGATATCCAATTACGGCCCAGAAACAGGAAACGATACGCCTATCTGATTGAAATAAAAGCGCTCGACCGAAAGGGTGAAGGCAGCGCAGTGACGGTGGACAAGGAACTCGTATCAATAGCAAAAGAAGCGCTAAGGCAGATTGACGCAAAGGATTATGCGGCAGAACTTGAGCGAAACGGATGCAAGATGATAAGAAAGCTAGGGATCGCTTTCTGGAAAAAGGAGTGTAGGGTAGTGAGTGAAGAATGAACGCTGCGCCGTCACATGGTCATAGTGTCACTGAAACTCCCTCTCTACGGCATAAAAGAAAACCTCCGACGACTTCGACAGTTTTTCTCTGTAGGAGGTCAGGTCGAAACCGCCGCTTATGCCTGCATAATAGTTGAGGATGGCTTCTTTCAGGTGGTTGGCGCAGATGGGAAGCGCATCGTCTTCCAGATAATCATAGATGGAAAGAAGAATCTCTTCCGTCTGCTGCAAAATAAGCGCTGCGACCTTGTAGGTCTCTTCCGGCAGAGCTGTGCCTGCAAGCATGGCCTGCACCAGATTTTGCAAGTCACCTGCCCGCTTTATCACCTCTTCTGCGCGGGAGAGGATGACGTTTTCGGAGCCGTTCGCGCAGGCATACTCATAAAGCGTCTCGTCCATGGTGAAGGCGTAGACCGTGCAGGAACCGAAATGGTCTGTTTCCCCGTTTTCGCATAGCGGGATAAGCCACGCGGGCGTGGCCTCCTGCAATGTATAGAGCAAAAACAATCCGCCCTGCCTTACCTTTTTCAGCGCGTCGCAGACCGCCGCCTGGGCCGGATGGACATCCAGACAGTAGAGAAACGCATGGCAGGACTGTTCTGCGAGCGTCGTAAAGGAAAAGGAGCTCCGGGAAAGCGCTGTCAGGGCGTTTCCCTCCTGCAAAAAGGTCATAAAGTTCTGAAAGACTTTGTATGCGCCGCAGTCCGCAGGCGGGCCATAGGAGACCACATTTTTGGCCTGGCTGGAGGAGAGGAGCAGAGGGTAGAGACGGCTAAAAAGCATGGCGTAACAACCAAAATACGGATCGTTATGGCAGAAATCCGCCAAAAGTTCCACGCCTGCCTGACAGTGCGCCCAGATGGTTTCGCCCGCTTCGTAATAGGAGGAAACAAAGGGCTTATTTGTGACATTCTGATGATAATGTGGAAAAACCGGTTTTTCAAGCAGTGCGAAGGTTTCCGTATTCTCTTCAAGAGTGATGCAGTCGTCAGTAATCTTGATTTTCATGGCTGTCTCCTTTTCAGCAATTGCAGTTCTATTAACATTTGCAGCCGGCGTGCAAGCCGTTCGTAGTCAAAAAATTCTTTGATATATGTTCGCATCTCGTGAAAGTTGTGGGCCAGATAATCAGGGTCGAGACAGAGTGAGGATAACTCCTTTGCAAAGCCGTCAAAGTCCTCAATGTCCGGGGAAATCCTGCCGACGCGGCCGTTGTCGGTCATATCCGATGCGGCGTCCACGCCTGTGGTAACGATAGTGCAGCCGAAAATAGCCGCCTCCGAGAATACGTTGGGACTGCCGCCTTCTCCACGGGAAGGCAGGGCAAAAATTTTCGCTCTTCTATAGTATTGATGGAGCGTCTGCTTGTCCGCAATATTTCCGGTCAGATGGACATGCGGAGCCAGAGGCGGGAAACGCTTGCAGAAGTCCCCATAGTCTGCCTGAAATTCTGGCGTGACGCTTCCAACCATCACAAGATCCCAGGGCTCCTTAAACGTCGGAAAAGCCAGGGCGTAGGCGTACAACAACAACAGAGAATTTTTTTGGATGTCTCCTAACCTTCCAACGGTGAGAATGATATTTTCTTTCTCCTCAAAGCGGACATCTTCGGCCTCCGGATAGAGGGGATAATAGACCCCGTTAGGAATGTAGTCCACAGGCCGCTGCCATTTTTTGTAGAGAAGGGACTGGAGCCGTCTTGCTTCGCAGCTAATGATATCGCAGTTTTGCAAAAAGCCGGAAAAAGGCTTACAAGAAAATGGTAAAGCGTTCACCCAATCGATGTTGGCATCCAATTTCAGATAAATAATACCATCGGGACGCAGCGATTTATAAGTGCGCGCCAGTTCCATATATTCTCCACGCGCGCCAAAGAGAAAGAGCAGATCAATCTCTTCCCGGTGTTCGGTAATATAGTGAACGGCGGATTCCATGTGGGGCTCATTTTCGGGCAAAGTTACGAGCTGTGCGCCCTCCAGATAGGAGAGATAGGGGTAATCCCCGGTGCTTTTTGTGACAAGCCGCAGGCTTTCCCCGAAAGCGCGAAAGCACGCGTAGGGAAAGATGACCCGGTCCTTTAAGAGCTGCACGTTCTCTAGCGGAAAAGCAGGTATGACGCACATTTTATATTTTTTCATGGGATATGGTCTCCAATCGCGGAAGAATCATCAGTGATTCTCCAAAAGTAAATTTACTTCGATTATATAGGAATTTATGAAAATTTTAAACTATTTTTCCTGTTTTCCTAAATTAATATCATTTTTTTCCGATATAGAATACAAGAGATTGCGTCTGTCTGCACGCCTGCGGCGGACGCTATCGTGAGACGATTCCATAAATTTTTACAATATCACACGGAGGTGATTGACGATGGCAACAATTGAACCATTAAACAGTGTCATGACGTATCAGGCACAGGCAGTAGAAAAACCCCAGCCAGTGACACCGGTGAACACGGAAGTTCCGGAGGACGGCCAGACGGTCAATGTAGACGAGACGACTGCAGCCGTGGCGAGACCCCAGACTGAGAATGAGAAGGAAGGCGAGAGCGACGGAAACGGAAGCCAGCAGCAACAGGCAGCCGGTTCCAGAAAAGCGCAGGTACAGCAGCAGTCCGAACAGCTCAAGAAGGCGATCGCGGAGATGAACAGAAAGATCAATAACAGCAACGAGGAGGCTGTTTTTGGCGTTCACGAGGACACCAACAGAATTATGATTAAGATCATGGATAAGGAGACAAAGGAGGTCATTAAGGAGTTTCCGCCGGAGAAGACCCTTGACATGATTGCCAGAATCTGGGAAATGGCCGGTATTCTTGTGGATGAGAAGTTATAGACAGTTAGGAGGAGACGAAAATGGCTATCAGAATTACTGGTATGTACTCCGGTCTTGACACCGAGAGTATTATTAACGAGCTGGCCTCGGCTCAGAGCGCAAAGAAAAATAAACTGGTGAAGGCGCAGAAGAAGCTTTCATGGAAACAGGATGCGTGGAAGTCTTTGAATACGAAGATTTACAGCTTCTACCAGAAGTTGGATGATCTGCGCCTGCAGTCTTCCTATTTGAAGAAGAAGACCACTGTGTCTAATCCCAATGCCCTTACGGTATCGGGCGGTAATGTAGACGGCGCCCATAAGGTGAAGGTGAACAAACTTTCGCAGCAGGCTTCCCTGACGAGCGGAAGTCTGGCGAAGGGAGACACATACTACACGGGAAATGTCACTCTGAAACAGCTTAATAACAAGATTGATTTTGGCTCCGGCAGCATTCGCCTGAGTGATGCGGCGGGCAACTATGTGGACATTAATGTCAGCGCGGATATGACGGTTAACGATTTTGTGAAGGCGGTCAACAATAATACGGCGCTGAAAGCAAGTTTTGATCAGGATAACCAACGTATTTATCTCAACTCATGGGCATCGGGCAAGGACGGGGACTTCTTCCTGACGGGAAATGACGCGGCCGGCATGGAAGCTTTGAAGACGTTAAAGTTGATGTCCGCAAGCGATCTCCAAAAGCAGACGGCGGCAGGCGGCGAATATGATGTCTGGTCGAAGTATGCGTCCTATGACTTTACGACAGGGCTTCCGGATTACAGCACGGCTGCTGGTTCCAATTATCAGGCTGCTTACGGCTATGATGCGAAGTACGTGGAGTTGATCAGGAAAGAAGCGCTGAACCAGATGAAGGCGATGAAGGCCGAGAACGATAAGTTGGAGGCTGCCAATAAGAAAGCCGATGAAGCAAATCAGAAGAATCTGGATACGCTTAAAGAAATTTTCGATAACACGGATCACAAGTACGACGCTTACCAGACCTTTACAACCGCTAGTGGCGATACATGGTCTATGAGCTCAGGCTATAACAGCGCATGGGATAAGAACATGGATCAGGCAGCGATTCAACAGGCGGGAAAAGATCTCTATGATCTGATCTATGGCAAAAAGACGCAGGCTATGGAGGATGACGGCACAACTCCCAAGACCGATAAGGACGGCAATCCGGTTTATGAGCGTACCGGCGGTATGGTGGGTGACCTGAAGAATTTGCAGGATGATCTCAAAACGGCGCAGGAGGCTCTGGAAAAAGCCCGCAAGGACAAAGATGACGGAAATGCTACAGAGCAGGATGTGAAGGATGCGGAAGCGGCTGTTGTAAACGCTTCTAAGGCTGTCAGCGACAAACAGACCGAGATCAACAAGGCGAAAGAGGTTTCTAGCGTTTACGAAGCCTATGATAAGAATATTGCGGAGAAGAAGGCCAATCAGGATAAGATTGACGCAAATAATGCCAAGTTTGAATACAAAAAAGACGCTGACGGCAAGGAGACTTATACGGAGAAAGACGCGTCCGGCGCTTTGGTTGCAGATGGAAGTCCCATCGGCGTAGGTCTGGTAGGTGCGGCGGTTGCCCAGGAGTTTGACAAGAAGGTGGCCGAGGCGCAGAAGATGATGGCGAAGGTGAGCTATGCTAACGGATCGTTTGAGATTACTGATGCTGCGTTGAAAGAACAGCTTGGCGATGACAAGTCCGGCGGAACCAAGGTTTCGGGTGAAGACGCTGAAATCACGGTGGACGGCGTGAAATACACGTCCTCTACCGACACGCTGACCGTGAACGGCATGCAGATTACGGCTTTGGAACAGACGGATAAGGATGTCACCGTATCCACCAAGACCGATACGGAAGGCGTTTACAATATGATCAAGGATTTCATCACGGCGTACAGCGAGCTGATGAACGAGATGGATTCCCTCTACAACGCGGAGCCCTCCTCCGGTTACGAGCCGCTTACTTCCGAGGAGAAGGACGCGCTGACTGACACGGAAGTCGAGGAGTGGGAGAAGAAGATCAAGGATTCTCTGCTGCGCAGGGACTCCACTTTGAGCGACGTATCGTCCGCGATGAGAATGGATATGATGCTGACCATGAATATCGGCGGCAGGACGTATTCCCTTGCGGATTTCGGTATTGAGACGCAGAGCTATTTTAAGGCGAAGGACAATGAGAGGAACGCTTATCATATCCTTGGAAATAAGGACGATCTGCTCAGTTGGCAGCCTGAGGACGGAGATCCTGAACTGGGTGCTGTGATTGCCAAAAATCCGGATGCGGTGATGGAGTTCTTCACGAAGCTGACGAACAATCTGCACGATACGATTGCTGAGAAGATGGCTCCTTCGAAGATGAGCAGTGCGCTCACGGTCTACAATGACAAGAAGATGAAAGAGGACTATGACGACTATACCAAGCAGATTAAGAAGCAGGAAGAGAAACTGAATTCTTATATTGACAAATGGTATGCGAAGTTCTCAGCGATGGAGACGGCTCTGGCGAAGTTGGAGTCTAAGAACAGCTCCCTCTCCAGTTTATTTGGAGGCTGATTGTCGTAGGAGATCGAAGGTCACGAGAGTTACGCTCCGTTGTTTTGCGGCGGGGCGTTGACTTTTGAGGGATATCTGTTTTACAATAGATGGCAGGTAGGATCAAGGAGGAGAACAACTATGCCGGCACGTAACCCTTTCGCGGAATATACGACAAATAAAATCCTGACGGCTTCCCCTGCGGAGGTGACGCTGATGCTCTATGAGGGAGCGATCAAATTCTGTAATATTGCGATCGTTGCGATTGAGCATGGCGAAATCGAGAAGGCGCATGTCAACATCAAGAAGACGCAGCGCATTATCGAGGAATTCCGCAATACGTTGGATCACAAGTATCCGGTGGCGGAGGATTTTGACCGGATCTATGTGTATCTGCTTCAGAGGCTGTTACAGGCAAATATCAAGAAGGACACGGCTATTTTGGAGGAAGTGAATACTCATTTGAGAAGCGTGCGGGATACGTGGAAAGAAGTCATGAGAAAAAATAACCAACATGTGTAGAGAGGTGGCGGCATGAGTCTGACCAGTGCACAGATTCTGGTGGAGAGTCTGGAGAAAAAAAGCCGGATTCTCGATGAGATCATAAAAGAAAACGAGGCGCAGGAGTTTTTGTTTAAGCAGGAAGAATTGGACGTGGAGGCGCTTGACGTTTCCGCGGACAGGATGGGTGAATTGGCGGAGAAGTTGGAGCTTCTTGACGAGGGATTTGAGGCGGTGTATGACAGAATCAGGGAGGAACTGATTGACAACAAGTCTGCCTACCGTCCGGAGATCAAACGGATGCAGGAACTGATTGCCGTGATCACGGAGAAGGTGGTGGGTATCAACGCCGCCAGAATGCGGAATAAGCTGCAGGCGGAGAAGCAGTTTAAGAAGAGCAGGCAGCAGATCGGCAGGACATCTTCAAAGATGAAGGCAAGCCAGAACTACTATAATAATATGAACCGCCTGAATTATGTAGATCCGCAGTTTTACGATAACAAAAAGTAGAAAGACCCCTGAGAAAAAATTTTAAAAAAATTTTCTCAAGGGTCTAAAGTATATCGGATTCCCACCGATATATAATACAAGTAAAGTAAAACACTTACTTGAAATCAGTGGAGAAGCGGATGTCAGCGGACGGGACGGAGGCGGATCCACACAAACAAAACAAGCGGCAAGGATGCCGCAGAAAATTCAAGGAGGAATATAGTATGATAGTAAAACACAACATTACAGCGATGAACTCTAACAGAATGTTAGGACTGACCACTTCTTCTCAGGCTAAGTCCACAGAGAAGTTATCTTCCGGTTACAAGATCAACCGTGCAGCAGATGATGCAGCAGGTCTCTCCATTTCCGAGAAGATGAGAAGACAGGTAAGAGGTCTTACCCAGGCTTCCTCTAACGCTCAGGACGGTATCAGCGTAGTACAGACCGCAGAAGGCGCTCTGAACGAAGTTGAGGATATGCTCCAGAGAATGAACGAGCTGGCAGTTAAGGGTGAGAACGGTACCCTGACCACTTCCGATCGTGCATCTATCCAGTCTGAGATTGGCCAGTTGATGAGTGAGATTGACCGCGTACAGAGCACCACGACCTTCAACGAGATGAATCTGTTAGACGGTAAGTTCATCAAAGGCATTCAGGTAGGCGCTGAGGCAGGTCAGCACATTGACATCTCCATCAAGAACATGAGCATTAGCGCTCTGGCTACCTATATTGGTACTTGGAAGACTGATGGCACGAGTGATGATAGTAAGCTGTACGGCGCTATCACCTACAATGCACTGAATGTTAGCAAGACTGCTGTTCAGACAACAGCTTACAAGGCTGGTACTAACGGAACCATTCAGGGTACTACTTCAAGCAGTCAGGTACAGTCTAGTTCCACGATTGAGGATGGCAAGTACAAGATGAAAGTGATGAACAGTACCATTGCTACGGGACTTGTAAAGACTTTCCAGAATCTGGTAGGCGGCAAGGCTAAGACCGTTGCTACAACTCAGGACTTCAACTCCCTGAACGCATTCATCAAGGGCGCTCTGCAGATCGTATCTTCTCAGAGATCTGACCTTGGTGCAATCCAGAACCGTCTGGAGCACACGATCAACAACCTGAACAACATCACAGAGAATACCCAGTCCGCAGAGGCTGCGATCCGCGATACCGATATTGCTACGGAGATGGTTCAGTACTCCAACAACAATATCCTTCAGCAGGCAGGTACCTCCATGCTGTCTCAGGCAAATCAGGGCAACCAGTTGGCACTGTCCTTACTTGGCTAATCGCTGTAACAGGATTTGCAAAGTTAAGCTATCAGAAAGGCTCACCCTTACAGGTGAGCCTTTTTTTACACGATAGGCAGAGTTGTTTACTGATAGTCCAGACGCTTCAACGCCTCCACAGCGGGCGGATAATCCCCACAGTTTTCATAGTGGGTACGGGCAATATCCCTTTTGCCGAACATTTCGTAGATAAAGCCGATGTAATAGCTAGGAGTATGAGGGGCTGAGAGGCTGTATTTGGGGGCATTCAGGGCCTGTACAAATTCGGGGAGAGCCTTGAGAGGCTGCCCCATATGCAGATAGATACGGCCGGACAGACAGAGAAAATCTTTGTTGTCTGCAAAAGAATCCCGGTAGGGAAGGACAGCTGCAGCCTCATCCACCAGATTGTCGTCCAGAAGGATGCCGGCGTAGTTACACAGAAGTGCAAGGGTATAATCCGCGCCGGGTGCAGGGCCAAGTTCCATGGCTTTGCGAAACCACAGGAGTGCATTTTCATGATCCCGCATCAACATATAGCCCTGTCCCAACTGAAAATAGAGATAGGGATTTTGGGGATCGGCCTCAATTTCGGAGCGAATCAGTGTGATATCCCGCTCCGCTTTTTCTTTTAGCTTTTCTTTTGAGCCCTGATAGCCAATATGGTCCACAGAAACAGGCGCATCGTAGGAAGTGGCCGTCAAAGTGCCAAGAGGGACAAGGATTTCATGAACCGGATTGACAAATTGATAACAGCGTCTGTTAAAGAGCCGTTCCAGACGTACCACCTGATGTTTTGTTTCCCCTTCCACATCGAAATAGCTGAACAGCTCAATGGCGCCGAGAGCCTTCGGATGCTCCTCCAAAGCCTTTTGCAGAGCGTCCCAATCCAGAGGATGAAGAAACTCGTCGGTGTCCAGAGAGAGGATGGTATTGTGAGAGGCATGGCTGATACAGAAATTTCTGGCAGCAGAAAAATCGTTTATCCATGCAAATTCATAGACGCGGTCCGTATACTGTCTTGCAATTTCCAGTGAGTTATCCTCGGAACCGGTGTCCGTCACCACGACCTCAAAGGGATAGGGATGCAGCGCTTCCAGACATTTTTTCAGATTTTCTGCTTCATTTTTTGTGATAATACAAACGGAAATCGGAATCATATCATCCCCCGCTCTTTCATATCTTTTTTCATTTCTTCCAGTTTTTCCAACGCCAGAGGATAGCCTTTCTCTGCTGATTTCATCAGAAAAGAAGCGGAGGCAGTGAAATTTCCCAGAAGCTCGTTGGCATAGCTCATGCTGAAGAAAGCCATGCCGCTGTAATCATCCGCTTCCGAATCAGGAGAGTACTGTAATGCTTTCACAAACTCCATCATGGCTTTTAATGGTTGAGGTGGATCCTGATTCAGATAGAGGGAGCCAAAGCTGCACAGGAACTGCTGGTTGATTGCGTAATCCTCATAAACCGGGGTGTAGAGCTCCAGAGCCTCGGCGGCCCTTCCGGTCTGCACCATAACGTTGATAAAATTGTTGGCCATCACATGCACCCATTCATTCTCCATAAGCAGGGGCAGTTCAAAGGCTTTTTTATAATAGATATAGGCGTTTTCATAGTCTTCGATCAGGTTGTAGGACTGTCCTATCTGAAAATAGAAGTAGGGTTCTTCGGGTTTTCGCTCAATTTCCTTGAAGAGGAGGGCGTTGTTGCGCTCCGCCTTCCTGCGTTTCTCGTCGAGGGTACCAACGTAACCAAAATGATCCACTTCCACGGGAATGTCGTAGCGCTCGTAATCGGTGTAGCCGGTTTTGATGTCAGCTACCTGCTCGTGGATCAGATAGATGTAGTGAAAATTGCGTTTGTGAAAAAGACGATCCACCCGATCATAGGAATACTCTTTTCGGTATTGGGAATCGGAGAAACTTTTTCGCAAAATCTGGCCGACGCTTCCGCGGGGATGTGTCTCGATGGCTTCGTTCAGCCCGTCCAGATCCAGAGAGGTCAGATATTCGTCGCAGTCCAGAACCAACACGTAGTTGTGACTGGCTTTGGACAGGGAGAAATTTCTGGCGGCGGAGAAATCGCCGATCCACTCAAAATCGTAAATTTTGTCGGTATATTTGGAGGCGAGCTCCTTGGTAGCGTCGGTGGAACCCGTATCCACATAGATAATTTCAAGCGGATAATGGGTGAGTGGTTCCAGACATTTCTCAATGTGCTTTTCTTCGTTTTTTCCTATGATGCAGACTGAAATCGGAATCATACTGTCGTCCTCGTTTCTATATATTTGGGTTATCCGTTGCGATTGTTTCAGGTGCCGATCAGCTCGGAGAGCCGTTCCAGGGCCGGCACAAAGCCCAGATCGGCGGCTTTCTGATAAAAGCCGAGGGCCCCGTCCCTGTTTCCCAGCATTTCGTTCACCAGACCAATATTGTAGTAGGGCAGGAAACTGTTTGCGCCCTCCTCCCTCGCGTCAGGGCATTGCAGGGCTTTGACATACTCCGCCATGGCTTTCAGGGGTTGGGGCGGGTCCAGATTCAGGTATACATTTCCCATGCTGCAATAAAAGTTAGCGTCTCCGGAAAAATTTTTATAGATCGGTTCAAAAAACTGTCGCGCCTCCTCAGAGCGGCCTGTATGGTTCATGGCGTTGATGTAGGCGGTAGCCATGATCTGTACCCATGGCTCCGCGGAATTTAGGGGGAGCGCAAAGGATTTGTGGTAGTAGGTATAAGCGTTTTCGTAATCATAAATGCCGTTGTAGGACTGGCCCACCTGAAAGTAGAGGTAGGGGTCCGACGGATTTTTTTTGATTTCCCGGAAAAGCAGGGCGTTGTTGCGTTCGGCTTTCTCGCGCATGGCATCTATGCCGCCGCTGTAGCCTGCGTGGTCTACGGTCAGGGGAATTTCATATCGCTCGTAGATGGGATTGTCGCCTTCCCGCCTGACCACCTGCTCGTGGATAATGCCTTTGTAGTAAAACTGCTTTTTTGAGAAAAGGCGTTCCACCCGGTCAGGATAGTTGGTCGGTGTACCGTTCGCCTCATAGTAGTTATTGCGAAGAAGCATACCAACGCCCTGCGGATGGGCCTGCACGGCGCGAACGACCGCTGAAACGTCGATATCGGTCAGATATTCGTCGCAGTCCAAAAAAAGCACGTATTCGTTGGAGGCCTTTTCTAGCGCAAAGTTTCTGGCGGCGGAAAAGTCGTCAATCCACGCGAAGTCGTATACGCGGTCGGTGTAATCTGCGGCAATCTCCTTCGTGCGGTCTGTGGAGCCGGTGTCCACGTAGACGATCTCAAAAGGAAGATCCGCAAGCGCCGCAAGACAGTTTCCGATATGTTTTTCCTCGTTTTTTCCGATGATACAAAGGGATATGGGGGTCATGTTTTCTCCAGGTTTTTCTTGTATTATGGCTGTAACGCGGCAAGGCGCTGCAATGCCGGCGCAAAATCCCCGCATTGTTCGTAGAGCGCGCGGGCGGTGTCCGTATCGTGAAGGCTCTCAAAGATCAGACCTGACTGGTAAAGGGGCAAAAAAGAGTTCGTGCCGTTCTGCCTGCCAAAAGGCATCTGTAAGGCTATTTGAAATTGCTCAAGCGCTTTCTCGTACATAGCATTTGCTTTATAGACATTGCCCATCAGATAGACGAAATCCGTTACGGAGGAAAATTCATCGTAAATTCCCTCAAATCCGAGGGCGGTCTCCTCCTGCCCCGTGCGCAGAAGGGCATTGCCGTAGGAAACCACCATAGCCTGTACGTAGGCCAACTCCGGGTCAAGATCAAAGGAAAGACCCTTGTCATAATAGGTACAGGCGCGGCCAAAGTCCTCCAGAATCTCACAGCTTTTTCCGAGCTGGTAGTAAAGATAGGGATTTTGGGTATCTGTCTCAACCTGCTTTAGGAGGAGGGTAAAATTGCGCTTATATTTGGCCTTCCGTTCCTCAGGGGTCATGTCGTAGCCCGTATGGCTCAGGGTGGTGTGCAGCAGAAGCGCAGAGATTTCGCTGCCCCTGATGGGGGTGAGCTGTTCATGGATGATACCGGTATAATGGTAAAGTTTTTTATTGAAAAAGCGCTCTGTGTAGTCGATATTGTTGAGAGTCAGGATGCCGTTTTCCGTCACCAGGTTTTCCCTTGAAACGCTTCCCACATTTTCAGAGAGATGTTTGCGGAAGTAGTTGAGTTCCTCCACATCTATTTCCTTGATGGTTTCGTCACAGTCCATCATAAAGATCCAGTTGTTGGAAGCGTTCTGTAAAGAAAAATTTCTGGCAGCGGAGAAATCGTCGCACCATGTAAAATCAAGCACTTTGTCGGCATATTTGGAGGCAATTTCTTTCGTCCGGTCTGTGGAGCCGGTGTCCGCCACCACAATCTCAAAGCCGTATGGCTTGACGGAGGAAAGACATTGCTCAATCCGGGATTCTTCATTTTTTGCGATGATACATACGGAAATGGGATGCATGGGGCTCCTTTCGCACTGTTCGCTACCGCACTTATCGCAGTGCGCGCTCGGCTCACGGGCATTCGCCCTATGCATCCGTAATCTGAAAAAATTGTCAGCAAGCTGCCATTTTTTCATCTTTCGTCTGCGCACTGCTCGTTGCTTTCGTGGACATTATACCATATCTCTGGGGTTACAGCGAGAAATATTTGTAATTTCCATAGAGAAGACAAGTTGCACAATACCAGATATTGTATTTTTAGATGCAAATGGCTTTGGTGGAAACAAGATATTGCGATAGGAAACAACACTAACGATATAACGTTTATAATTTTTCTATTAGATATGTGCGCAAAAAGGATTGCGTTGAAAAAGTATCTATGGTATATCGTATATAAAGCCAATCGGATATTCTTATTACGCGGGCTGTAGGCGCACACATCTTTTATTCTTAAATCAGAAAGGAAAGCACATCTATGAAAAAGAATCTGAATCAGGAATTTCTAAACGCAAGCGGGAAGGTTCCATACCAAATGACCAACGACTATCTGTTTCGGGCAGTTTTGCAGTCAAATAACAAAGCGCTCAGGGGACTGGTCTGCTCTCTTCTCCATTTAGCGGAGAGAGAGGTTTATTCCGTGGAAATTGCCAATCCGGTTGTCTTGGGGGAAGCCGTTAAAGACAAAGAGTTTCGATTGGATATTAATGTAACTTTAAACAATAGCGTGCTGATCAATCTGGAAATGCAGATTGCGAACAGACTTCATTGGAGGGAACGCTCGGTGATGTACATGTGCCGGTCCTTCGATCAGCTAAACCGTGGGCAGGATTATATGGAAGCGAAGCCGGTGGTACACATAGGGTTTCTGGATTTTACGCTGTTTGAAGAAATGCCGGAATTTCATGCTACATATAAGTTGATAAATGTTAGGAGCCGCCAACAATACAGTGACAGCCTTACCCTGCATGTGGTAGACTTATCCCAAATAGAATTGGCGACCGAGGAAGATAAACAGTATCATATCCATGAATGGGCTATGTTATTTAAGGCGGATACATGGGAAGAAATCAGGATGCTTGCATCGAAGGACAAATATTTGGAGGAGGCTGCGGAGACGATGTTTCAAATGAGTGCTGAAGATTTAGTACGCAAGAGGTGCCGGGATCGCGAAGAGTATTATCAGGACCTGCGCGGTTATAAGCGAGCGGTAGAGGAGAGCGAGAGGAAACGGGAGCAGGACAGGAAGGAACACGAAGCGGATGTACAGCGTTTGATAGAGGAGAGCGAGAGGAAACGGGAGCAGGACAGGAAGGAATATGAAATGGCTCTTAGCGAGCAGGCTGAGCAGATCCGAAAGCTGCAAGATGAGATTGAGCAGCTGAAAAACCGTTGATAAGGCAGAAATCTTTACTCTTTTATATTTTTTTGGCTGTAATGCGTAATTTGTGGTAAGATATTAGGGAAAAGAGTAAAGAAGGAGACAAAAAATGAAATATGTATTAATTGGCTGCGGCCGTATTTCACCGAATCACATTGCGGCGGCTCAGAATAATAAATTGGAATTGGCGGCTGTCTGTGATATTGATCCTGCTTGTATGGAGGATAAGGTTCGGAAATTTAAGTTGGGTGAGAATGTGAGGCGCTATACCGACTATCGGGAGATGGTGGAGACGGAGAAGCCGGAGTTGGTGGCGATCTGCACGGAAAGCGGAAAGCATGCGCAGATTGCTCTGTTCTGTATTGAACATGGCTGTAACTGTATCATCGAGAAACCCATCGCACTTTCCATCGCAGACGCGGATGCCATTATTGCGGCAGCGATTACGCATCATGTGAAGGTTTGCGCCTGTCATCAGAACCGGTTCAACAAATCGGTGCAGATCATACGGGAAGCCATCGACATGAATCGTTTCGGAAGATTGTTTTACGGGACAGCGCATATCAGGTGGTGCAGAAATCACGAATATTACGACAGGGCATCGTGGCGCGGCACGTGGGAGCAGGACGGCGGCGCGCTGATGAACCAGTGTATCCATAACATTGACCTTCTGCGCTGGATGATGGGCGGTGAGATTGACGAGGTGGTCGGCATGACGGACAGGTTGAACCACGACTATATTGAGGCTGAAGATATGGGTATTGCCCTCATTAAGTTTAAAAACGGAAGCTATGGCATCGTGGAGGGAACGACGGATGTTTATCCCAGCAATCTTGAGGAAACCCTTTATCTGTTCGGGGAGAAGGGAACGGTAAAGGCGGGCGGACAATCTGTCAATGTGATCGAGGAATGGCGGTTTTCCGATCTTCTGGACGATCCGGATGAGGTGAAAGCGAAATTTCATGAGAACCCGCCGAATGTGTACGGATACGGGCATACGCCGCTGTACGCGGATATGATCAACGCCATCACAAATGACAGACAACCCTATGTTACGGCTATGGACGGAAAACGGGCGTTGGAGCTTGTACTGGCTATTTATAAGTCGGCAGCGGAAGGCTGCAGAGTGAAGTTTCCGCTAGAAGAATGTTCGACGATGGATTTTCAGGGGAGATTTTAGCAGTTGTCTTTACCATGAATAATGGACTATAGGGGGACGGTTTGTGGAATACAATGTAGGGGAAATAGACAAGCGATATGATTTTACAGTGGAAGGAGCTTCCTACATTGGAAGCCCGCGGGCACATACTGCTATGTATGTGACGAAAAAGGTTGCCTATCTGTTGGAAAATATCAGAGATATTGCGTGCTGTCTTGTGTTTGCTGAGGAAGGGATAGAGGTTGACTCTGCCCTTCAGGAGAGAAACTGTCTTGTGTTTTCGGATAATCCGCAGCTTTCTTATGTGAGATTTGTAAGCCAGCTTGCGAGGCAGCGGGAGCAGGAGGAACGACACAAGAAATATATACTTACGGAAGGTGGGTATTATCTGGGAGAAAATGTGCGGATTGGGGAGAATGCGTACATTGAACCGACAGCCTTAATCGGACATGACGTGGTAATTGGGAAAAATGCCTATATTGGTGCAGGGGCAATAATCAAAAATGCGGTGATCGGTGATGACTTTGTGTGCAATGCACATGCGGTGGTTGGGTCGCCGGGTTTTACCATGTGCGAGGATGAGGAGGGAAACAAGCTGCGAATTCCTTCTATGGGAAAAGTGGTGATCGGCAATTTTGTGGAAATAGGCGTGGGGGACAATATTTCTGTCGGCAGCAGCGGAGATACTGTGATAGAAGATTATGTGAAGTTGGATGTTCTGATACATATCGGACATGATGTGCATATACAACAAAATGCGGAGTTGACGGCCGGCGCTATTGTTGGAGGATTTGATCAGATTGGAGAGAGGGCATACTGTGGATTGAATGCGGCTCTCCGCAATCGAGTGTCCATAGGGGCTGACAGTTTTATTGGCATGGGGGCCGTTGTGACGAAGAATGTGGAATCCGGCGTTACGGTGGTCGGAAACCCGGCGAGAAAATTTGAACCCAAGAAATAATATGTGCGTGCCATAGGAGTATTGGGAAATCAGAATATCAAACACAGGCCAGATTCTAGGATAAATCTGACAGCATTTCCCGCACACGGTCACGGTAGGTATGCGCTTCGGCGACTTTATCGTGGCCATTTTTTGCAATTGCGCGTCTTTCGTCCTCATGTGCCAGGTAGTAATCTATTTTCTGTAACAAATCGCTTTCGCTTTCATAATACACAAAGTCTACCCCTGGGGTAAAGTTTTCAAGAAAATCTTCCTGATAATTACTTAATAGAAAACCACCGTTCCCCATGATATCAAAGGCGCGGAGTGGGATGCCGCTTTTGATGCTGCGCAGGGAGATGTTCAGGTTAATCCGGCTCTTTTTAAAGACCAGAGGCATCTCGGAATAGTAGTCGGCAGTGCCGTGGTTACGCAGATTCGGGAGGGTAAAGGAGGGGTCCAGGGTGAAAAGGTCAAGGGTGTGCCGTCTGGAAATGGCAGAGAGCAGATGAAGCCGTTCCAGGCCGGTGAGTTTACGGTTCACCACATATTGGGCATAGAGATACTCTCTGGTCTCCACACCGTCAGGATTTGGGTCCATCGGAAGAGCCTGATACAACTCTCCCATAATGGGAGACAATGACTCTTGAATGAAATTATAACCCTGCACATTCATCTGGGCGCGCATCAATCCTTCCAGATAGCCTTTTGCGTAGGGGGAAAGATTCTCCATGCGGTCAAAAAGTTGTGGGACTCTGTGTAGAGGGAGCCTACAAAGGAAACGTCGTAGACAGGGTCCGGGCAACCGAGGGCATCAAGTCGTTCCGTGTTTGCAGCCATGGGAAGATAGCGGACGGTTTTAATGCCGGCCTCATGAAATTCCCGGCACAGCGCCAGGTCAAACACGTAGATGGTATTGCAGGGGTTGATGGCCGTATAGGAGTAGAGCATTACATAGGGGCTGTCGTAGATCCAGGAGATGTAGGGCAGGCCTTCCCGCTTACATACGTTGGAGATCAAAGGAAAGTAGTTAAAGGAAAAGACAACATCAGGGACGGTCTCGTGGAGTCTGGAGGCGAGAGCGCCTTCGATCTGCGCATCCCTGCGGGGATCTTTATTGGAGAAGGGGAAGCAGATGACTTCGTGGCCTTCCTTCGTAAAAGCGTCTTTGATGTCGGCGTTGCCAAAACTTGCCCATTCGATAAAAAGTATTTTCATGACTGCTCCTTTTCCTGCCGTGTTTTGGATCTATTTTAACACAATGGGCAGATATTTACAAAGAAGGGGTAAATGTACCTGGTAGCGTGTAAACCTTGCTATTTCTTTGAAATAAGACTATACTGAACGTTGGAGAAAAAGTGGTACGGAAAGGATAAAAAAATGACAGGAATCATTGAGGTACGGAATCTTAGCAAAACCTTTGAAACCGATGACGGAAAGGTGGAGGCTTTACAAAATATTTCACTGTCCATTCAGGCCGGAGATATCTACGGTATTATTGGTATGTCCGGAGCGGGCAAGAGCACGTTGGTACGGTGCTTGAATTATCTGGAGAGACCTACGTCCGGTACGGTGGAAGTGGAAGGTCAGGAACTGGGGGCGCTTTCAGAGAGGCAGCTTCGGGAGATCCGAAGAGATATCTCGATGATTTTCCAACATTTCAATTTGCTGATGCAGAAAAATGTCATAGACAATGTCTGCTTCCCGCTGGTGACCGGTGGTATGAAGAAAAAAGAGGCAAGAAAGCGGGCGGAGGAACTTTTGGAGATCGTGGAGCTCTCAGAGAAGGCATTGGCTTATCCGTCCCAACTATCCGGCGGCCAAAAGCAGAGGGTGGCGATTGCCAGAGCCCTTGCGGCAAACCCCAAGATTTTGCTCTGCGACGAGGCCACAAGCGCGCTTGACCCGCGCACGACCCAGTCTATTTTGCGTCTGCTGCAGGATATCAACAAAAACTATGGTATCACCATTGTAATTATCACCCATGAGATGTCGGTGGTGAGGGAGATCTGTTCCCACGTGGCCATTATCGGCGAGGGACATTTGGTGGAGCAGGGCCGGGTTTCCGATATTTTTGCCCATCCGAAGACACCGGAGGCGAAGGAACTGATTTTAAAGGGAAACAGAACGGACCGCCGCACACTGGAGGACCGTCAGAGAGAGCTGATGAAAGGAAAATGCTGCATCCGCATTGTTTTTTCCGTCAACTCGTCCTTTGAGCCTGTGATCGCCAACATGGTGCTGCGGTTTGGACAGCCCATCAATATTTTGCGGGCCGACACCAAAAACGTGGAGGGCATTGCCAGAGGCGAAATGATTTTAAGTCTTCCCGACGACCGGGAAGTGCAGGAGAAGATGAAAGCGTATCTGGCCGAGAGAGGGCTTGCTGTGGAGGAGGTGAACGGCTATGTGGACTAGTGATCTGACTTTGATGATGTTGGAAGGCGTGCGGGACACGCTGCTTATGACATTGCTGTCAACTTTGTTCGGCTATCTGATCGGACTGCCGTGGGGCATCGTGTTGGCAGTGACTGACAAGACGGGGATCAGACCCAACGCTGTTATCTATAAAGCGCTTGATGTGATCGCCAACATCATGCGCAGCATTCCGTTTTTGATTCTGTTGATTCTCGTAATGCCTATTACGAGAGCCATTGTGGGAAAGACGACGGGATCGGCGGCCACCGTCGTGCCGCTCACGTTGGCGGCGGCTCCCTTTATCGGGCGCATGATTGAATCTTCGATCAAGGAAGTGGATCACGGCGTGGTGGAGGCGGCACAGAGTATGGGCGCGGACACTTTTACCATTATCTGGAAGGTACTTTTGGTGGAGGCCAGAACTTCCATTCTGGTGGGTGTGACCATCGCCATCGGCACCATCCTTGGCTATTCCGCTATGGCGGGCGTGGTCGGCGGCGGCGGCTTGGGCGATATCGCCATGCGTTACGGGTACTACCGGTATGAGACAGTAATAATGATCGTCTCGGTGGTGCTTCTGGTGATACTGGTACAGATATTCCAGACACTTGGCATGCGTCTGTCTGCGAAATTGGATAAGAGGAAGTAGCCGCGCAGGCGCTTCGGAACGGAAAAAGAATGTCCTTACAATTTTATTTTGGCGCTTCGGGCGCAGGCAAAAGTAAAAAACTGCATGACGTTATCATAGAAGAATCCATCAGGCACCCTGAGAAAAATTATCTGCTGATCGTGCCGGATCAGTTTACCATGCAGACCCAAATGGATCTGGTGGTGGAACATCCACGCCACGCGATCATGAACATTGACGTGCTGAGTTTTGGCAGACTGACCCATCGGATTTTGGAAGAAGTGGGCGGCGAGGAATTGCCGGTTCTGGATGATACGGGGAAGAGCCTGGTTCTGCGCAAGGTGGCGGGAGAGGAGCGGAAAAAGCTCACGGTTCTCGGAAGTCATTTGCAGAAAATCGGCTATATCCATGAAGTGAAATCGGCCCTCTCCGAGTTTATGCAGTACGGGGTGGGAGAGAAAGAGTTGGATGCGCTGATCTCCTACGCGAAGGAACGGGGCGCGCTCTGTTATAAATTAAAAGACCTGCAATATTTATACAGGGCGTTTCGTGCATACACAGAAGGCCGTTTTATCACCACGGAGGGTACTCTTGACAGGCTGCGGGCGGCCCTGCCAAAGTCCGAAATTGTGAGGGACAGTGTGATTGCCTTTGACGGGTTTACAGGATTTACCCCAATTCAAAACAGGGTGATTTCGGATTTGATGCGGCTTTCGGAGAAGGTGATTGTGACGCTGACCATGGATGAGCGGGAGAATCCCTATGTGGTGGAAGGGAAGCAGAAGCTTTTTTATCTGAGCCAGAAGACGGTGTCGGCTCTTTGCAGACTGGCGAAGGAGTCCGGGATCCCGGAGGAGGAAGCTGTCTGGTGCAGTGGAAAAGAAGGCGGCCGCCCGCCCCGCTTTGCGGACAATCCGGAACTGGCTCATTTGGAGCGGAATTTGTTTCGCTATCCGCCCTGCGTCTACGAGGACAGGGTGGAAAGCATCCATCTTTTTGAGGCATCAACGCCTGCACAGGAGCTGCGGCAGACTTGCATTGCGATTCGCAGACTGCTCTTGCAGTCGAAAGAACTGTGCTACCGGGATATCGCTGTGGTGACAGGAAATATGGAGGTTTACGGCAAGGATGTGGAGGAGGTGTTTGCCCGGTTTGACATTCCTGTCTATGTGGACCACACCAGAGGCATTTTGGGAAACCCATTTGCTTCTTATCTGCGGAGCGCACTGCAGATTTTATTGCAGGATTTCAGTTTTGATGCGGTCTTTCATTATCTGCGCACGGGGTTGGCAGGTTTTGAGAGGGAGGAAGTGGACAGGTTGGAAAACTATGTCCGCCGTTTCGGCATCAGGGGCCGCAAGCGTTGGAGCGAAGCCTTTACCTATCGGGAGGAAGACCCGGAGGGAGAGGAGGCTTCTTTGGCGATGCTGCAATTATGTAATGCCATACGGGTGCGACTGATGGAACAGCTTGCGCCTTTTTTGATTCCGTTAAAAAGTGCGGATGATATGGTCCGTGCGCTCTATCATTTTCTAGTGGAAAACGAGATACAGAATAAATTAGCTGTCTTTGAGAACAGGTTCCGGGAGAAGGGAGACCTGTCCAGAGCCAAGGAGTACGGGCAGATTTATCCTTTGGTGATTGATTTACTGGACCAGATGGAAGGGCTGCTTGCGGGGGAGGAGATGTCCCTGAAGGAGTTTGCGGATATTCTGGATTCCGGGCTGATGGAGATCACGGTCGGCACAATTCCCCAGAATGTGGACCGGGTTCTGGTGGGGGACATTGAGAGAACCCGGTTAAACAAGGTAAAAGTGCTCTTTTTTCTCGGCGTGAACGACGGCAATATTCCGAAGGGGGCCGGCGGCGGTATCATTTCGGACATTGACAGAGAATTTCTGCGGGAATCAGAGATTGAGCTTGCGCCTTCTCCCAGAGAACAGATGTACATCCAACGGCTTTACCTGTATTTAAACATGACGAAGCCCTCGGAGGCGCTGTATCTTTCCTATGCCAGGGTGGGGGAGGACGGCAGGGCGATTCGCCCCGCTTATCTGGTGGATATGGTGCGGGGGCTGTTTCCGGCGCTTGCCATGGAAAAACCCGAACAGGAACCGGCAGGGGAACAGATTGTAAGCGGCGCGGACGGCGTTGGCTTTTTTACAGATATTTTGCGGGAGTATGCGGCAGGACGGCTAGACGCGGAAGGGGAGAGGAGTCTTTACACTTTTTACCGCTGTTATGATGAGAACCGGGAGTATCGGGAAGAGATTTCGGATTTGATTGAAACGGCCTTTGCGAGGCAGGAGGACAGGCCCTTGTCCAGGACGGTGGCGGCTGCCCTTTACGGCGCATCCCTGTTAAACAGTGTGAGCCGCCTGGAAAAATATGCGGCCTGCGCCTACGCCCATTTTCTACAATACGGCCTGCGCCTGCGGGAGCGGGGAGAGTACAGCTTTGAGGCGGTGGATATGGGGAATCTTTTCCACAGCGTATTGGAGAACTTTTCGGAGAAACTGGCGGGACGAGGGTATACATGGTTTGATTTTCCGAAGGAGGAGGGACGCCGCCTTTTAGCGGAATCACTGGAAGCCTGCGCCGCTGCCTACGGGGAGACGATTCTTTACAGCAATGCCAGAAACCGCCATCTGTTAAAGCGGATCGAACGGATCATGAACCGCACTGTGCAGACATTACAGACCCAGCTGCAAAAGGGGCGGTTCCTGCCGGAAGCTTTTGAGGTTTCCTTCGATGTGTTGGAAAATTTGGATTCCTTAAATATTGCTTTGGGCGAAAAAGAGAAAATGCGCCTGCGGGGCAGAATTGACCGGGTGGATGTGAGTGAGACCGAGGACCGGGTTTATGTGAAGGTCATAGACTATAAGTCGGGGGAGCGGCGGTTTGATCTGGCCGCGCTCTATTACGGACTGCAGTTACAATTGGTGGTATATATGAATGCGGCGGTGGAGCTTGTGCAGAAAAAGCATCCCGATAAGGAAGTCGTTCCTGCGGCCATGCTCTACTACCGGGTGGCAGATCCTATGGTGGAAGGGGAAAACCTGACGCCGGAGGAGGTCAATGCCAAAATTTTGCAGGAATTAAAGATGACCGGTATGGTCAATAAAAATGACGAGGCCGTCAGAATGCTCGATGGAACCTTTACGGATAAGTCTGACATTCTGCCAATAGAGCGGAAAAAAGACGGAAGTTTCTCTGCTGTATCGAGTGTCATATCGGAAGAGGATATGCGGACGGTATCAAATTATGTAAACCGAAAAATCCGCAGCCTCGGCAGGGAAATTCTGGACGGAACCATATCGGTCAATCCCTGCGAGCTGGGGGCGGAAAAGGCCTGCACTTACTGCGCATACAAGCGCGTCTGCGGGTTTCTGGACGGGACGCAGGGGTATCAGCCGCGGAAACTGGAGAAGATGAAGGCGGAGGAAGCGTTGGAGCGGATTCGCGAGGAATCGTGAGAGATTCTGCAAAGGGGACAGGACATTATTTATGGGAATCACATTTACGGAAACACAAAAGAAAGTGATCGAACAGCGGGGCTGTAATCTGTTGGTCTCCGCAGCGGCCGGTTCCGGCAAGACAGCGGTGTTGGTGGAGCGGATCGTGGAGATGGTGTGCGGGGGAGAGCATCCGGTGGATATAGACCGGCTGCTTGTGGTGACTTTTACCAACGCAGCCGCCGCGCAGATGCGGGAGAAGATCAGCCGCGCCCTGAACGAGAGACTGTCCCTTGATCCGGAAAACGAACACTTACAGCGGCAGACCACGCTGCTGTATAATGCCCAGATCACGACTATAGACAGTTTTTGCCTGTTTATTCTGCGAAACCAGTTCCACACCATCGGACTTGATCCCGGCTTCCGGATTGCGGAGGAGGGGGAGATGAAGCTTTTGCGGGCGGATGTGTTAGCCCGCGTGATCGAGGAGGCTTACGGCAGGGAAGAGCAGGACTTCCTAAACTGTATGGAATATTTCAGCGTGGGCAGCAGGGATGAGGCCGTGGAGAAAGAGGTGTTAAAACTCTATGACTTTGCCATGAGTATGCCCTTCCCTGAGAAATGGCTTGTGGAGCGCAAGCAGGATTACCGGATGCCTGCGGGGACGGATCTTCTCAGTCTGCCTTGGGCGGCAGTGTTTATGGAGCATGTGCGGCTCGTGCTTTTGGGCTGTCTGGAAAAACTGTCCGCGGCGGCGCGCCTGTGTGAGGAGCCGGACGGACCTTATTTTTACGGGCCTCTCTTGGAGAAGGAGCGGGAGATGACGGAGGGGCTTTGGCGGGCCTGCGGTGGCACGGAACCGAATGCAGATGAGGCGGCGGATGACGGCGTGAAGGAGGCGCAGGAAAGGCGCGGCGGCGCGGCGGCTGATTACGATGCGCTCTGCGGCGCGTTCGGCGGGGTGTCGTTTGACAGACTGCCGTCCAAGCGGGACGCTGCGGTCTCCCCCGTGAAACGGGAGGCGGCAAAGGGACTGCGGGACAGCGTGAAGGAGGCGTTTGCGGCGCTACGGACGCAGTTTTTTAACGGTTCTTCCGAGCAGGCATATAGACAGATGAAGGGGTGCCAGGCGGCGGTGGCGGCGCTGATTGATCTGACGCTGGCTTTCAAAGCGGCCTTCGACGAGGCGAAGCGGGACAGGAATATTCTGGATTTTGACGATATCGAGCATTTTGCCCTGCAGGCGCTTGTGCGGGAGGAGGAGGGAAACTATGTGCCCACGGAGACCGCACTGGATTACCGGGGACGTTTTCATGAAATTTTGATCGACGAGTATCAGGACAGCAATCTGGTGCAGGAGTATCTGCTCTCCTGTATCAGCGGGGAGGCGCAGGGCAATTATAACCGTTTTATGGTGGGGGATGTGAAGCAGAGCATCTATAAGTTCCGTCTGGCGAGACCGGAACTGTTTCTGGAGAAACATGAGGCCTATGGACAGTCGGGGAACCATGCCATGCGCATTGACCTTCATCAGAATTTCAGGAGCCGCGGGGAAGTGTTGCATAGCGTAAATGCGGTTTTTGATAGGGTGATGGGACAGGAACTGGGCGGCATTGCCTATGATGAGAATGCGGCCCTGCACCTTGGCGCGTCCTATCCACAAAGGGAGGAAGCACTTTTTGAAGAAGCGTCTAACGTGACGGAGCTTCTTCTGTTTCGGGAGGAGAAGAATTCCGCAGAGCAGACTGCGAAGGAGCAGGAAGCCTACGGCGTGGCTGCCCGGATCAAGGCGCTTCTCAAGGAGTTCCAGGTCACGGACAAGGAGACGGGGACACTGCGGCGGCCAAGGTACAGCGACATCGTGATTTTACTGCGCTCCCTGTCCGGTTGGGACGAGGTGTTTAAGCGGGTGTTGGAGGAAGCGGGCATTCCGGCCCATGTGACTGCAAGAACCGGATATTTTGCGGCTTCGGAGGTACAGGAGCTCTTACATTTTCTGCGGATTCTGGACAACCCCCTGCAGGACATTCCGCTGTACGGGACACTGCATACGTTTCTGGGCGGTTTCTCCAAGGAGGAGATCGCGCTCGTGCGCGCGGCTTTTCCCAGAAAGAAGTACCTCTATGACGCGCTTGTGGCCTGCGGCGGCGCGGATGAGGCGGGGATGATCACCCCACAGCTGCGGGAAAAAATTATGGCTTTTCTCGGAAAAATAACACGGTACAGGGAACTTTCCGTCTACCTCTCCGTCCACGAGCTTTTACAGACAATTCTGCGGGAGAACGGCTATCTGCACCATGTGGCGGCAAGCCCCGAGGGGGGCAGGCGGCGGGCCAATGTGGAGATGCTTTTGGTGAAGGCGGCGGACTATGAGAAAACCAGTTACGCCGGTCTCTATCATTTCCTGCGCTATATGGAACAGCTGGAAAAGTATGAGGTGGATTACGGCGAGGCCGCCGTGCAGGATGAGAATGCGGATGTGGTCCGGATTATGAGCATTCATAAGAGCAAGGGGTTGGAATTTCCCATCTGCTTTGTGTCGGGGTTGGCGCAGAGCTTCCGTAAAAAGGAGACGGGGGGCGTTCTGGTGGTGGATGTGGATGCGGGAATCGGTGTGGATTATGTGGATTTTGTGGGAAGAGTGAAGAGCAGTAACCTTAGAAAAAATGCCATAGCGGTTAAACTGAAGCGGGATAACCTGGCGGAAGAATTGAGAATCCTCTATGTGGCCATGACCAGGGCCGAGGAAAAACTGATTATGACCGGAATAGTCAAAAACCCGGAAAAGCTGGCTGCATCCTTGCTTCCGCTGCAAAGGCGCAGGGAAAAGAGGCTCTCCTACGATACGCTTCTTGGACAGGACAGTTTTGTAACCCTGCTGCTATCCGCTCTTTCCGGCAACCGATGTCTGGACGGGGTTTATGAGGCCTGTGGGGTAAAACCGGATCATAAAGGTTCGGAATATGCGCAGGATTTGGGCTTTTGCGTAAAATTGACCGGTTGGGATCATGTGGTGGAGGAAAAGATAGAGGAGACCATTTCGGGGATGGAGGCGAAGAGAAAGCTCCTTTTGGCGGTTGAAAGCGGCCCGGTGGACGAAAATCTCATGACACAGCTGTCATACCGTTTTGCCTATGAATATCCGCACGAAAATCTGAAAGACCTCTATACGAAGACTACCGTATCGGAGTTAAAGATGGCCGGAATGCACGAAGAAGACGAGCTTTCAGCCAAACTTTTTGAGGAGAAGCCGCCTGTTCCCTATCTGCCGAAATTCTTAAAAGGCGACGAGCGTGTCAGCGGCGCTGCGCGGGGAAGCGCCTTCCACAAGGTGATGGAGCTCTTTGATTTTACAAAATTGACCAAGGAGGTCTATGCAGATGGAGTGGCGGCGGAGGCTCTTTTGCGGGAGCAGATGGAACAGATGCGGAGAGAAGGGCGGCTCTCACAGGAATATTACGAGGCGGCTTCCGTTCCGAAAATCGCCGCTTTTCTGACAAGCCTCACGGCGCGCCGTATGGCGGAGGCGGCCCGTGCGGGAAAACTGTATAAAGAACAGCCCTTCGTGATGGGCCTTCCGGCCAACCGGTTGGGGGATGGCTTCCCGCCGGAAGAGACGGTGCTTATTCAGGGAATTATCGACGTGTTCTTTGAGGAGGAGGACGGTTTTGTGGTGCTGGATTATAAGACAGACGCCGTGTCCGCGCCGGAGGAGCTGGTGAAACGCTATCGGACACAGCTGATCTACTACAGCGAGGCGCTGGAGCAGATTTTTGGCTATCCTTCGGTGAGCGGGGCGAAGCCCGTGAAAGAGCGGATTCTCTATTCGTTCAAGCTGGGAACGCAGATCACTGTCATAGCGAAGGATGACGGCCCCACAAGGATATTCCTTTGAATCTTTTTCTTGAAATGCGGGTCTGCTTCCTATATAATTTTAACTAGTGAGATAATTCGGAACAAGGGGTATCACATTTCGGATAGAAGGAGAAGGTGAAAAAGAATGAGATTAGTGACACGTTCTGATTTTGACGGGTTGGCCTGCGGTGCATTGCTGAAAGAGATCGGTCTGATTGACAGTTGGAAATTTGCGCATCCCAAGGATCTACAGGATGGTCTTGTGGAGATCAACGAGAATGATGTGTTGGCAAACGTGCCTTTCGTTGAAGGGTGCGGTCTCTGGTTCGACCACCATTCCAGTGAGCATGAGCGCAATGAATTGAAGGGAAAGTATAAGGGCGAGAGCCGCATCACGCCTTCCTGCGCGCGCATTATCTATGAATATTACGGCGGCAAGGAGCGGTTTTCCCATTTCGACGATATGATGGAGGCTGTGGACAAGGTAGACTCCGGTAATCTGACCATAGATGAGATACAGAATCCGCAGGGATGGATTTTAGTCGGGTTCCTGATGGATCCCCGGACGGGCCTGGGCAGATGGCGCAACTTCACGATCTCCAATTATCAGTTGATGGAGAAGCTGATGGAGTGCTGCCGTACCATGAACACGGAAGAGATTCTTGCCCTGTCCGATGTGCAGGAAAGAATTGATATTTATCGCGAACAGGATCAGAAGTTTCGGGAGATGGTAAAGGCGCACACGCGGATAGAAAAGGATGTGATTATCTCCGATCTGCGGGGCGTTGACCCGATCTACTCCGGCAACCGGTTTTTGATCTACAGCATGTATCCGGAGCAGAACATATCCGTCTGGATCGTCAGCGGACGCGGCGGAAAGGGTTGTTCCGCAGCGGTGGGCTACAGCGTATTAAACCGCACCTCCCATGTCAATGTGGGCAGCTTGATGCTCAAGTACGGCGGCGGCGGACATATGGCGGTGGGAACCTGTCAGTTTACGGATGAGACGATGGAAGAACAGATTCCGAAACTGCTTGATGAGATTGTGAACTATGATACCTACTACAAAAAGTGATGAACAGACTTTGAAAAACAATCCAATAGAGGATAAGATGCAGGCCCCGAAAAAAATTTTTTCGGGGCTTATGCTTCTCCCCCTGTTTCTTTCTGTGGCCTGCGTTGTTTTCACGGTGATGATGGCAGGGTATGTGCTGTGGTTTTATCAGGGCGGCTATCAGGAGGAGACGGCAGGGGACGTTTATGACAGATACTATATCATGATTACCCAGGAAGGGAAATCCGCTTTTTGGCAGTCCGTTTATTCCGGGGCCTGCGAGAGGGCGCTTGAGGAAAACGTCTATGTGGATTGGCTTGGAAGCGATCAGATGCAGGGTTACAGCGTGGAGGAGCAGATGGAGATCGCCATCGCCTCCGGAGTGGATGGAATTATTGTGACGGCCGGCGAAAATGAGACGCTGCGGGAGCTGATTGATCGGGCTGCGGAGAGCGGAATTCCGGTGGTGACGCTCTACGGTGACAGCACCCAGAGCGCACGCTGCAGTTTTGTTGGCGTGGGAAGCTATAATCTCGGGAGGGAATATGGCAGACAGGCGCTCAAGATTATGCGGGAGCGGCTGACCGGGGTGACGGATCGTCCCATAAAAGTGACTCTTTTGGTCAATTCCTACGCGAACAGCCTGGATCAAAATATCATTTACTCCGGCATTCAGGAGGCGATCGAGCAGGAGCGGGGAGATGCGGCAATAGAAGTTTCCCTGCAATCCGTGGACGACACCAACGCTTTTTCGGTGGAGGAGTCTGTCAGGGATATCTTTTTGGGGGAAAACGTGCCGGATATTCTGATCTGCCTCAACGAGTTGAATACGACCTGCGCCTATCAGGCTGTGGTGGATTACAATAAGGTGGGCTCGGTCAGCATTCTGGGACAGTATACCTCCGACACTATTTTAAATGCCATCGACAGGAATGTGATCTATGCCACCGTAAACATCGACACGCCGCAGATGGGCGGCTTCTGCATCGACGCTTTGCAGGAATACCACGAGTTGGGCTATACAAGCCAGTATTTTACGGCGGATATCAGTCTGATCACCAAAGAGAATGTGGATGCGTATCTGCACAGGGAGGAGCCGGAAAGTGATGAATAAAATACGCAATCTCTCCCTGCAGGTGAAAATCAGCAGTATCTACATCTTTACGAATCTTCTGGTGGTGATGGTCAATATTTTCCTGATTATTGGCATCAACAGCATGTCGGGGCGGTTGGACACGGTGTATCAGGGCAACCGGCATCTGAACAATTTTTCCGATGCGGTCGATGCGCTGCAAAGCAGTATGACCGATTATCTGAACGTGAAGACCAGTGACTCTTTGGAAAACTATTATCGCAGTGAAGCCCTTTGCAGAAATATGGTGGCGGATTTGAACGAGAAGGTGACAGGCCGCACCTTCGACCGCATGGAGAGAAATATCCGGCACATGAGCGAGTATTATCTGAAGGAGGTGGCTTCCGCCGTCGAGGCAAAGAGAGGGCGTAACGTGGAAAAATACCGTTTCCACTATGAGAACGCCACCAAAATGTATGATTACATCGGTACCTATATCTCCAACCTGAATATGGAACAGTTTCGCAGCAACTCGGAACGCTACAGCGAATTACAGCAGCGTTTCCGACTCTTTGAAGCGGTGTCCGTTGTCGCCATCGTTCTGGTGATGTGCAGCAATGTATGTATGATTATCAGTTTTGTTGGCGCGGTGATCCGGCCCATGAAGAAGTTGGCGGGCCAGGCGGATGAGGTGGCAAAAGGAAACTTTGATATCGCGCTTCTTCCGGTGGAATCGCAGGACGAGGTTGGCGTGGTGACGGGCGCATTCAATTCCATGGTGGTCAGTATCGGCAGGTATATCGAACGGATCAGGGAGAGTATGGAGGCGGAACGGGCGCTAAAGGAGCGGGAGCTTTTGATGGAGGGCCATTTAAAGGACGCGAGATTGAAGTATCTGCAGGCCCAGATCAATCCCCATTTTCTTTTTAATACACTGAATGCGGGCGCGCAGCTTGCCATGATGGAGGGCGCGGACAGAACCTATGAGTACATCCAGAAGGTGGCGCAGTTTTACAGATATAATATGAAGAAGAGTGAGGAGACGGTGACCGTCGCTGAGGAGGTAGAGATGGTGGACTCCTATATCTATATATTAAACGTGCGGTTTGCGGGGGACATTCATTACGAGAAGCACATTGACGAATCCCTTCTGTCGGTGGAAATGCCGGGCATGATTCTACAGCCCATTGTGGAAAACTGCGTCAACCACGGTATACGGGAGATGGGGGACCGGGGCGTAATTTTACTATCCCTTTACGAGAAGGAAGGGGTGGTCTGCATCAGTGTCAGGGATAATGGCGTCGGTATGAGTGAGGAGACCATCGAGAAGATACTCAGCGGAACCTACAGGGAGGCAGATATGGCATCCGGTGGAAACGGTGTCGGCATGGATAATGTGATCTCCCGCATGAAACTCTTTACAGGCAATGAGCAGGTGATGGACGTGAAGAGCGAAGGCAGGGGAAAAGGCACGGAGGTGTGCCTCTATCTACAAAAATAGGCACGAAAGAAAGCTTCGGTATGGAGGGTAAGATGAGCCACTATAAAATCATGTTGGCGGACGATGAGGGAATTGTGATTGATTCCCTGAAATTTATCATAGAAAAAGAGTTTGGGGACATCTGTTCCGTAGAGTATGCGAAGACCGGAAGAAGCGTGATAGAGCTTGCCGAGAGATACCGTCCGGACATCGCCATCATGGATATCCAGATGCCCGGCATCAACGGAATCGAGGCCATGCGGGAAATCAGGGAGACAAACCGCAGCGTGGTCTTTATTGTGATGAGCGCATACGATAAATTTGATTACGCGAAGGAAGCCATCAAACTGGGCGTTCTAGAATATATCACAAAACCAATGGAAAGAACCCGAATTGTCGCGGCACTGAAAAAGGCCATGGAACAGATTGACAGGGAAAGGGACAAGAGAAGCAACGATCTGCTGATCCGGGAAAAGCTGGAGACTGTCATGCCGATCATAGAAAACGGCTTGCTCTACAATCTGCTCTTTCAGGAACATTTTACGGAAGACATCGAGAACTATAAGCAGCTTTTGGGAATTGACCAGAACCACGCCTATCTTTTGGCAGTGATCTGTGGGGAAACCCAGGAGGGAAACCATATGACCAACGCCGTTGGCAGCAGCGTGAAGATGTCACAGTACAGTGAACTGCTCAGGGAGTATCTGAAAGAGGTTTATCCGGGCGTGATTCTGGGCATGTCTATGGCCAATAAGCTGCCGGGACTGGTACCCTGCGAGGAAAAACAGATGTCCTATGAGGAGCGGATTGCCCTGATTGAAAAGTCCAGAGAGATTGTCAGGGAGCTGAAGCGGCGGACGCAGATCAGCTTCCGCATCGGGATCAGCGCCGTTGCGCCCCTGCAGGAGGCAAGAGAGGCCTACAAGGAAGCTATCAATGCCTTGATTATGACGACGGGGAGCGTGGCCCATGTGGATGATCTGCCCATCGGCTGTACCCACGAGGCGGCGTATCCTCTGGAGTTGGAAAAGAAACTTTTTGCGGAAGTGAAAAATGGGGAAGCGGACCATGCCGTGGCCACAGCGGAGTCCTATTTTGATATGGTGGCAAAGTTGTATGGCGAGTATTTTATGAACATCCGCCTGAAGGTATTGGAGTTCGTTCTCTATGCAGAGTATATTGCATACAATTCCGGCGGTATGACCTATGAATTTTGCGACAGGGCAGATTATCTGCCAACGGTGATGGAGATAAGCGATCTGCAGACGCTGCGGGCCTGGTTTGTAGACAAGATGAGGAATGCTTCCAGAAATGTGAGCGCCAAGGCGTTGGAGAAATCCCAGGGGGCTGTGGAGGCGGCCAAAGCCTATATCCAAAACAATTACAGCAGGGACATTTCGCTGGATGAGGTGTCCCAGGCAGTCAATATCAGCCCCTACTATTTTAGCAAGATTTTTAAGGAAGATGTGGGGGAGGGGTTTGTGGAGTACCTGACGAAGATCCGTATGGATAAGGCGAAGGAGCTGCTCACCACAACGGAATGCTCCATGAAAGAAATCTGTTCCATGGTGGGGTATGCGGACCCCAATTATTTCAGCAGATCTTTTAAGAAAAATGTGGGCGTGACACCGACAGAATACAAATGCGAGAAGAACTTCGGAGGGTGAAATGAAAAGACGAATCAGCTGCCTGCTTCTGGCGGCACTCCTGCTTTTTGTGGCGGCCGGCTGCGGGCCGTCGGAAAGCGGCAGGGAAAACGTGGCGGGGGAAGAGAGAAAAATACAGATCGGTCTGAGTTTTGATTCTTTCGTGATCGAGCGGTGGCAGAGGGACAGGGATGTGTTTGTCTCGGTAGCCAAGGAGCTGGGGGCGGAAGTCAATGTGCAGAATGCAAACGGCGTGGTAGAGGAGCAGAAAAAGCAGATTGACTATTTTATTCAGAAGGAAATGGACGTCATTGTCATTATTGCGATCGACCCGGCTTCCCTGAGGGAATCCGTGAAAAGGGCCAGGGATGCGGGGATAAAAGTTGTCTCCTATGACCGGCTGATCGATGATGCAGATGTAGATTTGTACATTTCCTTTGACAATGAAATGGTGGGGGATATGATGGCGAGGGCCCTTTTGGAGGAAGGCATTGGCGGCGGCAGCGGCGTGATCATGATCGGCGGTTCTCCCACGGACAATAACGTGCCTATGGTGGAGGGAGGGTTTAAGAGGCTCATGTCCAGGCACAGGGTGCAGATTTTGGATTCTGTCCATGCCGACAACTGGCGGGCGGAGGAGGCGGCGGCCTATATCTATGCCAATCCCCTGAAAATTGCCCAGGCGGATGCCATCATGTGCGGCAATGACGATTTGGCTACCCAGGCTGTGCGCGCGTTGGCGGAGACCCGGCAGGCAGGCGACATTCTTGTGGTGGGACAGGATGCGGATCTGGCCGCCTGCCAGAGAATCGTTGAAGGCACGCAGGTCATGACAGTCTACAAGCCGGTGGAACGTCTGGCAACCCGCGCGGCGGAAGCGGCGGTGGAGCTTGCGAAGGGAGGGGAGGTCACCGGGGAGGATGTGACACAGATTGACAGCGGGGAGTACCGCGTTCCCTATATCGCTTTGGAGCCGGTCAGCGTCAACCGCGACAATATCGATGAGGTGATCATTGGCAGCGGTTTTCATTTGAAGGAGGATGTGTATCTGAACGTGCCGGAACAGATGCCGGAATAGCACTTTTTTGGGATGAGCAGGAAGAGATGACAAAAATGTGCTAGTGTTTTTCATGTGTGATAGACTGACAAAGTAAAAATGTACAGAATGTCATAAATTATTCCTATTTTTTTTGTGGTATATTGAGTGTGCGGAAGAGATTTCGCAAAACCACATATATTAAAGGGAGGAAAATGAAAACATGAAAAGAAAAGTATTAAGTATGTTACTTGCAACTTCCATGCTTGCGGCTGCACTGGTCGGCTGTGGCGGTGGCGGTGAGTCTGCTCCGGCAGCAAGCACAGAGCCCGCAGCAGAGGCTCCGGCAGCAGAACCTGAGGCAGAAGCTCCGGCAGCAGAGGCTGAGGCAGAGGCTCCGGCGGCGGAAGCGGCAGCGCCCAACGGCAATAAGGTAGGCGTGTCCATGCCCACCAAGGATCTGCAGAGATGGAACCAGGATGGTGCCAACATGCAGGCCGAGCTTGAGGCAGCAGGTTATGAGGTAGACCTTCAGTACGCTTCCAACCAGGAGGAGACGCAGGTTTCCCAGATCGAGAACATGATCAACGGCGGTTGTTCCGTACTGGTAATCGCTGCGATCGAGGCAAATTCTCTTTCTACCGTTCTTGAGAAAGCAAAGAGCGCAAACATTCCTGTTATCGCTTATGACCGTCTGATCATGAATACCGATGCGATTGCTTATTACGCTACCTTCGATAACTATAAGGTTGGTGTGACGCAGGGTCAGTATATTATTGACACTCTGGATCTGGACAACGCAGCGGGTCCTTTCAACATGGAAGTTACCGCAGGCGATCCCGGCGACAACAACGCACCTTTCTTCTATAACGGCGCTATGGACACGTTACAGCCCTACATCGACGCAGGCAAGATCGTGATTCCCTCTGGCCAGGTAGATTTCGCAACCGTTGGTACGCCTAAGTGGTCTACCGAGACTGCACAGTCCAGAATGGAGAACATCCTTTCTTCCAACTATGCGGACGGCACCCAGCTTGATATCTGCCTTTGCTCCAACGACTCCACCTCTCTTGGTGTGCAGAACGCTCTGGCAGCAAACTACACTGGCAATTACCCGATCGTTACCGGTCAGGACTGTGATATCGCTAACGTAAAGAACATGCTTGACGGCAAGCAGTCTATGTCCGTATTTAAGGATACCCGTACTCTTGCTTCTCAGGTAGTTAAGATGGTAGGCCAGATCCTGAATGGGGAAGAGGTAGAAGTAAATGATACCACGACTTATGACAATGGCACAGGCGTGATTCCTTCTTTCCTTTGCGAGCCCGTATTTGCGGATAAGGACAACTACAAGGAGCTGTTGATCGACTCCGGTTACTACACGGAGGCTGATCTCCAATAACCGTGCGAACAAGTTCGCACTGGAGAACGCAAAAAGCGCGTTCTCCGCAGGTTGAGAAAAATCTGATAATAATAAACCATGGCAGGCGGGGGAACTTTTCCCGCCTGTTGGTTTATAAAATATAGAAATAGTTATCAATTTATGGTAATATGAGAAATGGGTAGCAGATACTAAAAATGTTGGGAGGAATACACTTTGGCAAAGATTTTACTGGAAATGAAAAATATTACCAAAACGTTCCCCGGTGTCAAGGCACTCGACAATGTAAATCTAAAGGTGGAAGAGGGAGAAATTCACGCATTGGTCGGTGAAAACGGTGCGGGCAAATCCACATTGATGAACGTTTTGAGCGGCATTTATCCGTACGGTACATACGAGGGCGACATCGTCTACAACGGTGAAGTGTGTAAATTCAATAAGATTAAGGACTCCGAGGAGAAGGGGATTGTCATTATCCATCAGGAACTGGCTTTGATCCCGTACATGACCATCGGGGAAAACATGTTCCTTGGAAACGAGCGCGGGAAAAGTGCGGCGATTGACTGGAACGAAACCTACGGGGAAGCGGACAAATATTTAAAGATGGTAGGGCTTTCGGAGTCGTCTAAAGTATTGGTTAAGGATATCGGCACCGGTAAACAGCAGCTTGTGGAGATCGCAAAGGCGATGGCCAAGCATGCGAAGCTTCTGATTCTGGATGAGCCGACTTCTTCATTGAACGAAAAGGATTCTCAGGCCCTGCTTGATCTGCTGTTAAAGTTTAAGAAAGAGGGCATGACGTCGATTATCATATCTCATAAGTTAAACGAGGTTGCTTATGTTGCGGATAAGATTACCGTCATCCGCGACGGCTCTACCATAGAGACGATGGATAAGCATACCACGGAGATTTCAGAGGATAGAATTATTCAGGGCATGGTTGGCCGTGAATTGACCGACCGTTTCCCGAAGCGTCACGACGTAAAGATCGGCGACGTAAATATGGAAGTGAAGAACTGGACCGTGCATCATCCCCTCTATCCGGAGCGGAAGGTGTGCGACAATGTGTCCATTCATGTGAGAAAGGGCGAGGTGGTAGGCATTTCGGGCTTGATGGGCGCGGGCCGCACGGAGCTTGCCATGAGTATTTTCGGGCAGTCTTACGGCACCAATATCAGCGGACAGCTCTATCTGGACGGTAAGGAAGTGCAGCTAAAGACCGTGAAGCAGGCCATTAATAATAAACTTGCCTACGTGACGGAGGACCGGAAGGGCAACGGCCTTGTGCTGACCAATCCGATCAAGATCAATACGACACTTGCCAATCTGGATAGCATCAGCCCCCGCAAGATCATTGACAAGGATAAAGAATATCAGGTAGCGGAAGATTACAGGGGGAAACTGAAAACCAAATGTCCCACCGTGGAGCAGAATGTGGGCAACCTCTCGGGCGGCAACCAACAGAAGGTGCTTCTGGCGAAATGGATGTTTGCAGATCCCGACGTATTGATTTTGGATGAGCCCACCAGAGGTATCGACGTGGGTGCGAAATATGAGATTTACTGTATCATTAACGATCTGGTAGCAGCAGGCAAATCTGTGATTATGATTTCCTCGGAGCTGCCGGAGGTGCTTGGTATGAGTGACAGAATCTACATCATGAATGAGGGTAAGATTGCCGGTGAGCTTTCCAGTGAAGAGGCAACCCAGGAGAAGATTATGTCCATCATCGTAAGTTCAGGAAAGGGGGCGTAAGGATATGGGAAAAATAAATGCTTCCGCATTCTTAAGAAAATATACTATGGTTATCGCCCTTATTTTGGTGGCGGTCTTTTTCAGCATTACCACAGAGGGTAAAATTTTATTTCCCCAGAATATCAATAACCTGATCTCCCAGAACGCTTACGTGTTCGTGTTGGCGACAGGTATGCTGCTCTGTATTCTGACAGGCGGCAACATCGACCTTTCCGTAGGTTCCATAGTCTGCTTCGCAGGCGCGGCGGGCGCGATGATGATGGATAAAAATGTGAATATGTGGGCGGCAGTGCTCACCATGCTTATCATCGGTATCCTGATCGGTATGTGGCAGGGCTTTTGGATCGCCTATGTGAAGGTGCCTCCTTTTATCGCGACATTGGCGGGCATGTATGCGTTCCGGGGATTGTCCAATGTGGTATTGCAGGGTATGACGGTCTCTATTAAGAACGAAACCTTTATCAAACTGTTCGGCGGCGGTGCGGACTGTTATGTGCCGGATCTGTTCGGCGGCGAGGGCTTTAACATGACCTGTATGATCGCCGGATGTATCGCGGTGATTATTCTGGTTGCGGTGCAGATAAAGAGCCGCATCAACAACAAGAGCAGGGGGTATGAGACGGCGCCCCTTGGCGGTACCATTGTAAAGTTGGTGGTAATCAGTGCGGCAATTTTATGGATTTCTTATAAGCTGGCTTCCCATAAGGGCATTCCGACGGCGCTCATCTGGATTCTTCTGGTGCTTCTGGTTTACGGCTATCTGACCACGAAGACGAGAATCGGCCGTTATCTGTACGCGGTGGGCGGCAATGAAAAGGCCACTAGGCTTTCCGGTATCAACACGAAGAAGGTGTATTTTATCGCCTATGTGAATATGGGATTTTTAGCGGCTCTGGCAGGTGTTTTGACGATTGCCAGACTGACCTCCTCTCAGCCCACCTACGGGCAGGGTTATGAGATGGACGCGATCGGCGCCTGCTTCATCGGCGGCGCGTCCGCTTACGGCGGCGTTGGTTCCGTAGCCGGCGTGGTAATCGGTGCGACTTTGATGGGTGTCATCAACCAGGGCATGAGTATTATGGGTATGGATGTCAATTACCAGAAGGTTGTTAAGGGTCTGGTGCTTTTGATTGCAGTTGCCTTTGACGTACTGTCCAAGAGAGAGAAGAAATAAGGGAGGGGGATGAAAATGAATAATATATTACAGGTTTTAAGAAAACATACCATGAAAATAGTCCTTGTCCTGATCGTGATTTTCTTCTCGGTGATGACGAAAGGACAGATGTTTGCGGCTTCCAGTTTTCAGGCGTTGATTGCGCAGAATTCGTATGTGTTCGTATTGGCGACAGGTATGCTGATGTGTATGCTTACGGGCGGTAATATCGACCTTTCCGTTGGTTCCTTTGTCTGCTTTATCGGTGCCATCGGCGGCATCATGATGGTGCGGGGCGGCATGTCAGTGCCTGTGGCGATGCTGCTTATGATAGGCGCGGGTGTGATTTACGGTATTGTGGAGGGCTTTTTGATTGCGTATATCAACATTCCGCCGTGGATTGCAACACTGGCCGGCTATCTGGCATTCCGCGGTTGGGGTACGGCGCTGATCGGCGGTTCATCCATTGCACCTATGCCGGAGGGTTTTATCAAGATATTTACCGGCAGCGTGCCGGATCTGTTTGGCGGCGAAGGGCTGAATATCACCTGTCTTGTGGTGGGTGTGATTGCCTGTGTGCTGTTTGTGGTTATACAGTTGAAGGGCAGAAGTGACAAGGTCAAGAAGGGTTATGAGGCGGAGAGCCAGACTGCTGTGATTGTGCGCTGCGTGTTGGTTTGCGCGGTGATCCTGTTGTTTGCCTATAAGCTTGCGCAGGCGGGCGGCATTCCGAATAACCTGATCTGGGTGGCGGTGATCGTGTTGATCTATCACTTTATCACCTCCAAAACCACGATCGGCCGTTATTTCTACACCATTGGCGGCAATGTGGAGGCTACCAGACTTTCAGGTATTGACACGAAAAAGATTTTCTTCCTGGCGTACCTGAATATGGCGGTGCTCACCGTAATCAGTGCGTGGATGACGATGGGACGACTGTCGGCGGCGACGGCGACGGCCGGCAATAACTACGAGATGGACGCGATCTCTGCCTGCGTGGTGGGCGGTGTGTCCGCTTACGGTGGTTCCGGCACGGTGTTCGGTATGGTAGTCGGTGCGGCGCTGATCGGTGTCATCAACTTAGGTATGAGCCAGATGGGTATCGACGCGAACTGGCAGATGGTGGTTAAGGGCGTGGTGCTTTTGGCGGCAGTGGTGTTTGAGATCATGAACAATCGGGAGAAGACGAAAGAGTAAAATTTTTATGAAAACTTTGGAAAACCGTTGACATTAAATTTTTATTGTAGAAGAATAGAACCATGCGGCGTTTGTCGCATGGTTCTTTTTATGTTTGATAAGAAGGAGGTACGACGATGATTAAAACCCTTGCGGCACAGATAAAGGAATATAAAAAACCCTCGGTCATAACACCAGTGTTTATGATACTGGAAGTGATTTTTGAGATGCTGCTTCCGTTCTTGATGGCTTCGATCATTGATGACGGCGTGGAGGCCGGAAATATGCGCCATATTTACATAGTGGGTGCAATTATGGTTGCGGCGGCGCTGTGCGGGCTGTTCTGCGGCATTATGGGCGGCAAGTACGGTGCGAGGGCATCCACGGGATTTGCGAAAAATTTGAGACAGGCCATGTTTGAGAATATTCAGACCTTCTCCTTTTCCAGTCTCGACAAGTTCAGCACAGCGGGTCTGGTCACCAGACTGACCACCGATGTGACGAACATGCAGATGGCGTACCAGATGATTCTGCGCATTTGTTTCCGTGCGCCCGTCAGCATGGTCTGCGCTATGGCGATGGCCTTTTTTATCAATGCGAGGCTGGCGTCAATTTATCTGGTGGCGGTGCTTTTGCTTGCGGTGGTGCTGTTTTTCATTATCAGAGGAGCCATGAAGTATTTTAAACAGGCTTTTCCCAAGTATGACGAGCTGAACGCCTCCGTGCAGGAGAATGTGAGCGCGATCCGTGTGGTGAAGGCCTATGTCAGGGAAGACTATGAGACGAAGAAGTTTAAGAGTGCGAGCCAGGGCATTTATGATATCTTTCAGAAGGCTGAGAGACACGTGGTGTTGAACATGCCGGTCATGCAGTTCACGGTCTACGGCTGTATTCTGCTGATCAGCTGGTTGGGCGCGAAACAGATCGTACAGAATACGCTGACCACGGGCGAGCTGATGAGCCTGCTTACCTACTGCATGAATATTTTGATGAGCCTGATGATGGTGGCCATGATCTTTGTAATGATGAGCATGAGCATTGCCAGTGCGGAGCGTATCTGTGAAGTGTTGAACGAAAAGAGTGATTTGACTAATCCGGTCGATCCTGTCTACGAGGTGCCAAACGGCGAGATCGAATTTCGGCATGTGCGGTTCTCCTATCATAAGGAGAGCAGTGAGGCGGTTCTGCACGATATCAACCTGAAAATACATGCGGGGGAAACGGTCGGCATCATCGGCGGCACCGGCAGCGCAAAGACCAGTCTGGTCAATTTGATCAGCCGTCTCTATGACGTTTCGGAGGGCGCGGTTATGGTGGGCGGCAGAGATGTCAGAGAGTATGATATTGAGACATTGCGGGATCAGGTGGCGGTGGTTCTGCAGAAGAACGTGTTGTTTTCGGGCACCATTCTGGATAACCTGCGGTGGGGCGATGCGAACGCTTCGGAGGAGGAATGCAGACGGGTATGCCGTCTGGCCTGTGCGGATGAGTTTATCGAGAAGATGCCGGAGGGGTATCACACCTACATAGAACAGGGCGGAACCAATGTCTCCGGCGGACAGAGACAGCGGCTTACCATTGCAAGGGCGCTGCTCAAGAAACCGAAGGTACTGATTCTGGACGATTCCACCAGTGCGGTGGATACGGCCACGGACGCGAAGATCAGAAGGGCTTTCGCGGAGGAAATTCCCGATACCACGAAGCTGATCATCGCCCAGCGTGTAGCCAGTGTCATGGAGGCGGACCGTATTATTGTTATGGACGACGGACGGATTCACGGCTTTGGCACACACGAAGAGCTGCTTCGGGACAATGAGATTTACAGGGAAGTTTATGAGTCGCAGACGAGCGGCGGCGGGGATTTTGATGAGCAGAAAGGAGGCGCGGAATAATGCCAGGACCACATGGAAGAATGCAGGGCGGAAAACGGATTGAGAATCCGGGGAAGGTGTTTAAACGGCTGATGGGGTATGTGGCAAAGAACTATGGCCTTCATCTGGTGATTGTAGCTGTGCTCATCTTTGTGAGCGTGTTGGCCAATGTACAGGGAACCATGTTTATCCAGAGCCTGATCGACGATTATATTACACCCATGCTCACACAGGATCAGCCGGACTTTTCGCCGTTGGCGGGAGCCATCGCGCGGGTGGCATGTTTTTACCTGATCGGTGTGCTTTCGGCCTACGCATGGAACCGCATTATGATCAATGTGACACAGGGGACGCTGCGCAATGTGAGGGACGATTTGTTTTCCCATATGGAAACGCTTCCCATTAAATATTTTGACACCCACTCCCATGGAGATATTATGTCAACCTATACAAATGATACGGAAACGCTCAGACAGATGATCAGCCAGAGTATGCCGCAGGTGTTTAACAGCCTGATTACCATTGTGAGCGTGCTGATCAGCATGGTGGTTTTGAGCGTGCCGCTGACTGTCGTGACGCTTATGATGGTGGCGGTGATGCTTGTGGTGACCAAGAAAGTGGCAGGGTTAAGCGGCAGATATTTTCTGGAGCAGCAGGGTAATCTGGGAAAAGTCAACGGCTTCATTGAGGAGATGATGAACGGACAAAAGGTGGTTAAAGTATTTAACCACGAGGAAAAGAATATCGAGGATTTCAGGGTGTTAAACGACACGCTGTTTGAGAGCGCGGATAAGGCGAACTATCTGGTCAACGTGGTTGGCCCCGTGAATCAGCAGTTAGGCAATGTGAGCTATGTGGTCTGTGCCATTGTCGGCGGCGCGTTGGCGCTCTCTGGTGCGACAGGATTGACGCTTGGGAAACTGGCAAGTTTCCTGACCTTTAACAGAAGTTTTAACATGCCGATTAACCAAGTGAGTCAACAGTTTAACTCCATTGTCATGGCGATGGCCGGTGCGGAGCGCATCTTTAAGATGATGGATGAAACGTCCGAGGTGGATGACGGTTACGTAACCTTAGTCAATGTGCGAGAGGAGAACGGCGCGCTTGTGGAGACACCGGAGCGCACAGGACGTTGGGCGTGGCGGCACGAGCATCAGGCGGATCATTCCGTTGATTATGTGGAACTTAAGGGAGATGTGGTTTTCGACGGCGTGGATTTCGGGTATAATGATGATAAGATCGTGCTCCATGATGTGAAGCTCTATGCCGAGCCGGGCCAGAAGATCGCCTTCGTGGGTTCCACCGGAGCGGGCAAGACCACGATTACCAACCTGATCAACCGCTTCTATGGCATTCAGGATGGCAAGATCCGCTATGACGGTATCAATGTCAATAAGATAAAGAAGGACGATCTGCGGCGGTCTCTGGGCATTGTGCTGCAGGATACCCACCTCTTTACGGGGACGGTTATGGAGAACATCCGCTACGGGAAACTGGATGCCACCGATGAGGAAGTGCGCGCCGCGGCGAAGCTTGCCAATGCGGACAGCTTTATCAGAAGACTGCCGGAGGGGTATGACACGGTGCTTTCCGGGGACGGCGCTAACTTAAGCCAGGGCCAGAGACAGCTTCTCGCCATTGCCAGAGCGGCCATAGCGGACCCGCCGGTGCTGATTCTGGATGAGGCGACCAGCTCCATCGACACCCGCACCGAGCGCATTGTGCAGGACGGCATGGATAAGCTGATGAAGGGGAGAACCACCTTTGTGATTGCCCACAGGCTCTCCACGGTCAAAAACTCCGACTGCATTATGGTACTGGAGCAGGGGCGGATCATCGAGCGAGGCACCCATGACCAGTTGATCGAGGAGAAGGGGAAATATTATCAGCTGTATACAGGAAATGCTATTACGGCGTGAGGAAAATATGATAAAACCCTTGAATTATTGAGAGACTTATTAGAAAATATATATGTAGGAGACGGCTAATATCAGATTAGTTTTCACACAGTAAAAGCGCTTATGACATTGCAGTTTTTGAAGGGAAGTGAAGTCAGGGATGAGGAATGACAGCGCATTATTCTTTACGTGCAGTCTTATTGAATATATTGGAAGAAAGCAGAAACAAAAAAGGTCTGCGGTCGTGCAGTATATGGGAAAAGACACGATCAAACGCATTTATGAGTATGCGGATGTCTTTCATTGTGAGCCGATAGAGAAAGTGGCCGATGACTTTATTCAAAGATGCAATATACCGTCGGATTCGTTTGATAATGTGGCAAAATGCAGATACGAAGTGCCTGACTATTGGACAATCGGTGAAGTCTATGAGCGTTTGATTGAGGATATTTCTGAAAAATCTGAGCGCAGTATAGTTGATTGGATCATAGACGTATATTCTTCATGGATTGATGGGGCAATTTCAAATTTTAATACAGATTTCTATTATCAAACGAGAGAATATATAGTAGAATGTTATAGAGAAGGGGAAATTTGCGCATAGAGGAAAGGTTTACACCTACATTATGTAGGAAAATGGTGTGTTAACGTAAAAAATATACAATATCTTGAAAAAAGGGGTTGACATGCCGAAAAAATAATAATATAATTGACTACGTAAGGTAGTCATAGAGCGGAGGGAATATGAAAGGCTTATATGACGTGACACAGGCAGAGAAGGAGGTGATGGAGAAGCTGTGGGATCAGCAGGAGGCGATTAAGCAGTCACAGCTTCTTGCATTATTCGAGGCGGATGGCAAGGAATGGAAAAGGCAGACCTTAAACACTTTCCTGAGCAGACTGGAAGATAAGGGGTTAGTCACTCGGGAGCACAGAATGGTTAAGGCTGTATTCAGCAGGGATGAGTATAATTACATGCAGATGAAAGCTGCAGTGGATTCTATGTATGAGGGAAGGCTCAGTAATTTTGTAGCGGCTTTTGCAAAAAAGAGCGCGATTAACAAGAACGAAGCAGAGGAACTGATAAAAATTCTGGAAAATTACTAGGAGCGTTCATGGAATACTTACTTGTGATGACGCTTTCGGGAAGTACGTTGACGGCGGTCAGTTGGATTCTGAGACGCCTGATAAGAGATAGGATCGACGCAAAGTTATATTATTTGCTTGCAAAAGCGGCCGTTTTGTATTATCTGGTTCCGCTGCCTTTTCTGAAAAAGTGGTACGAAGAGATCATTCGTATTGTCGTACCGGAAAGACAGGTGGAACTTGTAAAAATGGGGATAACGCAAGTACCGCTGACATGGACGAAATATGTTGTTCGTGTGGACGGCAGAACATACATGAATAGCTACACGCATATACAGAGAGCGGTTGTGATAATATGGCTGTTGGTTGCCTGTATCATGATGATGGACCGGATGGCGGATTATTTGAAGAAATCCCGTCTCATTGCCAGATATGTTGAAACAGCGATGTCAAAGCGGCACGAGGCAGTTCTTGCCAACATCAAGGAACAATACGGAGTCAGGCGGCGCGTGTTGCTGTATCAGGGAGAAAACGGAAAGCCTTCCCTGACATTTGGGATTTTCAGGCCGGTGATTCTCTGTGGCAGAGAGATAGAAAGCCGGGAAGGAGAATTGGTTCTCCGTCACGAGATGGCACATATCAGACGTTTGGATACAGTCTGGAAGATGGTCGTGCAGTTTATGAAGATTTTGTACTGGTGGAATCCGATCGTCTGGCTGTTATGTGATGAGTTCGACCGTGTCTGTGAAATGTCCTGCGATGAGGCAGCCGTGTTGGGAGAGCCGGAAGAGGAAAGAAAAGTGTATGTGCGTCTGCTGATCGAGGAGGCGCAGAATGAGGAGAAACCGGCGAGCATTTCACTCAGGTGGAAGGCGGGTTTTGCACCGAACAAGAGAAGATTGAAAGAAAGGATGGACAATCTGATGAAGAACAGAAGATGGAACCGCTTTGCGGCGGGAACACTGGTGGCGGCATTGGTTTTTGCTAATTCGATGACTGTGCTTGCTTATAGAGATGGATATAATGAGATTATGCCGGAGGATATGTCTCAGGAACAGATAGAAAATGCGCTTGTGGATCATGAGGTTTTGTTCGCTCCTGAGGAAACAGGAGAAGAGACGACAATAGATTTTGAAGAAGAAACGGTCGAGATCCTGTACGACAGACAGTTTGTCGACGAGGAAGGCAATATTTACTATATACCCGATATGGAATCTCACGGCAGCTGTGATCACAGCTATGTGGCGGGAACGGAGTACAGGCATAGGAAAAATTCGGATGGTAGCTGTGTAGTGACGGTATACAAGGCGGAGAGATGTAGCAACTGTGGCACTGTGAAATTGGGTGACAGGATTAGTGTAACAACGTATGATGTATGTCCGCACTGACGGCATGGCCGGAAAGATGGTTTCAGCATCAGGTTGTTTGATTTCTTAGAGATAGATGATAGATGCCGCATAGACGGCGCGGCCGGAAGGGAAGATTACAGAGGATGATAGAGTTCAGATGTACACGCAGCCCGAAACGGCGGTTTGGCCGGGAGAGCCGGTTACAGAATCGGTTGGATCGATTCTACAGAAATACATATCTATGCCGCATGGACGGCAGGGAGGATTGGACGGGAAAACAGGAAGATGCGCCGCCGCACAGGCGGAAGGGCGCAAAATGAAAAAGCGTTAGATAGATGTATGCCCGTATCAACTGAGCGGGTTCGAGAGCAAGGTGGTACCTGGCGTATATCTTTTCTAATATTACACTAGCTGTTCAGTGTAAAAGGGGATGCGCAGGCGGTCACGGAGGTGGCCGCTTGTGTAATTTTGGGAGGTGAAATGGAGGGGCTTATGGAATTTAAATGAAAGGAAAAAGTGTCTTGCACATGATGTATTAGTATGGTATACTGTTAGCTACTTTAAATTGCTATAAGACTATGAAGTATATGATAAATTGATTCGAAAGATGCAAAGGAATGGATTTAATTGTCACAGATATTTTTGAAGAGAATGGCACATACTTCAAATAGTATCTGAAAAGGTAGGGATTGATATGTATAGTATAAATGAAAAAACTAAGGAAATGGCATCATTCGTTATCGGAATAAATTGCGATACGTTCAAGGACTTTGATCATGATGATGAGATAAATTTTTTGAATCAGGCAGGTAGGCAAGGGTGTAGTTTTTTACCAAACACAGATAATCGAACTGTTGGCAGAGGAAATCCATTGCTTGCGAGAGATGAATTCCTTTCTATGGAGGAAGTGAATAAGGGACTGTTTGGAGAATAATTATGGATGAAGTTACCAAAGTTTATGAAGACAGAGCGTTACAGCGCGAATTGAAAGAGATATACAGTCAGTATCACAATTCAATAAAAATATTTATAGGTCAACTGGAAGTTTTGCAAAATAAATTTCCAGTTGAAATTTTAAATGAGATTCGTGCGGTTTTTTCTCATATAGCGAAAGCATATGTCTGTGAAAGTAAGGAAGTCGCATGGGAAAATGTCAATAAAGCGAAAGGACATATTAAGAGGGCACAATTAGATGCATATAAATATATGTGTTATGCTTTCAGCAAATATTATACCGAATTTCGTGAGCTGTATAAAAATGTAGATTTATCTTATGTAAATAATGGTGATTTTATAAATGAACCTGAATTATTCATGAGGATCTAATTTCTTCATGATAATCCGATATTTTGTTT
>CAMXPV010000022.1 GCA_947245585.1 uncultured Lachnospiraceae bacterium | reverse complement strand
ACAAAATATCGGATTATCATGAAGAAATTAGATCCTCATGAATAATTCAGGATAATCATAGTGCAAAAGCAAAGAAACATAAATTGAAATCCAAACATAAGAATCAAATGGTTAAGGGAAATTCATGTAAGAAGGATGATAAGATAAAAAAAATAATAGATTTTAATGTGGTAAAAGATTGCTTATATTTCAGAAATAAAATATGTACATATTTTAATGGCACCTGCAATCCATATTCAGTTAAATGTAAGAACTCAGATATACTTTTAGTCAAAAACAAGGAAAACAGTTCAAAAGAGAATCAAAGAATGTTTAAAAATAGTGAAGAGGCAACGTATATACCTGAAAAAACACAATACGTAAAAGCTGTAGTTCTATCACATAATAGAAAATGTGTATTTGAAGAACATAAACTTACAAATATTAAAGCAATAATAAGAGTCTTGACACAAAAAAATGAAGTGATAGATGTTGCTGTTCAGGCTGTATATTGTAAGGAATGTAATCAGTGTATAATTTTGAAAAGTGATTTTATGGCCATTAAACATAAGGGAACCTTACTGTGTCGTGTAATAGATGAAACACCAGAATATGTCGAAAAACATAAAAATTCTTCACATTCTGGAACCGAATCAAAAGTACATAAGCTTGGATATAATGTTATTAAGCAAGGATACAACTATACATTTACACAAAGGAAAATCATATTAGCCAATATTATTGAAAACTATGGAATTACACAGCATGAAATTCTTTCTATGCTTGATATTAATATAGCAAGAAAAATAAATGTGCCTAACTATGCCGAAGCAGTTGAAAAGTGGCAACTGGATCGTGAGTTTGTAGCCAATTATGAATTGGGCAGTGTTCCTGAAATACTTATTAATGAAATTGTAATTGGGAAGCGAAAATAATGTTTAAATGTTTTTATTGGCATGCTCCCAATGTAAAGGAAATATAGCATGGTCTTGAGCGTATTTTTTTCGAACATGGAAACCTGCGCCTGGGAAATGCCGATTTTTTCAGCCACCTCCATCTGGGTTTTCCCTTCAAAAAAACTGCAGGGAGACGATTTCGTACTCCCGCTCTGTGAGTTTTTTCATGGCCTCGGATAGGGAAATGTGCTCGACCCAGACCTCCTCCCCGTTTTTCTTGTCGCTGATCTGGTCCATCACATAGAGGGTGTCGCCGCCGTCGGTGTAGACCGATTCATAGAGGCTTAAGGGGCTCTGGATGGCATCCGGTGCGTAGACATTGTCCTCCTTGGGGATGCCGATTTCCGTGGCGATCTCCGTGACGGTTGGCTCGCGGGAGTTGGTGCGGGTCAGATGCTCCTTGGCGTAGATGGCCTTGTAGGCGGTGTCCTTCAGGGAACGGGACACCCGGATTGAGTTGGCGTCTTGGAGATACCGGCGGATCTCGCCCACGATCATGGGAATGAATGTCCTTTGTCGAGAATGTTTGTTTTGAATTATTATATTGAATAATATATCCTTTCATAAAAATTTGAAAATTAACTTATATGAAAATATGAAGCACAAACACAAACCAACATTCCACAACCTACATACTCTATTACTAGCACCAGAATCCAAAACATACCTATCAATATTCACAGGTATGCCGATCGACAAGATAAACAACTGGCTTAATTCGGATAAATAGATCGTGTCTAGATAAATATGCAGGAATTATCCACATAAAGAATCTGAAAAATAGAAAGATGCCGTTCTTCAAATTGTAAAATACATAGATTTATGATAATATAAAACCAACGAAACGAAAGAGAAAACGGTGAAAAGATTGACAGAAACGGAACAGATAGACCGAAAACATGAAGAAGATTTACAACGCCTCAGAAATTTCCGATTGCTTGACGATGATTTCTTAACCAAATGTTTTGAAGGAGATACGGGCAGCATAGAACTTGTGTTGCAGATTGTACTCGAAAAGCCAGATTTGAAAGTACTGGATGTGCACACACAAGTGTTTGTTGAAAATTTGCTGAATCGTTCCGTTCGGCTTGATGTTTTGGCAACTGACAGCACGGGTGCAAAACTGAATGTGGAAGTGCAGCGTTCTGATAAAGGTGCAGGTAGAAAGAGGGCTAGATATAATAGCAGCATGATGGATGCCAACCTTTTGAAAAAAGGGGAAGATTTTGACAATCTGCCGGAAACATGGGTGATTTTTATCACGGAGAACGATGTAATAGGGAAAGGATTGCCGCTTTATCCAGTTGAGCGTTGTTTTTTGGAAAGTGGTGAAACATTTGAGGACGGTTCGCACATACTGTATGTAAATGGTGCATACCGGGCTGATACGCCAATTGGAAAGCTGATGCATGATTTTTCCTGTACGGATGCGGCTGATATGTACTATAAAGTATTGGCGGAACGGGTGAAGTTTTTTAAAGAGAGTAAGGAAGGAGTTGAGATTATGTGTCGGGCAATGGAGGATATGAGAGACCAGACGTTAAAGGAAGCGGCGATCAACTCAGCGAAGAGGATGCTTGCGGACGGAATCTTAACGCTTGAAAAGATAGCTGAATACGCGGGAATTTCACTTGATGAAGTGAAAGAACTGAAATCGGAATAAGCGGCCGGAGCTGAAAATCTAATGAAAGGTTTTCAGCTCCGCTTTTTACAAAGAGTATATAATTCTTATGACAACAGGCCGCCGCTCACGCCGTCAAATACATCCGCATAGTCTTGAGCGCATTCTTCTCAAGCCTGGAAACCTGCGCCTGGGAAATGCCGATTTTTTCAGCCACCTCCATCTGAGTTTTTCCTTCAAAGAACCGAAGGGAGATGATTTCGTACTCCCGCTCCGTGAGCTTTTTCATGGCCTCGGATAGGGAAATATGCTCGACCCAGACCTCCTCCCCATTTTTCTTGTCGCTGATCTGGTCCATCACATAGAGGGTGTCGCCGCCATCCGTGTAGACCGGTTCATAAAGGCTCAGGGGACTTTGGATGGCATCTAGCGCGTAGACAATGTCCTCCTTGGGGATGCCGATTTCCGTGGCGATCTCCGTGACGGTTGGCTCGCGGGAGTTGGTGCGGGTCAGATGCTCCTTGGCATAGATGGCCTTGTAGGCGGTGTCTTTCAGGGAGCGGGACACCCGGATTGAGTTGGCGTCCCGGAGATACCGGCGGATTTCCCCCACGATCATGGGTACGGCATAGGTACTGAACTTCACGTTGAGAGAGCTGTCAAAGTTATCAATTGCCTTTATCAGACCGACACAGCCGATCTGAAAGAGATCATCCACATTTTCACTGCTGGAATGAAAGCGTTTGATCACGCTTAAGACCAAACGGAGATTGCCGTTGATATATTCCATTCTGGCCTCCTGATCCCCTTTTTCAATCTTTTTAAACAATTCCTCTTTTTCCGCATTTTTTAAAAGCGGCAGTTTGGCAGTGTTCACGCCGCATATTTCTACTTTTCCCTGTATCATGAAGGTACCAGCCTTTCGTGAGTGTTGTCCCGTTCTTTTAGGGCTTGTAACAAGCATGTGCGATTGTTGGGAAATTATTCACAAAATCTTAAGGAAAAAAGATTCGTTTGGATTTTACAAAAGGCAAGTTTTTTGATACATTATAATATGACAAAAGATAATCGAGGGGTGATGAAAATGGTTTGTAAAAAATGTGGCGCGCAGATCTTGCCGGACGATCAGTTCTGTCCTGAGTGCGGCGCTAAGGTGATAAGGAAAAGGCGTTGTCCCGAGTGTGGAGAATTGTACCGCGTAGGTACAAAGTTCTGTCCAAACTGCGGTGCGGAAACGGGCGAACCGCGTCCGGTTAAGAAATCCGGTTCGGATGCGGCACCGAAAAAGAGGTCAGGTTCCGAGGCAGCGCCGAGGCGTAAGGCGGATCCGGCGCCTCCGCCGAAAAAGAAACCTGTTTACCGGGATGAGCCTCCGAGAAGAAGACGGGATTGGGAGGATGAGGATTGGGACGATGACGATGATGAGGAGGAGAGCGTGGACTTTCTCACGATCATGACTGTCGTGGTCGGCTGTGTCCTTCTGGTGATTGTTGCCGTAATTGGTTACAATCTGTATCAGCGGTATGTGCCGAAGAATTATGAGAGGGCGGCTGAGGAACAGCAGGAGAATGACGAGGAAGAGGGAGAGGAAGAGCAGGACGGCGAAGAGGAAGGAAACGGCGACGGGCAGGCTCTTGAAGAACAGCCGGAGGAAGATGATGCAGAGTTATCGGAAAGCGAATCCGGCGGCACTCTTGTCACTATTGCGGATGTGCGTGTCAGAACGGCTCCAAGTACGACAGATTCGACCGTTATCAAGACGGCGAAGCAAGGGGAAACCTACGAATACACAGAGGCCGTGGAGGGCGGTTCGTGGTATCAGGTGGTGCTCGTCGGCGAGGATTACGAGTACGGCTATATCTCTGCGGATTATATCGAAATTCCCTGATGTACGGCTAATGAAATAAACAGGAACTTTCCCCGGGCGGAATCATAGGATAATAAAAAGGCCCGGAGAGGTTTCTATGTTATTTTCGGAGTTAAAGAAAAAGGAAGTCATTAACCTGAAAAACTGCGAGTGCCTGGGAAGAGTGAACGACTTCGAATTTGACGAGTGTACGGGACAGATTTGCAAGCTGATCATTCCGGGGGACAATAAGTGGTGTGGGTTCTTCAAAAGCGATCCGGATTACGTGATCTGTTATAAAGATATTAAAAAGATCGGCCCGGATATTATTGTGGTGGATATTTGCATATAAACTTGATCTGTGCAAATTGGTTACCATAAGATAGTTGACATAATGATGATTTTCTCCTATAATAAATGTATTGAGTACGTAGAAGGAGGAAATCCGGGATGAAATGCCCATTTTGTGGTCATGAGAATACGAGAGTAATTGACAGCAGGCCGGCGGAGGATAACAGCTCTATCCGGAGACGGCGCGTCTGTGATGAGTGTGATAAGCGGTTTACCACGTATGAGAAAGTGGAAACGATACCCCTCATTGTGATTAAGAAGGATAACAACAGAGAGACCTACGACAGGTCGAAAATTGAGGCCGGCGTTTTAAGGGCATGTCATAAGAGACCCATCAGCGCGAACCAGATCAACAAGTTGGTGGACGAGGTGGAGACGGAAGTCTTTAACCGCGAGGAAAAAGAAATTCCCAGTCAGGTAATCGGCGAGCTTGTTATGAATAAGCTGAAGGACTTAGAGGCCGTTGCCTATGTCAGATTTGCCTCTGTTTACAGGGAGTTTAAAGATATTAACACCTTTATGGAAGAGCTGAAAAGCGTGTTGGATAAGTAAGGGAAACATGATTGCAGGTCGAAAAACCGAAGGTTTTTCGGCCTGTACTGCGATTAAAAGAAGAGGAGCATAGTCATGGCGTGGTTGGAATGCTTTTACCCGGATGTATATCTGGATTCCGCCTATGAGATTGATTTTGAAGCGTTGTACGGGAGGGGATTCCGGGGAATTATTTTTGATATTGACAACACCCTTGTGCCCCACGGTGCGCCGGCGGATGAGAGGAGCATCGCTCTCTTTGAGAGACTGCGGCGTATTGGTTTTGAGAGCGTGCTTTTGTCGAACAACAAAGAGCCGCGGGTCAAGACCTTTAACGACAAAGTGCATTCCCGGTACCTATATAAGGCCGGGAAACCGGCAAGAAAGGGATATCTTGCGGCTATGGAGTTGATGGGAACAAATTCTGATACGACTCTTTTTGTAGGCGACCAACTTTTCACAGATGTATGGGGAGCAAAACGGACAGGCATAAGAACCTGTTTGGTGAAACCGATCCATCCGAAGGAGGAAATCCAGATTGTTTTAAAGCGGCGGTTAGAGTGGATTGTGTTGTTTTTTTATAAAAGATCGTTGAAGGAACATGGAGGAAAACATGGAGATAAACGGTAAGACGAAAACCTGCGGACTGATCGGGAATCCGGTGGAACACACCCTTTCTCCGATGATACATAATACTTTGGCCGGGATGTTCGGCCACAATCTGGTATATGTTCCGTTTCCGGTGGAGACAGGACGGGTTGCGGAAGCGGTAGCAGGCGCTGCGGCGCTTGGGATTTTGGGACTCAATGTGACGGTTCCCTATAAAAGCGAGGTGATTCCCTGTCTGCGGGAAGTGGATTCTCTTGCGGCATCCATCGGTGCGGTCAATACATTGGTGAGCGTTACCGGCGGATACAAGGGCTACAATACGGATATGGAAGGTCTTTACCGCGCCATGACGGCGGAGGGCATCAGGCTTTCGGGAGAGGAGATGATTCTGCTTGGCGCAGGCGGCGCCTCCCGGGCGGTGGCCTATTTATGCGCCGTAAAGGGAGCAAAACGTGTCTATCTGTTAAACCGTACATTGGATAAGGCCCAGAAGGTGGCGGAGGAAGTAAACCGCTCCGTGGGACGGGAAGTCATTCTTCCCATGGCCTTGTCGGAGTTTGACAGCCTGCCGGAACAGAAATTTTTGGCGATACAGGGCACTTCGGTGGGACTTTTCCCCAACGTGGACCGGGCGGTGATTGAGGATGAGGCATTTTACAGGAGGATCCATACGGGATTTGACTTGATTTACACGCCATGGGAAACCACATTTATGAAACTGGTGAGAAAAAACGGCGGGCAGGCTTATAATGGGTTGAAAATGCTGCTCTATCAGGGTATTATTGCCTATGAACTGTGGAATGGGGTGGAGGTCTCCGAAAAGGAAGCGCAGATTGTATACGGAAAGCTGAAAGAGGCTGTTTCATAAGAAGAAAGAGTGAGAAGAGGAATACCATGGGAAATGTAATACTGATTGGATTTATGGGCTGTGGAAAGACTACGGTGGGTTTTAGGCTTTCTTATCGGCTGCGCCGGTCGGTCATAGACACGGATAAGGAGATTGAGAGGGAAGAGAAAAGAACCATATCGGATATTTTTGCAACGGACGGGGAGGCCTATTTCCGGGACAGGGAGACGGCCTGCATTAGAAAGCTTTTGGGAAATGCGTCGGAGCAGATTATATCAGTGGGCGGCGGCCTGCCCCTGCGGGAAGAAAACAGAGAGCTTCTGCACGAGTTGGGACAGGTGTTTTATTTGCGGGTAAAGGCTGAGACGGTTTATGAGAGGTTGAAGGATGACACCACAAGACCGCTTTTGCAGGGAGATGATCCACTGACGAAAATAAGGACGCTGTTGGAGAAGAGAGACCCTCTTTACCTGTCAGCATCGGATGTGGTGATTGACGTGGACGGCAAGACTTTTCAGCAGATTTTGGACGAGATCGAACAGAATGTAACATAAAAGAACGAAAAAAGGACGCTTAGGCGGAAGGGGGAAAACATGAAGATACTGGTTATTAACGGTCCGAATTTAAACTTTTTGGGGATTCGGGAAAAGAGTGTGTACGGCACGCAGGATTATGATTATCTACTACAGATGATTGCCGATAAAGGGAAGGAGACGGGCAGTACCATAGAAGTATTCCAGAGCAACCATGAGGGGGCGATTATCGACCGGATTCAGGATTCCTATTTTGATGGCACGGAGGGAATCGTAATCAATCCGGGGGCCTTTACTCATTACAGTTATGCGATCAGGGATGCGCTCGCAAGCATTACAGTGCCGAAAGTGGAGATTCATATTTCCGATATCACACAGAGAGAAGAATTCAGAAAAGTTTCAGTGACGGCACCGGTCTGCGACAAACAGATTTATGGGCAGGGGCTTGACGGCTATTTGCAGGCGATTGATTTTATCTTGGCTTTTTTCAATAAAGAGGTTGAAAAATAGAGTTTTTTAGTATAAACTAGAAAAGAATTATATTTGTGAATGTTTAGGAGGAGACAGAAGAATGGTATCAGCGGGTGATTTCAGAAACGGCATTACCGTCGAGATGGAGGGTAATGTTTATCAGATAATTGAGTTTCAGCATGTAAAACCGGGCAAGGGCGCTGCTTTTGTCAGGACGAAGCTGAAAAATATCATCAATGGCGGTGTGGTGGAGAAGAGTTTCCGCCCCACAGAGAAATTTCCTCAGGCACGTATTGACAGAAAGGACATGCAGTATTTATATTCGGACGGTGACTTGTTTAATTTCATGGATACGGAGACCTATGACCAGATCGCATTGAATGCGGACGCGGTAGGGGATGCGTTAAAGTTTGTGAAAGAAAATGAGATGGTTAAGATCTGTTCTTATAACGGCAATGTGTTCGCCATTGAGCCTCCGCTGTTTGTGGAGCTTGAGATTACGGATACGGAGCCCGGTTTCAAGGGAGATACCGCGACTGGCGCGACAAAGCCCGCTATTGTGGAGACTGGCGCAAAGGTTATGGTGCCGCTGTTTGTGGAAAACGGCGAAGTGATCAAGATTGATACCAGAACAGGTGAGTATTTGTCCAGAGTATAAACAAGAGTCATAAGTCAAAGCCCATAAGACAATATAGACGGAAGTCTGTATTGTCTTTTCTTTTGCCCGAAAAGAGTGTTTGGAGAGAATGGGAAAGAGGAGAATATGGGTTTTCATACATTTGTAGATAATATCGTGGATTTATTGCAGGAAAGAATGGGAGACGCCTATGAGATTAAGGTGATCCAGGTAATGAAAAACAATGATGTGGAATTGACAGGGATTGCCATTACCAGACAGGGTGACAGCATTTTCCCGACCATTTATCTGGAGGGACTCTATAGGGAATTTCTTGACGGGGCAAGACTCAGCACACTTGTGGAAAAAATTATGAACTGCTATGAGGAGCAGTCTATGGCTTTGGAATTGGATATGGAGTTTTTTCGCGATTATAGCCGGGTGAAAGACAGAATATTCTATAAGTTGGTGAGCTTTGAAAAGAATAAAAAATTTCTTCGGGATGCACCTCATTTAAAGTGGAATGATCTGGCGGTTGTCTTCTATTATGCGTTGGAGAAGGAGGTGATGGATGGCGGTTTTATTGTGATCAACAGGGAGCATATGCTGATGTGGAAACAGAATGCGGAATCGTTATACCGTTTGGCCAGGCGCAATACGAAGCGGGATATGCCGGAACTTCTAGTTTCCATGCGGGAGTTGGTTTTGGAGCTGACAGGGATTCAGATGCGGGACGAGGATGCTGTGCCGATGTATGTGCTGACAAATCAGGAGAAACGTTTTGGCGCTGCGGCTATGCTGTACTCCGAGCAGATTGGGGAACTGGCCAGGCGATTGGAAAGCGACCTTTTGATTCTGCCAAGTTCTGTACATGAGGTGCTGCTGATTCCTGATGACCAAAGCCGGGAATACTCGGTCTACAGACAGATGGTGGAGGAGGTCAACAGGACGCAGGTGGAACCGGAAGAGGTACTGTCTTACGGGTTGTATCGGTATTGTCGCAAGAATTCGGAAATTGAGGAAATTATTTCTTAGGCGCGATTACTTGACAAGTGTGCCCGCATGGAGTATGATACAAAAGATGTAACAAAATTGTAACAAATTTTATGTGAACTAACAATTCGGTTACATTGAGGCGGGCACCCGTAGTCTAATGGATAAAACGTAGGCCTCCGACGCCTTTGATGCAGGTTCGAGTCCTGTCGGGTGCATAGTGAAAGAATTTCCGGAGCGATCTGCTGCTTCGGAAATTCTGAGGCTTTATCCTTAGCCTGTAAATGGAGGATTTGAATGAATACGTCTAATAATACCATATTAGAATTTCTGAAAGCGGTGTTTGAGGCGCTGAAGAAATGGCTGATAAAATACTCAAAGATTGTTTTGCCCATTATTCTTGTGGTCTGTGTCGGACTTACGATTGTAATTGCGGTTCAGGCAAACAAACGGAAGGTGGAGCAGGAGGAAGCGGCGGTTGCATCGGATGAGAATCCGCAGGAGGATGGCGCGCTGATTGAAGTGCCGGATGTACCGCTAGAGCAGGATGCCGTACCGGGAATCAACGAGCTGCTCAATAAATATTATAAGGCGATGGTGGAAGGCGATACGGACACCATGGGCGATTTGGTGTATTATCTGGATGCCAATGAAATATTGAGGGCGAAGGAGACAAGTAAGTATCTTGAGAGCTGTCCGACTTTGGAGATTTATACAAAACCGGGTCCCAGAGAGGGATGTTATCTTGTTTTTGCCTATGTGGAGTTAAAATTTGCCGATTATGATAAGCCGATTCCAGGTATGAATGTCTATTATGTGTGTACCAATGAGGATGGGGATTTTTACATCAACGAAGATGGCGATGAGAGTGATGGCGAATTGCAGTATATGCGCAAGGTGCAGGATCAGGAAGATGTCATTGACCTTTACAACAGGGCTTCGGTTGCATTTAACGACATGGTTGCAGAAGATAAGGCGTTGGTGGATTTTCTCATGAAATTGGACGATGAGATTGACGTGAACGTGGGTGAGACGATGGCGCCGGTTGTGGAAAACGAAGGAGCGGAAGAGGAGCCTGCGGAGGAAACGCCTGAAGAGAGCGAAGCGCAGGATCCGGAAGTGGTCGTGACCATGGTAAAAACAACGGATGTAGTTAATATAAGAACTTCCGACAGCGAGACAGCGGATAAGTTGGGTAAGGCAGCTGTGGGCGATGAATTTGAGCTCCTGGAGGAGAAGGGCAACGGTTGGAGTAAGATCCGGTATAACGACGGCGATGCCTTTATCAAGAGCGAATTCTTAGAGCCTTCTGAAACGCAGAGCGCTTCCAATGAGGGGGACGAAGAGGAGGAAGAAGAACCGCAGCAGGCGGCTGAGAGTACGGAAACGACGGGTACGGTAACCGTTCAGGAAACGGTCAAAATCCGTAAAGGTGCGAGCACAAGCTCGGATCAGATCGATACGGTTTATGCGGGTACGAAACTTGAGGTGATTATGAAGCAGGCCGATGGTTGGACGAAGATCAAGTACAAGGGACAGACCGCTTATGTGAAATCGGATTACGTAAAATAACAGTTCAACTGTAGTAGATGATTAAAAGACCGTAAAATAGGAAAGACTGGACAGATGAGGGAAAATTTCTCTCATCTGTTTTTTGCGCGCATAAGCAGAGAAGGAAGGCTGACGAAGCAGACATCATGCTTGCATGAATGTATGCTTCGGGAGACTTACGGCGAGCAACGCGAATGAGAGATGCGAAGCATCTCGAATCTGCTTATGCGATAGAAGCAGAGACAGAAGACGGGAAAGGAGCAAATCAACATGAAACATGACGACGAAATGGTTTTGAAGGAAATACAGAAAAATACCCAGATGGGGATGACGGCCATTGACACCATTCTGGACAAGATTGGCAACGATGAGTTTTCCATCACCCTGTCGAGACAGTCCTTGCACTATGCTGATATTCACAATAGAGCATTGGACAAGATACTACAGCAGGACGGGGAGGGATACCGAGGCAATCAGATTGGAGAGATGGTTTTAAGAGGCAGCATTCATGCGAATACGGCTTTCAATATCAGTACCGAACATCTGGCGGAGATGATGATTCAGGGGAGCAACAGGGGAATCACCAGTATGTGGAAAAGTTTAAAGCATAATGGTCTGGCAGAACACGATACTGTGGAACTGGCGAAAGAACTGATGGATTTTGAGGAAAAAAGCATAGAACGGCTGAGGGAATACCTGTAGGGAGATTATGAAAAATCTCTGACCTGTATACATGTATTTTGGTATTATTGTACAATTTATCTAAAAAAACGAAAAAAATTTTTACACTTTAATCTGCTAAATCGCCCTTGTGAATTTCAATACGACATACTATAATGATACGTGGTAATGTATACAAGCAAGAAGGAGGACATAAAGCAATGTCATACGTTGATGAGGTTTACGAGTTAGTAGTAGCGAAGAATCCCGCGCAGCCGGAGTTCCATCAGGCAGTGAAAGAGGTGTTAGAGTCTCTCCGTGTCGTGATCGAAGCGGACGAGGAGGCTTACAGAAAGGATGCGCTCCTGGAGAGACTGACGGTTCCTGAGAGAATTGTACAGTTCCGTGTGCCTTGGGTGGATGACAAGGGGCAGGTTCAGGTGAACAACGGCTTCCGTGTACAGTTTAACAGCGCGATTGGTCCTTACAAGGGAGGCTTACGTTTTCATCCCTCTGTAAATCTGGGCATCATCAAGTTTTTGGGCTTTGAGCAGATTTTTAAGAATTCTCTGACAGGTCTGCCGATCGGCGGCGGTAAGGGTGGTTCCGATTTTGATCCCAAAGGAAAATCTGATAGAGAAGTGATGGCATTCTGCCAGAGCTTTATGACAGAGCTTTGTAAACATATCGGCGCTGATACTGACGTGCCTGCAGGAGATATCGGTGTGGGCGGCCGCGAGATCGGTTTCATGTTTGGCCAGTATAAGAGAATCCGCAATCTTTATGAGGGAGTGCTTACCGGTAAGGGCCTTACCTACGGCGGTTCTTTAGCAAGAACAGAGGCAACCGGTTATGGCCTGCTCTATCTGACAGAGGAGATGCTGAAATGTAACGGCAAGGAGCTCAAGGGAAAGACGATTGCAGTTTCCGGCGCGGGTAACGTAGCGATCTACGCGATCCAGAAGGCACAGCAGTTGGGCGGTAAGCCGGTGACCTGTTCTGATTCTACAGGTTGGATTTACGACCCCGACGGTATTGATGTGGCGATTCTGAAGGATGTCAAGGAAGTGAAACGCGCCCGCCTGACAGAGTATGCGGCTAAGAGACCGAATGCGGAGTATCATGAGAAGAAGAACGGCGAGCACGGCGTTTGGAGCGTGAAGTGCGATGTGGCGCTTCCCTGTGCGACGCAGAATGAATTGGATTTAGAGGACGCGAAGATGCTTGTGGCGAATGGCTGCTTTGCAGTGGCGGAGGGCGCAAACATGCCCACTACCATGGAGGCGACAGAGTATTTGCAGAAGAACGGCGTGCTGTTCTGCCCCGGTAAGGCGTCAAACGCAGGCGGTGTGGCTACTTCCGCACTGGAGATGAGCCAGAACTCCGAGAGATTGTCCTGGACCTTTGAGGAGGTGGATTCCAAGTTACAGGGTATTATGGTGAACATCTTCCATAATCTGGACGAGGCTTCCAAGAAGTACGGCAAAGAGGGTGATTATGTTGCCGGCGCGAATATCGCGGGCTTTTTGAAGGTTGCAGAGGCCATGAAGGCACAGGGGATTGTGTAAAAGAGTATAAAGAGGCCCGGAGGCGTGATGTCTCCGGGCTTTTCTATCGGCTGTATTATCATGTATGCGACAAGGGAGAGTCTTGGCGTATTATTTGGGGCATCAAGCAGGGTAAATACAGAGATTGCAAGAATTATGCCTATTTTTCTCGTTTCCGTTCCGTTTGTGGCGGTTCTCAGAATTACCACGGCAAGTTTTTATGCAACGGAAAAGAGTGTGTATTCGTATATTCTAACATTTATAGAGCCGCTGTTTATGCTGGTATTAATGCTTATTTTGCCGCCTTTGTTCGGGGGACAGGTCATGATCTGGTGGAGTACGGTTTTGGCAAGGATTTTGTCTGCTATTTTAGCTTTCGTTTTAAAACAGCGTGTGGATAAGCAGGAAATGCCTTAAGGATATTTGCAAAGGAGGAAACAGTTTCATGCAAAATTGCTGCATCCTCTCTTCGAAAAAGCCGTACCATTCGCTCTGCCTTGCATATACAAGAAAATCCAAGATAACCGGATATTTCATTCTTCATATCTCTTGCGGTTTCGTTGTGAACCTTTCTTCAATGTGCTATAATTTTAATGTTATCGTTTTTAGAAAGGGATACCATGGAGAGAAGACAGAAATATCGGTGGACAAGAATGGAGCTCCTCGTTATTTTCACAGCCTGCACAGTCAGGATCGGATGGGAATATCATCTCACGTTGGAATATCAGAGACAGCAGGAGGCGCTTCGCGCTGTTGTGGAAGCGGGAGCAAGTATAGAAGAAAACAAAAGTGCGGATGAAGCGGCAGGGGAAGAGAACAGCGATGCCGCTGACGAGTCAGATGCCGACAGGGAAGAGGCTTCGGAGACAGAAGAGGAAACGGAACCAAAGGAGCCTGTGATATTGGGAAAATATGCCGAACTTTACGAGGAGAACGGGGATATGGTCGGTTGGTTGACCATTCCGGGAACAAAAATCGACTATCCCGTCATGCAGAAAGAAGGAAACGACTATTATCTGCATCATGATTTTTATGGGGAGGAGAACAGGCACGGCTGTTTGTTCGTCAAAGATATTGCAGATGTGAATACGCCGGGAGACTGTTTTATCATATACGGCCATAATATGAAGGACGGAACCATGTTTGGCGATCTGGACGAATACAGAAGCGAGGATTACTACAGGGAGCATTCGGTTCTGAAATTCGACTCTCTTTACGAGGAGCGGGAATATGAGATTATGGCGGTGTTTCTTTCCCATGTGTATAAGGAGGGAGAGGAGGGCTTTCGGTATTACGAATTTTATACGGCGGACACCGAGGAAGCATTTCAGGAGTTTTACGGGAATGTGACGGAAAATGCGCTCTATGATACGGGCGTTGGCGCAGCATACGGAGACACCTTCTTGATGCTGTCCACCTGTGCCTACCATGAGGAGGACGGCAGGCTTGTCGTTGTGGCGAAGCGGAAGGCAGAATGACGGATCAGGAAGAGGCATGTGAAGGCAGGCAATGCTATTCCAGTTCTACCTGTAAAATATCCGCAAAGGGAATTTTTGTATTTACGATCTGTAAGAGGCGGCTTGTCTCGTCGATGCGCGCGACCAGCCCTGTTAGTTTGATATACTCCCCGTTACAGAAATAGACTACCGCAGCCATTTTTCCCTTGGCGATCAGGTGCATTTTGCGGTCGAGTTCCTCGGCCATTTCGGGGGAGAGTTCTATTTTGGGGACGAGCACTTTTTCTTTTGCGGCAAGGGCCTCGGGCAGCCCGCGCAGCGCGGCAAAGGGCATAAACTGCTTGGCACGTTCCTCTATTGGCATCTTATTTTTGGGTTTATTCGCCACTTTTATGACCTCCGATCTGGTGGTTTCGTTCTCTGGTGGTAGCGCCTTCTTCCAGATTCATTCCTTTTAAAATCGCGTCTTTGCCAAATTTGTTTTTGATGCTGATAACGGCTTTCTGTACTTCACGGTTTCTTTCAAGTTCTTCCGCATCTACAAAAAAGTGATATTGATGATATGCCTCCGGCATTACATTGTTGCAGGTGATGTTGATGCGGTGAATCGACCATTCCGGGTTGACAATCTGTTCGTAGAGCTTCGTCACGGCGGGAAGAATGATGCGGTCCGAGTTGGTGTCGGTATCCAAACTGACCGTTCCGTGGGCGGAGGGGGCGTTCAGCCTTCCGGTGTACCCAATATGAAGGGTGACGGACCGGGTGACCAGATCCTTTTCCACCAGATCGAGGCAGAGCAGATCCATCATCTCCTTGACGATCAGCAGACCTTTGTCATAGGGATAGTCGCTGCCCAACACCTGACCACTTGTGAGACAGTTGGTGCGGGGGCGGTAGGTCTTAATGTCGCGGATTGTGACGGGCTCTCTTCCCCATGCATGATCAATCAGGAGTTCTGCGTCCACTCCGAAAAGATGGTATAAAAGATTCTCGTCAGCGCCTGCAATGTCCCCCATGGTGCGGATGCCGAAAGCGTCAAGCCGTTTGGCAGTTCCCGCGCCCACGCGCCAGAAATCGGTCAGGGGTTTGTGATTCCAGAGGGTTTCCCGATAGCTTTCCTCGGTGAGCTCGCCGATAAAATCGTCGGCGTGCTTGGCCGTGATATCCAGAGCGATTTTTGACAGATAGAGATTGGAGCCGACACCGCAGGAGGAGCGGATGCCGGTCTGGTCATAGATATCCTGCATGATCTGAAAACCCAGTTCTCTGGCAGAGAGCCGGTAGAGCGCAAGATAATCGGTCACATCCATGAAAACTTCGTCGATGGAATAAACATGGATATCTTCTTTGGCAATATATTTCAGATAGATGCTGTAGATATCTGCGGAAATATCCACATACTTCTGCATACGGGGCGGCGCTACGATGTAGTCTACCGATTTCGGAATCTCAAAAATACGGCAGCGGTTTTTGATCCCAAGCGCTTTCATGGCGGGGGTGATCGCCAGACAGATGGTTTTCTCCGTCCGCGTCGGGTCGGCCACGACCAGGTTGGTAGTCATGGGGTCAAGTCCTCTTTCTACGCACTCCACCGAGGCATAAAAGGATTTTAAATCAATACAGAGATAGGTGCGGTTCATAGCGGGCTCCTTTCTACCATATAGCATATCACAAGAACATATGTTTGGCAATTGGTGAAAAAAGGATATGAAGGATAAAAAAAGGAGGACAAAAACGTAAATTAATGTTAGAATACCCATATACATATGAAGGGGTAAAGAAAAATGAGCGTTATCAGCAGTAAAGACGTCAACGAAATTATCAGAAAAACACTCGGTATTATCAATAATAAAATCATGCACCATGGGGAGATTACAGGATATATCCTGTATAAGATGATGGAGTATGAGAATACCTACACCGAGCAGAATTATACGGAGCAGGAATTGGTGGATTATACGATGCTCGGCATTCTGCACGATATTGGTCTGTACAAAGAAGATAATGTCAAGAATGTGTCGGACTTTGAGACGAAGAATCTCTGGCCGCATTCAATCTATGGTTTTCTCTTTTTAAAATATCTTTCTCCCATCGGGGACAGGGCAGAAGTTGTGTTGTATCATCATCTGGATTACAACCGATACAGCATGATACAGAGCCGTTATTTGCATGTGACGGAGCTTTTAAACCTGGCGGATAAGATGGACACCGTTTTGAATTTGAAGGATGAAAAACTGGAACCGGATTATTTTGCGAAGTACCGCAATATCAAATTTTCCGGTGCGGCGCTTGATTTGTTCCAGAAAGCGGAAAAGTGCTATGGCATTACGGAAAATCTGGTAAACGGCAAATACCGGGAAGAGTTGGATGTGCTTTTAGCGAAACGATCTTTTTCCGAACAGTATAAAAAAGGGTTCCTGGAAATGTTGGTTTATACCATCGATTTTCGAAGTGAGCACACGGTGATCCATACGTTGGCGACGGTGAATTTTGCGGAGAAGTTGGGACGTCTGGCGAGACTTTCCGGAAAGGATCTGCGGGATCTGCATTACGGCGCTCTGCTCCATGATCTTGGCAAGATTGCGATTCCCTTACATATTCTGGAGTCTACGGGGCGGCTGAGCGACGACGAAATGAAAGTTATGAAGGCCCATGTGCGGATTACGGAGATGATTCTGGAGGGTGTTGTGGATGACGCTGTGCTCCAGATTGCGGTGCGTCACCATGAAAAACTGGATGGAACGGGTTATCATAAGGGCCTGTCAGCAGCGGACCTTTCCCTGCCGCAGCAGATTATCGCAGTGGCGGATATTTTGAGTGCCCTTTATGGGAAGCGCAGTTATAAGGAAGCTTTCAGCAAAGAAAAGATTCTTGATATCATGAACTCCGATGCGGATAAGGGAAAGATCAACCGCAATGTGGTGACAACTCTGGAAAAGAATTATGACAGCATTATTGCAGAGTTTGAAAAGGAGAAGGAAAACACGATCGGACTTTATCTGAAAATCAAGGAGCAGTATGCAATTATGATAGAGCGGTTTAAGCAATTTGACTAGTTTAAAGGAAAGGAAGGGTTTCATATGGAACAGGCTAAGGTATATTTTACATCATTTAAGGCGACGGAACACGAAAACTTATTACAGAAACTGCATCGTCTGATGAAGACGGCGGGGTTTGAGAACATTGATTTTCAGGATAAATATGCGGCCATAAAAATTCATTTCGGCGAATATGGGAATCTGGCGTTTCTGCGTCCGAATTATGCAAGGGTGGTTGCTGATTATGTGAAAGAATTAGGTGGAAAGCCTTATTTGACAGATTGTAATACCCTCTATGTGGGAAGCCGGAAAAATGCCCTTGACCATTTGGAGACGGCTTATGTGAACGGGTTTTCCCCTTATCAGACAGGCTGTCATGTGATCATCGGAGATGGACTGAAGGGGACGGATGAGACATTGGTGCCCATCGACGGCGAGTATGTCAAGGAGGCTAAGATTGGACACGCGGTTATGGATGCGGATGTGTTCATTTCCCTGACCCATTTTAAGGGGCATGAGATGGCGGGCTTTGGCGGCACGCTCAAAAATATCGGCATGGGCTGTGGTTCCAGGGCAGGTAAGATGGAGCAGCACTGTGACGGAAAGCCTGAGGTGGATCAATCTCTCTGTGTAGGCTGTGGGGCCTGTGACCGGATCTGTGCCCATGGCGCGCCTGTCATCGAGAACGGCAAGGCACAGATTGACCATGATAAGTGCGTGGGCTGTGGGCGGTGTCTGGCGGTGTGCCCGAAAGATGCCATCGCGGCAAGTTTCGAGGATTCCATCGCCATGTTAAACTATAAAATGGCGGAGTACGCATGGGCGGTCTGCAAGGATAAACCCTGCTTCCATGTGTCTCTGATCTGCGATGTGTCGCCCAACTGCGATTGTCATGCGGAGAATGATATCCCGATTATCCCCAATGTGGGTATGTTGGCATCCTTTGATCCGGTGGCGTTGGATCAGGCCTGCGCCGATCTGTGCAATAAGATGACACCGGTAGAAGAGAGTGTGTTAGGGGAAAATCTGCATAAACATGGAAATGAATCGGGGCACGATCACTTTTTCATGACGCACCCCGACACGGAATGGAAGTCCTGTATCGCCCATGCGGTGAAGATTGGGCTTGGGACAGATCAGTATGAGTTAGTGACAATCTAAACTAGGCGTGGGGGATGTTGGTATGCTCCGAAATCTCCCGGTTGATGGTACACAGGTCATCCACGGACAATCCGTGGATGTCTGTATTTCCGGTGATACGCGCAAAGGTCTTTAGTTCCTCGGCAGAGCATTTCAGATAATTTTCCACCCGCTTTGCGGCGGTATCGATTTTTAATCTCTCCCGCAATTTTTCATCCTGAGTGGCTACCCCTACGGGACACATGCCGCTGCCGCAGATGCGGTACTGTTGGCAGGCGGCAGCTACCATAGCGGCAGAAGCGACGGCCACAGCGTCAGCGCCCATGGCGATTGCCTTCGCAAAATCAGAAGATACCCGCAGGCCGCCCGTGATAACCAGATCAATGTCGGAACCGATGGAGTCCAGATATTTTCTCGCGCGGTAGAGGGCGTAAATTGTAGGCACACTGGTGGAATCCCGGATAATGGCAGGAGATGCGCCCGTTGCGCCGCCCCGACCGTCTATGGTAATGAAATCGGGTTCGGCATAGACACAAAATTCCAGATCCTTTTCAATTCGTCCGGCGGCAATTTTAATACCGATGGGCCTGCCGTCGCTCAGTGTGCGCAGATTGGACACCATTCCCTTTAGGTCGTCGGCATTGTTAATTTGGGGGAACTTGGAAGGGCTGATGACATCCTCCCCAAGCGGTTTGTTCCGGATTTTTGCAATTTCCGGGGTCACTTTGCTGCCCGGCAAATGGCCGCCCATGCCCGGCTTTGTTCCCTGCCCGATCTTGATTTCAATGGCATCGGAGGTTTTCAGATTTTCTGTGGTAACGCTATACATATTGGGAACATACTCAAATATGTACTTGCAGGCCGCAGCCTTTTCTTCCGGAAGAACGCCGCCCTCTCCGCTGCACATAGCCGTTTTCACGGCGGCGCTTCCTTTGGCGAGTGCGATTTTTGTCTCTTTTGACAGGGCTCCGAAGGACATGTGGGAGATGTAGACCGGCATGGCAAGTGTCATCGGCTTTTTCGCGTGCTTGCCGATAATGGTTTGTAAAGACACATTGGCGTGTTCGTCCAGGGGCATGGGATTTAACTGCGCTCCCAGTATCAGCACATCGTCCCAGTTTGGCATTTTCATCCGGGTGCCCATTGCCTCGATCGCGGATTTTCCCGTGACGGCCATTTCGTGAATTTCCTTCATATAGCGGTAATCGCTGTCCGTCTTTCTGGTCTCCTTCGGATAGTTTAAGTCCAAATTCCCGGTGATTTCAGAGGTACATTGCGCTTCTGAATCTGTACAGGCGGCGGTTGGCTTTTCACTCTCCAATGCCTTGAATTTCTCCGGGGGCTGTTTGCAGATCGGACATTCGGTCAGTGCAGAAAAAGGCTTTCCCTCTTTTTCCTCGTCATATTCATACCCGCAGATACTGCATTTGTAGATCATGTTAAATTCCTCCTTTTTTTGTAATTACTGCTATGGCGCAGGGCATTCTGCCAAAGATGATATCGTAATTGACGTTTTCATATCCTGCATCCCTAAAAAATTTTTGATAGGAAGTGAAATCAAACTGCCGTCTAAAGTCGGCGCCCATCAGTGTGAGTAACTGTACAGCCCGCTTGTTGACACCGGCTGAGGCGTTGATATAGGTGGGAATGATCAGTTTGCCGCCCGGTTTGCACACCCGTTCCAGTTCCCTGACTGCGGCGAGGGGATCGTTTAGCAGATGAATGACATTTCCTGCGACTACCACGTCAAACCGGTTGTCACGGTATTTTAAATGGGTCATATCCGCAAGCCTTATCTTAACATTACTGTAGTTACGACAGCTTTTCTGTGTCTGTCTCAGCATTCCCGCTGAAAAATCAGTGGCAGTTAACTGTCTGCATCTGGGGGCGATAGACCGGCTGATTGCCCCTGTGCCACAGGCGCATTCTAATACCGTATCGCTTGGCTGGATTTCGCGTGCAACCCTTTCGCCAAGTCCCTGAAAGACCCTTTTATTGTAGATTGTTTCAAATAAATCGTATAACCCGGATATCCGATCCCAAAACATTGCAGTTTTCCTCCCTGATTATGATGGATTTGAAAGTATTTGAAGAACGCGGTCCACATCGGGGATGTTGTCCAGTTCAAAAAGTGCTTGATTTGAGGAGCGGTTAGGCCAGTAAAACATCATATTCGCCTGTGTTGAGGAAGAAAAGCTGATGGTTCCGGAACCGTCCGAATGCCGCGTGACTGTCTTGGCAGGGCAATTATGATAATCTAATGTATTCACCTGGTTTTTTACGAAAGAAAGAATCCTTTTGTTAGTAACTACATAAGCGGTTTCTTTTCTCAGGTGAGACTTCATGATGAATCGGCCAAACACCATATACAGGCCGACGCAGACGAAGGGAATGCCCCACAACCTGAATATAAGCGGGGCGTGCGAGATAAGTACGCTGGCTTCCCAGAAAATGACAAAACCGCACCACATTATGCTGAAAGGAATCATAAAAATATCATTTTTGTTTAGAAGATTCCCGCTTCCCGGTCTGCCGTTCCAGAGGACATACTCATCAGGTGATAAATAGTTGTTGATCCAGTTTGGTTGTCTGTTATCCATAGTCAATCTCCTATATGATTTGCGCCTATTATATCATATTTACCACTCATTTACATATAAACTTGGAAATGTTTATCAAGGCGGAAAATGAAAAAATTATGCTGACAAAAGATATTTCCGATGGTATACTTTTATAAAATAGAAAAATAATGATTTTCTATAAAGTTTTTTTCAGCAGGGGATTATACGATGAAAACAAATATTGTTTCAATGAAACCTTCTTGCGGCAAGGGGAGGGGTATTGAAAACAGACAATATACAAATTGCATATCGTTAGGGTGGTGCTGCGGTGTTGCCTGTTCGATGAACCGATATGGCTTGAGAAGCCATTCAGGCCCTTTCGATTGGTGTTTCTCAGATTTTGAATCCGTATTAAAAGTGATAGAAGCAGATTTTGGTGATTTTATGGTAAAAGAAAATCTGTTTGTGGACGCGAATGACGTGACGCTATTACGAGATTTGAAATATGGCTTTTTGTGTCCGCATGAAATCAAACATGATTTTGAGAAAGAATATGAGGAAATTTATCATAAATATAGGCGCAGGGTAGAACAATTTATGAAGGATATCAAACAGCCCACCTTATTTATCAGAGCGGTCAAGTCTGAGAAGGAAATATCGTATATAGAGGAGAACAAAGAGTACATATATGAAATAATAAAAAGAGGCCATTCCGGCAATGAAATTATCTTTTTAACTTTAAATACAATGAAAAGATTGCCGGATTGTTTTTTGCAGTTCAAACTGGGGCTTGAACAGTATAGTTCAAAAGTTTACGACCTAAGAACCCTGTTTGATTCATCAGAAGAATTATATGCATATATCAAGGACAATTTACCTTGTGACCTGATCGAACGAAATAAGCGGTTTTATAGGAAGCATTTGGATGTCGAAACAAAAATTTCGATACTTATGCACAATTTGGATTCCTTCATGATTGAATCCGTGTTAAAAGAGTTTTATTCTGATATTGGACAGGGAATTTATCTTTTTGGTGCAGGAACATATGGAGAATTAGCTAGTCTGCATTTGATAAAAAAAGGAATTACTCTGAAAGGAATTATTGATAATAATTGTGAGAAGCAAGGAAAAATATGCAATGGAATCCCAATTATTACACTCTCGCAGATAGAGGATGCCGTTCAAAATATATTTGTTACAGTAGAAGATAAAATAACGACAGAAATAGTAAAACAAATTTTAGAGCGATACCCTAATGCAAAAATTTTGACATTAAGTAAAGTGGTTTCTAATTTTCTTGGAGAAAGTGAGTCAATGTTGGCGGGACGGTAATTGATTCACAGGAGTACTATTATACAAGCTAACAAAACCAATTATTATTTATGATAAAAATCTGTCCATTTACATCACAATAGCTTTAGAAATTTCATCTATGATCCGAAATAAATGATAACATAAAACGAAGCAGTTTAAGACACAGGGAAGCCGGACAAAACAGACAGAGAGCAGTCAGAACAGACGGAAAGGCGGTAATCATTTATGAATATATCATGGGATCAGACTAGCGGCATTTTGCGGAGAATGAACTGCGCAGGGATGTTAAAGAGCACGCAGGACAGACTGGAGCGGCAGGAAGAGACACAGAAGCAGGTGGATTTTTTTGAGAAGCAGAAGGAGAATCTCAAAAATGTTACCTGCGGGAGCGTAGAGGAAATTGCAGAAAAGCTGAAAATGTTCCAGTCTTACGAGGATCAGATTGCGGCGGTCAAGGCGGCTTATAATCAGGAGCAGATGTTTCATATTCTGGATGAGTCTACGGAGAAGGGTGAGAAGATTGCGGAAGTGGTCGAGGATATGGAGCCCAAGACACCGGAGGAGAGATTGGAAGAGATGGCCGAGGAAGCTTTGGGCATCGAAGAGGGCGGCGAGCTCGAGGAGATTATGGACGAACTCGAGGAGGTTGTCGAGGAACTGACAGAAGAAGTAACCGAAGAACTGACGGAAGAGGTAACCGAAGAGTTGGAAGAGGCGCTGCCTGAAAATGCAGAGCTTGCAGAGAATGCCGAGCTGTCCGCCAAAGAGGTAGCGGCGGCGGAGGCAGCTGCAAATACAGCCGGGACAGAGGAGGCGGCCGCAGGGATTCCGGAGGAATATAAGCCGTTTGATGTGAGGTTGTGACGGTAAATCGCGGCGAGTTGCCCACAAAGTTATGTAAACCTCCAAACTGACAGGAAAAACAGTTTGGAGGTTTTTTATTTTTTCCTGCGTGTAAAATCGATTGGATTCTGCTATAATGTAAAAAATGATGGGAGGTTTGTTATGTCAAAACAACAGAGGATTGCAAATTTGATTTCTACGGCACCGGAGAATAAGTTAGATATTATCCTATCGTTTGTTGAATTTGTAATGAGAGAGAATAAGGATATGGATAATATGCTTTTAAGCGAACCGAGTCTCTCTGCGGATTGGCTGCTTGAGGAGGAAAATGACGCATGGAAAGATTTGTAAAAGGTGATTTTATTATGCTGCAAATTACCTCCAAAAATGTCAGGGACAGCTATGCCATTTCTCTGCTGTCTACAGACTTTGTTTTCGGTTCATTGAAGCAGGACAGTAATGTGCGCCCAAATAAGATTTTTACTTTGAACAGGCAGCTTATTTTGTATAAAATAGGACGTTTGAATGAGGAAAAAATAGAGGAATGTGTCAGAAAAGTGTGTGATATTGTTCAAAATGACTAAGTAGTAAACCTCCAAACTGACAGGAAAAGCAGTTTGGAGGTTTTTTATCTTTTCCTAAAGATTTATAATCTTTGATGCAATCGTCTCCCGAAACCGCACATCGTGTTCCACAAAAAGCAGCGTCGGCTGGTATTCCAGAATCAAACGCTCGATCTGCATTCTGGAAAATATGTCGATATAGTTGAGCGGTTCGTCCCAGATGTAAAGGTGGGCGGGCATGAGCAGACTTGCCGCAATCAGCGCTTTTTTCTTTTGTCCTTCCGAGTAGTCTTCCATGTTTTTTGAAAATTGTATTCTTTCCAAATCAAGTTGTCTGAGAAGCGAGCAAAACAGCGTGTAATCCAAACCACGTTCTTCACAGAATGCGGAAAGAGAACCTTTCAGGCCGGAGGTATCCTGACTGACATAGGAGACAATCAGGCCGGAGGCCGTTTCGCAGACACCGGTTTCTGAGACAGGAAGACCGGAAGGCTGACTTGTACCGGCAGTGGTTTTCCGATCTGCCTTTTGCAAAATCATTTTGATCAGAGAAGATTTGCCACAGCCGTTTTCTCCGTGTAGGGCAACCCGGTCTCCCTGACAAATTTCAAAGGTCAGATCGGTAAAGACAGGGTAGTCTGCGTCTGTATATTGCAGGCTGTAATCCTGAATGTTCACAAGTCTTTCTTTGTGATGGGAGAGTGGCATCAGTTTCAAGTCCACAGTTTTTTCCAGATCCTGCAGGAGTCCCTCCTTTTCCTCGATTTCTTTTTCAATTCTATTGGTCATCTGTGCAGCCCGGCGCTGCATCTTTTTCGTCTTTGCGCCGATATAGGGGCGGGCTCCCTTGCTGCGGTCATGCTCCTTAATGGGATCGAAACCTATTTTTCTACTCTCATTTTTATCGGCCCAGTCCGCGGTACGTCTGGCTGCCTTTTTCAGTTTTTGTATTTCTTTCAGATGTTTTTCATTTTCTGTCATATTAAACTGGTCTTTCCGCTGTTTGTTTTCCCACCAACTGGAGAAATTACCGCTCTGCACTTCGATGGTTTGCCGGTTAAGCACCAGTACATGATCGATGCAGGCATCCAAAAGATCCCGGTCGTGGGACACCAGAATAAAGCCTTTCTTGGAGGCAAGATAATTTTTTACCGCTTCCCGGGCCTGGCTGTCCAAATGGTTTGTGGGTTCGTCTACGAGCAGAAAGTCATTTTCATCGGAAAATAAAATTGCCAGTAAAAGCTTAGTCTGTTCCCCAAAACTCAGGGTGTGATAAGGGCGGTAGAGAATTTCCGCCGTTTCCTCCAACCCGGCAAGTTCACAGATGACCCGCCATTCTTCGCAGCCCGGTTTGAGATCCCCGATAAAGGCAGAGGCCGGAAGCCGCTTTTGATTCTCCGTCACATGGTAAGGAAAATAGTCGAAAGCGGTGTTTGCGCTGATACTGCCCTGATAGGAAAGGGCTCCGGTCAGCAGGCGCAGGAAGGTCGTTTTTCCCTTGCCGTTTCGTCCGATCAATCCCAGGTTCCAATTCGTATCAATAGAAAAAGACACATTTTCAAAGACGGCATCGAAGCTGCCCTCATAGGAAAATGTCAGGTTTGTTATATTAATTTGTGACATATGCACCCTCCTTTCTAAGGTTCCTTTGCAGGCGGAGACATGGATATTTTTGCATACAAAAAGAGAGAGGTTATGAGAACATAATCCACTTTTGGCGACATGAAAAACAGTATGGAAACGGATTTCCATACAACAAAACCATCATGCAATCAAAAGTAGATTATTTCTTCATTTTTCAACCTCTCTCCGTAAAACTTTATCATAAGAAACATTTTCTGTTAAGTTATCATGCTTCCATCCGGCAAAATAATGTCGCCGTTGTCGCTGCTTACATCAAAAAATCCGACATCGTGTTTCTGGGCCAATCTTCGCATGAGTTCATAAGCCTCATCCGCCACTGACCAGGCAAATGCCGTATAGATTACTTCCCGGCCAATACAATAGTCTGTCACATGGTTTTCTAAATTCTCATCTTCGGAAAGCAATTCCATATCCGGTGCATATTCGCCGTTCATGGGAGGAAATGTATCTTTCATTTCCATAAACCAATTCTGTAATGAGGGGGATGATACGCTGATAGACTGGTAGTCATGATCCTCACTCCATTCGGTCTGCTGCTCAAACCATTCCATAAATTCTTTTCGTGTATTGGGGGCTTTTGTTTTTTCATAGACCATTAAATCATAACTCATAGCGGTTTTCCTCCTCGTTAACGCTCATTATATCATGTGTTTCCTTGTGATACAAGCGTTAATTTCTGAGACGGTAAACATGGAAATTAATGTTTGACAGTAAGCGGTCGATATGTACAATAATAAAGTGATAGCAATGTGAATATCAGTGAAAACGCATGTACTTTTGGGGATGATGGATACGATGATGGTTTCGACTGTTGGAAGCGAGGCAATATCGGCGGTGTCGCTTGTGGATTCGATCAATAATCTTGTCATACAGATATTCTCGGCAATGGCATCCGGCGCGACAATCGTTTGCTCGCAATATATCGGCAGCGGAAACAAAAAAGAAAGCAATAGGGCTGCGGGACAGGTAGTGTTTACCGTATTCATTATTTCATTTTCGATAATGGTATTTTGCATGTTGGGTGGAGAGAGGCTTTTACGGCTGCTGTTTGGGACAGTTGAGGATTCCGTTATGAAAAATGCATTGGTCTATTTTATGATAACGGCAATTTCCTATCCATTTTTGGCATTGTTCAGTGCAGGGGCCGCATTCTACAGGGCATCCGGCAACGCAAGGTTTCCGGCAAAAGTATCCGTTGTTTCCAATATCATAAATGTAATGGGAAACGCTTTGTTTCTTTATGGATTTCAGTGGGGCGTGGCGGGGGCTGCTTTCGCAACGCTTCTGGCAAGAGTATTTTGTACTGCCGTGATTTTTTACTGCCTGAGAAAGTCCGGGCAGACAATTGTAGTAAGGGATTATTTAAAAATTCGTCCCGATGTGGCGCTGATCTTAACAATTATGGCGATAGGCGTTCCGGCAGGGATTGAAAACGGCATGTTTCAGTTTGGAAAACTTGCCGTCCAGTCCACGGTCTCGACGATGGGGACAATAGCAATGTCGGCACAGGCAATGACAAACATTTTGGAGAATGTGAACGGTATTTTCGGGAATAGCGTAGGGATTGGGCTGATGACGGTGGTTGGTCAGTGCATTGGTGCGGACAGGAAAGAGGAGGCAAAGTATTATATTGTAAAGCTGATGGGTATTGCAGGGGTTGGGACATTGGTTTCCTGTCTTTTGGTATTGGCAATTACAAAGCCTGTGACATGGCTTGCCGGTATGGAGCCTGCAGCAGCGCAAATGTGTTTTGAATTGGTGATTGCAATGACCGTGATAAAACCTTTTATATGGGTAGGCGCGTTTGGACTTCCCTATGGACTTCGGGCAGCGGGGGACGTGAAATTTTCCATGATAGCCTCTGTCAGTATTATGTGGGGGTGCCGTGTGGCACTGGGAATTTTTCTCGTAAAGGTGTTTCAACTGGGCCTTACTGGAGTGTGGATTGGCATGTTTGTGGATTGGATTGTCAGAGCAATTATTTTTACGATAAGGTTTGTAAAGGGGAAGTGGCTTCTTTTCAAGATGTGCTAAAATTATGTTTGTACACATTTGGCGTTAGCGATATAATAAAATTGTTGATATGTTTGTTGGCAGCCGGAGAGTTAGGAGCAGGAGGACAGCGATTATGATTTTAAATTTTGACACCATCGAAGAACAGATCATCCCCAACTTTAAAGGCGGGGAGAAACAGTTTCAGACACGCATGTATACGGACGAGTCCTGCAAAATTATGCGGGGCTCTTTAGAGCCGGGAGCGACGATTGGGGTACATACCCACGAGACCAACAGCGAGATCATTTTTATGTTAGAGGGGACGGGTGTGGTTTTATATGACGGTGGGAAAGAGACGCTGCCCGCCGGAAGCTGTCACTATTGTCCCAAAGGGCACAGCCACAGCTTGAGAAACGAGAGCAGCGAACCGATTGAATTTTATGCGGTGGTGCCGGAACAGTAAGACGGAGGAAAATACGGCAGAATAAAAATCATGGCACAGAAGAAATTTGAGGTGGATTTGCTGCACGGGCCGATCCTAAAAGCGATGCTCGTTTTTGCGGTTCCGCTTTTCTTTTCCGGCGTTTTTCAACAGCTTTACAATACCATGGACACGGTGATTATCGGGCATACGTTGGGGGATGAGGCACTTGCCGCCATGGGCGCGGCAGGGGCTGTCTATGATCTTCTGGTCGGTTTTGCGTTGGGGATTGGCAACGGGCTTGCCATCGTGACGGCCAGAAGCTTTGGCAGCGGCGATACAGATCACTTAAAAAGATCAGTGGCGGCTTCCGTTGTGATTGGTATCAGCATTACGGCGGTCATCACAGCGGGAGGCAGTTTGATTCTCCGGCCTTTTTTGGAAATCTTACATACGCCCGTGGAAATTTTGGATCAGGCATATGCCTATATTTTTACGATTATATTGTTTATAGGGGTTATGTTTGCCTATAATCTGTGTGCAGGACTTCTGCGCGCCATAGGAAACAGCGTGATGCCTTTGTTCTTTTTGATCCTGTCATCACTGCTAAATATTGTATTGGATTTTTTCTTTATCACCCGGCTTTCCATGGGCGTACAGGGAGCGGCGGCAGCCACAGTGATTGCGCAGGGGGTATCGGTGATTGCCTGTCTGGTTTACATCGGAAAAAAGGCGGAGATACTGATTCCGAAAAGGGTGCATTTTATCTGGGAAAGGGAGCTCTATCAGGAAATGTTGGCGCAGGGTTTTTCCATGGCCATTATGAGCAGTATTGTCCATGCGGGGTCTGCCGTTTTACAGTCCGGCATTAACAGTTTGGGTTATCTGGTGATTGCGGGGCATGTGGCGGCCAGAAAGCTGTTCATGTTTTTAATGATGCCTTACATGGCGGTCAGTCAGACAGTCAGCACTTTTGTGGCGCAAAACTACGGCGCGGGACAGATGGGGCGGATTCGCAGGGCGGTTAAATACTCCTATCTGTGCGGCGCGGTTTTGACGGCGGCGATCACAGTGCTTACGGTTCCGCTTGCACCGACGATGGTACGGCTGCTGTCCGGTTCTTCGGAGGCGGTGGTGATCGAAAACGGCGCGCTATATTTGCAGGTGGTTGCCCCCTGTCTGATGATTCTTGCGCTGTTAAATCCCAGCCGGTTTGCCCTACAGAGCATCGGCAATAAAATTCTGCCCATTGTTTCCAGTGTGATTGAATTAATCGGTAAATATCTGTTTGTGGCTTTTCTGATACCCAGATTTCAATATATGGCGGTGATATTTTGTGAGCCGGTGATCTGGCTTTTTATGGATATGGAACTGCTTTGGGCCTTTTGGAGTAATCCGAAGGTGCGCGCGGGGAAGGGAGAAAGAGATGGTGGTGGCAGAGAGATTGCAGGCGCTCCGAAGACAGATGCGCAGCCGTAGCATTGCGGCCTATATTGTTCCCACGGACGATTTTCACAGCTCCGAATATGTGGGCGATTATTTCAAGGCAAGAGAGTATCTGTCTGGCTTTACAGGGTCTGCGGGGACGTTGTTGGTGGAAGAAGAGAGGGCGGCGCTGTGGACGGACGGCAGATATTTTTTACAGGCGGAAAGCCAGCTTAAGGACAGCGGCATAATTCTGATGAAAAGCGGCCAGCCGGGCGTGCCCGCGCTGTCTGATTATCTGGCGGACAATCTCTCTGAGGGAGATATCATAGGTTTTGATGGCCGCTGTGTGACCGGCGCATTTGTCAAAAAGCTGAAAGAAAAGACGGAAAAAAAACAGATTTCTTTTTACGAAGAGGAAGATTTGGCGGGCCTTGTCTGGAAGGAAAGACCGGCTCTTTCTGCGGAGTCGGTGTGGGAACTTTCGACGGACTATGCGGGTCTTTCCCGGGAGGAAAAACTTGCGAAGGTACGGGAAAAGTTGGACAAACAGAAGGCTGACGCTTTTTTGACGACTGCCCTCGACGAAATTGCATGGCTGCTCAACTTACGGGGAAATGATGTGAAAAATACCCCTGTTTTTCTCGCCTATCTTCTGCTGACAAAAGAGCGTGCGATACTGTGTGCGCAGGAACAGGCGTTTTCCGGGGAGATACGGGAAAAACTGGTGAGTGCGGGGGTGTCTTTGCAGCCCTATGCTAGTATGGAAGAAAGGATCGCAACGCTGCCTGCGGGGACGAAACTGCTTGTAGATGAGAGAAAGGTCAGTTACAGGCTGTTACAGGCGGTTCCTGCGGGGGCGGAGCGGATCGACGGGAAAAGTCCCATTGAACGGTTAAAGGCGGTGAAAACGCCTCAGGAGACAGCAGGAATACGATCTGCCCATTTGAAGGACGGGCTTGCGGTGACAAAATTTATTTACTGGCTCAAAACCCATGTGGGAAAAGAGAAAATTACGGAGATCAGCGCGGCCAGAAAACTGGAGCAGCTTCGCTCCGGGATGGGCGGCTATCTTGGGCCAAGCTTTGATCCCATTATCGCCTATGGGGCTCACGGGGCCATCGTCCACTACGAGGCGACACCGGAGACGGATGTGGTTATGGGGCCTCAGGGATTCTGTCTTGCAGATACGGGAGGCCATTATTTGGAGGGTACGACAGATATCACCAGAACCATTGCTTTGGGGGAGCCTACGGCGGAGGAAAAGAGGGACTATACGCTGGTGTTAAAAGGACATCTGCGGTTGGGAGCCGCCCGGTTTTTGGAGGGTGTCTGCGGACAGAATCTGGATGTACTGGCAAGAGAACCGCTGTGGCAGGCGGGGCTGGATTACAACCACGGCACGGGACACGGCGTGGGTTATCTTTTGAGCGTGCATGAAGGGCCCCAGAGCTTCCGGTGGCGGCTTACCAGGGATACGGCCTGCGTGCCCTTGGAGGAGGGGATGATTCTTTCCAACGAGCCGGGGTTATACAGGACGGGAAAGTACGGCATCCGTCACGAGAATCTGGTGCTGGTCAGAAAGGGAGAAAAAACCGACTTCGGGCAGTTTATGTATCTGCAGCCGCTCACCCTTGTGCCCTTTGACCGGGATGCCATTGACGGCAGGCTGTTGACGGAAGAGGAGAAAACGCTGCTAAACGATTACCACAAAACGGTCTATGAAACGCTGTCTCCCTATTTTACCTGGTTTACGGGGGAGGAACTGGACTGGCTGAAAGAAGTTACAGCGGCGGTATAGAGGAGGACATCATGCACAACGAACAAGAAATTCGGGAACAAATATGCGGGATCGGCAGAAGGATGTACGGGCGGCGCATGGTGGCGGCCAACGACGGAAACATTTCCGTGAGGATTTCGGAGGATGTGATTCTCTGTACGCCCACCGGCGTTTCCAAGGGATTTATGAAGCCGGAGCAGATGTGTAAAATAGACCTTTCCGGGAAGGTACTGGAAGCGGTGGAAGGGTTTGGCCCCTCCTCTGAGGTGAAAATGCACCTGCGGGTCTACCAAAAACGCCCTGATATCAAGGCGGTGGTGCACGCCCACCCGATTTTTGCCACCAGCTTTGCGGTGATGGGAAGGGCTCTTGACAGCCCCATTATGCCGGAGGTGATCGTCAATTTTGGAAAAATACCGCTTGCGCCTTACGGGACACCCTCCACGGCGGAGATTCCGGATGCCATCGAGCCTTATCTGGCGGAGTATCAGGCGGTTCTTTTGGAACATCACGGGGCGCTTACTTGGGCGGGGGAGTTAGAGGCCGCTTATATGAAGATGGAATCGGTGGAGTTTTACGCGGAGCTTTTGTATCGGACAACGCAGCTTGGTGGGCCGAGAGAGCTGGATGAGGAAAAATTGAAGAGGCTGTATGCGGTGATCGGCGCACAGAAGTAAAAAAGTAAAACAGGGGCGGACGTTTTGTCTGCTCCAATTTTTTTTCAAAAATTATGGGATTTTTTATTGGGATTTCATATCTAATGTATGTGGACGAAAGGGAGGACGCTCCGGATCGTCTGCAACCAACTGTGCGCACAGGAGGAAGGTTTTATGCAGGATAAAGAAACTGATAATCTGGTCAGAAAAGCGAAAAAGCGGGATCCGAATGCTTTTACGGAACTTATGCAATTGTACATGAAAGATATGTATAGAGTTGCGTTGGCGATTTTGATGAATGATGAAGATGCTGCAGATGCGATTCAGGATACGATACTTGTCTGTTGGGAAAAAATAAATACGCTGAGACATATTCCCTATTTTAAAACATGGATGACGAGAATCCTGATTAATAAATGTTATAAGATCAGAAAATCCACGGTGAATTTAGGGGAGTTGGAAGAGTATGAAGAACCGTCGGCGTGTGATGAGTACAATCTTGAATTGAAGGAAGCATTGGCCTTGTTGGATGAAAAATATCGCATTGTTATGACGCTGTTTTACAGTGAAGGATATCATATTGATGAAATCGCAAAGATTTTAAATATTTCCAAGAGTACGGTACAGACCCGGCTGCACAGGGCAAGGAAAAAACTGGCAAGGGACTATTACGGAACGGAAAGGAATGTGTAGATTTTATGGCGAAGAAGAATATTTTCTTATATGATGTCGATATACCGGAAATCGTTCAGGATAAAGCGGAAGAAGCCTTTTCGACCATTATTACGGAAAGGAAAAGTACAATGAAAAAGTGGAATCGGAAGGTTACCAGGATTATGGCGGCAGCGGCAGCATGCGCTGTGATCGCTGTAACGGCAAATGTGATTGCAGTAAGATCGGGGCGCGGCAATATGGGAGATTTAGAAATAGCAGAGAGAAATCCAAATGATCCCGGTATGGAAAGCGTGGACTCGTCTTCGGGGGCACCGGATATCTCAACGCAGGAAACAGCGGGGGAAAATGACGCAGGAGAGCTTTCCGCGTTTGATAAGATGTTTACGCTGTACGTAAAAGCGGCCGAAGCGGATGAAAAACAAAGCGGTGAAGAGCAGACGAAAGAGGAACAAGCTGCACAGTTGTCGGTTGGGAAACCGGTTCCGCTGCTCAGCACCGATAAAGCAAATTCATGGGTGCTTGGGGGAGATGATATAGATGGCAGTGTAGTGGATTATTGTATCAGTATGCCGTTTACCTGCGTGGGCGATCATATTGAAAAGGTCACTTACAGTATTAATAACGGGGCGTTCCAGATCGTACAGCCGGAGAATGAAACAATTATCGTAGACGGACAGCTATATGAGGGCGAATTAAACACAGGGATGATTGGCGGAGACTATAATGAGGAAAATGACGGCCTGCCTTCCAGACCTTTTGAAACGGTGTTATACCGCTCTTTCACGTTGGACTATGGCAGACAGTCGGATACGTATACGTGGATTAATATTTGTAACAACCGTTCCGTGAGCAAAGATATATTTGATGCGCTCTGGGGGGAGGGAAAGAGTTTGGAGGACATGAATCAGGGGATGCAGCAGATGTTGGATAACACGGTGATTACCTGCACGGTTGAGTATTCGGATCGTACTTCTCAGGCGGTTGATATTAGAGTGGGCAGCAAAATTATGTCCTGTGTCGAAGCGGGGGAAGAGCCCAAATATGAAGGAGAGCAGTCGGTATACGTTACGTTTGAATTGCAGGAGTAAGCGCTGTTAAGATCTGGCGATTCGATAAAAGAAAGGGATATGAAAAAATCGCTGAGGCCATAAGACTTCAGCGATTTTTTGATCTTCTATCATACTATTAGACGAGGTTAATCCCGCAGGGATTTACCTCACTTTACGGACACGGAAGTGATATGCGGATTCGCACCGTTGTACCAGTACAGGTAACCTTCCATATCAACCGTATCGCCAACCTTCAGGCTCTCTACAGCCTTGTAAACGTCGGTGCTGCTGTCGCACAGATAAGACTCCACACAGAAGGTATAGGTTTGACCGTCCTTAGATACGTTGAAGTACAGGTCACTGTTGGAGTCAGCGGAACCGGAGTTATCGTCGTTGTAAACAAAAGCGCAGTCGTAGGACTGGCCGTCCTTCTCATAGGTCTCCACGGTCATGCCCTTGAAGGAAACAAACTGGTTCTGATGTTTGATCAGTTCCTCCTCCTTGCCAAGCAGATCGGTGACATCCGTTGCGGAAGCAGTGAAACTGCCGTCTTCAATCTCGATCGTCGCGCCCTCAGCGACCTCAATCTCGCCGGACCACTCGGTCTTGTAGCCGGTTACCTTAATCTTGGTGCCGGGGGTCAGTTTTGCATAGTCAGCTTCGGAGCAGACTGCGTTGTAAATAAAGTATGCGCCGTCCTTGTCCTGGGTGTAGAGAGTCGCCTTGTCCTCCCACCAGGACTGCTTTGCCTGCACATAGGTCTCGATCACAACTTCGCTGTCGAGAGCAGCATCCATGTACTCGGCGTAGGTCATAACGCCTTCGGACTTCTTGTCGGCGCCGCCGTCTCCGCCCTTACCGCAAGCGGTGAGAGATAACAGAAGAGACAGTGCCAGGGTTAATGCGATTTTCTTTTTCATAAAAATCCTCCTCATTGCTACATCGTATGTGAGTTTACGTCTACGCGACGATTATACCACACCGGACGGATAAATCAATGTTTTTTTCTCTTTTTGACAAAATCCTGCAATACATAGAGCAGGATCAGACACCAGGACAGCGCCAGCGCGGCGAGGAGAAGGACAGCGGGGGCGGGCAGCGCGCCCAGTTCCTGCTTGCCGTTTGTGGCGATATCTTTCTGATCGAGACGGTAGAGTGAAATGACATCCGCGTAGAGCTGTTCCATATAGGCCTCGTCCACCGTCTCGTGCCGCCTCACGGAGGTGGCCACATTTTCAATGAGCTGTCCGGCCGCATTTCTGAGGGAGGCAGAGCCGTTAAACACAGGCGTCACAAAGGTGTCTCCGGTATGGTCAAGAAGAAGCCTGGAGGCTTCGATTTTTATTGCGTAATGCGTGTTGTTGTCCTCTCCGCTTTTTGCAAGGTAATCCTGATAGGCGGGAGATTCCTGTGCTTTTTTCGTGACGGGCAGATAGCCTTCGGTCTGGGCGTAGCCGATCTGCACGTCGTTGGTCAGAAGATACTGAGTAAAAAGCCAGGAAGCCAACACTTCCTGCGGGTCCACTTTATTGAAGACACAGACGGAGGGACCCTGGGAAATCATCTGGGGATGGGCCGGGTCAAACTGGGGCACCATACGGATTTCTGTCTCAAAGTCCACAAAGGCATCTTCGCTGATATCGGCAAGCGGCGCGTCCGCGCCCATCCAGGTGGCTCCCGCCGTGGAGTCGATGGCAAAAATACATTGTCCCGCATTCAAGAAATTGGCGGGATAACTGGAAATCTTAAACGTGGAGAATGCGCCGCTCTCCACATGGTCTGCAACCTCGTACAAAAGGGCCTTTGTGGTATCGTTAAAAAGGCCGATATCGCCTTCCGGCGTGGAATACTCCGCCCCCTGTTGTCTCAGGGACTGAATCATCATGTTGTCCGTGGATTTATAGATAAAGGGGATCATCACATTCTGGCCGTTTAAGGCGAAGGTACCGTCCGCATTTTTGTCTGTTGCGGCTTCCGACACTTCCCATACAAAATCCCAGGTCAGCACATCGGGCAAGGTGTAGCCTAATTTTTCCACATAAGTTTTGTTGATGTAACAGCATTCCGTGGAGCGCATGTAGGGAAGGGCATAGTGTTGTCCCTCCAACACGCATTCCGACAGAAACTGTGGAATGATTTCCTCCTGAGCGGGCCCGTCATAGAGAAGCGCGCTGCCCCCCAGACCGTATTTTTCATCCGCAAAGAGCGCGTCCAGAGGAACCACCGTGTTTTTTCCGGTCATGTAGGTGGCGATATGGTCCGGGTAGGTGATACACACATTGGGCGTGGTGCCGGTGGCAATGTTGGTGATCACGTCATTGAAGATTCTGCCATAGTCGGTGTAGAGTTTCATGTTTACTTTGATATTCGGATAGAGGGTTTCAAAGTCCGCGATGGCTTTTTTATAGACATCCGTCTGGTTTTTGTTGGTGTCGTTTTTGGCCCAGAAGGTGATCTCATAATTCCTTGAAGTGTCAAATTCTGCGGGCACTTCAAAATCCGGCAGGGCTTTGGAGCCGTGACAGCCGTTTAGGGTAAGGAGGCCTGTTCCGATGAAAAACGCTGACAGCGCCTTTTTCCATTTCATATGAATTTTTTTATTCCTGGTCTTATTTTTCAATTTTTTATCCTTTCCGAAACAGTCTGTGCAAAACACTCAGCCCTTCGTTCCCCCTCTTGCAACGCCAGACATGATCTGCCTGCGAAACAGGAGAAACAGAATAATAAGTGGCAGGGAAATGACAACCACCGCCGCCATCATGGCGGGAATGTTTGCCCGCCCGAAACCATTTTCACGAATTTCCTGAATGCCGTTGGAAACCAGATAATAATCGGAGTCATCGGTAATCAGCCGCGGCCACACATAGGAATTCCAACACTCGATCATTTTCAGAATCGTGATGGTGACCAGTGTGGGGCGGCAGATGGGAATCATGACCCGCCGCAGATATTTGAAATCCGAAGTCCCGTCCACTTTGGCGGCATAGTATAGTTCGTCCGGAATCTGGGCGAAATTTTCCCGGAGCAGATAAATGTAAAACACCGAAGTTACGGAAGGGAGAATCAGCCCGGTGAAGGTGTTGCGCAGTTCCAGATTGGTGATGGTGGTAAAATTCGTGATGACCACCAGTTCCGTGGGAATCATCATCAGCGCCAGAAACAGGGTGAAGATCAGACCGCGGCCTGCAAACCGGAGCCTGGCGAAGGCGAAGGCCGCCAGTGTGATGACAACAAGCATGAGAGCCGTGGTGATCACTGTAAAAATAAGCGTATTGAAGAGATATTTTCCAAGCGGGACCGTGGTAAAAGCGTCCGCATAATTTTGCATGGTCGGAGAGAGTGTAAAAAATTTTGGAATATACTCTGCGTTATAGGCGGCGTAATCCTTCACGGAGGTCAGTACCATCCAGTAGAAAGGAAACAGTACGACCAGTGCCCAGAAGCCGAGAAACAGATAGATCAATATGGTGAGAACCTTATTTTTTTTCATAGGAAAATCCCTCTTTTGGCAAAACAACAGATGCCGGATTAGTGGTAATGTACGTGTTTTTTGCTGACTAACAAATTGATACAGGTTATGGTCAAAACGATGGCAAACAGGATGATTGCCGCCGCCGATGCGTAGGAGGGATAGCCGCCGCTGTCCCGGTATAGCATGTCGTAGACATAGCCAACGATGGTGTTCATGCCGGCGGCGTTTAAGTTTGTGCCAAACAGGGCCACCGCATCGCTGTAAGCCTTGAAGGCACCGATAAATCCCGTGATCACCAGATAGAAGAGCATGGGGGAAATCATGGGCAGGGTGATTTTAAAGAACATCCGAAGCCTTCCCGTGCCGTCCACTTTGGCGGCATTGTAGTAAACGGGGTTAACGCCGGCCAGCGCGCTTGTCAAAATCAAAATCTTAAAAGGCATGACAATCCATACCGTGTAAAAGCAGAGCACAAACATTTTGGCCCAGTAGGGACCGTCAATAAAATCCACGGAACTGCCGCCGAAGCAGTTGATTAACAGATTGATCAGCCCTTCGGAGTAGGGCGTTTTTTTAAAGAGAATCATAAATACAAGGCCCACCGCCAGCGTGTTTGTGACATAGGGCAAAAAGAAAATCGTCTGAAACAGTTCCCGCAAAGGCTTGATGCTGTTTAAAGCCACGGATATGAAAAGCGCCAGTCCGGTGGAGAGCGGCACGGTAATAATCACCAGAATAAAAGTGTTTTTTAGCGCCTGCAGGAAATAGGCATCATGCAGGACATAGGAATAGTTGTAGCCGCCGATGCCGTAAAAAGTCTGGGAGGCGGAATTGTATCCCTCCTCGAAGGAGTAGACGAACACGTCGAACAGCGGATAGACCATGAAAATACCTAAAAACAGGAGGGCGGGAAGGAGATAAAGCCATCCTTTTTGATTTTGTTTTTCCATTGAAAATTCCCTCTTTCCTTTCTTTTACAAGGTTTCAAAAGGAATGCGGTTTCCGGTTTCACTTGCAAAGAGAAATACTTTTCTCGGATTTAAGGAAAACCGCACGGTATCACCCGAAAGATGTTCGCAGCTCTCCGCGTCCACGATGGAGCGGACGACGGGATTTTGCGATGCGGGGTGGGTGGAGACAATGCTGATATCCCGTCCCATCACCTCCGGCCTGCTTAAGTGACAGGAGAGCACGCCGTCTTTTGAGAGAGTGAAGCCCTCCGGGCGGATGCCCACATGTACCGGCTGATTGGGGGCATCTTTCAGGGTAAACACTTTTTCTTCTCCGATCAGAAGGGCATTGTCTTGTATTCGGCCGTCAAAAAGATTGATGGGCGGCGTTCCAAGGAACTTTGCCACAAACAGATTGGCAGGATTGTCATAGACTTCCTGCGGCTTTCCGATCTGTTGTACGACACCGTCCTTCATGACCACGATAAGGTCGGAGATGCTCATGGCCTCATCCTGATCGTGGGTTACAAAGATGGTGGTGATGCCGGTCTCTTTTTGGATGCGCCGGATCTCTTCCCGGGTCTGGAGACGGAGTCTCGCATCCAGATTGGAGAGGGGCTCGTCCAAAAGAAGTACCAGGGGAAGTTTGACAAGCGCTCTTGCGATGGCCACGCGCTGCTGCTGTCCGCCGGAGAGCTCCGCCGGTTTTCGATCCAACAATTCGTCTATCTGTACCAATCCGGCGGCTTCCTTCACGCGGGCGCGCATTTCTTCTTTTGAAAGTTTGTCTGCGCCCTTCAAATTTTCCAGAGGAAAACGGATATTTTGCTCTACATTTAAATGCGGATAGAGGGCATAATTTTGAAACACCATGCCGACACCACGCTTTTGCGGCGTAAGCTGGGTTACATCCTCTTCATCGAAGAAGATCTGTCCCTCGGTGGGTTTCTGCAGGCCGCAGATTAGATTTAGGGTGGTGCTCTTTCCACAGCCGGAAGGGCCTAAAAGCCCCACCAGTTTCCCGTCGGGAATTTCAAAAGTAAAGTCGTTTACGGCAATGACATCTTCTTTCTTTTTATTGCCCCGGCCCCTGCCGGGGAAGATTTTGGTAAGGTGTGAGAGTGTAACTTTCATTTTTTTCCTTTCCCGAGTCCGAAAAACGGATCTCGCAAGGGTCAGATTCCATATTCGTCCCGCAGATCGGCCGAAATATGATCCAGATCAGGATAGACGAAGCTTTCCGTGATACCCAGAACCCGCAGACTATCGCTAAAGTATTTTTTCCGTTTGCCTGGAATGATAATTTTATAGAGCATGTCTTCGTCGCAGATGTCTTCCAGATGCTTCAGTGAGTTATGCACGGTGAAGTTGGAGTGCTGGGAGTACATCCGCAGATTGTTTTCCGTGGAGCTGCATGCCAGAATCCGGTTGGCCAGTTCGTGGTTGTGATGGGCATGTTTAAAAGCCGGCAGCAGCATTTCCTGCGTGGTGTCGGCATCAATCGGATAGATACAATCACCGAAGCCCTCTTTTTCATTCAATAGACCCGGCGCAAGCACCCAGACGCAGCCGTCTGTGTCCGGCAGCTCCCGATAAGTCTCCGTGGCGAAAAATACCGCGATCAGGGGAGACTGGCTCCAGTCTAGCATCCTTGTGGGAAGGCCGTAGTGCTGCATCAAAGACACCCATCCTGCGTAGTTGTGTTTGGCAGGGGGATGGTCTATGATTTGTCTGGCACGGGTATAGAAGTCGTTGGTGATATACCGCTCGGCATCGAGCCGCTTTTTACTGCGTTGGATGGAGGGAATCAGCGTCAGGGACGCGTTTTCCTCACCCCGATACCAGAGCCGCACGCCGTGCTTTTCATAGAGACTGTTTACAAATTGTAACAATTCGTCAATGGTGCGTATTTCCTGCGTAATCATAGTTTCTCCATTATTTTTCTGGACGTGACAGTCCTTTTTTGTCATAATGATTATAGTGGATTTTGACAGGATGTACAAGGTGAAATGCAAAAAGGAGGAGTGTATCTATGAAAGTGCTTATGGTAAACGGAAGCCCGCGGGTGGATGGCAACACGGCGGTTGCCCTGCGGGAGATGGAAAAAATTTTTGCTGCGGAGGGGGTCGAAGCGGAGACCATACAGATCGGCAATAAGGATATCCGCGGTTGCATCGCCTGTGGGACTTGTTCTGAAAAAGGGAAATGTGTATTTGACGATATGGTAAATGAAACACAGCCTAAGTTTGAGGCCTGCGATGGGCTTGTGATCGCCTCCCCGGTTTACTATGCGTCCGCAAACGGTACGCTGATTTCTTTTCTGGACAGACTGTTTTACAGCGCGCCCTTTGACAAGAGCATGAAGGTGGGCGCCAGTGTCGTTGTCGCGAGACGTGGCGGCCTGTCGGCCACCTTTGACGAACTGAACAAGTATTTTTTGATTTCTAATATGCCTGTGGCATCGAGCCAATATTGGAACAGCGTACACGGCAGGGTACAGGGAGAGGCCGCGCAGGATGCGGAAGGCTTACAGACTATGCGGACGCTTGCGAGAAATATGACATTCCTGATGAAGAGCATCGCGCTTGGCAGGGAAAAATACGGCCTGCCGGAGAAGGAACCTTTTGAGAGGACGAATTTTATCCGGTAGTCTTTGACAGTGTATATTTTTTTGAGTAGAATGCGTACTGTTTTTTATAATAAGGGCTTTCCTCTTTCATGACGGAAAGGGAACGGTGCAGATTCATATTGTTTTTTGAGGCATCCACAATACAAATTGCGATGTTGGAACAGTGATCCGCCGCCCTTTCCAGACTGGTGAGGAGATCCAACCAGATAAAGCCCGTCTCTATAGAACAGACACCGTCTTTCAGGCGAAGGACATGGGCGTTTCGCATTTCTTCCTTCAAATCGTCGATCACCTGTTCCAGGGGTTCAATGTTCATGGACAGATCCAGATCATTTTTTACGAATGCCGTGCAGGCAAGGGTCATGATTTCTGATACGGCGCTGCAAAGCACAGCCAACTCTTTTTGCGCTTCTTCTGTAAATTGAATTTTCTTCTCACGCAATTCTTCGGCGGATTCCAGAATATGGATGCTGTGGTCTGAAATCCGTTCCAGATCACCGATCACCTTTAACATCATGGAGACATTTCCGCTGTCCGCATCGCTCATCTGGTAGCTGCTCAATTTTACAAGGTAGGTGCCCAATATATCTTCATAGTGATCGCATTTTTCCTCTGCGGCCCGCACTTTTTTTGCGGCCTGCTTGTCGTACCATGCCAAAAGTTCTATTCCGCTTTTCAGGGAGTTTGTGGAAATTTCCGCCATTTCCTGAACCAACGTATAGCATCTGTCGAGAGCGATATGGGGCGTGGCGAGGAGACGCTCGTCCAACTCGGAGGCAGCCGTTTCCTTTCCGGAGTCCGGCACAAGCCTGACAGCCAGTCTTTCCAACAGAGCGGAGGTGGGGAGAAGCAAAAGTGTGCACACGATATTAAAAGCAGAGTGGGTGAGCGCAATGCCAAATAAGGTAGCCGGTTGATCTAAGAGCGGTGGTTTCAGAAACATGGATACGGGCAGAAAGGCGAGGAGCAGGATCGCCGTTCCCAGAATGTTAAAGGACAGATGGACAACCGCCGCCCGTTTTGCATTTTTTGTAGCGCCGAAGGAGGAGAGAATCGCCGTTGCGCAGGTGCCGATATTCTGACCCATAATAATCGGCATGGCCGCGCCATAGGAGACTTGCCCCGTGGAGGCGAGAGCCTGCAAAATGCCGACGGAGGCTGAGCTTGACTGGATTACCGCCGTGAGAACAGCTCCAACGAGAATGCCAAGAAGCGGATTTTGAAACAGGATAAACATCTGTTGGAAGGCCGGTACATCGGCGAGGCCGGCCACGGAGCCGGACATGGCGTCCATGCCGAACATGAGAGTGGAGAAGCCAAGCAGTATGGTGCCGGAATCCTTTTTATTGCTGTTTTTTCCGAATAGGAAAAGAAGGATGCCTGCCGTTGCCAAAATGGGCGTAAAGGAGGTTGGTTTTAACATGCGAATAAAAAGGTTATCGCTAGAAATGCCGCTTAGGCTTAAAAGCCATGCGGTGATGGTGGTGCCCACATTCGCGCCCATAATGACATTGATGGCCTGCTTTAACGTCATCACGCCGGAATTGACGAAACCGACCACCATCACGGTAGCCGCAGAGGAGCTTTGTATCACGGCGGTGACGAGTAACCCGGTCAGAAAGCCGACGGTTTTATTTTGGGTCAGCCTGGCAAGGAGCCGTTTCAAGCTCCCTTCGGCGCGCCGCTCAAGGGCTTCACTCATCACGTTCATGCCGAAAAGAAAGAGGCTTAAGCCTCCGGCCAGTTTCAAAGTGTCAAAAATATCCATAACTGTCTGAGTATGCCTTCCTTTTTCTATAGAGTATGGTCATTTTTCCATAGTTTTTTACAGGAGTCTTGCAAATTTAAGGTTCAAAAGATAGTATAAAATAGTGAGTGTATGCAGATAGGATGGAAAGATAGGGACAGGCAGCGTATCAGGCAAGGTGGATTATATCATGTCCAATCTCTTTGAGACACCGGAGAGACGGGAAGTTATGGCTTTTTTGATCCCCTATACCTATGTGGAGACCGTTATGGTGGTGACGGAGTGCGCGCGGTGGATAAAAGGAAAAAACGCGGAATACAGAGGAAAAGCAGACGGAGGATACGGCGCAGGAGGGTGTTCTGTTCCAGATCGGAAAAGATTCTCTGGAACAGATGGTGGAAAACCGCAGGGTGAAGGAGGTAGAAATCTTGCAGGGCGATGGCTTGAATTTATTTGTGGATCATGTGCTTCTAACTGACGATGGAAAGCCGGATTATCAGGTGCTGATTGATTACATTGACAGCCTTGGCGGAGTGATTGGGAAGGAATATGAGAGCCCGCAGGGAAGGATTACGGTGGAATGAGGAGGATCAGGCATGATTGAAGAGATACAAAAGGAATTGTTTGCATTACAGGACACGGCCTACCGCGATTTTCAGGAAAAGCTTATTCCGAATCTGGCGGAGGGTTCCATGATCGGCGTGCGCACGCCAAAGCTTCGGAAAATGGCAAGGCAGATGGCAAAAAGGGAGGATATAAGCGTATTTTTGAAGACGCTTCCCCATACCTATTTCGACGAGAATCAACTGCACGCCTTTGTCATTTCCGAGAGAAAGGATTTTGCACAGTGCATGGCGGAGCTTACCGCGTTTTTGCCGTTCATAGATAACTGGGCCACCTGCGACCAGTTATCCCCGAAAGTGTTTAAGAAGCACAGACCGGAGCTGTTACCTTATATCAGGGAGTGGATTATCTCTGATCAGACGTATACGGTGCGGTTTGCCATTGGTATGCTGATGGAACATTTTCTGGATGCGGATTTTGATACGGCTTATCTGGAGATGGTTTCTGCGGTTCGCTCGGAGGAATACTATATCAATATGATGTCCGCATGGTATTTTGCCACGGCGCTGGCAAAACAGTATGAGGCGGCGCTGCCCTATATCGAAGAGGTGCGGCTTGCCCCGTGGACACACAATAAGGCGATCCAGAAGGCCATTGAGAGCAACCGCATTACGGCGGAGCAGAAGGCATATTTGAGAGGCTTGAAGGTGGCCGTAAAAAAGGGGTGACAGGCCGCCCGGAACGATTTTTTAAGGAGTAAAAGTTATGACAAACAGAGAAATCCTTCAAATTGCAATGCGACAGTCGGCACGGGATATCAACTGCAAAGCGGAGGATTTTTTGCGTGATGAGCCCGTGATCGTATCATCCGGTGTAGGGCCGAAGGCGCGGGCCTATTATAAGGAGCCGATCACCTGCAATATGGTTTCCTACGGCAATCATATCGTGGCTTCGGTGAAGGAAGAGTACCGGGAAATCGTAGAAGAGTATATCCACAAATTTACGTTCTATCACTGTTTCGAGACACCCAATCTAAACTGGTTGAGTGAGCGGTTACAGCCGATGGGACAGAAAGTATGCTTTATGGCGGAATACTATCTTCCGGATGTGGACAAGGTTCAGGCATTGCCCTGTGCGTATGAGACGAAAATTCTGACGCAGGAGGATTTCGGGGAGCTCTATCAGCCGGAGTGGGGCAATGCGCTGTGCGAGGACAGAAGAGAGAGGGACGTTCTGGGAATTGGCGCGTATGATGACGGAAAACTGATCGGGCTTGCGGGCGCTTCCGCTGACTGCGATACCATGTGGCAGATCGGCGTTGACGTACTGCCGGCATACAGAAGAAAAGGAATCGCAGCTTCCATCACAGGAAAGCTGGCGGCGGAAATCCTGGAGAGGGGAAAGGTGCCTTTTTACTGCTCCGCATGGTCCAATATTCCGTCGGTGCGAAACGCCGTGAAGAGCGGATTTATTCCTGCGTGGGTGGAGATGACGGTGAAGCCGGCGGAGGTTGTGGATGGGATGAATCGGTGAAGGGCGTTTGGCGTGGAGGAAGTTATGCTTTGTGCTTTTCCACCACCTGTCTGTAAAAGCAGACCGACATCACCATAGCGATACTCCATCCGATCGGCCAGGCGCACCAGATCCCCAACGCAGAGCCGGTCAAGCCGGAGAGGACAAAGGCCAGAACCACACGCAGAATCAGGTCGGTGAAAGTGCCGGCCATGAACTGCTTCATGGCGCTGACCCCGCGTAAAATGCCGTCGGCCACTAATTTAGCGGATACAACGAAATAGAAGGGCGATAAAATCCAGAGAAACTGTCTGCCTGTCTGCAGGGCAGCGGCGGCGTTTCGCTCCATAAACAAAAGCAGAAGATATTTGCCGAGGAAAAGATAGATCAGGCAGAAGGGAATACACAGACACCATACCATTTTCAGACCGGCGCGAAAGCCTTCCTTAATCCGGCCAAATTTATGCGCACCCAGATTTTGGGCGGAAAAATTCGAGATGCCGTTTCCGATGGTGGTGAAGGAGGTAATCACCATATTGTTTAGCTTGACAGCGGCGGAATACCCCGCCATGACGGAGGGGCCGAAACCGTTGATTACGCTCTGAATCAGAATATTGCCGATGGAGATAAAACTTTGCTGCAGGATGCTGGGGACGGCGATGACTGCAATCTTTTTTAGAATATCTAGGTCAAAAAGGGCGGATTTTTTCGTCGTCTCGATTTTTTTCATGCGGCTCCAAACTGTGAGGACAGCCAACAGGCAGCTTACACCCTGACAGAGAAAGGTAGCCCACGCCACGCCTGCGACGCCCATATGAAACGCTTTTACAAATAAGATATCCACGGCGATATTTGCGGTGGAGGAGACGGCAAGGAAATAAAAGGGGGTCCTGGAGTCTCCAAGGGCAGAGAAGATACCGGTAGCAATATTATAGAAAAAAACGAAGGGAAGACCCCACACATAAATGTCCAGATAGAGTTTAGAGTCTGCGAAAACTTCCTGTGGCGTATGGATTAAGGAAAGCAGGGGACCGCAGGCCAATATACCGATGAGCATTAATAAGCCGCAGAGCGCTGCGCTGAAAATGCAGGCAGTGGTTACCGCGGTTTTTAATCGCCCGTAATCCTTTGCGCCAAAGAGCTGTGAGACGATGACGGAGCAGCCGATATTACAGCCGAAGGCAAAGGCGATAAAAATCAGGGTGATTTCATAGCTGTTTCCTACGGCGGCAAGCGCGTTTTCACCGATAAATTTCCCGGCCACAAGAGAATCCGCTATGTTGTATAACTGTTGAAAAATGATGCTGCCAAACAGCGGAAGGCAAAACTGCCAGAGTACGGATTCCGCTTTTCCTTCTGTCAAATCTTTGTTCATCATATCATATCCCTTCTGTGATTTACTCCTGTCTAAAAATGTATTATAATACCCTTGATAAAATATGAAAAATATATATAATACATGAAAGGCATGTAAAAAAGATATGGATATAAATTTCGAGTATTATAAAATCTTTTATTTTGTGGCGAAATACGGAAATATTACGAAGGCGGCTGCTGCGCTTGGGAGCAACCAGCCTAATGTGACACGGATCATGAAACTTCTGGAAGAACAGCTAAACTGTAAGTTATTTATCCGTGGGGCAAGGGGAGTCAGTCTGACAGAGGAGGGGGAACGTCTGTATTCCCATGTGGCGATTGCATACAGAAATATCCTGGACGGGCAGGAGGAAATCTGCGGGAAGGATGCGAGGAAGAGCGGTACGATAGAGATCGGGGCGACGGAGACGGCGCTTCATCTTTTTTTGCTGCAGGTGCTGCGCGGCTTTAAAAAGGAATACCCGGCTATCAGAATCAAGATTCATAATCGGACGACTCTTGAGACGATCCGGCACCTTTTGAATGGCGAACTGGACTTTGCAGTGATTACTTCGCCTTTTGAGGTGCCAAAAACCGTGTCCTGCTTAAAGGTATTGGATTTTGAAGAAATTCTGGTAGGCGGGACGGCATATGCAGATTTGTGTGGAGAACCCATGGAAGTAAAGGCGTTAAAGGCGTATCCGCTGGTGGGACTTGGCAGAGAGACGGTAACTTACGAACTGTATAAAAATTTCTTTGTGGGACACAAGGTGGATATGGAACTTGACATAGAGGTGGCAACCTCAGATCTGATGCTGCCACTTCTCAAAAATAATTTTGGTATGGGCTTTGTGCCCAAACAGATGGCAGCGCCTCTGATTCAGGATGGAGAGCTGGTACAGATTCCCCTAAATGCCACGCTTCCCAGGCGTTCGATTCAAGTCATTGCGGACAGAGGACGGGGAAAAAGTGTTGCGACGGGTATTTTTTATAAATATCTTGAGACAGGAATTTTGTCTGAGATTCACTTTCGCAAAGACTATATTTGAAGGTGGTTGACAAGGGAGAAATGAAGATTTTATAATAGGATTGATGTCGGTGGAAATAAAAGGATAATTGGTCCACGATATCTTATATTTCACTTATGTTAGCGGGGGATGGACGAAATGAAAAGTATTCGAACAAAAATTACTTTATGTCTCATTTTAACTGTGCTGGTCAGCCTGATTGCATCCGGTTCTTTTGCCGTTTTGCTGAACTACAACAGCACTATGGCCACAGTGGAGCAGATGATGACAGAGACTGCTATTTTGGCGGCAGGCCGCGCACAGCAGGAGCTGACGGCTTACAAGAATGCTGTCATGGAGATTGGGTGTATTCCGGAGTTGGCAGATGCGGATGTTCCGGTGGAGGAGAAGCGGGCTATCATTGACGACCGCGTTGCCATGCACGGGTTCCAGAGGGGAAATATCATTGGCATGGACGGCATCAGCATTTTTGACGGGAAGGACTATTCTGACCGGGAATATGTACAGCAGGCCATGCAGGGCAATATCTATGTATCGGAGCCGCTGATCAGTAAGATCACAGGGGAATTATCCATCATGGTGGCAGCGCCTTTATATGCCGAGGAGAATTATGGGAAATCCATTGTCGGCGTGGTGTATTTTGTTCCGCGCGAGACTTTTTTGAATGATATCGTATCGGTGATTCAGATTGGTGAAAACAGCAGGGCTTACATGATTAATAAATCCGGTGATACGATTGCCGACATTACCCTTGAGACGATCACGGTTCAGAATATAGAGACGGAGTCTAAGAGCGATTCGACGTTGGCAGAGCTGGCGGCGATACACGCCGAAATGCGTCAGGGAAAAACCGGATTTGGAAGTTATACAAGTGGAGAGACACCAATGTTTGCCGCCTATGCGCCTGTGGAGGATACGGATGGATGGAGCATTGCAGTGACTGCGCCGCAGTTGAATTATCTGGCTTCCACGCGGGATGCGATGGTGGTTAATATTGCAGTGATTCTTATCGCCATGTTGGTATCCATTATCATAGCATTGGTATTGGCTACAAGGATCAGTAAACCGATGAGGGCCTGTGCAGATCGCATGAGGCTGCTTGTGGAGGGTGATTTGGAAACGCCGGTGCCCAAAATTACCAGCAGGGATGAGACGGGCATGCTTGCCAGATCTACAGCCTCCCTGGTGGAAGGGCTGCGCACGGTGATCAATGATATCGGGTATTTGCTTAATGAGATGGCAAATCAGAATTTGAATGTCCGCACCGAACATGAGGATGTCTATGTCGGCAGTTTCCGGAGTATTTTGCTCTCCATGCGCAATATGAAGGAGGCGTTGAGCAGCGCCATGCGTCAGGTCAATCATTCTGCGGGAGAGGTGTCTGATGCCAGCAATCAGTTGTCTGCAAGCGCGCAGATGTTAGGGCAGGGCACCACAGAGCAGGCCAGTTCGGTGGAGGAACTTGCTTCGCGGATCAGCGTTATTTCAGAACAAGTGAAAAATACGGCAAAGGGCGCTTTGGATGCCCGTGGCCAGACCCATCAGACCGGCGAAGATGTACTTCTTTGCAACCAGAAGATGCAGAATCTGGTGAATGCCATGGAGCGGATTCAGGAAAGCTCCGATGAGATTGAGAAGATTTTAAAGACCATAGACGATATCGCGTTCCAGACAAATATTCTTGCCTTAAATGCGGCCGTGGAGGCGGCGAGGGCAGGCACCGCAGGCAAGGGGTTTGCCGTTGTCGCGGAGGAGGTTCGCAATCTGGCGGGCAAATCGGCGGCGGCAGCCAAGACTACTTCGGAGTTGATTGAAAACTCTACGGACGCGGTACATATCGGTACGGAAATTGCAAGGAACACGGCGGATGTGTTGCTTGATGTTGTAAACAGCATTCAAACGGTGGTTGAGGCGATTGACGAGATTGCTGCGGTATCCAACGAGCAGTCTGAGGCGGTGGAGCAGATCGCCGAGGGAATCAATCAGATCTCGATTGTGGTACAGACTAACAGCGCTACAGCGGAGGAAAGCGCTGCTGCAAGCGAGGAGCTTTCGGCGGAGGCAACATGTTTGAAAGAGTTGGTGGATCAGTTTACGCTTGCACAATCAACTTGAAGGAGAATCTGAATGGCGATCATAGCAGATGGAAAAAATGGTTTGTTTACACTGCACACGAAAAATACCACGTATCAGATGAAAGCCGATGCCTTTGGTACTTTGCTTCACGTGTATTATGGAGAGCGGACGGATCACACGGATAAATCATATATAATCTGCGGAAGAAACAGAGGGTTTTCGGGAAATCCCTATGGGATGGGGAAACGCAAAGAATACTCTTTGGATGTTCTTCCGCAGGAGTATAGCTGCTATGGAACGGGAGACTATCGGATCAGCGCATTAAAAGTACAGAATGGGGACGGCAGTCAGGCGGTGCAGCTGCGCTTTCAGGATTACCGGATCAGAAAAGGCAAGTATGCCATTCCGGGACTTCCGGCGGTATACGCGTTAGAAGAGGAAGCGGACACACTGGAAGTTATTTTGGAGGATGCCGCATCAAAAGTGGAGATACATCTTCTGTATGGCGTGTTGGAGGAGAACGATATCATCACCCGCGCTGTTAAGATTATAAACCGGGGAGATGACGGGATCCTATTGCAGAAAGCGGCCAGTATGAATCTGGACTTTTTGGACGGCGATTACGAATGGCTTACCTTCTATGGCAGACATGTCATGGAGAGAAACATACAGAGAGACGAATTGACGCATGGGATCCATGCCGTCGGCAGTGTGCGCGGCACATCCAGTCACCATTATAATCCCTTCGCGATTGTCTGTGAGAAAAATGCAGATGAGGAAAAGGGGAGCTGCTACGGTTTTTCTTTCCTTTACAGCGGGGAGTTCCAGATGGAGGCGGAAAAGGATCAGGTGGATCAGACCAGAGTGATCTGCGGCATTCATCCCGATAATTTCGCGTGGAACCTTCGGCCGGGAGAAGCTTTTGACACGCCGGAGGTTATGATGACATACAGCGGGGCAGGGTTTGGCACACTCAGCCGAAATCTGCACAGGACCATCAGGAAAAATATCTGCCGTGGGGAATGGAAGGAAAAGCGTCGGCCCGTGCTCATCAATAACTGGGAAGCCACTTATTTTCAGTTTAGCGGGGAGCAGTTGGTGCAGATGGCCAGAAAGGCGGCGGGACTGGGGATAGAGCTCTTTGTGCTTGACGACGGTTGGTTTGGAAAACGGGACGATGACAATTCTGGTCTGGGCGACTGGTATCCCAATGAAAAGAAGCTTGGATGTACGTTGAAGGAATTGGCGGATCGGATTGTGGAGTGCGGCATGCAGTTTGGGCTCTGGTTTGAGCCGGAGGCTGTTTCCGAGGACAGTGACTTGTATCGGGCGCATCCTGATTGGGCGGTCGCGGTGCCGGGGAGACAACCGGACCTCAGTAGAAATCAATTGGTACTTGATTTTTCCAGAGCGGATGTACAGGATTACATCATAGGGCGGATGTCCACCATTTTTGAGGAAACGCCGGTCACCTATGTCAAGTGGGACTTTAACAGAAGCATCTGTGATAAATACAGTATGGCGCTAGAGGCGCAAAGCCAGGGAGAGTTTGCCCACCGATATGTGTTAGGGCTGTATCGGGTTTTGGAGACGTTGACGGAGAAATTCCCCCGCATTTTGTTTGAGGGATGCAGTGGCGGCGGCGGGCGCTTTGATGCAGGTATGTTGTATTACACGCCACAGATTTGGTGCAGTGATAACTCGGATGCCATAGCGAGACTTTCCATCCAGTATGGCACTTCCTTCGGCTATCCGATATCTGCCATGGGAGCACATGTTTCTGCGGTGCCCAATCACCAGACCGCAAGAATTGTTCCTTTTGCGACCAGAGGCTCTGTGGCCATGGCGGGAACGTTTGGATATGAGTTGGACATTACAAAGATACCGGAGGCGGAGGGAGAGGAAGTAAAACGACAGATTCACTGGTTTAAGGCCCACTATGACTTGATCCAGTCGGGCGAATACTACCGTCTGCGGGCTCCCTCGGACAGACAGTGTACGGTCTGGGAGACGGCGGACCCGAAAGGAAAGGAAGCGTTGGTGACCGCGGTCTATCATCATGTGGAAGGCAATGCCGCGCCTGTCACGGTGAAGGTACAGGGACTTTGCCAGGAGGTGTATTACCGGATGTGCCTGAACATGGAGGGGATGACACAGCTGCCGGAGGAGATGAGGGAGAAATTTCTACAATGTCTGCCCTACGGGTATCATGAGGGGGAGACCGTTACCGGTGCGGCGCTAAGACAGTGCGGATTGGTCATTCCGGAAGCTCTGGAAGAGTTTCAGGCATGGCAGATACACATTGTGGAGGTGTAAATGGCATCACGTATCTGGGACAGAGTATAGAAGAAAAAACAGGATTGGAACATACCGAAAAAGGGATTGCGAAGAGCAGTCTCTTTTTTTGTAAAAAAACTCTTGACCGTACAGTTACTGTACGGTTTATGCTTGTAGGAAGAAAGGAAAAGGAGGAAACGATATGAAAAAAACAAGTATGATACTGGCCGGTACGGCGGCCGCAGTCGGGGTTGTGGGGTTTTCTTTCAGAAAAAGGATAAAGATGCTCTATACATCCCTGAACAGCTTTCAGGAAAGAAATCTGGTTCATACCTTTCAGCACACCCCGGAAATACAGCCCACGAAAATAATAAACAGCGGAAACGATGTTTTTCCGTTTCAAAAGGAAAGAAATGTTGTATTGGCGGAGGGTTTTACCTTTGAGGGTAGATTTTATCCATGTGAAAATTTTATGGAAGACACGGTGACCACTGCCATGATTGTTCTGAAGGATGATGTGATCAAGTATGAAAAGTATTTTTGCGGAGGAGATGAAAATACCCTGTTTTCTTCAAATTCCATGGGAAAGTCTTTCGTATCCGCTTTGATGGGGGCTGCTGTATCGGAAGGATATGAGCAAATTTTCGCTGCGCACCCTTCTTGGGATTCCGGCCATGAAGATCATAGCAGGATATGGGGTAAAAGAACCGCCTTTTTCTTACCGAAGATATCAGAGTATTAATACGGAAATTTTAGGGCAGATCATCACCAATGCCACAGGATACAGTCTTGCGGAGTACATGGAAAAAACATTGTGGAAACGGATTGGTACGGAGCGCGATGCCCATTGGACATTGAGCAATGGCAGGGAGTTGGCGATGGGAGGATTGAGCGTGTCGCTTCGGGATTATGCCCGTTTTGCCAGACTGTATTTGAAAGAGGGAAATTACAACGGAGAGCAGATTCTGTCCAGGGAATGGATCAGAGACAGTCTGGATATGAGTGCGGACTATTCAAAACCGGGATCAAATTACGATGCCTACAACGCGATCGGATACGGCTATCAGTGGTGGATGCCGGATGGACAAGAAGGGGAGTTTATGGCGATTGGCGTCTATGGACAATGGATCTATGTAAATCCCTCCAAACAGGTCATTATCGTAAAGACGGGGGCAGATCCGAATTTTATGGAAAAGGGATATGAGCTTAAGCACGTGGCGTTTTTCCGGGCGGTTGCTGATAAAATCTGAAAAATGGATTCCCGTGGAAACCGTTCAGGGTTTTACGGGAATCTCGATCTGCACGATATAATCCTCAATGCGGTCAATCACATTTTCATTGATGCCCCTTTCGTAGGAAAAGCCATGGAGCGTCAGATCATGGGAAGCAGCGTAGTCAAAGATTTCCCGATACCGTTTGGGGATGCCATCCCAACTTCCCTTGTGGAAAGCGCGCAGATATTTTCCACCGGGCATGGTGTGCAAATCGTCGCAGTAGGAGAGAAAAGGGATTTCGATAAACAGTTTGGAATAATCGTCAAAATGGCCGTAAAGCAGGCTGTCCACGGAGATCATGGAACCGTAGGATGCCTCATGGAGACGGCCGAGCCGGTATTTTTCGGTTTCGGAGGTAATTAACTCCACCTCCTGCTCAAAGGAGGTATGTTGGTTTATGTCTACGGTGACCAGACAGCAGGCTTCCTTTTCGATTATGCTGATTTCGGATAAGTCCATGGTCAACAGGGTGTTCATATTCTGATGATGCGTGCACAGCGTTTTGCGGACTGCCTGCAGATGGGAGATCTGCATGTCGAGATCAGCGATCCTTTCCTCCAAAAGGCATTTCAGGTTTTCGGCGGAACGGTTTTTCATGAAATCATGGATTTCGCCTATGGACACGTCCAATTCACGCAGCAGAAGGATAGTTTCCAAAACAGGGCTTTGATGGTAATTGTAGAAACGATATCCGTTTTCGGGATTGATGGCAGCCGGTTTGAAGAGGCCGATTTCATCGTACCACATCAACGTTTTTTTATTGATGCCGTGCATGGCCGCAAATTGGCCGATTGTGAGAAGCTTGTCCTTTTTATTCATGGCTGTCTCCTATCAAATAATAAGGCGTTGACCAAACAGTTACTGTACGGTTTACGATATCATACACAGAGAGCGAATACAAGTAGAATGGAGGAAATTTATGGAGAATGCAAATGTTTACGAAAAACCAGTTACATTGAAAAATATATTCAAGTTTGCCGTACCGACGATCGCAATGACGGTATTCATGTCTTTTTATACGATGGTTGACGGCCTGTTTGTCTCAAATCTGATCGGTACCAACGCGCTTTCCGCCATTAACCTGACAGCGCCCATGATTCAGCTTGTCACAGCCATTTCCACTATGTTGGCCACAGGCGGCAGCGCAGTGATCATGAAGAAGATGGGAGAACAGAAGGCGGATGAGGCGAAGGAAGATTTTACCTTTCTTATTTTGGTGAATGTCATTGTGGGGCTTGTCATGTGCATGGTCGGGTATGCGGCGATGGACCATATCTTTGCGGGCATGAATCTTTCCGCCGATGTGGAAGGATACTGTGTGGAATATTTAAGCAGGTATCTGGTGTTTACTGTGCCGATCCTTCTGATGAACAATTTTACACTGTATATGATTGCCAGCGAAAAGGCCAGCCTTTCCTTGATCTGTTCTGTGACGGGCGGTGTGCTTAATATGGTTCTTGACTATGTGTTTATCGCCGGGTTTGATATGGGAATCAGCGGGGCGGCGGTGGCGACGGGCCTTGGCTATTCCGTGACGGCGGTTGTGGGATTGTTTGTTTTTAGCCGGAAAAAGAGCCTTCTGCATTTTAAGAAACCGGTGTTTCGGGTTAAGGTACTTGTAAATGCGGCCACAAACGGCTGCTCGGAGATGGCCACCGCGCTTGTCACCGGAATTATCACAATGATGTTTAACTGGACGATGCTTCATTATGTGGGTGAGGACGGCGTTGCAGCAGTTACGATCATTATGTATGTGCTGATGTTTGCAAGTTCCCTGTACACGGGATATTCTTATGGCGTAGCGCCTATGATCAGCTATTATTATGGAGAACAGAACCATGGAAAACTGAAAAAACTGGTTGCAGTCAGTATGAGAGTGATTGCGGAGATTTCCCTTTTAACGGTTGCCGGTTCCTTTCTGTTGACGAAGCCGCTCGTTTCCGTCTTTGCCCGTCCGGCCAATCCGGTATATGATCTGGCGGTGACGGGAAACGGGATCTGTACGGTTGCTTTGCTCTTCATTGGATTTAATATATTTGCCAGCGGAATGTTTACCGCTTTGTCCAATGGTTTGGTATCGGCTGTCCTTGCCTTTTCAAGATCCTTTGTCTTTATGCTGATCACCATGATCGTGCTGCCGCTTATTTTGGGTGTAAACGGAATCTGGTTGGCGACGCCTGCGGCGGAGCTGATGGCGCTTGCATTGTCTATATTTATGCTGTTTAAGTATAGAAAAAGATACGGATATGGAGGCGGAACCGTGGATGAAATTTAGACAGAAGGAATTGACAGTCTGTGAGGAAACTCTTATAGTGAACTTATAGGATATTTGTGTCAGGAGAGATTCGTTATGGGTTTTTTTCATCAGACAGGAAAGAAAAAAAAGAAAGATAAAAATAGTCCCGCCGGAGAGCAGCAGATAGCGGTGGAAGGACTGTCTCCGGAAGGAATCGGGCTTGAAAAGACCATGTTCCTCACGCCGGAGGAGCGGTATTCTTCAGCAGGGAAACATAGTGGCAGGGACATGGAAGATGAGGAAACAAAATCTGGCAGTATGGGCAGAAGTGTTTATGTGGGCCCGCCGATACTGATCAATAGCCCTGATTACCTTCTCCGCGTCAACGAAACGCGGATGGAGGCGCTCATCACTTTATACCGCCGTTTTACGGTGGAGGAACTTCGCGGCTTGTTGGGGGAGAACGGGATTGTTTTCGGTATTCGGGAGGATGCGCTTAAGGAGCTTTCGGAGGGAAAGCGAAATTACGAGGAAATCCTTGTGGCAACCGGCATTACCGCAAAAGACGGCCGGGACGGCTATTTTGAATACCACTTTAATCCGGAACCGGAAACGATGCCGATTATTCTGCCGGATGACTCGGTGGATTACAATGTGCTTGGGAAGATAGAGCTTGTGACAAAGGGACAGCTTCTTGTCACCTATCATGCGGCTATGGCGGCTGTAATCGGCCGGGATGTTCTGGGAAATACCATTGACGCTTATGATGGAAAAGGCCTGCCGCCCTTACAGTGTAAGCGCTGTGAGATGGATGAGACGGGCAGCCAGTATTTTGCAACGACCGAGGGGAATGTCACGATGGAGGGCAGATGCCTGACCGTGACGCCGATTTATGTGATCGAGGGTAATCTGGATGCGGCTACCGGGGATGTGGACTTCCACGGGGATGTGTTGGTGCAGGGCAATGTATTTGCCGGAGTGACCGTGAAGACGACGGGTAACATTACCGTAAACGGGCATGTGGAAACTGCCAGTCTCTTTGCGGGAAAGGATGTGATCCTGAAAAACGGAATGCAGGGTTCCGGCAACGGCGTTATTCGTGCGGGCGGAAAGGTGATGGCGCGTTTTTTGGAACAGACGCGGGTTTTTGCAGGCACGGAAATTAATACGGGAGCCATATTGAACTGCGAAGTGGAGTCGGGACAGACGGTGGTGATTGCCGGAAACAAGGGCACCATTATCGGAGGATCCGTTTCGGCGGTGGAACAGATTTCGGCGGCTTCCATTGGAAACCGCGCCGGGGTGACGACCCAACTCATCATTGGTATGGATTGCGAGTTCAAGAATAAAATGGGAGAGATCGACCGACTGGCTGAGGAGTATCAGAATCATATGACGGACGCTGAGAAAGCTTTGGAGCGTCTTGCCGTTCAACTGAAGGCGCAGCCGGCCCATCCTGTCTGGAAACAGCAGAAGGCGGAGCAGATGCGCAGAAAAATCAATTATCAGTTAAAATTGAAGGAGATTTCTGCAAAGAGAGAGAAGCTGATTGATATTAACCGGCGTTCTGCGGACGGGAAAATTGTTGTCGGCGGCATTGCCAATGTGGGATGTGTCATAATTATAAACGGCGTGCGGGAGACGCTGCATTCCGAATACCGGAATGTGACTTTTAAAAAGAGCAGGCAGGAGATACGGATTACATCGAACAGGCAGTGAGTCATCACACAATATCAGAATACGATCGGAAAAACGGGGGATAATTTTCTTTAACTATTTATATAAAGGAGAGAAAATAACTGATGATTGAATCTGATACCATAAAACTATTGCGGGAATGCGACGCCGGCATTAAAATGGGGGTTGCATCCATTGATGACGTTTTGGACTATGTGCGCGACGAGAAGTTTAAGAAGCTTCTTGTGGAGTGCAAAGACAAGCATGACAAGCTGAAAGAGGAAATCCTGACACTTTTGGAGAAATACCACGACGACGGAAAAGAACCGGGCGCTATGGCAAAAAGCATGTCGTGGATGAAAACGAACGTAAAGCTGGTTATGAATGAGTCCGATGAGACCATCGCCGATTTGATGACGGACGGCTGTAATATGGGAGTGAAATCTCTTCACAAGTATTTGAATCAATACCAGGCCGCCGAAGAGAAAGCAAAGGATATGGCGAAACGCCTGATCAATCTGGAAGAAAAATTGGCCGTTGATATCCGCTGTTTCTTATAGGTATAAAAATGCAGGAAAACAGCCGTCATAATCCGAATCCATCTGAGGAGAAGGGTGCAGCGGCTGTTTTTTATGTACAGGTTTGTATAGGAAGTCTGTGGGAACGCAACAGCGGGTTGCTTGTTTTGGCTGCTGCACTGGGAATAGCCGTTGGGAGAACGGTGAGACACATCCCAATACGGATACCTTAAAATTGCTGTCGAAAGAGTTTGACGTGTCGATCAACACCCTTCTCGGCTCGCCAAGACAGTTGAACTGTCAGTGCTGCGGTATGCCGTTGAGTGAGGACGATATGATCAGCAAAGAGCCGGACGGAGCCTATAACGAGGATTACTGCAAATGGTGTTATGCAAAAGGGGCGTTTGTATATCAGTCAAAGGACTCCCTGATTGACTTTCTGATCGGTCATATGCCGAATCCGGATAATTTGTCGGAGGAGGACAGGCGCACCCAGTATGACGGGTATCTTTCCCAGTTAAAACATTGGAAGTAAGGGTTCGCTTTTTCAGAATATGGAATTGATCTCTTTTGGATAATCGGGTACAATATTCTCGGGATCAGATGCTGTTTTAAGAACAGGACAGCATGAATCTACGCTCATGGGAGAGGATCATGAAAGAGAGCTATAAGAAAATTGGTTTTATTATGATGGCAGTGGCCGCTTTACTGGCAGGGTGTGCAAAAGACAGCTCTGTACAGGAAGCGGCGCAACCGCAGGAAACGGAATCGGAATCCGGGACAGAATCTGCCGGGATCGCTTTTACGGGTTCGGATGTGGACGGCAATGCTGTTTCCGAATCTGTTTTTTCCGAATCGAAGCTTACTATGGTAAATGTGTGGGCGACCTATTGCAATCCCTGTCTAAGCGAGATGCCCGGCCTTGGCGAGTTGGCGGGGGCGTATGATCAGGGAGAATTTCAAATCATCGGTATCGTCAGTGATGTGCCGGAGGGCGCGGGCGAGGAAACGGTTGATGAGGTGAAAGCACTGATTGAGGCGACCGGGGCGAATTACACTCATCTGTTGTTAAGCGAATCCGTTTATTTTGCGCTTCTGACGGACGTATCGGCAGTACCGACTACCTTTTTTGTGGATGAAAACGGTGCGGTGTTAGATACGGTGATCGGCGCGATGGACAAATCGGCCTGGGAGGAGAAAATCAATGCGCTTTTGGAAGAGCAGTAAACGGGGCACATGGCTGTGGGGGATTCTGGTTGGGACTGCATTTCTTGGGATCGGCATGGCGCAGGGGCAGTTTGCCGTCATCTGGAGAAAGGCGACGATGATCTGTATGGAATGTATCGGGATAGGGTGAGCATATGAAGAGACTCCGGCTGATCGTGCAGCTTGTTTTTACCATTTTCACAAACGGGTATGCCTATGGATTTGCAAACGGGAAGATATATCAGGGAAAGTTGAAATATGCCTGTGTGCCCGGATTGAATTGTTATTCCTGTCCGGGCGCGGTAGCGTCCTGTCCCATAGGGGCTTTGCAGGCACTTTTAAATCAGAGAGGATTCCAGGTGCCCTTTGCGGCTCTTGGGTTTTTCTTTGTGTTTGGGAGCCTGTTTGGACGTTTCATCTGCGGTTGGCTTTGCCCTTTTGGATTCATACAGGATTTGTTACATAAAATTCCTGTCTTTCGCAAGAGAAAAACGCTGCCCTTTCACCGGATATTAAAATATGGGAAGTATGTTGTTTTGTTTGGTCTGGTGGGTGCCGGATCACTCTTTTTATTTGGAGGATTTGCGAAGGTTCCGGCGTTTTGCAAGTATCTGTGCCCCTCTGGCACGCTGTTTGGCGCAGTGCCTCTGCTAACCGGAAACAGGGCGTTGCGGGAGCAGATCGGAGGGCTGTTCTCATGGAAACTGGGGATCCTGATATTGATTGTTGTTTTATCCGTTAAGGCTTACCGTCCTTTTTGCCAGTATCTGTGTCCCCTGGGCGCGATTTACGGGTGGTTTAATCGTTTCAGCCTTGTCCGAATTCAGTGGAATGAGGAGAAATGTTTGTCGTGTAAGGCTTGTGAGAAGGCCTGTCCGGTGGGGCTTTCCGTTCAGGAGATATCCCGCTCACCGGAATGTATCAGATGTGGCAGATGTGTGGAGAGCTGTCCGGGGAATTGCCTGCATTTTGTTATGCTGAGGGGAGACAAGCTATGAAGGGAGTAGGCGGGGCAGAATTTACAAAGAAAATGAAACATACGCATACCATCTTGCTGCCAGACATGCTGCATTATCACAATGCGCTTTTGCAGGCGGCTTTTGCTGCTTGCGGATATCATTTGGAAATTCTGCCGGAGGAAAAGAACTTGCCGGGCTATTCTCTTCCCTATATCAGCAGTGACTATTGTTTTCCGACGGTGTTGATTTTGGGACAGGTTTTGGCAGCGCTTCGGTCAGGGCGGTTTCAAACGGATCAGATCGCCTTTATGGAACCCCAGGCCGGGGGAGCGTGCCGGGCAGGCAATATTTATAATTCTATGATTGCAAGTCTGAAAAAAGCCGGATACAGTCAGATCCCGGTTATTTCCCTCAATGCCTTCGGACAATATAAGCATCCGGGTTTTACGATTACGCCAAAGCTGCTGTTTTGTGCTGTCGCGGCGGTGTGTTACGGGGATTTGCTGATGACGCTGTACCAACAGGTAAGGCCCTACGAGTGCAGGCAGGGGGAGGCAAAGGCGTGTTGGGAGCGATGGAATGACATATTGTGCGGGGATATCAAAACGGGGAAAAATATTTCCTCAAAAAAAAGAAAAGAGCGGTATCGGCAGATTGTTCTTGATTTTGCAAAGATTCCGGTGGAAAATAGGAATATCAGGAAAGTCGGGATTGTGGGGGAGATTTATATTAAATTTTCCCCGATAGGGAACGAGCATTTGGAACAGTTTTTGCAGGAGCAGGACTGTGCGTACCGGATGGGCGGATTTGTCAATTACTGTATCTATCTGGTGGACAGTGAACGGGAAAACCAGAAACTTTGCGGTGCAGGACGAATGGCACGGAAAGCCTGCGATACGGTGCTTGATTATCTGCTCCGCATACAAGATGATATCAACCAAAGCATTGCAAAGGACAGCCGCTTTCTGCCGGATGCGGATTTTGCAAAAATGAAAGAGATGGCGGAACCAATTATTAACAAAGGATGCCGCACGGGAGACGGTTGGCTGATTGCGGCGGAGGTTGCGGATCTGGCGGAAAAAGGTTATGAGAGTATTTTGATCGTACATCCTTTTGGATGCCTTGTCAGCCATGTGTGCGAACGGGGCATTATGAAAAAACTGCACGAGCGGTATCCGAAGGTGAATATACAGACCGTGGAATATGATTACGATTCTGCCCATGCGCTGCGGGAGAGCCGCATTTTATTGGGGATCAGCGGTGGGAAAAATATGAGCTTATAACAGGAGTTGTGTATGAAACAAAGGAAAGAAGAATTGATATTATCGGCAGAGACGATCGATCGGTTGTCGAGACTGCTTGCTGAGACTTTGACGGAGGCGGGGACGGACAGCAGGGATGTTCTCCGCATCCGTCTGTCTCTGGAAGAAATTTTGGAGGTATGGCTGAAAAAATTAGAGGGAGCGGCTGTCTTATATAAAACGGTACAGAAATTTGGCAGACTTTCCATCGAAGTGTGTGTGGAGGGGATGGAAATCAACGCCGATGATGAGGCGGAGGAATTTCTGCTCAGCAATCGGCTGTTGGCGCAGGCAGGATTATCGCTTATATATACGTACAAGAACGGGAAAAACTGCCTTTCTTGCAATCCGCAAAAAAGGTTCTCCATGGGCCAGGTCGCGCAGCTTGTGACAGCAGTTATTCTGGCGGCAGTTTTGGGGGCAGGGGCAAGATTCGTGCCACAGGAGGGACAGGCGGCTGCGCTTGTAGTCACACAGCCCATATTCAATGTAATTCTTGGAGGGCTCCGCGCGGTATCCTCGCCCCTGATATTTCTGGCGGTCTGCTGTGGAATTGTCAGCATTGGCGATCTGACGGTGGTGGGAAAGATCGGAAAAAAATTGATCATCAAAATGATTGCCGGAATATTCCTCTTAGGTGTGGTTGTGGCTTTTTTGAGCTGTCTGCTATTTTTGCCTGTTATGGAAAAGGGAAATGCGGTTTCCGGCAATTTTACCGAAATATATCAGATGGTGCTTGGGATTGTGCCTTCGGATATTGTTTCTCCTTTTCAGAATGGAAATGCACTGCAGATTGTCTTTTTGGGAATCTGTGTGGGAACGGCCCTTCTCATTTTGGGGGAACGGGTATCGGCAGTACAGAATTTTGTCATGCAGTTGAACGAGGTCGTGCGGTTTTTAATGAGCGCTCTGGGAAGAGTTGTTCCATTATTTGTATTTTTAAGTATTTTTGACTTGTTGTTGTCCGATTTTGGCAGCGGATTTTTGAGTCTGTTGAAGGTGTTTGCCATTGCGATACCAGGATGTTTTTTGGTGACGTTGTTTTATGTCTTTCTGGCAGCGGCGCGTCTGTCTGTCAACCCGTTTTTGTTAGCCAGAAAAATGCTGCCCACTTTCCTGATTGCCCTGACAACCGCTTCTTCGGCTGCCGCCCTTACGACTAATCTGGATACATGTGAAAAAAAACTTGGCATTCCCAAAAAGGTGGCGGACTTTGCGATCCCGTTGGGCCAGGTCCTCTATAAGCCGGGGTTTGTGGTGGGACTGTTTGCGGTCGCACTCTGTATGGCGGAGTATTACGGCGTTCCCATTACGCCACAGTTTCTTGTGATGGCAGTGTTGACGTTGGGGCTTTTGTCTATGGCAACGCCGCCCATTCCCGGCGGGACGCTTTCCGTATTTACCGTTATGTTTGCGCAGCTTGGTATTCCTGCCGGAGCCGTCGCCCTGTCAGTTGCGGCCAATGCAATTCTCGACTTTTTCATGACGGCTGCGGGCCTTGCCTGCTTACAGGTGCAGGTAATGCTTGCGGCTGAGAGCGTAGGGATGTTGGACAAGGATCAATTACATACGCAATAAAGGCAGATGTTACATGCCGGGTTGCTTTTTGTAAAATATGCGGTTATGATGGGAAAAGAATAAAATTTTTAAGCAGCAGGTTATGAAATGAAAAAATTTGAAATAGAGGGTAAAACGGTCTCGCTCTATCCCGGCAGGGAGGAGAACGGTCCGATCGTGTATCTGCATACCCATGCAGGGGAGGGCGGACAGGTGTATCAGGCGCTGCAAAAGGGTGACTGCAGGGATTTGTCATTGGCAGTCATCAGCGGCTTGGACTGGAATCACGATATGTCCCCGTGGGATGTGGCGCCGTTTTCAGAGAAGGAGCTGCCCTGTACGGCAGGCGCGGATGATTACCTGCGGCTTTTGACTGAGAAAATTGTGCCGGAGGCGGAAAAGAAACTTCCGGGAACGGTTTTATGGAGAGGGATTGCGGGATATTCGCTTGCGGGGTTGTTTGCGTTTTATGCGCTGTATCAGACGGATTTCTTCTCCAGGGCTGCCAGTGTTTCTGGCTCTCTCTGGTTTCCGAATCTGTTGGAATATGTGTCTGCAAACGAGATGAAGAGGAAACCCGACTGTCTGTATTTTTCATTGGGAGACCGGGAGTGCAGGACAAAGAATCCTTATTTGAAGACGGTGCAGGAGCGCACGGAGCAGATTGCGGCTTTTTGCAGGGACAGGGACATTGATACGCTTTTCCGGCTGAATCTGGGGAACCATTTTCAAAATAGTGTTCCCAGGACGGTGGCCGGTATCGAGTGGATGTTGGAGAGATAAGAAGGAAGGTATCAAAAATGGAAAGGAGAAGCATGATGAGAATAGCGGTAACTTATGAAAACGGAGAGATTTTTCAGCACTTTGGACACACGCAGCAGTTCAAGGTCTATGATGTGGAGGATGGAAAAATAACTGCCGCAGAAATTGCGGACACAAACGGAAGTGGCCATGGGGCTTTAGCCGGTTTCCTACACGCGTTAAATGCGGATGTTTTGATCTGTGGCGGTATTGGTGGAGGAGCAATTGCCGCGTTGGGTGCGGAGGGAATAAAATTGTACGGCGGCGTGTCCGGGAATGCAGATGCAGCTGTGAATGATTTTTTGGCAGGAAAACTGGAATTTAATCCGGATGTAAGATGCGAACATCATGAGCACCACGGAGAAGATCATTCTTGTGGCAGCCATGGGTGCGGAGGAGAGCATCACTGCGGAGAACACCAGGAATAGGTTAAAAAGGGGTGTATGGGAGGATTTAGAAAATGAACAGAGCCTTAGATTTGTTTCTGACATTTGTCAAGATTGGGTTGTTTACCTTCGGTGGTGGTTATGCCATGATTTCTGTAATTGAAAATCATTGTGTTGAGAGGAAAAAATGGATCACGCACGATGAGATGATGAATCTTACCGTAATAGCGGAATCAACGCCAGGGCCGATTGCAATTAACTGTGCAACCTTTGTCGGGTATAGAATTGCAGGATTCAGAGGTGCGTTTTTTTCTACATTAGGTGTTGTGATACCTTCATTTCTTATTATCTTATGTATCTCCGCCTTTTTGGATCATTTTTTGGATATTGTCATTGTGGCAAATGCGTTTCAGGGAATAAAGGTAGCCGTAGGGATTCTGATTGTGGATGCGGCGGTAAATATGATGAAAAAAATGTCACGGAAGCCTCTTTCGATCATAATCATGTTGGGTTCGTTTACAGCAACATTGTTAATCACGATCTTTTCATGGACGTTTTCAACCATCAGCATGATGCTAATAGCGGCGGCTGTCAGTCTGCTCTATTATACAATAAAAGAGCATGGAAAGAAGGAGAGCAGAGGGAAATGATATATTTGAATTTATTTCTGGCTTTTCTAAAGGTGGGGTGTTTTGCATTTGGAGGCGCTTATGGCGCGATTCCGTTAATCCGGGATGTGGTGTTGTCTTACGGGTGGCTGAATGAAGAAAAACTCACTTATATGATAGCAGTGAGCGAGAGCACGCCGGGTCCTATTATGGTGAACCTGGCGACATATGTTGGAAGTACGCAGGCAGGCATTTTAGGGGCGGCTGTTGCAACATTGGGAGTGGTACTGCCTTCTTTTTGCATTATATTGCTCATTATGGTGATGTTAAAACGGGCATTAAACAACAGATATTTTCAAGCGGTACTGGAAGGATTAAAACCGTGTGTGATTGGTATTATTTTGGCAACGGGGCTGCAGCTGATCTTAAATAACTGCCTGCCTGTGACAGAGAAAAGTTTCATTGACCTGCAAGCTATGGCCATTACGATTTTTTTGCTTATGGTTGCGATCATGTACAAGAAAAAGACGGGGAGGAGAATCACTCCAATCTCGCTCATTATGATTTCGGCAGTTGCAGGTATGATTGTTTATGGAATTGCCGTTCCCTTTGCAGCATGATGCTGTTGTTACGCCAAGACTATACAGCAATTCAGGAACAAGGAGGATCTTCATGGGAATTTCAGCAGGGTTCATGGTACCACATCCGCCGCTCATCATACCTGATGTAGGCGGGGGTGAGGAAAAGAAAATTCAGAAGACGATCGATGCCTATCAAAGAGCGGCGGAGATGATCGGCCGTCTGCAGCCGGAGACGATTGTGCTCCTTTCCCCGCACCAGATCTTGTATGCAGACTATTTCCACATTTCGCCGGGACAGGGGGCGCGGGGAGATTTCGGGCAGTTTCGCGCCCCGCAGGCTTCCATGGAGGTCTCTTACGACGCGGAATTTGTCCGTGTGCTGTGCGAGAGCGCCAAGGAGGCAGGCCTGCAGGCGGGGACATTGGGAGAGCGGGAGAAGAAACTGGATCATGGCACTATGGTGCCTTTGTATTTTGTGAATCAATTCTGGACGGGATATCGCCTGGTAAGAATCGGCCTGTCGGGCTTTCCCCTGACGGCGCATTATCGTCTGGGACAGTGTATCAAAGAGACAGCGCAGTCCCTTGGGCGAAATACGGTGGTAATTGCCAGTGGAGACCTGTCCCATAAGCTGAAAGAGGAAGGACCTTACGGCTATCAGGAGGAAGGCCCCGCCTATGACGCGCGCATTATGGATGTGATGGGCAGGGGCGCTTTTGGGGAACTGCTTGATTTTTCGGAAGATTTCTGCGAGAAAGCGGCTGAGTGCGGACATCGCTCCTTTACCATCATGGCAGGCGCGTTTGACCAGGTCAGCGTGGAGGCAGAACAGCTTTCCTATGAGGGGCCTTTCGGGGTGGGATATGGCATCTGTGCCTATCGGCCCTGTGGCAATGACGGGACACGCAATTTCCTGGAACAGTACGAGGAAAAGGAGCGGAAGACGCTTCTTGAAAGACGGGAACAGGAAGACCCATATGTCAGACTGGCAAGACATACCATCGAGGCTTTTGTGGAGACGGGAACTTTCCCCGAAATGCCCCAGGGACTGCCGGAGGAATTGTATCAAAACAGGGCAGGCGCGTTTGTATCCTTGAAGGAGGACGGAAGGCTCAGAGGCTGTATTGGAACCATTCAGGCGGTCAGAGAATCGCTTGCGGAAGAAATTATGCACAATGCCGTCAGTGCATGCTCGGAGGATCCCAGATTCTCTCCCGTGGAAGACTGGGAGGTGGAGCGATTGACGATCAGCGTTGACGTGTTGGGGGAGACGGAGAAGGTTTCCTCGCCGGAGGAGCTGGATGTGACCCGGTACGGCATTATCGTGACAAGGGGCGTAAAGCGCGGGCTGCTTTTGCCGAATCTGGAGGGCGTGGACACGGTAGAGGAGCAGATTGCCATAGCGAAGCAAAAGGCGGGAATCAAAGCCCATGAGAGCGTGGAAATGGAGCGCTTTGAAGTGGTACGGCATTACTGATGCGGAATCATGTGGGAGAGTATGATGAAAACGATTTGTCAGGTATGTGTACATCACTGTGCACTGGAGCCCGGACAGACGGGACTGTGCAGGGCCAGAAAAAACGAGGGCGGGGAAATCATCTGTACAAATTACGGCAGGATTACTTCTTTGGCGTTAGACCCGATCGAAAAGAAGCCGCTGTATGATTTTCATGCGGGAAGTATGATCCTGTCCGTGGGCAGCTTTGGCTGTAATCTCAGATGTCCTTTCTGCCAGAATCATGAGATTTCCATGACGGACGGAGAGGCTTTTGCTATGGATTATGTTTCACCCGGACAGCTTGCGGATACGGCGCTTATGTGGAAGGAGCAGAAAAGGGCAGGAAATATTGGCGTAGCCTATACCTATAATGAGCCCTTGGTCGGTTGGGAGTTTGTCCGTGATACGGCAAAACTGGTGCGGGAATACGGGATGTTTAATGTTCTCGTGACGAACGGCACCGCTTCGCAGGAGGTGCTTGCAGAGCTGCTTCCATGGATGGATGCCATGAATATTGACTTAAAAGGCTTTCGCGAGGAGTACTATCGGAAGCTTGGCGGGGATCTGGAGACGGTGAAGGCCTTTATCGCGAGGGCGGCTAAAAGCTGCCATGTGGAACTGACTACGCTGATTGTGCCGGGAGAGAATGATTCTCCTGAAGATATGGAGGCGCAGGCAAAGTGGATTTCCGGTATACGTCCGTCAATTCCGCTTCATATCACCCGCTTTTTTCCACGATATCATATGAGGGACAGAGAAGCCACGGATGTGGAGCAGTTGTACCTCCTTGCCGGGACGGCGGGGAAATATCTGGAAAAGGTGTATGTGGGGAATGTGTGATGAATGCAGTGGATTTTCTTTCAAAGGGATAATTTTATGGCCAACATTCTAATTGTGGAAGATGAAAAGAATATGCAAAACATCGTCTCCGAATATATGCACAGAGGAGGGCATACCTGCTTTACTGCCGATGACGGTGTGGACGCGCTGATGTTATTAAAAAATAATCCGATGGATTTGATGATACTGGATATTATGATGCCCCATCTTGACGGTTTTTCCGTGTGTAAGGCGGCAAGGGAAATGAGTGGTCTTCCCATTATCATGCTGACTGCCAAAGGGGATGAGGCGGATAAATTGAAGGGCTATGAGTATGGCGCGGATGATTACATGACAAAACCTTTCAGCCCCAAAATATTACTTGCAAAGACAAACGCTTTGCTGCGTCGTACTTCTGCAATTTCCACAGATGTGGCAAGCGGCATGCGGGGAAACGCACATGACGAAGCACTGAGAAATATACTCTGTGCAGGGAAAATTATGATAAGTCCTGCTGCGCATAAGGTGTTTTTGGACAGTGAGGAGATTACGCTGACCCACAAAGAATATGAGCTTCTGCATTTCTTTCTGTCCAATCCCGGACAGGTATTTT
>CAMXPV010000021.1 GCA_947245585.1 uncultured Lachnospiraceae bacterium | reverse complement strand
TTTAAAAAAGAACCTCTGCTGTGCTGCTGCATAACAGGGGTTCTTTGACAGTCTGTCGCAGAATTGGGTATTCTGCGAATTTCTTTACGCAGACACCCATAGGAATCCCGCCTCACACACTCTTCCCGCGAAGCGATATGATACAGTATCCCCCGCCCTTTTCACAATTCCCGAACCATATCTTTCCGCCATGAGCCAAAATAATCTTGCGAACAATTTCCAGTCCACGGATATTTTCCGCCGCATTCTCTCTTTTCCTGCCCTGCAAACGCCGTAGAACCTCTTCTGAATATCCAACGCCATTATCCTGAAACCGAATATAACATCTACGCCTTTCTTTCCAAAGAGAAATCTTTATTTTTACAGTATTCGTCTGCTCGCCGTGTTTCAAGCTGTTGTTGATCAGATTACGGAATGCCCGCACCAAAAGCTGCCTGTCCGCACGCACAACCATCGGCTCGCCGTTTTCGTCAATCTCCACATCTATTTCCAGCATTCCCGGAGTTGCATCATTCAGAAAAGATACTGCCACAGCCCTGACGGCCTCCGCCAGATGTACCTCCTCTTTTCTGAGCGCCTGCATGGAATATTCCAGTTGGGAGGTGAGGTTCAGATCAGAAATTAACTCCTTCACAACCATGCTCTGATGCCGGATCACCGCCGCCTGCTGCCTTGTCTCCTCAGACAGTTCTTCGCTGTGTTCAAGCGTATCTGCAAACCCCATTACCATAGACAGCGGTGTCCGGATATCATGGGAAATGCCCGCAATCCACTCAATGCGCGCCTGCTCTCGTTTCTTTGTAAACCGTCTCGTAAAAATAAAAGCCAAAACCACAATCCAAAGGAAATTAATGAGGAAAAACACCAAAAATGTCTGTTTGATAAAGTCCATCCATGAAATGGTAAACTCTATGTTGTATTTCCACATCGTATCCTTCTGCATGCCCACAATCATAATTCGATCGTCCCAAGCGCGCATCTGCACCGGGTATCCTTTCAGATACCACTTACTCATACGGGCAATATCAGATAAAGTATATTGATCCGCCAGCTCCTCCGGCTTTCGCACACTCCAAATCACCTGTCCGTTTTCATCAAGAAGCATCGCCCACTGATCCTGCCGCTCAAACTCCGCCGCCAACTCCTGGTCAAGTTCATATCCACTCCCCGTTTGCGTCAGCCCTTCCATGACTTTTCCTCCCTGAATATAGCCGACATCCGTATTCACATAGACAACCGCCACCGATAAAAGGAGGATCAAGTTTAATACGCCCGTAAGAATAACAACGCCGAAAACTGTAGAAACGCCATAAAAAAAGAAACGCGCAGCTTTTTTATAATTGTAGTTTATTTTCTCCTTTTCAAAAGTAATCATACCAGTCTGTACCCCAATCCTCTCACTGTCAAAAGATACTGCGGATGGGAAGGATCCTCCTCGATTTTCTCCCTCAATCTGCGAATATGAACCACCAATGTATTTTCATATCCATAGTTCTCTTCCCGCCATACAGCGTCGCACAGAGCATCAATGGTCACAATCCGTCCCCTCTCCTGCTTTAATTTTTGAAAGATTGCATATTCTTTGGCAGTAAGTGTAATCTCTCCTTCTCGTCCATCTTCTCTGCCGTCTGCCTTTCCTGCACAAACATTTGCCGCATTCTGGTCCCCATTCGTTCTATGGTTCCAACGCACAACTCCGCTCCCCAAATCGATCTGGCACTTTCCAAGAGTAATGACCTCTTCCTCCTGCACATTTTGTATGCGGTACACCCGCTTGAGCACCGCCGTCACACGCAGTATCAGCTCCTCTGCCAAAAAGGGCTTTGTAATATAATCATCTGCACCGAGTCCAAGCCCCCGCAGCCGGTTTTCATCCTCATCCCGCGCGGAAAGAAAAATCACCGGGACTTCCGAAACCTGTCGCAGCTTTTTTAAAAGAGAAAAGCCGTCGCCATCCGGAAGCATCACATCCAAAAGAATTAGCTGCGGTTCTTTGGCCAGAAATTGCTCTTCTGCCTCCCTGCAGTTTCCTGCCATAACTGCGTCATGAAAACCGGCACGCTGCAAGAAGCCATACACCATTTCACGAAGCGCCTTCTCATCATCCACCAGTAAAATTTTACAGTCATATAAATTCATGAAAATTCCCTCTTCGCTTTAAGATCATTCTCAACCTTAGTATACCCATCCTGCTGTCAGGCAAAAGGGATTCTACCTATCAGTATATTGCCTGCCGCATTATCTGAAAAGAGGAATGCAGCAATCTTAAGGTAATTGTAATCTATAACGATCCACAGACCCACATATAAAAACAGCACCGTCTCCGATGCTATTTTCTTTTCAAATATTGGTCCAGAACGCATAATAAATTACTTGTTCGGGAACGGATTGATGTTTCAGCCAATCGTCTTAAATCCATCTCTCTAATTTTATTCTTATCTCTATATGCGCCCGCTTCCTGTACTTTCAGAGAATCAGGAATTTTTTTACCCTGAAACACCTCCTCCACATCATGGCAAAACCATATAAGATCATATCCGTTCTTTTCGCAAAAGCTCTGAATAGCCATAAATTCATTTGCATGCTCTGTATTTCTATCGTACTCATCCGTATCAATACAGTAAATTACCCTAGTCTCCCCTGTAATAAAAGCCTTCTTGCGTTTATGGATTTCCCGCAGGACACTTTTCGATTGATACTTTGACTTGCCGTCCATATATATGGGGCTTATTTTGGTTTGATTACTTTTCTGATACAGAAAGTCCATAGTCTCTTTCATATAAATGTAATCCGTATTTGCTCTCTTGTTTGTCTCTAAGCAAAATATCATTTGTATCGCCATATTCCGTTACTCCCCAAAAATCCCCACAAAATCCGATGCTTCTACGTTAAATGGTAAATCCTCAATCATACCGTTTCTGTAGCAATTTTCAGGTGTCGCATTTCCCCTTGCAGCCCATGGAACCAAATGATTGTCACTGGACAAAAAATCTATCGCGTTCTTATTTTCTTTCAAAACGGACATCGGACCTATATTATGGGTCGTAAAGCACAACTGTCCCTTCCCGTAATACATAAAATACTCAATCAGTTTGCACAAATATACATCATTTAAATTCGCGTCCATTTCATCGACAAAAACAATGCCTCCCGTGTTTGCAAAAGACAGACAATCAAACAACCGAATCAACTTCTTAATTCCAGTGCTCTCAAATTCCTTATTGATCGCATAATCCCCATAGTTAAGATTTAAGTCACAAACAAATCGTCCACCGTCTTCTTTTGCGTCAATATCTATGGATACCAGATCAGGTTTAAAAATTTTAATAAACTGCGTCAACCGCTCCACTCTTTTCTTATATTCCTCAAAGTTTTCCTTATCCACATATTTTTCGTTGACACCCAGCGCCGCATTGAAATTACTTTCCTGTCCAAACAGCCCCTCCATCATTGTCTTTTGATCCAGATTGCTTTCTTTGAATCTCTTTCTCAAAAAATACAATTCATGTTGATCCTCCTCTGCAAGATAAACTCTGGACAAAGCGTTGAGCGTCAGACATGCAAATATAGAAATAAACAACTCTTTGTCAGCATTCTCCCCCTTTATCAAAATATTTTGATCCACATTTTTAAGATATAAATAAATAAAGGAGTGCGTAGATAATAAATTGAGGGTATCATGCCTGATCCGCTCCTGCTCCCGCTCTGTAGACTTTACATATATCAGCTCACCATTTTGACCTTCAAAAATCGTTTTATAGTTATTATTCGCATAGCTGCCGCTTTTCAACTTCAAGCCCTCATATTGAATCTCATATAATCCGCTTTTTCCTTTTTTGATACGCAGCGTATACTGATATATTAGTTTAAGCTCGTCTAAATTAACAAGAAATTCTAACTGGAACCTAAAAACATTGGTTTCCTTATTTATAATCTCATCCAAAAATTCCTGCGTTTTCGACTCATTTAAATAGTTTTCATTATAAATCAAATCCCGGAATATCTTAACTGCAGTAATGAGCGCAGATTTTCCGGAACCATTCTCACCATAGATCGCTTTCACCCGATATTTTTCCGGATTAAAATTTTTATTAACCGTCTTCTTATAAAAATCCAATCGTACCTCTTTTTTAATCGACTTAATTCCGGAAATACTGACATTTAACAGATAAAATCCGTTTTCCATGTTATACCTCTCTTTGTAATTGTGCTTTCATATTTCGATAAAAAATTACAAAATGTAATTTTTTAATTCTAGTTGTATTATACAGTTCCCCACTATAAAAAGCAAATAAAAAATATATATCATCCTTAAGGTAATTGTAATCTCCCCTTCATCCTCCCGTAATCCCAATCCTATATCCTGTTTACAACGGATAAGCACAATGCAGTCCGCAAAATAGTGAACAGAAAGGATAAAAACCATGTCAACACAAAATCTAATAGAAACCCATAACCTCACAAAAGTATACAGTAAAGTCCGCTGTGTTGACTCTGTCAACATGCAGGTGCCCTCTGGCACAATTTACGGCTTCCTCGGCCCCAACGGCGCAGGAAAATCCACCACCTTAAAAATGATTCTCGGTTTGGCAAAACCCACTGCCGGAAATATCACTCTCTTTGGCACTCCCGTCAACGAGAAAAACCGTATTAAGCTCCTGAAGCAGACCGGCTCACTGATTGAATCGCCTAGCTATTACGGCCACTTGACGGGCGAGGAAAATCTGCAGATCATCCAGACACTGAAAGGCTGTTCCGAAAAAGATATCGACAAGGTTTTAAAAATCGTGCGTTTGGAAGAAGCCCGTAAGAAGCTCGTCAATCATTATTCCCTCGGCATGAAACAGCGTCTTGGCCTCGCCGCTGCCCTGCTCGGCTTTCCCAAGCTTTTAATTCTCGATGAACCTACAAACGGCCTAGACCCTGCCGGGATCCAGGAAATGCGTGAGCTGATCTGTTCCCTTCCCTCCGAATACGGCATTACCGTAGTCGTGTCCTCTCATCTGCTGAGTGAAATTGACCAGATGGCTGACCATGTAGGTATTATCAGAAAAGGAGAATTAGTCTATCAGAATACATTGGAGTCTCTCCACTCCCATGCGAAACAACAGATTGCTCTTCGGGTCAGCCACACAGCTATTGCCCTTGATCTGCTCCGCCAGGACGGCATCACCGCCACACAGGAGGACGATTACCTTTTACTGCCCTTGGTGGACGACAATTATGTGGCCAATCTGTGTCGGCAGCTTGTTTCACAAAATATATCACTGTACCGTGTCGAAAAAAGAGAGAAGAGTCTGGAAGATATCTTCCTGTCCCTGACCGGAAAGGAGAGCAGCTTATGATTACCTTACAGATGGAATATCGAAAAATCAAACGAAAAAAGATAGGTCTGACCATGTGCGCCATGATGAGCATTCAGTTCGCATGGCTCCTCTGGGCTTCCAAAAATCCCAGTGAAAAGGAGCTTCTGCAGGGATGGCTTTACAATCTCCACACCCAACCCCTGTTATGCGCCATTATGATGCCCACTGTCATATCCGTTCTGGCCTCCCGCCTTGCAGACATAGAGCACAAGGGAAATACTTATAAGCAGCTAAAAACTTTGAGAACTGCCGGCGCACTCTACCACGCCAAAGTCCTCTGCGGTTTTCTTTTTATATTGGCTATGACCGTCGCCGACTACCTCTTCCTGTTGGCTTTGGGATATGGTCACGGTTATGTCGGCAATCCCGACCTGAAAGCTTATCTGCTCTCTTTTGTATTACAGACCGCCTGCTGCCTCTCGCTCTATCTGCTGCAGCTCGATCTGTCCCTGCTGTTTTTTAACCAGATGATTCCCCTGGTTGTAGGTTTGTGTGGTTCTATGCTGGGCGTAATTCTGATGTACCTGAAAACCTACTCCTTTCTACCATGGGGCGGCTTTCTCTCCTCCGCCATTGTGATGATGGACTGGAACCCGGCTACCAGAATAGTCACCTATTATTATCGGGATTTTTCATCCGTTGAACTTTTTGCCCTGTGTATGATTGCAGTATGGATTGTACTCTTTTATACCGCAGGTAGAATTCTATTTACCAGAAAGGAAGGATAAAACATGAAAACCTCTTATGGAAAAGCCGTCCATGCAGAACGGCTCAAACTGAGAAGAAGCCCCGTATGGTTGGCGTTTATCGCACTTCCCATGATATCCGCTTTCTTCGGCACATTTAACTACTTGAACAACATTGAACTCCTGAAAAGTGAATGGCTCAGCCTGTGGACACAGCATTCTCTCTTTTTATGTTATTTCTTCATGCCCTCATTGATTGGCACATACTGCTCCTATTTATGGCGTTTGGAGCACACCCGCCACAACTGGAACAGCTTTTTGACTTCTCCAATCCCGCTCTCCGCTTTGTATTTCGGGAAGCTGACGCATGCCGTATGGATGACCGTATTAGGAAATCTATGGATTTTTTTCCTGTACTATATTTGCGGCCGGCTCTCAGGGCTGAACAGTCCTTTCCCCAAAGAAGCTGTTAGTTGGTTTCTCTTTGGCACAGTCGGCGCAGTGGCGATCTGCAGTGTGCAGCTCTTCTTGTCCCTGATTATCCGCTCCTTTGCCATTCCCATCGGCATCGCCATGGCCGGCGGTATTTTCGGGCTATTGGTTACCAACAAGGGCATGGGACTTCGCTACCCCTACTCACTTTACAGCATGGGAATGCGGGCCAACAATCCAAATCTGGCGTTGGATGCGTCCGCCCACTTAGTCAATTCACTGACCTACGTATTTATTTTCACGGCGCTGTCTATCCTTTGGCTGCGAAAGCACGAGATTTCGGCTAACTAAACTCAGCATATGTCCATACGGAAACGTATATAAATGAAATGCCTGAAATGGTTCATCTATATAAGCATGGCCCATTTCAGGCGTTACACTTTTCAGCTTCTATCTGCTACTACAAACGGAAATTCCTCTATCAGATTTTCATTTATTTCCATCATATTAAGAAGCCGACTGGCCGCACCGGACGGATGATTTGTTCCAGACTCCCATGCTTCAACCGTCTTATCCGAAACCCCCAAATAACTTGCAAATATTTTTTGAGACATCCCAACGGTATTTCTGATTTTTTTTACCTCATCCGGTTGGTATTGCTTCACAGGAGTAACTGTTACCACTCTTCTTTTCAGTTTTTTCTTTTCGCTCCTTGCATCCTCTACTGCCTCGCTCAAACCAGTCATAATACTTTCATACACATCACTCATTTTATCACCCCATTTATAAGCTTGACTTCAATATCTCAATCATTTTTTTGATCTCATTCCGCTCTTTTTGCGACAAATTATCCTTTTCACTCTTAGGATACACAGTAATTAAATAAATAACCTCTTCAACTACAAAATCCACGTAACATACTCTGACCCCTCCGCTTTTCCCCTCATGTTCAAGAGCAAAGCGCATTTTACGCAATCCGCCCGTTCCTTTTACTACCGGAAATGTATTGCTTTCTGTCGCTCCAGCAGCTCCTTCAGCGCCTCATCACCCACGCTCACCCATGCGTCCTCCTCCTCGGCATTTAATCCCAGATACTCGCGCAGGGTGTCCGTGGTGTCGCTGAACCCCCACTCCTGGCTGTAATCGTCGATCTCCTCAAACGCAATCTCGCCCGCCAGATATTTCTCTTTAAATTTCCTCATTGCAAGCCATCCTCCCTTGCCTTTTTCTCCACCATCTCATAAGTGGGTGTAGGCACGCCATATTGTCTCCCCATTCGTACTACCTCATAAATCAACCCGTCGATCTCGGATGCCTTCCCCGCATAGATATCCCTCTGCATAGAAGTGCTTGCCGTCGGATTCAGCCCATCTAAAATCTGCAAATTGGTAGTCACAATATCCACCAAAAACGGCACGTCCATCGCCACCGCCAACGCATCCACCTCTTTCATCAGTTTTACAAAAGTGTCCCGCGGCTCCCCGGTTTTCTGCACTTCTCCCGCAAGGACATGATAGTAAAGACCACAGGCCGCCATAGGAGATACATAGGCAAACTTCTGCAAAGCATCCCTCTGAATATTCTCCGACAACACACCGTCAATACCGCTCTCCTTTAAGTCTTTCGCCACCTCGAATAGTTCAGGGCGAAGTTCTTCCTGCTTTCTTGTGCCGTACACCACGCGGAAGATATCACCATTTTGCCAAATCGTTCCAGGCTCCTTAATTTCAGCGGCGATATAAATACAGCCGTCCGTCACCAGAAGCTCCGGAAGCTTCTCCTGCATTCTGCCGCCCGTTCCGTAGATATTTAAAATAGGAATGACAACCGTGGAAGCCTTTGCCACCCGCTTAATAAAGGGTATCGTCTCCTCCAGTGAATATCCCTTCACGCAGACAAAAATCACGTCCGGCTGTTCCTCATAATGCTCCATATCCGAGGCCTTTACGGGATGCACGGTGTAGTTTCCCTTTTTCGTGGTCTCCATCTTAAGACCCTCTTCCTGCATCTTTTTCAGATGCGCACCCCGCGCAATCAGAGTCACATCCTTACCTGCCTCTGTCATATATGCGCCGATACTGCCGCCTGTGCCGCCCGCACCAATTACCAGATATTTCATAATGCCCTCCATTCCATTGTGTTAAACCACCGCCAACTAACATACAAAATCTGTTTTTATTTTATCCGATAAAAGTCCACAAAACAAGTTGATAAAATTTTCTGTTTCCCATAGGATTTCTTTTGTGGAATAGCCCTGCATTTTTAACAGGATAATTTGCACGGCACGCTCGTCCACTATTTCTGACAAGCAGGACAATACACGCTACTTCTGCCACCAATAACAGTACGACACAATGTATTTCCGCAATTCGGGCAAGGCTCGTCGACGTGACCATACACTTGCAGAAATGGAGTATTGCGGTAGTCCTGACCTTTTGTTATCAAGTAATCCTCTTGAGAGATACTATTTTTATCAATGAAGTAACGTAAGCAGTCGGCAATCTCAAAGGCAAGGCGTTCCCATTCGCTAATGCTCAGACCATTTGCGGGGGAAGAGGGATTTATCCTTGCACGATACAGGATTTCATCAGAATAGATATTGCCTATTCCAACAATCACGCTTTGGTCGAGCAGACACTCTTTGATTGCTTTTTTTCGTTTCTTTAATCGGGATTGTAGATATTCGGCGTTGCACTCGGCAGACAGTGGCTCTAATCCCAACTTTTCAATACCGCTGTATGTATCTTTTTGATCATTTCGTATCAGCCAAAACCGCCCGAAACGACGAGTATCAGAAAAACGTAGTTCCGTTCCATTGCTTAATTGCATAATGATATGTGTATGCTTTTCCAGTTGATAATCGGACGGAGTAACAAGTAAACAACCCGTCATTCGCAAGTGCAGAATTATCTTGTTTCTATTGCCCAAATTAATAATCAGAAATTTCCCTCTGCGTGCCATAGAACCGATTGCCTGTCCTATCACATCTTCACAAAATTCATCTGCTGTCGGATATGCAATAACCTCTGGGCGATTGACAAGCACATTTTCAATCGTAAGCCCCCGTATCTGCGGCTCAACTATACTTTTGATTGTTTCTATTTCAGGTAATTCAGGCATTATTCTCACTTCTACGCTCCGCTCCGGTTGACGCAAAACATGCGTCCGCCGGACGCACTGCGCCCTTTCGTGCTGACTTTTTGATTTCGCTGTGATAAAAATAATTGACAATCACAAGCGGCGCAAAAAAAGGTCTGCTCATACTATCGTCATTTGTCACATAATCATTTCCATCTCCCAAAGCGGATTTGTTTGTCTATATCGGGATTATATTGCTCTAATTGCGGTTCTTCGGGATTTGCATAGCCAATACCGATAAATACTGGTATCATATAGGTCGGTGGCACTTTCAGTTTTTTCTTGACAATATCGTGTTCTTTATTCAGCGGTATGCGCATTGAGCACGATAAGCCTTCTGCCGTTGCCGCTAAAAAGATATTTTCTATTACACACCAAATAGTAGCGAAAGGATTTAATTTGGAAACATATTCGCTGTTCAACTCTTTTGATTTGAATAAAGGAATAATTACATATGGTGCGTCTTTCAGCATAGTATATTGTTTAGGCATAGCATAGCCGTACATTTTTTGCCCCAATGTAATCGGGTAAGGTCTGGGCATATTCAGATACTTGTCGGCATCGAATTTATCTGCAATCGCTTTGGCTTCGGAAAAGGCATATTCTTTTTCTTCATCGGTTCTCAAAACAATATACTGCCAATTACGGTTATGATCCCAAGTGGGAGCCTTGTTTCCTGCTTCCAAAATTCTTTTAATGACCTCGAAATCAACTTCTGTGTCTAAAAATTCCCTTGTAGTTTTCCTCTTGTTAATTGCTTCGTAAAGTTCCATGTTTCAATGCTCCGTTTCCTTATTGATTAGCTCTGTTAAGTTTTTTGTAAACGTCCGTGAAAGTTCAATTAGCTGTTTTTGTTCCTCTTGTGTAAACATAGACATTGCCGTATCTTCTGCCCATGTGATGTGGCGGACAATTTTTTCACAGTAAGCTTTGCCCGCTTCAGTTATCCGCACTAATTTTTCCCGCTTATTTTCTTTTCGCTCTTCAACCGTTACATATGCTTCACTTAAAAGATTTCGTATAATCAGATTGACCGTTTGTTTAGACTGAAAGGTGCGCTGACAAATCTCTGTCTGTGTTACGCCGCCTTTGCCATAGAAATCGTCATAGAATAAAACATTAACTACTAACAGTGTTTTCATCAACATTCCGTGGCGTTTAGCGTACTCATCATACAATGCAAGCTGCTCATCCCGAAATTTGCAATACAGATATGCGTTCTTCTTGGTTTCCTTTGTTATATCAACCACCTCCAAAAAGTCAATTACAGTACCGTCAATTTATTGACTGTTGTAAGTGTAGCAAATCTTATGCTGTTTGTCAATAATGCAAGTTGGTATTAGACTACATAGACAGCAAAATTTCCTCCTGTCCCCCCTCCCCCAAAAAAAGAAGGCGCCGCCTCCGCAGCACCTCCTTTTGTATTTTATAAATCTCCCCCTTGCATCCTCTACTGAACTGAAATCGACCCCGCCGTAATACATTTCCCGGACTTTCTGTCGAAGAGCAGGATATCCTTGCCGCTGATATTAAACCGCTCTTTTTCCCCGATCTTGTATAGGGTACTGCCGAACACCACGCCGGTCAGAAGATAATCTCCCACGGCAACCTTGATCGTGGATTCCATACCCGTAGGCATAGCGCCGAAGATAATGCCCTCCATCTCTCCGGCAGCGTCCACCTTGATACATTCGGGCCGAATGCCGATGACAAAATCCTCGTTGGTGATTACCGGCTCCTCCTGCACGCTGTAGTCGCTCTCGTCCACTTTGCTGATATGATACTTGAAGACCTCGTCCTTGTTACCCTTCTCTACCGCCTTTTTGTCTTCAAGCATCTTCTTTCTGGCCGCCTCCGCTTCCTTTTCGTCGGCGTCTCTTTTGGCAAACCATTTTTCCATATCAATCGGCTCATTGGGGGTAAAGACCGCCTTTCTGCCATCTAACACCGACAGCTCCAAACTATCGCCAGTCTGTTTTCCCCTGGCCTCCACAAAGTTGATGGAGGGATTACCCACGAAGTCCGCCACAAACAGGTTATTCGGTCTGTTGTACACATCAAGCGGAGCGTCGTACTGCTGCAAAACGCCGTTGTTAATCAGACAGATCTTTGTCGCCAGTGTCATCGCTTCCATCTGGTCATGGGTCACATACACGAAGGTGCTCCCCGTCTCCAAATGAAGTCTCTGTAACTCGTATCTCATCTCCAAACGCAGTTTCGCGTCCAGATTGGAAAGTGGCTCATCCATGAAAAGCACCTGGGGTTCGGGCGCAAGGGTTCGGGCAATCGCCACCCTCTGCTGTTGGCCGCCGGACAGCTCCGCCGGATATCTGTCCATAAACATACCAATCTTTACAATCCTGGAAACCCGGCGCACGGAGAGGTCCACTTCCTCCTTGGTCAGCTTCCTCACGCTCTTTACCAGTTTGCCACCCTGCCTGATAGCAAAATCGCTGTCCAGTTCCTCACCCTTATTCTTGTGGGACTCCCGCAGCGCATTAAGCTCCTGCTCCATCTTCGCCACCGCGTCTTTTGCCGCCTTCTCCACATCGGAAGCTTCATGGATTTTCAGCGCATAGAGCTCCTTCGCCGTGTAGATGGATACCGTGTAGGTGTCAATCAGTTTCAGATAAATCTTATCCATGTCGGGCTTGCCGTTTTTATCTTTGCACTCCTCGATCAGTTTGATAAATTCTTTGGGATTTTTGAGCGCTTTTATTTTGGCATCCAGTTTTTTGGCCTCCAGGTCGTAAGTTGGCATTTCTTCATGAATGTTGCTCAGGCCAAAGGAAATATTCTGGTACACCGTCATATTGGGCCACAGTGCATAATTTTGGAACAGAAATCCTACCTTACGTTTGTTGGCCGGCACATTGATACCTGCCTCGCTGTCAAAAACCACTCTGTCCCCTATGGTAATTTGTCCGCTGGTAGGTGTCTCCAGACCCGCTATCATACGAAGGGTCGTGGTTTTACCACAGCCTGACGGTCCAAGCAGGGTAATAAAGGAATTGTCTGCGATATCCAGATCCAGATGATCCACCGCGTAAAACTTTCCCCATCGTTTTGTCACATCTCTCAATTTAATTTCCGGCATGTTGAACCTCCTTTATCTACTTACCGCCGATACCTTCATCAAGGCTTGCGCCGGTTATCTTATTCACCAATGTATTAAAGATCAGAATCGCCACGATCAGGATCAGGTTAATAGCGCTTGAGAACGCGTACAGTCCCATCTCGTCAAAGTAATCCAACGTGGTTGATAAAATAAAGCCCTGCGTACAGAGAAGCAAAAACAGCGACAGCTCTCTTAAGCACGTCATAAACGGCAGCATGTAACCGCTGATGATGGACGATTTCTGGATCGGAATGATGATCCGGAACATCCGCTTAAACCAGGAAAGATCCTGAATAATTGCCGCCTCCTCAATCTCCCCCGACAGCTGCAGCATGGAGTTGAGGGCCGCCCTGCTGGCGAAAGGAATATACTTCACCGTACCCGCTATAATCAGCAGCGCATAGGTGTTAAAGAGGTTAATCTTTTCATTGGAGAACAGGATGAAAAATGCTGCTCCCACTGCCAAAGAGGGCATCAGATACGGCAGGAATGCCATATTGTTCACGTAGTTTGCCCATTTGCTCCTTCTGTTTTTCGATACGGCGTAACCAATCAATGTACCGATGGTTCCTGCCACCAACGCACAGCATACGGCTACCAAAAGTGTGCCGCCAAAGGCGTGCCATATGGTCTTGTTGAACAGGATACCTGGCTGGCCGTACAATGCTCCCGCATTGTTGTCGCGTGTCACCCACCACTTGGTCGTCAGGTTGTTCATATCTCCCGTATACAGGAAGCTGTAATCTCCGGGATTGGGCAGGAAGGTCTCAATCGCAAAGGAGATAATCGGGAAAATACTGGTAAAGAATGTTACCACGATCAGCACGATACCGATCGCATATTTTCCCACCTTACCCAGATTAATCTTGGAAATCTGGCCGGACTTACCGGTCACAGTGGTATAGCTCTTCCGGCTCTTTAAGCTCATCTGATTGAGTCCCAGAATCATGATGCCGAAGATCATCATAATGATGGCCAGAATACTCGCCTCACCCGTATACTTGGAGTTCATGGACACGTATTTTGTGGAAAGTGTGGTGAGCCCCAGATAATGAGGTACCGGATAGCTTCCCATGGCGCTTCCGAACACCAGAAGGATCGTGGAGAGGATCGCCGGTTTTACCATGGGCAGCGTCACCCTGGTCATGATCTTCCACTTCGGCGTATCCAGAATGGTCGCCGCCTCCTCCAGATTGGCATCCATATTCCGGAAAATGCCGCCAATCATGATGTAGGCGAAGGGTGCGTAGTGCAATCCCAACACCACTGCACAGGGCAGAAGCCCCATACACCACCACTTTGGCGCCGTCAGCCCGAATAGGGAAACGAGCAGGCCGTTTGAAGTTCCCGTCACCGCGTTGCTGTTAAAAAGATTCTGCCAAACCACCGCCAATGTCCACTGAGGCATGATGTACGGGAAAATAAAAATGGAACTTAAATATTTTTTAAACTTTAAATTTGTTCTCGTGATCAAAAATGCAAATAACCCGCCAAATACAATCGAAATCAAACAGGTAAAAACCGCCAGAAGCACCGTATTTAGCATCGGTGTCCACAAATTGCTCTTCGCCAGTCTGCTGGTGAACAGATCCACATAGTTTGCTGTGGAATAGCCCGTAGCCCTGCCTGTCAAATGGGCATCAATGGTACCCGGATGAATCTTAAAGGTATCTTTGACAATGGCAACAATCGGCGCCACCGTTCCAAAAGTGGCTGTGATGCCAAACAGAAGCAGGATAATGTTCTGGGGCTTTGAAAAATATGTCTTAATTTTATTCAGATAAATCACTGAGGATTTTGTCTTTGTTTTCTCTCCCATAAGCTTCTCCTTAAAACCTTAAGCCCTACTTTCTATCTATTCTCTGTTTTAAAAGGGAAGTGGCACAGTACATGCCACTTCCGAATTTTACCGCTTCAAAAACTGCATTTACTTTCCTGTCTTGTCTTTACTCTGCTGCCTCACCCTCGCTGTACTTGGTCAGAAGTTCAATCCAACTTCCTACCGTGAAGGAAACGGATGCGCAGTATTCGGGATCTTCCAGTACCAGTTCACCGTCTGTGGTCCACCAGTCATAGCCTCTGTCATTCTTTGCCTCAAACTGCAGTGTGCCTGCCTCGTCGTAACCGCCCTTGCTGTGGCCATAGGTCGCCTCGGTCGCCGCCGCAACCTCAGGGTTTGAGGAATAACCGCCCATGTCCTTGCCCCATGCGCTGAAACCGTCCTCTGTGCAGGTCATGTATGCAATGAACGCACATGCTGTCCAGGGAAGGGGACTGTTCTCTGTCACAAACAGGTAATGGCAGTAGCCATAGCCGCCGATTCCCGTATAGCCGTCCTGATATGCCGCCACATTGATGTTATTCACGGACACGCCTGCGGATTCCTCAACGGAACGAAGCTTGGAGTACACCAGAAGACCGGACTGATCGGTAGCGGAATCCGTTACCAGTGTATTACAAATCGGGCCGTCGTCTGTCTGCGCGTTGTAGCTCTCTACCCAAAGCTTAATCCATGCCAACGCGTATGCGCCGTCTGCACCAAGGCCAAGGTCAGCTGCCTCAGACTCCATCTCCTGAATGGTAGGCTGGAAATATGCCTGCTTGTCGGCATCAAGCGCATTGAAAGCTTCCTTCAGCCAAGCCGCGTATTTGTCCTCTGTCAGCATATAAAGGAAATTCTTGCCCACGATCTCGGAATCAATATCCATGTACAGGGAGTGCACGCCCTCGCCCACGAAATCCCAACAGTTCTGGTAAGTAACGCTGCCGGTATTGTTATACATGAAGACTTTGTTCAATGTCTGCAAAGGCAGGAATCCGTCCACCGCATCGGGTGTGGTGCCGTTCGCCTCAGCCCACTCCTTCGGAATGTATGTATCGAGAATGCCGGTCTGTACCATCTTGGACTCGATCTGGTTACCGTCCTGAATCAGCGTCATGGCAAAAGTGCCGGTATCTTTTAAGGAATCTGCAGTCAGCTGCTCAAATATTTTATTGTTTTTGGGCTGCTGCCACTCAAATTCCATGTTGTAGGAAGGATCGATGGTCTGTAAGTACTCAATGAATAACGGAAGAGCGGACTTACCACGACTGGAGTTACCCACACCGTAGAAGGTTGCCCCGTTGGACTCCTCAATCGCTTTCTTCGCAAGATCTTCCATGGACATGCCCTCCGCCTCACGGATGATCTTCTGTGTCTCTGTCAAATTTGCCTCGTCTACAGGCGCTGCCTCTGCTGCCGGTGCGCTGTCGTCTCCTGCATCCGCCGCAGGCGCTGCCGTCTCCGTCCCTGCTACCGGCGCATCTGTGTTCTGCTCTGCTGCCGGTGCCTGCTGCGCTGCACCGCCGCCTCCACAGCCTGCCAATGTCCCTGCGATCATGCAGCTTGCCAACAATAACGATAATGCTTTCTTTTTCATAGCTATCCTCCTTGTCTGCCGTTTGTTTGTTTCTTGATACTATTATAAAAACAGAAGCACAAAAGAAACACGGGACATATCTGTTATTTCTTTGAAATTTCTGTGAAAATATACAAAAAATGCCTCTACAGAATGTTCTGTGAGGCATTTTTTACATATAGTAGTCAATCATCTTTCCAGTCATATGTGCAATTTTGCATTTTTCCATTATATCCCGAAGTCATCCTGCTCCGGTTCACTGCCGGCCCTGTCCTGATACTCTGAGGGAGTCACCCCCGCAATCTTTTTAAAGATCGTGGAAAAATAAGTGATATCTTTATAACCCACCATCTCCGCCACCTCGTACACTTTATAGCGGCAGTTCTGCAAAAGTTTCATGGCCACACGCACACGGTAACGGGTAATGTAAGCATTGATGGTATACTCTGTCTCCTTCTTAAAGGTATGGCTCAGATGGCCTTCGCTCAGCCCCAGAGACTCCGCTATTTTTCTGACACCGATATCCGCATCCGCATAATGCTCCATAATATATGTCATCGCTTCCGCCACATACTTGCTCTTCTCTCCTTTTTGAATGGAGGCATGGGCCAGTACATTCTCCCCGTGCTCTCTGCCGCCCTGCTGCTGCCGCTCCTCCACTTTCCTTTTTATCCGCAAAACAGCCTCCTCTAGCTCCCCGTCCTCAAAGGGTTTCAGCAGATAATCCGAGGCCCCTAGCTTAACAGCGTTCTGGGCGTAAGCAAAATCGTCATAGGCCGTCAAAAATATCACATAGGTTTCATTGCCTTCATTCCGCAGCTCCGTCACCATCTCAATCCCGTCCATCTTTGGCATGCGAATATCACAGATCACCAGATCCGGACGGTATCTGTGTACCGCCTCCAATCCTTCCTCCCCGTTTGCAGCCTCCGCCACCACCATACAGTCCATCGCCGCCCAATCCGTCTCCATCACGATCCCTTTTCGTACAAGACTCTCGTCGTCCACCACCAATATCTTAAACATCGTTCCTTCCCTCTCCATGATAATATCCAAAATCCACACAGAGAATGCCGCTATTTAGGCATTCTCTCAAGTGAAACTTAGAAGTTCTTTGCGAAATGTCCCATGGCATAAGCCGGACTTACAATGCAAGTCCCGAACTTCTTTTCACTTTTGAATAACCGGCAGGGTAATCTGCACCCGCGCGCCTCCCTGTGCCTGATTCTCCGCATACAGTCCATATTGTGTCCCGTAGTGCAGCCGAATAATCGTATCCACATTGTAAAAACCAATATGCCCCTTTAGTCCCTCTCTGTTGCGCGCCCTCAAAAGACCGAGAATGCTCTCATCCATTCCGCAGCCATCGTCATACACTTCAATGTAGAGCGTTTTCTGTTCCTCATAGATATTTAAGAAAATATGGCCGTGCTCCCGCTCCTTCAAACCGTGAATAATCGCGTTTTCCACAATGGGCTGGATAATCATCTTCGGCACCATACATTCCTCCAACTCCAGTGGAAGTTCCACATCGTAGGAAAAATTACCGTCAAAACGGATCTTCTGAATGTCCATATAGGCGCACACCAGACTGACCTCCTCCGACAGGCTGATAAACTGTGCCTCCGAGATACTGGTACGCAGTATTTTCGCCAACCCCGAAGCCAACGTGGCCAATTCCGATACATGATGGGCTTTTGCCACCCACTTGATCGTGTCAAGCGTATTATACAGAAAGTGGGGATTTAACTGGGCCTGCATCATAGCGATATTGCTGTCGTTTAGCTCCTTCTGCTGTCTCACCTGCAGAACAAGATTCTCCTTGATTTGTCTGGTCATCCCATCAAAACTGGCGGAAAGCTGTCCGAATTCATCCTTCCTGCTGCTCTTGATCTGTACGTCCAGATCGCCGCCCTCCACGCGCGCCATGGCCTGCAGAAGTTTCTTCACCGGGGAAGTTAAATAATTACTCATCATTCCGGCCGCCACAATGCACAAAAGCAGGGAACACACCGTCATAATCATCATCACGCCGATTGTCATATTGGTCACATCCTGCGTGAACACCGGCTCCTTTCCCAATATGAGATAAAGCCCGGTCTGCTCAATGGGCGCAATAAAGAACGTGATGCCGTCTGTTATCTGCCGCAGGTCTTCTCCCGCCATCCGCCTGGTTCGCAGCGTCTGCGCCAGCGCTTCCTCCTTGGCCATCTTCGTGCTGTACACATCCTCCCAAAAGCTGTCCAGCACGGCAATCCCGTTTTGCTCATCATAGGCCCCCGACAAAATAGTCTCAAAATGAGTTTCCGTCATATCAACTACCACAAAACCCAGACATTCATCCTCTTCATCCAAAATGGCGCGTGCGCCTTGCAGGCAGAGTCCGTCGGAAGACTGCCGCACCCGCGATGCCTTGCGCAAAATCATCTCCTGTGAGTGGGTTCTTGCCACCTTCAATATTCCCCAATAAGCCGGAAGTTCTCCGGCAGCCGCCTGCGGAGAAGTGGAAAGGCTGCATCTACCCTGCGCGTCATATACATGAAACCATGCGACCTCCCGCAAATCCTGCGTCTTCTCATATAGTTTATTGTAAGCTTTATTTTTCAACCAACTGTCCGTCTGGGTAATGCCGTCCACAATCACCGCATCCGCCATAATCTCGTCGGCCACCTGTTCCATCTCATCGAAGACACCCGTCATCCGCATCTCCACACTGACCATCTGCTCCTGCGTCTTTTCCTCATAATCCCGGGATAACCTGGCCTTCAAAATACTGACCAGAAAGCACCCCGTAATCACAAGCGGAACCAACGCCACCACAATAAAACACAAAAACAATTCTCTTTTGAAAGATTTTCTTATGACTGCTCTCATCACTGTCCCGTCAGCGCCCTCCACTCCGTCAATATTTCTTCCCGGTATTGCTCCGAATAATCCAAGTCATAGCGCATCTCTTTGATCTCTTCATTTTCCGCGCCCTTGCGCACACTTCTTCGGTAAAGATGATCCTCCAAAAGTCTCTGCACATCCTCGCTCACTGTAAATTCAATAAACAGCTCCGCGTTCTCCCTGTGAGGCGCATTTTTAATGAGGGCCGTCCCGTCGGGTACAGATGCCGTCCCCTCTCTTGGATAAATCATCCCGATATCGGCGTTCTGATCTATCTCCTTTAAAACAGTCTCCTCAAGAGTGATTCCGATCAGCTTCTTGCCGGCAGTGACCTCCTGCAGCACCTCCCCGGAACCGGAAAGAATATCTCCATCCAGATTGATGACAAAAGCCTCCATCACTTCCTCCTTAGACATATCCTCCGAAAGAATCTGTATCATCGCCAAAAGCGCCGTATAACTGCTTCCCGAGCGGTCCGGATCGGCAAACGCCACATTACCCTTCCAATGACTGTTGGTCAAATCCTTCCAACTGCGGGGCGTACCCGCCGAAATGACCAGTTTTTTGTTGTAGACAATCACAATGGGAAGCTTGGAAAACACTGTGTACACACCATCCGCCGACGCATAGGAATCATCCAGGCAGTCGCTCTGACTGCAGATGTAGGGTTCAAAATAATCCTGATACGCGTTTAGACTATCCACACCGCCACCGAACATAATATCCCCGGAATCTTTCCCGTTTTCTTCCTCAATCCGCTCCAGCAGATCGTTTGTTCCTCCGGTGACTACCTCCACCCAGATGCCCGTCCGCTCCTCAAATTCTTTCACAATAGGGCCGTAAATCTCCTCCTTGTGGGACGTATAAATCACCAGTTTGTTGTTCTCTTCCAGATGATATTCCTCCCGCGCCTGTTCGTCCCCACAGCTGCACAATATCACCAATACCGCTGACAGACACGCCGCCGCCCTTAACATACGTTTTTTCATACTCCCTCTTTTCCGCAGTGCACGTTCGATTCTGCTTCGTATACATTATACCATCCCCACAAGCCGGCCACAACAATATGGCTCAACCCTCTTGACACTTCCCTCTTTTAGGTACATAATATCAACGTTATATAAACCCTTTTTAATAAGTAGAGACAAGCAAAAGAATTTCAGAGGAACGGAGAGAAGAAATGTTTGTACTTTTTTTTCTGATCTGGGTTATTTTTAATGGGCAGCTCACCGTGGAAATTGCTGCTTTCGGTGTCGTCATCGCAGGGGTTATGTACTGGTTTTTCTGTAAATTTTTTAATTACAGCCCCCGGTACGACCTTTTTTTATGCAAAAAGTCACCCCTCCTGATTCGATATATCCTGACTTTAGTCTGGGAAATCTTAAAAGCCAATCTGGCGGTCTTCCGAATGATTTACTCGGCCGAATATGAATTGGAACCCGCCATCGTCCACTTCAAGACGGATCTCCATTCCACCCTCGCACGGGTAATGTTGGCCAATTCCATCACTTTAACGCCGGGCACCATCACAGTGGCCCTGACGGACAATGAATATACCGTACACTGTCTCGACAAAGAATTGGCGGAGGGCATTTCCTCCTCTGTGTTCGTAGACCTTTTAAGAAAATTGGAGGAGGAATAAAACATGGAAAAAGAAGCGCTCTATCACCCACTCTTTATTGCACTGTTAATTCTGCTCTCCATCATGCTTCTGATTTGTCTGATCCGTGCCGTGAAAGGCCCCCGTGTGGCTGACCGGTTGGTGGCCGTCAATATGATGGGAACCATGGTCATGGTCATGATTTCCATTCTGGCATCGCTGCTAAAAGAGGGCTATCTGGTAGATATCTGCCTGATCTACGCGATGATCAGTTTTCTTGCCGTGGTGGTGATTTCAAAGGTTTATATCGGTATTTATGAGGAGCAGCATCACAGCCCCGAAAACGGAGAAGGAGGAACTACGGATGAACGCGGTTGAGTGGATCAGACTGCTTGTGGGAAGCGTTTTTTTAGTGATCGGTATGGTGATCTTTTTTACAGAACTGTTTGGCGTTTTTCACTTTAAATATGTATTGAACAGAATGCACGCCGCCGCCATGGGCGACACGTTGGGAATCAGTTCCTGCCTGATCGGCCTGATGATTTTTTCGGGTCTGAACTTTACGACCCTGAAAATGTTTTTGATTATCGTCTTTTTATGGTTTGCTTCCCCCGTCTCTTCCCACGTGCTCTCCAGACTGGAGGCTGCCACGAATGAACATTTGTCTAAACACTGTGAGATATACGAGGATGTAGAAGTTCTGGAACGGGAGCTTATCGAGAGAAGAAATGCGGAAAGCAAAGAAGAATCGGCAATTGCCAAAGAAAAGGAGGGCAGCCTGTCATGACAGCTTTTCAGATTATATTGATGGGGCTTTTGATTATCTGCGCAGTTTCCGTCAGTTTTTCAAAGAATCTTTTAAACGCAATCCTGATTTACATGTCCTTCAGTCTGGTTATGTCCATGCTCTGGATTTGTCTGGAGTCTCCTGATTTAGCGATCACGGAGGCGGCTGTCGGCGCAGGAATCACCAGTGTCCTATTTTTTGTAACGCTTAAAAAAATCCACGCCATCGAGGCATCGGAACCGGAGGAAAAGGAGAAGGGAAAAGATGAGTAAAAAAAGACCCGCTGCAGAATATCAAAAAACCTTCGCTTTCCGTTTTTTCAGATGGCTTTCCGGCGCGAAGGATCCCTATCTGGGTGAGGTGGAAATGCAGCCCCAGGAAGAATATGTACCCGACCCGGAAGCGGCCCTGCGGCACGAAAAGGAGCACGACGCTATTCTGGACAAGGTCTATGACCCTGAACGCAACATGGAAATGAAGCTCTTCCGCAAACTTTATCATGCAACCAGCATTCTTTTTTGCTTGTTTCTGATTGCCCTGCTTTTGGTGACGATTTCCTGGCTGCCCGCCATCGGGACGGTCGAACGGCCTGTCAATAACGAAGTGGCCGGACGTTACATCGAGAACGGTCTGGAGGAAACGGGTGCGGTCAACATCGTCGCCGGTATGATTTTAGACTACAGGGCATTTGATACACTGGGCGAATCCCATGTATTGTTTGTGGCAACGATCACCGTACTGATCCTGCTTCGTCTGAATAAGACGGAAAAAAATGAAGCGGAAGTCAATGACCGGCGCTTTGAACCGAAAAACGATGCCATTTTACAGTTAGCTGCAACCTTCCTTGTGCCCATTATTATCATATTCGGCATTTATATTATCTTAAACGGCCATTTAGGCCCGGGCGGCGGTTTTTCCGGCGGCGCGGTGATCGGGGCAGGACTGGTGCTCTACCTGAACGCCTTCGGCTTTCAGAAGACGGAGCGGTTTTTTACGGAGAAGACCTACAAATGGATATGCTTTTTCTCCCTCTCCTTCTACTGTCTGGCAAAAAGTTATTCCTTTTACACAGGCGCAAACCAACTCCACAGTGTCATCCCCAAAGGTACGCCCGGCGCGATCCTGTCAAGCGGATTGATTCTGCCCTTAAATATTGCGGTGGGTCTTGTGGTTGCCTGTACGATCTACGCTTTTTACGCCATGTTCCGAAAAGGGGGTTTTTAAGATGGGCCCAAATTTACTTGCAAACTACGGGGAGGCCGTCTCGGCGATCCTGTTCTGTATCGGTTTTACCAATCTGCTTTTGCAGACCAACTTAATCAAAAAAATCATCGGACTCAATGTTATGGACAGCGCAATCTACCTTTTTCTTGCGGAAAAAGGATATATTGCGGGACGGGTTGCGCCCATTGTGGTAAACGGCGTCACCAGCACGGAAGCCTACATCAATCCGATTCCCAGCGGCCTGGTGCTTACTGGCATTGTGGTGTCCGTCTCTGTGACTGCCCTTATGCTGTCCTTGACGATCCGCCTCTATACCAGATATCACACATTGGATCTGGACGAGATCTCCGCGCAGTTAAAGAAGGAGGGAAAATAAATGAATTTCATCTGTAATTTCCCCTTTTTCTCCATCCTGATAAGCCTCTTTTCGGGCACCATCTGTTCCGTGCTTCCCGCTAAAGCTGCAAAGGTGGTAAACAGGGTGGTCATCGCCGCGGTTGGCGTAATGTCCCTGATCCTGCTGCTCTATCTTCTCTCCACCGGCGAATCTTTTGTCTACTGGATGGGACACTTCCCTGCCCCCTGGGGTAACGAGATCCGGGCCGGCGTGTTGGAAGCGGGCATGGCTCTCTTTTTCTGTATCATCATGTATCTGTCCATGGCCGGCGGTGCACACAAGCTTTATGGCGAAGTGGTTGAAAGCAAACATAATTTGTACTATATCTTGGTGAACCTCCTGTTGAGCTCCCTGCTTGCGCTAGTCTACACCAACGATATGTTTACTGCCTATGTCTTCGTGGAGATCAACACCATCTCCGCCTGCGGCCTGATCATGATTCGTCAGGTAGGACGCACCATCGAGGCGGCCGTCCGCTACATGATTATGAGCCTTTTGGGTTCGGGCCTTCTGCTCTTCGGGCTCTGTATTATGTACGACCTGACAGGCCACCTTCTCATGAGCAACATGAAAGAATCGGTAAGCCTCCTTATGGCAAGCGGCGAATACCAGATCCCGCTGATCGTCTCCGTGGCGCTGATGTGCGTAGGTCTGTGTATTAAAAGCGCGCTGTTTCCCTTTCACGCATGGCTGCCAGACGCTTACGGATATTCCACGGCATCTTCCGCGGCGATCCTGTCCAGTCTGGTGTCTAAGGGGTACATCTTTTTGTTAATAAAGATCATTTACCGTGTGATCGGTTTTGATATCTTTAACAGCACAAGGATCATCGACGTGTTGTTTGTCTTCGGCCTGATGGGTATGATCTTCGGCTCCATAAGCGCCATCCGGGAAAATGATATCCGCCGGATGATCGCTTTCTCCTCGGTGGCCCAGATCGGGTATATTTACATGGGATTTGGCATGGGCACACAGGCAGGTATGGTGGCCAGCATCTTCCATATCCTGTCCCATGCGGCGACCAAGTCCCTGCTCTTTATCGCGGCCATCGGCCTCACGGATGTGTCCGGCGGGAGCCGCAAATTTGTCGATTTAACCGGCGCAGCCTACCGCAATAAATGGGCGGGAGCCGCTTTCATGGCAGGTTCCCTGTCCATGGTGGGCGTGCCCCTGTTTTCCGGCTTTATCAGCAAGCTTTTGTTTTCACAGGCCGCCGTGCAGGTGGAGGGGAAAATGCTCGCCTCTCTGATTGTGTTAGGAATCAGTACGGTTTTAAACGCAATCTACTTTATGAAAACAGTGATCCGCATTTATACACCCGCCAGGGAATCAGGCTATTCCATCGTTACCTTTAAAGATATGAAAAGCTATGGAATTGTGCTTATATGTTTTATTGTGTTAAATGTCATTTTAGGTGTCAGCTCCCAACCGATCGTGGATATGATCGAGCAGGGGCTTGCCATGTTCGCCTGATTGTACTGCTGCATTTTATTGAATCATTTACATGGAGGTGAGGACATGTATCTCATTCTTTTATCCGTATTTTTCCCGATTTTGGCGGGTGCGTTTCTGTTGATCCGCTACAGGACACCGTTATCGGGTGAAGCCAGGGCCGCCGAAAGAAAAACGTTGGTTACGCTGACCGGGTGTTTTCTTATCATTACAGCCCTGCTCGTCGTTCTTTGCCTGTTTACGGCAAAAGAGCCGTTTACCTTATTTCATCTGACAAGGACGCTGTCGATTTATTTTGAGATTGACGGCATAGGCGCGCTCTTTTCCCTGTTGGCGGTTATCATCTTTCTCTGCGCCGGCTTTTTCTCTTTCGAGTACATGAAGCACGAAGAGCGGGAAAGCCGTTACTACGGCTTTTATCTGTTGGTGTTTGGCGTACTGAACGCCCTGTGTTTTGCAGGCAACCTGATTACCTTCTATTTGTTCTTTGAACTTTTGACGCTGTCCTCCATGTCCCTCGTGCTGCATAACGGCTCCAAAGAGGCGATCATGGCAGGATTAAAATATTTATTTTATTCACTCTGCGGCGCGTATGCGGTATTGTTCGGCATTTACTTTCTCTGTCAATATACCCATACGCTGCGCTTTGGCCACAGCTCATTATTTTTCTCCGCCATAGCGGAACATGGCGGTTTCCTCTTATTTGTGGCTTTCGTCATGATTCTCGGCTTCGGTGTAAAAGCGGGCATGTTCCCCATGCACGCATGGCTTCCAACGGCTCACCCGGTTGCTCCCGCACCCGCGTCAGCTGTCTTATCGGCGGTGATTGTCAAGGCGGGTGTACTCGGCATTATCCGCGTCATCAATCTGTTTGATGCCCCGGATTTTCTCGCGGGCACATGGATGCAGACCGCCTGGCTCTGCCTGACGCTGATCACGGTTTTTATGGGATCGCTTCTTGCCTACCGGGAACCGGTTTTGAAAAAGAGACTGGCTTACTCCACAGTCAGTCAGCTTTCCTACATTCTCTTCGGTCTTGCCGTGATGAACAAAGAAGCCTTTACCGGCAGTCTGCTTCATATACTGGCTCACGGTTTTGTGAAAGCGGTGCTCTTTCTCTGCGCCGGTGCAATTATTTATAAAACGGGAAAAACGCGGGTGGAGGAAATGCGAGGTATCGGTAAGGAAATGCCTCTTACCATGTGGTGTTTTACGATTGCTTCCCTTGGACTGATCGGTATTCCCCCTACGGGCGGCTTTGTGAGTAAATGGCATCTGGCCATCAGTTCGTTAGACAGCGGCATTCCTGTTCTCGGCGTGCTCGGCCCGATCATTCTTTTAATCAGCGCCCTGCTCACTGCGGGATATTTACTGCCGATAACCATTCAAGGGTTTTTCCCCGGTGCGGATTACGATTACAGCAAGCTGAAAAAGATAGAACCTGGCCGACTGATGACCGTACCGATTGTAATTTTGACAGCGCTGTCAGTTTTATTGGGTTTGTTTCCAAACGCCATTTTTAACTTATTGGAAATGATTGGGAGGTGGTAGCATGATTATTTCAGTAATTATAATTCCTTTTATTGTGGGAATGTTAGTGCCTGTCATCCCCTTCCGGAAAAGATGGCAGAAAGAAGTTTTCTTAGAGACAGCGGTTTTGGCCAACAGCATTCTTGTATGGTATCTTCTCCTGCATCATTCGGACAGCACCTTCCTGTTGGCGCATTTTACAGGCAATTTGAATATCAGCTTCCGGGTGGATGGCATGAGTATGGTATTTGCCGGCCTTGTCTCCTTTCTTTGGCCTTTTGCAACGCTCTATGCCTTTGAGTATATGACGAAGGAAAAAAACGAGAACGTCTTTTTCCTGTTTTATACGCTGACCTACGGCGTGACGCTCGGTATCGCCTTTGCTGCCAATTTACTTACCATGTATTTCTTTTATGAGCTGCTGACACTGGTTACCGTACCTCTTGTCATGCACACGCTGACCCGCGAAGCGGTTCTGGCCAGCCGCAAATATCTGTACTATTCGCTCGGCGGCGCGGCTTTCGCTTTCATAGGCCTGATCATGGTGATCGTCTACGGAACCACAACGGACTTTATTCTGGGGGGCGTGTTTGACCCCGCCAAGATCGCAGGACATACCAATGTACTGCTGTTAATCTATGTCATGGCTTTTATGGGCTTCGGCGTGAAAGCGGCCGTCTGTCCTTTTAACTCCTGGCTTCCGCAGGCCGGTGTGGCTCCCACACCCGTCACTGCCCTGCTCCATGCGGTAGCTGTGGTGAAGGCCGGCGCGTTCGCCATTCTGCGGCTCACCTATTACAGCTTCGGCACGGATTTTCTGCGGGGCACCTGGGCGCAGACCGTGGTGATGGTGGTAGTCATGTTTACCATTGTCTATGGCTGCAGCCGGGCAGTGAAGGAGACCCACATCAAACGGCGGTTGGCATACTCCACCATAAGCAACCTGTCCTACATCCTCTTCGGTGCCGTCATCATGACGCCGCTTGGACTGGTTGGCGCGCTGACCCATCTGGTGTTTCACGCCGTCATGAAGATCTGCTCTTTCTTCTGTGCGGGCGCAATTATGCACCAGACGGACCGCCACTATGTACACGAACTGAATGGATTTGGCTACAAAATGCCTTGTACTTTTGGAATTTTTACCGTTTCCGCTTTTGCCCTCATGGGCGTTCCGGGACTGGCCGGGTTTGTCAGTAAATGGAATCTGGCCGAGGCTGCGGTGGAAAGCGCAAATCCGTTAGCCTGGGGCGGCATAGGCTGTCTTCTGGTTTCGGCTCTCCTAACGGCCATTTACATGCTCACCATCGTGGTGCGCGCCTTCTTTCCGGGAAAGGATTTCGACTATAGCGCCATCGCTGATGTCAAAGACCCCAACTGGAAGATGCTGCTGCCGCTGTTTGTATTTACTGTTTGTATCATTGGCTTCGGCCTGTATTCCCAACCGATTGTAGACTTTTTCATGTGTGTGGCAAACGGAACCGAATAGGAAAGGATAAGGGAACGTATCATGAATCTTACATTACTTATCACCAGTATTATTTTTCTGCCAATGGGCGCCGCCTTGATAAGCTACGGTATCGGACGACGACACAAGGAAGGCCGGAATATTTTTGCCAATATTATAACAGGTGTTACCTTCCTGTTATGCGCCTTTCTCTGTCTGCAAACACAGGGCAATGCAGCGCAGAACACCCTGATCGCGCCTTTCTCTTCTCTTGCAGGCAAAGCTGATTTAGGTATCCACATGCACTTTACCATAGACGGCTTCCGGACACTTTACGGGACTGTGGCCGCCTTTATGTGGTTTATGACTACCCTCTTTTCCAAAGAATATTTCGGGCACTACCGCAACAGAAACCGCTATTATCTGTTTCTGCTGCTGACCCTCGGCGCTACGGAGGGCGTGTTCTTCTCCGCAGACTTTTACACGACCTTCCTCTTCTTTGAGATGATGTCGTTTACTTCCTATGTGTGGGTGGTGCACGACGAAAAGCCGGAGTCCCTGCGGGCCGGCGCAACTTACCTGACTGTGGCCGTCCTCGGCGGTCTGGTGATGCTGATGGGTATTTTCCTGCTCTACGATGCGGCAGGCACCCTCTTCTTCTCGGAACTTGCGGATATGTCTCTCTGTCAGGGTAAAAACAGCGGGCAGATCTGGGCGGCAGGACTCTGTCTCCTGTTTGGCTTCGGAGCCAAGGCGGGCGCATTCCCGCTCCATATCTGGCTGCCAAAAGCCCATCCGGTAGCTCCTGCTCCGGCATCGGCCCTGCTCTCCGGAATCCTGACCAAGGCAGGTATGTACGGCATTTTGATTTTAACTGTCGATCTTTTTTTCCAAAACGCAGCATGGGGCGGCCTGATTCTGATTCTGGGTGTCTTCACCATGGTAATCGGCGCGCTGTTAGCTTTGCTTTCCATTGACTTAAAGCGGACCCTTGCCTGCTCCTCTGTCTCCCAGATCGGCTTTATTCTGGTGGGTGTGGGCATGTCCGGGCTTCTCGGCGAGGAAAATGCCATTGCACTGCGCGGCAGTCTTCTGCACATGGTAAACCACTCCCTAATCAAATTGGCGCTTTTCATGGCGGCAGGTGTTGTCTTCATGAATGTACACAAACTGAATCTGAACGAAATCCGCGGTTTTGGCCGGAAAAAACCACTGCTGCACTTCATTTTTCTTATGGGCGCGCTCGGTATCGGCGGCATTCCGCTGTTTAACGGCTATATCAGTAAAACGCTGCTGCATGAGAGTATCGTAGAATATATCTTCCTGATTAACGCGAACGTTATCCCTGCCTTTTTCGGCACCTCCTTTATGCGTGCAATCGAGTGGATTTTCCTGTTGAGCGGCGGTCTCACTATCGCCTACATGACCAAACTTTATGTCTGCCTTTTCCTGGAAAAAAATAGCGACGATACGGTGCAGAAAAAATATGACGACTTACAGGGCAGATACATGAGCCGCACAAGCGCTTTCGCTCTCACCTTAAGCGCCGCCCTGCTGCCAATCATGGGCTTTCTTCCGGGCATTGTGATGGATGGCATTGCCGATATGGGACAGCGCTTTCTGCGCATGGGGGCCGCAGAAAAGGCTGCATATTTTTCTCTCGAAAATATCCGGGGTGCCTGTATCTCCCTTGTCTTTGGCGCGTTAATTTATGGCTTTATCACGCGTCCCTTCTTAATGAGGAAAGAAAGCGGCCACGGTGGCAAAACTGTACAGAAAATTTATATAAACCGGATGCCTGCCTGGATGGATCTGGAAAATATCCTTTACAGGCCCCTGCTGCTGCGGATTCTGCCCTTCACCTTCGGTATGATCTGCCGTTTCCTTGATAGCCTTGTGGACACTTTCGTCGTGATTCTCAGAAAAACCATTTACCGCGACGATAAGCTGCCCCATGAGCGTCCTGAGGGTAACGCCCTGACCCATCTGGCCGCCTGCACCGCCACTTTCTTTGAGACGCTTGGCAATGTTACCGTACACAGAAAAGCGCCCCGCAAGCAGGACTACGAGCACAAGTTGGCTCTGCTTTACGAGGAGTATCAGGAAAACTCTACGATGATCGCCAGAAGCATGTCTTTCGGACTGCTGCTCTTCTGCGTGGGATTGATTTTGACGGTGGCCTATCTGTTTATCAAAGATGTGTTCGGATGGTAATGTTTTCCGAAAGTCAAAAGCGGGCGTACAGATTTCTCTGTGCACCCGCTTTTTTTGTTCCCCATTTATCCCGGCTTTCTATTTCTCCGCCGCTTTCACACCGTTCTCACTTTCCTCCTCGGATTCCACTTTAACGGCAGACTTCTTTTTCTTCTTATGCACAATGAGCGCAATCACCAGAAGCAGAGCCACAACACCGCCTGCCACGATATAAACAAGGTAATCCATAAGGCTCTTCTGTGTCACGCTGACCGCAATCTTCACGCTGTTTCCTTCCGCCGGGAACAGGTGATAGATTCCCATAAGCTCCGTCTCCGCCTTTTGCCAACCATTGCCATCCTGTACATAAATCTCCACGCCCTCTGTCTCTCCCTGAGGCGCCTGATAACGAATCTGATGGGATACCGCGCCGTCGTCAGGAATTGTAATCTGCCAACACTCCGTCAATTCCTCCGGCTCCTCCTCGCCGGACAGGCTCACCTGCACGTCAACCGTTCCCAACTTCTCAACCGTGATTTCATCCTCCTGCGCGAACATGCCGTCCACAAGAAGAGAGGACTGGTTATTCTCCCGCATCCAACTCCCTGCCAATGTGGTCAGATACCGCACATATTCAACCGTCACATCCTCGTCAACCCGAACATCCACAAGCTCCTTGTTATCCCAGTCTGCATAGAAACCTTCCTTGGCAGGAATGGTCGGATATTTGTCCAGTGCGACACTGCCGCCGAAGGGACACTCTGCCGTCCCAACCTCCTCGTCATCCGCGTAAAAGGTAATCTTCATGTTTTGGAATCTGGTGGGAATCCCCTCCGTCTCCAAAAGTGTCCTGTAACTTACGGGCTCCGCCTTGCCGCTGTAACTGATCCGGTCGATGCCGGCAATCTCATCCGAGACGAAAAAGTTATCCGCAATCTCCGCATTGTCCGTAATCTTACCCGCAATCGCACCGGAGAAAGCGTCAGCCTCCTTCACCTTGATCATCGCGCAGCAGTTTTGTATTCCGTGTCCATGTCCCACAATACCGGCCACGTACTCTCCGCCTGAAACGGTACACTTCGCATAACTGCTCTTGATATGGGACAGGGACTGTCCTGCAATGCCGCCCACATAATCGCCCGACGTGCTCTCAATCCTGCCGTAGTTCTCACAGCGAAGCACCATACCCATTTCCTGCAGGCCGCAGACACCACCTGCGTAACTCTTCTGCGCCGTAACATTGGCCTGATTTATGTTCTGCCGGAGCACGCATTTCGTCAGGAAAGTGGAATTTGCCCTGGCATCATCAATACCTGTTATATCGCTCTCCAAGTCAAAATCGTACTCAATTGCCATGGTGCCGGCAATACCGGACACATTCAAATCCGCTTCCACCCTGCCGTTATTGATGCAGTCGGCAACAGTGGAATCTATACTCTCCTCCGCGTTCTCCTCCGATTCATCTTCATAGATATTAGAGTAATCCATATCCAGTACGCCGTCCATAGCGTCCGTATACAGCCGCATAATCTCGCTGAACTCATCGTTGATATCCGACAGATCGTCCCCAATCACATCCCCGGAAGAAGCCATCTCGTCATTCAGATATCCCATATTCTCAGAGATATTCTTTAAATTGGAGTTCAGGCTTCCCGTGGTGGAATGATAGTCATCGCCCAGTCTCGGGAAGGTAATGTCCTCCTTTTCGTTCAAAGTCTTTAGGATATTTTTTGTACCTTCGCCTGCATCTTCCAGATTGCCTGCGGCATCCTTCGCAGAATCGACGGCATCGCCCAATTCCTCTCTCGCCTCCTCCGTCATCTCGGCGGTGTGGCGGGACGCAATGTCCGTCATGAGCTCCAACTGATCCTTCATATCCGTTTTATAGTCTACGCCATGCTCTGTTCTATATTTATTGTCCGCATAGTCACTTGCCTGTTCTGCAATCGCCGACGCATTGCCGGCCATCTGCTCGGCCACCCAGCTTTGCACTTCCTGATCCGCCGCCGCCCTTTCACTTCCGTCTGAAAGGGGAAAGCTCTGGCCGTCAGAATTATGTACCCAACCGGTAATCTGCAGATAAGCGCTGCCATCATCGAGTACATCGTTAAAGTCATCATTCGCACCGGGTCTTGAAGCGCCCACAGGCTCCAGATCGCTTTCAAAGTTGTTCATCATATCGCTGCCGTCATTTATCTTTTTGGCGATATAATAATGTTCATAGGCTTCTGTGCCCTCAGCAGCATATCTGGCGTGCTCCTTACCCCCGTTCTCAATGGCCGCCCTGGCATCATTGTACAACACCTGCTCATCCGCCGACATGTACTGGTAAATATCCATGGCCTGCACCATATCTTCCAGTTCTTTCGCCGTATCCTTCACATCCGATGCCGCGTCTGTCATGTGGTCGATCACGCCGTCGTCCTTCGCCGTCTCGTCAAGTACATAGTCGAAGCGGTTCACCGCCTCATTGACGGAATCCATCATGCTGTCCGTCCAGTCTATGGTTCTGTCCGCCAGTACGTGGGTATCGTCAATCGCCTTATCCGCAAACCCGCGGATCACGGAAAGTCTGTTGGAAATCACATCGGACCGATCCCCCGCATCGTCCAGCATCTTGTCAATCTGATCGTGCATGGTATCGATGTGCTCTGAAAGCTGCAGCACAATATCCTCCGACAAGTCGATTGCTATGTAGGGCTCCGCCTGTCCAACGATACCGCCCACATCTTTACGGCCGTATACTCTTCCCTTGTTTGCGCAGGCGTATACATACCCCGACTGTCTCCCGACGATACCGCCCGTATTGTAGCCCACATGCTCGTAGCCGATGGTTCCCTCGTTCACGCAGTTTTGTATGATTCCGGTGGAACGCCCGGCAATACCGCCTGAATCCACCGTATTGTCCGTAGTGGAGAGCTTAGCGCCCTTCTCGTCTTCTTCCTTGTCAAAAGAATTTAAAATTCCCGTCGTATACTGCTCCAGATTAATGTCTTCCAGTGATTTCGCCGTATCCTCGTTGGAAATATTGACATCCGACTTATTCAGGCAGCCTACAATATTACCCACATTGTCGCCGGCGATACCGCCCGTATAGTGCGCTCCCGTGACCTCTCCGATGGCCTCGCTGTCCATCAGCACGCCGCTGATCTCATTGTAGCCGGTGATACCGCCCACATAATCGCTGCCTTCCACCGTGCCATCGAAAATACAGTTTAAAAGAATCCCGCTGTTGTCTCCTACAATACCGCCCACCACCATCTGGTTTCCGGTGGGTCTGACGGATCCCTCCACCCGCAGATTGGCAATTACCGCCGACTTCTGGGTATAGTTAAACAATCCCACATAGGAAATCGGCTTGTGCACCATAAACCCGCTGATTGTATGGCCCTGTCCGTCAAAATATCCGCCAAAAGTAGGTATGGAAACAAAGTTCTCTCCCGACAGACTGATATCCTCTGTCAGATAAACCTTCTTATTCTGTGACCAGGTGTCTAACCAACAGTCCTGCGAAAATTTCTTGAAATCCTCTGCATTCCTGATATAAACGGTCTCCCACTCGATTTCCTCATCCTGATAGGAATCAATCACTTCGTTGGCATCCTCCACACTGGTGACTTCTTCCTCCTCCGCCTCTGCCTGTGGTTCTTCCTCCACGGCTAAAACCGTTGCTGCCGGAAAGGCATTCGCAATCACTGCCATAGAAAGCAACAGGGCCGTCACTTTTCTTTTACTCATGATCTGCCACCTCCCTGCTCTTAATCTCCTCGGACACAGATGCTGTCAACTGCTTATATTCTTCCTCCGAAAGCTCCGTCACATCGCCGGCCTCCACATAAGCGCTCACGTTACCTCTGACAATGGCGCTCATAGTACCGGTCACAACGCCGTCGATTCTGCCGCGCACCAGTCCGTCCACTCTCATAAGACCCGTCACGTTCTTTGTGCGGATCGGCATATTCATCACAAAGGCCGTCTTCTCTATGATCTTATCGCCCACCAGCAAAATCTGTGGCAAGACAAACATGGTCACAAAGATGGAAATCGACGTGCCTCTCCCCAGACATTTTCCAATGCCGAAGATCGCCGCATTGGAAGTCAGTTTACCAATCAGAAAGCCCGCCACTACCATCATGGTTCCCGATGTGATAATCGTCGGGAAGGCCTGGTTCATGGAATCGATGATGGACTGCCTCCTGCCGTTTGTCTCACGAAGCTCCATATAACGACCCGCTATGACAATGGCATAGTCAATGTTTGCGCCCATCTGTATGGAGCTGACAATCAAATAGGACATAAAGAAAATATTGTCATGCTGCAGCGCCGGGAAAGAAAAGTTAAGCCAGATGCAGCCCTGAATCACCGCAATCAGCAGCACCGGCATACCCGCCGACTTAAAGGTGAACAAAAGCACCACCAACACGGCCAGAATGGATACCACGTTATTCACCAGATTATCCCGGCCGAACGTCTTTTGCAGATCATACTGGCTCACCGACTCGCCGCAGACTAAAATCCTGCCATCAAAATATTTCCCTGCGATCTCATGCATCCTGTCAATAAAGGCAAAGGTCTCCTCACTCTCCTCGGGAAGCGTCAGGTAAACCAACATACGGCTGTAATTTTCTCCCTGAAGCTGATTCTTGGCAAAATTCATGGAATCAAACGCATCGTCCAGTGTATCCTGTAAATCATCCTCCAAAGTGACGTAACCTTCATCCACTTCATCGTGAACGAACATAAACATATCAATCAGCGACACCTTATATTCAGGAAGACCATTAACCACTTTCGCATAATCTTCATCATTTACGGCGTAAGCTGCGTACACCAACTCCGCCACTTCATAATCCAGGTCAATTAACTCCGAAAACTGCCTCGGTGTCAATTTGTCCGTCAGGCAATAACCGTCCATCGCCTCTATATTGGCAAGACCCATCGCGTAATCCACCTCAGGACACGCCTCCAATTCCTCCAAAAGTTTTGCCTCGCTCTCATAATCCCCCGCCGGTACAATCAGTGCTACCATATTACTTGAACCAAAGTTCTCTGTCTGCATCTCCTCCGTTTTCTGAACACTGTTCTGAATCGGCGGCGTGATCGTCGAATCACCGAACACATAGGGGCATTTACTGGAAACCGTGTACGCTCCCACAATAACAAGCACAAAAAGCGGTGCAACGATAAATCTCGTCGCATAGTCAAACTTCCCGACAAAAGGAATATCCGGTATAAAGTTCTTGTGCTTCGTGCGGTCCATCAGATTGGAAAACAACATAATCACGCCGGGCATCAGCAAAAATACCGACCCTAGCGCCAAAAAGATCGATTTGATCAGACACACGGACAAATCCGGCCCCATCTTGTACTGCATAAAGCCCATGGCAATCAAACCGCCGATGGTAGTTAAAGAACTACCGCAGATCTCCGGAATCGCCTTACTGAGGGCAACGATAATCGCCTCTCTGGCTTCCAGATTGGCGTGTTCCTCTTTATATCTATTCAGAAGAATAATCGCGTAATCCACCGAGAGCGCAAGCTGCAACACCACGGTCACCGAATTGGACACAAAAGAGATGGTTCCGAATATAAAGTTAGTTCCCATCTGTAGAATAGCCGCCGCCACAAAGGTAATCAAAAGCACCGGCACTTCCGCATAAGCCTGAGAGGTGAGAAAGAGAACCGTCACAACCACGATCGCCACCAACACAACAATGACGTTCATCTCATTTGCAATCAGTTCTGCCTCGATATCGCCAAGCGTTGTGGACAGATAATAGTCGTAACCATCCAGTTCCTGCTTGACCCGGTCCAACACTTCAAGACACTGCTCATCCTTCTCATCATAGTCAAAGGTGATGTTATAGTAAGCGGACCCGTTATAATAATGCTCATCCTGATTTTCCAGATCATCCTCATCCACAAACTCAACCTGAAAAATACCTGGCATAAAATCCAGATTCCGCTCAATGGACACCGCCTGTTCATAGGACACGTTGGCGACCATCACATTACAAGTGCCATATGTAATAAACTCCTGTTCCATCAAGTCCAGACCCTGTTTCGTCTCCGTAGAGTCCGGAAGATAATGGGACATGGAATTTTCCACATTGACCCAGTTTCTCGACACAGCGGAAAAGATAATCAAAATACCAAACAATAAAAAAAACAGGTTTCTCTTATCCACAATGAAGCCGCAGATTTTGATCATCGCCTGATTTCCGCCTTTTTTTTCAGTTTGTTCCTTTTCCATTTGGAAACAACTCCTCTCTATTCAAGAGGAAATATAGCATTCTGACATAAATTTGTCAATTATATATGGGATAAGTTTATACATTCCTATAATTTTGTACAAAGCCGTTCTTTACAAACGAAATTCTTTCCCGTACACTATACTTGTATTGGGACTTTTCTGATACAAAAAGGGGCTTTTCATGAAAAAAAAGATTAAAATTGACCTGTCCACAACACAGACTATTATGTTGAGCTTTCTGCTTGCCATCCTGGTGGGAAGCGTTCTGCTTGCTCTGCCGGGAAGTTCCGCAGACGGACAGGCTGTGCCTTATATAGACGCACTCTTTACGGCAACCACTTCCATCTGTGTGACGGGACTTGTAACAGTCCCCACCTTCTCCACATGGAGTCTTTTTGGCCAGATTGTGATTCTCTTTTTGATTCAGATCGGCGGACTGGGCGTGGTCACCATTATGTCCGGGCTGATGATCAGCCTGCACCGCAGAATCGGTATCAGGGACAGAATGTTAATTCAGGATGCTTTTAACCTGAATACCCTGTCAGGCATGGTGAAATTTATTCGTAAGGTGCTTTGGGGTACATTTGTCGTGGAAGGTATCGGCGCGCTTCTTTATATGATTGTCTTTATTCCTGAATTTGGCCCAAGAGGCATCTGGATATCCGTATTTAATGCCGTATCTGCCTTCTGCAACGCAGGTATGGACATTATTTCGGAAAGCAGTCTGTATGCCTACGTCCATAACCCCCTGATCAATATCGTCACCATTCTGCTGATTGTACTGGGCGGCATCGGCTATATCGTGTGGTGGGATATCATGAAAGTTCTCAAGCACATGAAACGCCAGGGAATAAAGTGCTTTTCCAACCTGACGCTCCACAGCAAAATTGCTCTTTCCATGACCGGTATTCTCATGCTCACCGGCACAATGACTCTGCTCGTCTTTGAATACAACAATCCTATGACCATAGGCAGTTTTGCTTTCTCTGATAAGCTGTTGGCGTCGCTTTTTCAATCGGTAACCACAAGAACTGCCGGCTTCGCAACCATTCCGCAGGAAAATCTAACCAACGCTTCCGCGCTTGTTTCCCTGCTCCTCATGTTTATCGGCGGATCACCGGTGGGAACGGCAGGCGGTGTGAAAACTGTGACGTTTGCCATTTTAATTGTCTCCGCATTCGCCACCATGAAAAGTAATGCAGAGGCGGAGCTTTTCCATCGAACCATTTCAAAACAGGCTGTCAGCAAAGCCGTCGCAGTGGTGAGCATGGCTTTCATTATTTTATGCACTTCGACGCTTCTCCTGTCAGCCGTCACGGACGCTGATGCCCTTGACATCGCCTATGAAACCGTCAGCGCGGCAGCCACCGTGGGCCTGACAAGAAGCCTGACCTCCACTTTAAATTTCTGGGGCAAAATCATTATTATTATAACCATGTATCTCGGTAGAGTTGGCCCCATTTCCCTTATGATCGCGCTTAACACCAAAAAAGAGGTTAAAAACATTATCAAAAATCCTACGGAAGAAATCAGCGTAGGTTAGGAATCTTCAGGAGGAAAAATTATGGGCATCCATCAATCTTATGCGGTATTTGGACTCGGCAGGTACGGAAAGGCCGTGGCCAAAGAACTTGTCAGAAACGGCGCAGAAGTGCTTGCCGTCGATTCGGACGAGGAACTCGTCAACGACGCCATCGCGGAAATCCCCTACTGTAAATGCGCGGATATCACAGATCCGGAAGTCATCAGGCAGCTTGGCATCGCCAATATCGACGTTGTGATCATCGCCATGGCCAGCAGTCTGGAGGCCAGCGTCATGGCAACCATGCTCTGTAAGGAAATCGGCGTAAAAACCGTTATCGCCAAATGCGCCACAGACATGGACTGTAAAATTTTGAACAAAGTGGGCGCGGATCGGGTTGTTTTTCCGGAAAGCGAATCCGGCATCCGGCTTGCCAAGAATCTCTTAAGCTCCGGTTTTGTGGACATTATGGATCTCTCGACCGATGTCTCCATGATCGAACTGGAAGTCCGGCCGGAGTGGGATGGAAAGTCGCTGCTAGAATTAAATTTGCGGAAAAAATATTCCATAAACGTTGTGGCCATCGTTCATGACGGGAACGTAGACACGGATATCGATCCCGAAAAGCCTCTAAGCCGAAGTATGAAGCTGATCGTGATCGCAAATCCGTCGAGACTCAGGAAACTATAGTAAAAGGAGCATCCTATGATCGAAACCCGCCTGCTGCAATATTTTCTCGCTGTCGCCGAAGAACAAAGCTTTACAAAGGCCGCAGAATATCTCCACATTTCCCAACCCACGCTGTCCAAACAGATGATGGATTTGGAGGAAAATCTTGGCAAACAGCTTTTGGTACGCGGCAAGAAAAAAATTACACTGACGGAAGAGGGCACTTTTCTTCGGGGACGCGCTCAGGAAATCATATCCCTGATGGATAAGACCGAAAGCGCCTTCCGGGAAAATGAGGAAAATATCTCCGGAGATGTCTATATCGGCTGCGGCGAGTATCGTTCCACTTTTTCCATTATGCAGATCATCCGCTCCATACAGGAAGAATATCCGGATATCCAGTTTCATTTTTTCAGCAGCAATGCCGATGCCATTATCGAACGTCTCGACAAAGGCCTTTTGGATATGGGCTTTTTACTGGAACCGGAAATCAGTCCCCGCTATGATTGCCGAAAGCTTCCCCTGCATGAAGCGTGGGGCGTCCTTATGCGCAAAGACTCTCCTCTTGCCGATAAAAAGGAACTCTCATTTTCAGATCTCGCTGATCTCCCGCTCATCATGTCCAACCAGAGCACCAACAGCGGGCGCATGAAAACCTATTTTGCAAATGCCATGGTGAAACCGCATATTGTTTCCACCTACAACCTGATTTATAACGCAGGACTTATGGTGGAAGCCGGGATCGGCTATGCCCTGTGTATCGACGAATTGATTAACACTGCCGGCAGCCACCCCCTGACATTCCGCCCGCTATCCCCAACACTGACTTCTGATGTGTATCTTTTTACAAAGAAGTATCAGGTTTTTTCTAAGGCCGCAAAACTGTTTTTAAACCGTTTGGAGACAACTATCGGCAAGTTATAAACCAAGCTTCGGTAAGTTCACTAGTATATATCCTTCCACACACATTTGTTTAAAAACTTTTGTAGAAACTATATTACTTTTCCTCAAATATCCTAAACCTCCTCGCAATCTCCTCCGGTTCTGGCAACATCTCCCGCATCCCTTCCGGCAATGACTTACTTAACTGATAGGTTGCCACCCCAATCGGCACATTGGATTGTTTCAAGGCATATTCTACAAAAGTCTTATCTTTACTCTTACAGATAATAATACCAATTGAAGGATTCTCGTCCGGTAATTTTACCTGTTCATCCAACGCAGTCAAATACAACTGCATTTTACCTGCATACTCTGCCTCAAACTCTCCTATCTTTAACTCTATTGCTATCAAACTTCTCAATCTTCTATGAAAAAGTAAAAGGTCGATATAGATATCCCTACTTCCAACTACCAAATGATATTGGTTTCCAATAAATGTAAAATCCCCTCCCATTTCTATCAGAAAAGCTCTGACATTATTTACTAACTGCATTTCCAACTCATGCTCGGAATACTCTGGTGAAAGTTCTGCAAAATCAAATGTGTATTCATCTTTGACTGCCAATTTGGCTTGAACTTTACGTTCCTTTGGTAACGTCATATCAAAATTCGTCTGATTGGACAGATATTTTTCATAGGTCTGTGCTTCAATAAAATTTGTCAAAATACGTTTTGTCCATCCATAACGTTTTGTCATCTGAATATAAAACTCTCTTTGCAAATTATCTTTACACTTTTCCATGATGACAACATTATTGCTCCAGCTAATTTCTCGCACCAGTGGTGCGAGTTTTTCAGAATCACAATAACTTAAATAAAAATTTCGCATTCTCCAAAGATTTGCCGCAGAATATCCTTTTGCCCCCGGAAATTCCTTCTGCAATTCTTTTGACAACACCTGAACAATGGACTTTCCCCATCAGTTTTCTTCCTGTTGCCGATGGATTTCTTCGCCAATTTCCCAATATAAATTAATGGTTTCTGAATTTATGAGTTTCAAAACCTGATACTGCTTTTTATGTATCAAATCTTTGATTTCTTCCACAAATGGCTCATAACCTGAAACTTCTATCTCCTTCAAATCCGTTCCTCCAAATCTCGCACCGTTGGTGCGAGAAATTCATCAGCCTTTCCAATCTCTTACACATTTTATTATATATTTTCTCTGTAGAAAAGTAAAAATCGACATTTTTTGTCCAAAACAAAGATAGACTTATTTACGAACCCATATTTTTCATATAATCCAATCTCGCCGCCCATAATATATACTTTGTCATAGCAAAACCCGGCGATCCCCGTGTTTCGCCAAGAACCTCATCCAGATACGCAATTTTCCTTACCTCCTTCTATTTGTGAAAAACCTTTCTTCCAAACTAGCATCGCTAGCGGAATGCCTGACAGCTCCGCCAAAATAAAAGCAGTCCAAATCAGAGCCAGATTCCCAAAATTTTGCAAAATCTCCGCAAACACCAATGGCAAAACCGCCTGTCTCGTCATCGTGACAATCATACTGGCCATTCCCATTGAAAGTCCCTGCAGTCCCGCTGCCATCACAAGTCCCGGCACAGCCAAAAACCATGACAAAGCCATAATCCGAAGCGCAGGAATTCCAATCTCAAGCATATAAGGAGAAGCGTCAAAAATCCGGAGTATCGATGCAGGCGCCGTCTCTAAAACAGCAAAAAACGGAACATAAAACAACGCGCCATACACAACCGCCCACTTGATCGCATCGCGAATCCTTTTCCTGTCCGCCGCCCCATAATTATAGGCGACCACCGGAATCAGCCCATTATTAATTCCATGCGTACCCACCGTACAGGTTCCGTAAATGCGGGTACAGATTCCATATACCGCCACAGCGGTAGTAGAGAAACACAGTAAAACCGAATTCATCAGTATCCCTACAAAAGAAGTCAATATCTGTACCAACGTGGAAGGAATACCAACTTTTAGGATTGTTGCCACACTCTGCATATTCGGATGAACCGTAAATCCAAAAGGAATCTCTTTGTTCCATCGACGATTAATGAAAATGCCCGCTCCCATTCCTACAATCTGCCCGATCACTGTGGCAATTGCCGCGCCCAACGTCTCCAATCTCGGCAGTCCGAACCATCCAAAGATAAAAACGGGATCAAGAATCAAATTGGTAATGGATGCCGCCGACAACGTAAACAAAAACAGTCCCGATCGTCCGCTTGCAATGACAAAACGGTCAAATACCCACTGACCCATCTGTCCAAAGGAAAACAGCATACACACTGTCAGATATTGTCTTCCGTACTCTGCAATAATTTCATTTCCGCCAGACTGCCATGCAAAGTAACCATCTACGAACAGGAAACACATGACCGCAATCATCACCCAGGAACACAGGGCAATAAAGATAGACGCATCCGCCGCCCTGCGGACCTCCTCTGGAGACTTTTTCCCCAACGCTCTGGAAATGACGGCATTCAACCCGACCGCATTGCCAAGCCCTAAAGCGGATACTAGCATCTGCACCGGTGCCGCCAGGGAAAGCGCTGTCAACGCGTCCTCAGAAACACGCGAAATAAACATGGAATCGACAAAATTATACATGGAATTGATGAACAGGCTCAGCATTAAAGGTATCCCTGTAAACAGAATCAATCTGCTCATTTTTTGAGTTCCCATACTATTTTCTTTCTGTATCAGATCATCCATATCTGCATCCTCCCGCGCTGCATATTATTTCTGCTATGTTTATTTTATTTACAAATAATAAAAATAGCAAATATCTATATTGCATACCTATCTATAATTTTCAGAAATAATTTCTGTGCAATCGTGCACAAAAAAACACCCAATTTACACGAATGTAAACTGGGTGCGTATGGATTCTTCAACCTTTATTTATTTCCCTCAATAGCTGTAGAATTATGGGTATATTCCACTTCAAAAGTTGTTTCATCAGCTTTATAAGGCAATTTCTTCATAAAGCTTTGCCAGAAAATATCTCATCGGCATATACAAATAGGAGCCCTCAGTAAAAGCAAGAATAAATTCTTCCCCGGAAAAGGGTCTGTACATTTCCGAATTTGCAATGTCCAAGAGAGTCTCTTCCTGATCGGCATCCATCATCATCTCCATAGCGCTCTGCAAATCAGGATTCCTGTTTTGCAATTTTTTTATGTACTTTCGCATCTTCTTGACATTCCCCATCTTATAATATAATGCTATCAGAGGAAGCAGCATAAATGAACTTTCCTCCTCATATCTACCGAGAAGATTCAGCGCATTCTTTTCATCTTCAAAATAGCAATAAAGCGCCATTAAGGAAAATCGCACTCCCAAATTATCATTTTCAGACAAACGCAGCAATTCTTCCGCCTCGCCTACTGCCATGCGAAATCTTCCCATTTCTAATAACAGTTCTAAATAACCCTTTCGAATACGCATGTAAGGCCTTGTCTCCCAAAGCCCATAAAAGCTTCCGGCATCCTCTTCCATGCTGATCCCCCTTGTTGCTAATTGTTCTTCTCCCTTGCGAATTATTTTTTCCAGTTTTATTATTAAAGCATCTATACTCTCCGCCTCAGACTGTGCAATTAAATATTCTGCATCCAGACAATATGGATCCAACTTCAAAGCTTTCTTTGCATACTTTATTGTTTCCTCAACCGTAACAGCGTCTTCAGCCATTTTAAGATAGTCATACGAATCCGCCTTTTTATTTTCTTTCAAGCCCTTATTAAAATTTTGAACAAATTCATCCATGAATTTATTTACCTGTTCCTCATTCTCAAATTCTTTCCCTTCGATAGCCTTATGCATTTCTCTAAATACTTTTTCTGTTTCCCGACTCATTTTTCTCCCCTCTACATGATTGCTTTTCTCTACTGATTTAATTTATAAGGTATTATAGCATGGTTTATCGTAACTCTCAAATACAAATGGAAGTGCCTGTCGCACTTCCACTTCATTTTGTCTTATTTCTTTTTCGGTTTCCTCTCCGGCAGTTCCGGATACATTTCTTCCACCATCGCCTGCAGCGCCTCCCGATCTTCCAAAATCGTTACAGGTAACATTGGCTTCGCCCCCTCGTATGGAGGTTCCGGCACACTGTCCGGCATGTACCTTTTACTTGTCTCCGTTATTTTTACAAGAAAACCGCTGCCATAGATTCCGCCAAATATCCGCTCTCTGTAATAAAAAATATATCCTCCCATCATGGGAATATTTCGGATCTCCCCCAAGTCGGATAACTGATCCATGATATACGATACAAGTTCTTTGTTGTTCGCCATAACCGCCCTACTCCTTCCGCAATGCCTGCACTCTCATCGCCACATTTTCCTTAAATTCCTCATCAGAATATTTCGGGTCTCTGGTCGCAAGCCAGATTTTGCACGGAACCTCGCCGCACTGTCCGCAGTTATGCATACTTTTCGTGTTTCTCACGCAGTCGTAAATCGGGCGGGCTTTGCCCTCCGGCACATGAAATACCTTTCCCTCACTGGCATTACAGCCGTTACACATTTTCCCAAAGCAATAGCACGCGCTGCAATCTGTGCCACATACGCTGAAAAGCGCCTGTCTGTCCGCCTGATATTTTTCATACCATGACCCAACCAAATCTGTCGGATGCATAATCAATGCGGAGGTTTCTTCAATGTCCCTGCCTTCCGCAAACTGCTTACAGGCAACGGAATACATACTTTCGGAAACCTCTATCAGATGCCCGTCCGGATCAAAAATATGGATTCCCCTTTGGAGCCATGGATATGTTTTCGGCTCGTGAAGCCTTTCCACCTGCGGATATGTATCCAACAGGCTCATAAATCCATCAAAATCCTCTGTCTCAAAATATAATTCCATAGTATTGGAACGGAACTTCATGGTATCCGCCGCAAAGCCTGCTAGCTGATCGAAATCCTTCTGAAGTCCCAGCCCACAGGTCAGCGTTTTATTTTCGCCCAAATCCAAAACAACTTCCTGCCCAAACAAATCCTTATAAAATTGCAGCGACTTTTCCATATCGCGCACCGCAATCAGTGTACACCCGTATTTCATCGATTTCTCATTCCTTTCCTTCTTTAGAAAATTTGAAATCATTTTACCATGGGCTGCGGTAAAGTGTCTTGTATATTTCCGACATTTTTTAACGCCAAGATTTTCGCGCTCTGGATATCCATGGAATGATACCTTTTAAATTCGCGTTGTAAATGGGCCTGATCCACATATCCGTATTTGTGAACGCCGTTTAAAATGTTAAAATCCTTTTCACATACGATATCCCTCCATAAAAGCTGATACCGTATTAAATTGCTGAGCTTCTTTGGCGTAAGGCCAATATACTCATGAAATAAACGCTCCAACTGCCTTGTGCTTACAAAAAATTCCTTTGCCAAATCGGATATTTCCAAAGCGCCCCTGTTCGCTATCATATACGGGATCACCCTGTCAATCGTCTTATTTTCTCTTCTGTCAGCCAATCTTTTAAGCAGCAGTTCCTCCACAAAAGCCGCTTTTTCCTGCAGGGTTTTCAGCTCCAGTAATTTTGGACGAAGTATTCTGTCCAACCATTCGAAAAAGAACCCCACCCTAAAATATCCGTTCAAGGTAAACCGCAAGGTATCTTCACCAAACGCATACGCGCTCCACGCATAAAACCGAATGGCAAACGTCGCCGTTGCATGTTCGGCATTTTTCCCTTCAATAGCATAAAAACTGTGATCATTAATGCCGCAAAATCCCCCTGACACAGTATGCGCCGTATCATCTATGTTATAAATAATATCTGCGCAGGTGTCCGGAATTACAAGCTTTGACACAGGTTTCTTTTGCTCTCGGATACGCGCCTCTTCCGTCCCCCAATAGCATCTGATGTAAGGCCGCAGTTCCTTACAGGGAACTATCTCCGTATAATAACGGTCTCTTTGAAAAGGCGTTGCTGTTATTGGGCAATACATTTATCCCTCCTCCGTCCACACCTCTTTCGCCATCTTAAAAGCCGCCCATGCTTTCGGCCATCCGGCGTAAAATGCCGCGTGGGTTAAAATTTCCGCAATTTCCTCTTTGGTAATTCCGTTATTTTTTGCGCTCATCAAATGATACTGAAAGGAAGAGTCCACCAGTCCCTGCGCCATCAGCGATACCACCGTTACAAGGGAGCGGTCCCTTAAAGAAAGTTTTTCTTCCCTGCTCCATACCTCTCCAAATAACACATCGTCGTTTAACTGTGCGAATTTCGGAGCAAATTCCCCAAGCTGATCCCTGCCTGCTGTCTGTTTTACCATCCTGTTTTCCTCCTTATCTTTCCATTTATTTCTTGCCTATATTTTTTGGTTTCCCGTTGACCAAACATGTCTTTCTTTTGATGCCGCTGCGGTATTTTGCGCCATAACGCCCACGAGTGCATGGGGAACATAGGGTTCTTCCAAATATGCGCTTTCTTCCTCCGTGAGCACGAGATCCACCGCTTTGGCCGCCCCTTCCATATGATGCAGTTTCGTCGCCCCAACTACCGGGGCCGTTACTTTTGACAAAAGCCATGCAAGGGAGATTTCCGTCATGGATACGCCGTGTTTTTTTGCCAACTCCATTACGCGCCCGATGATCGCACCGTCCTGAGCCGCAGTCGCATCATACTTACCTTTCGCATAGCTATCCTCCTCCAGACGCTTTGAAGTTTCTCCGGGAGCTTTTGACAATCGTCCCCCTGCCAGTGCGCTGTAGGGTGTCATGGCAATGTGGTCTTGCTCACACAGCTTTACCATCTCCCGCTCCTCCTCCCGGAAAATCAGGTTATAATGCCCCTGAACGGAGATAAACTTTGCAAAGCCTTCTTTTTCCGCCAATGCGTTCGCCTTTGCAAGCTGCCATGCAAAGCAGTTGGAAATGCCGATATATCTTGTTTTTCCCGCCTTAACGATATTATTTAACCCTTCCATAATATCATAAAGCGGTGTCTGATAATCCCACATATGATAAATATATAAATCCACATAATTCATGCCGAGATTTTCAAGGCTCTTATTTATCATGCGCTCAATATGCTGCTGCCCTGTAATTCCCGCCGCGATATCGTCCTGTGTGCGGGGCAGAAATTTTGTCGCCACAACCGCCTCGCCACGTTTCGCAAAATCCCGCAATGCTCTCCCCACATACTGTTCGCTTGTGCCGCTCTGATAACCGATTGCCGTGTCAAAAAAATTAACGCCAAGCTCCAGTCCATGCCGGATGATCTCGCGGGAATGCTCCTCGTCAAGCGTCCACGAATGCTGTCCGTTCCCCGCATCGCCAAACCCCATGCACCCCATACAGATACGGGATACGTTCAAATCCGAGTTCCCTAACGTCGTATATTTCATATGCTGCCTCCTATTTAGCCATTCCAATCTCATCGAGCCACTCTGACACACTCTTTTCTGCGTTGCTTACTGAGGAACCGCTGATGTGAAGACCGTCAAGCTCCACCGCGTCCGCTTCCAACTCGGCAATCGTCTCCGGTGTTCCCGAAAGCCCGCTGCCGCCGCTAGTACAAAACGGCGCGATCGTCTTTCCACTGAAATCATAGGTATCAAAAAATGTATACAAAATTCGCGGCATATCACTCCACCAGATCGGAAAGCCCACATAGACGACCCCATACTGCTCAAAATCCGGTATACTGCCCTGTATGGCAGGACGGGCCTCCGGGTCATTCTGCTTGACCGTCGCGCGGGTGGCGTTGTCTCTGTAATTCAGATCTTCGTCCGTATAAGGCTGTTCCGGCACAATTTCGTATAAATCGGCATCCTGTAATCCGGCCAATGTCTCCGCAACTGCCTCTGTGTTTCCCGTAGCCGAAAAATAAACGACCAACGCCTTTGTCTTTGCCTCTGTTTCATCCGCCTCCTTTATTATACCACTTTCTTCCGATCCCAGCGAAAAGGTAACCGTCACATCGCCATCTCCAAATGCCTCTAAAAGTTCCTCCTTTGTCACATCCTGAATCTTACCGATTCTGGTAAAATTCCAGGAGTTTGTGCCATAGTAAATCACCAGAGAATTTCCCTGATAGAGAATGATATCTCCCGCATCCGCATCAATCTGCTCATCATTTCTCGGAAGGTCTGTTCCAACTGGCCCTACCTTCTCCATGCTTGCATAATCACTCATTTGAATGGTCAACGGCCCCCCTGCAAGCAGCTCCTTCAATGCCTCCGCAGAAGAATTTTCTGCAAGCGCTGCCGTAAACGTTGTGTCTCCTGCCGTAATCTTCATTGTCATATCCTCCGTATCTGCATCTTTTTCTTCCGTTTCCGCATTTTCTGCCACTTGTATTTCCTCTCCGATATTCGTTTCCGTCTCGGCTGCGTTTTCGACACTTTCCACGGCTGCTTTTGCCGACTCTTCTCCTGTAGACTGGCTCCCGCAGGCTGTCTGAAACATCAGCATTCCCATTACAAACATACTTACCGCTAATCTTTTCATATACTTCCTCCTTTCCTCCATTCCGAAGCGTTCTGCGCCTCTTTCAATTTTTTATAACAATTTTTCTTTTTTGAACTGCCCCTAGTAAACCATGTACCGCCACGCCCATGCCTCCGATAATTCCCATATATTCCACATAAAAAAGCAAATCAGGAAGCGGCGGCAGGCTCTGCGGTATCATCCGCATATCACTCCATAAACCGCTTTGCAAAAACCCATATATTCCGCCTCCCAATACCAACAGCTCCAATAAGTAAACGACATATCCAAAAATCGTTTCCCCCATTTTGGACTCTATTTTTGAGAGAAAGCCATGCAAATGCAGTCCCAGATGAAACGCCATCAGCATAAATCCCCATGCTGTGGACATCACATGGATGTCCCGCCAGTAAAAAGCCACCGGTAAAAAAGAAATCGGAAAGGCCAGTCCGGAGATCATAAAGGAACTGACCATCATCGCCAACATTGCAAAAAGCAGCAGAAAATCAAAAACCGTCAGCAATATCCTGTGGAAGCGATACTGCCCTTTGAACAGGACTGCATACCACTTCCTGTTCAGGAAATGGTGCAGAATAAACAGTACAAATAATACAATGCCCAATATCGCATGGAGCCGCAGTCCCATACCCGGATGATAACGCATCAGGTACAGGAACAGAACGAGCATTACGATATCCGTCAATATCTTGCCATATCTTTTCATCGTTATTGCTCCCGAATACCGCTTGCCGCAAGCCACTGAGAAATCTCATCGGAAAGCCCGCTGCCGCCGGAATAATTGAACTCAAAGCCAACACCCACATAGGCGTTCGGAACCATTTTAGAGAGATCAGAAACGCTGTCTCCAAACATCGTGCCGCCGTGAGAGCTGAAAGAAACGATCGTCTTTCCGCTAAAATCATATTCCTCGAGGAACGAGTACACCGGCATCGGCATGGTTGCCCACCATGTAGGATAGCCTAACAGGATCACATCATACTGCCCCATATTCTCCACATGGGAGGAAAGCGCCGGGTGGATTTCATTCATCAGATCATACTGTGATACATCATAGATATTACCATTATAGGGATTCTCCATCGTAATCTCAAACAGATCCGCTCCCGTTTTTTCCCGGATGATTTCCGCCGCGTTTTTTGTATTGCCGGAATAGGAGAAGTATGCAATCAGGATTTTCGGATTCTCAGGAATCGTAATATCCAATGAATATGTTGTCGTCACCACTTCGTCCGTCACTTCCGCATTGCGACAGATACGAAATCCCAGATTCTGGTCTGCGTCAAAAGGATTCGCGGCACTGCGGTAAGCACTGCGCAGATGCTTTCCAAAGTCATTGTAGCTGCCGCCACGGTTGACACGCAGAGAACCGTTGCCCGCCCCTGTTGGATTCACACTATTTGCCACATCATATTCCCCATAATAATCGAAGCACCACTCCGCCACATTTCCATGCATATGATATAAACCAAAAGCATTCGGCGCAAGTTCATTCACCGCAATCGTTGTCCCGCGGTTTTGGCTCGTAACAACCTCCGGATTTTTGTGCGACACATAGTTTTCTTCAATCAGATACGGATAACTGCCCTCAAAATTTGCATAATCGCTGTGCACCTGATTCCCGAAATGATAAATGGTGTCCGTTCCTCCACGGGCGGCATATTCCCATTCAGCCTCGGTCGGAAGCCGATAGCCGTTTGCGCCCCGATCCCAACTTACCACATTGTCTTCCACCGCATAGACTGGTGTCAGACCGCGGTTCTCACTCAACCGATTGCAATATGCAATGGCGTCATACCATGTCACATTTTCTACCGGAAGATTCTCTCCATCAAAAAAACTAGGATTTTCTCCCATGACCGCTTCATACTCTTCCTGTGTTACCTCACAGGGGGCCATATAAAAGCTGCCCACCGTCACGTTATGCTGCGTTTCATCCTCCTGCCGCTGTCGTTCCTCTGCGGGACTGCCCATAACAAAGGAACCGCCCTTCAACAAAACAAAATGATCATCTACTGTCCCCGCTTCCACACTTTCTTCCGCCTTTCTTTCGTTATCTTCGTCCGGTTCTTCAACGGGCATCTCAACGGCATCCCCCGCCGAATCCGCATTAGGAATCTCTGCCGGTTTATCCTGCGGCGGATTCTTTTGGCCTGACCGCTCCCCGTTCAGAAAATAAATGCCCGTTCCAACCGCTGCCAGGCAGACAATCGTTACCATTAATGTTATGATCTTCGCTTTTCGGCCCGATTTCATCTTCATTTCCTCCCCGGTTATTAGTCATTTTTCCGAAAAAACAGGTGCCCTTTTCAGGACACCTACATTATAATCTACAGAAAGTTAAAATGTCTAATACCTATATTAAATGATATTAGATAGCTAAAAGGCATAAAACGGCAACTCTTTGATGTCGTAGGCTCCCTATACCATGTGGATCGTGTCATAAGGGAAACAGGGAAAGTTGTCGATAATGGGTCTGAAGAAGTTTACGTCAACGCCAAAGTAAAGGACGGTTCCGAAATATCGGAACTGATGGAAGTATTTGTCGAGGATGCTGCATATAACAGCAAATTTCCCGTCACCTCCGGCAGTAAGCGCCGGTACAAAGAGACAGAGGAGGGACAACAGGTTATGTGTGAAATAATGGAAAAAATTCGTAACGAGGGCAGAATCGAAGGCAGAATCGAAGGTGAAACCCGCATCAATACTCTCAACTCTATTCTGATCAATCTGAACAGATTTGACGACTTAAAACGTGCTGCTACGGACAAAGACTTTCAGATGCAGCTTATGATCGAACTTCTGCCAGAAGATATGTAACATAATAAAATCCGATGTATTCCATTCTGGGAGCATCGGATTTTTTATATTCTGTATTTTTTTGCAAGATGGAAAGCACATGTTCCCTGCTGCTGATATACAAAATTTTCCCGTAGGGAATAACGCCCGATGCCCGCCGCCATGAATACGGGAGCGTTTTCTCCACTTTTTTTATGAAGATCCGCTCTACCTTGTCAAGCAGCCGCTGCATTACTTCCCTGTTTACGGGTTTTATCAGGTACTGTATCGCGTACAGGTCGTATGCCTCCCTGTAAAAATCGTCGCTTGTAGACACGAAACACAGGACTGCCGCCTCATCCACGGCTCTGAGTTCCTGTGCCAGTTCCAGCCCGCTCATGGAGTTTTCCATAAGAATGTCCAACAGGTACAGGTCGTAATGCAGGCCGCCCTGCCTGACATCCACAAGCAGGCTTTCGGCATCGCTATACAATTTTACTTTCTGCCCTTCCAGAAGATCACGGATCGCGCAGGCATCCTGTCTGTTGTCATCGCAGACAGCAATCCTCATAGGTTTCACTCCTTTTGAAAAATTCCTTTAATATTCCTTCATAAAAACAGAAAGCGGCTGTCTTATCGAATAGGTATTCCATAAGACAACCGCTTTCTATTCTCAGCAGGACATCAGAAAAAGAGCATATTTTACCCCCCCTTGCCTGTTTGAGGGCAGCTTTTCTGCTCATTCAGTCAACTCCTTTCGTGGATTCTCTACTTATTTTTTCTGTAATCTTTTATCTTTAAAACACAAAAAGTATGATATACCGATTTGATTATACCATACTTTTTTCGACCTAAATTTGTTAATTTTGTATCGACGGTGGGGTTTATAACTTCAACGCCACCTCAATACTGCTATCCATCTGCTGCAACGCCTTCTTAAAATCCGCCCCATCCGTCTTTTCCCCTACAATACTGCCGTAATGCGTGGGAACTACCGCCTTCGGTTTCATCTGCGCCGTATATTCCGCCGCCTGCTTCCAATCCATCGTATAAAACCCGCCGATGGGAATCAGCGCAATATCACACTGTACTTTTCTGATATCCTCATTTACATCCGTGTCACCGGACACATAATAACGCAGATCGTCCATTGTCACAATATACCCCTGCCATTTCTTTCCTTTTGTGTGAAAGGGTTTCAACTTATTGTAAGCGGGAATCGTCTCCACTGTCAAGCCGCCCGCTTCGTTTCTCTCTTCGGGATTCATAAACAGACATTGTCCCGCCGTGATTCCGGACTCAGAAAGCGTCTTCTTTTTCATCGATTCCGGCGCGATCAGGAGCGTTCCTTCCTTGCTGATCATTTTGATAGACTTCGGATCAAAATGATCATAATGCTCATGCGTAATAAATATAATGTCCGCATCATGACTGGCGGTTTGAATCAAATATGGGTCGAAGTACAGTATCTTCGAACCTTCGATGCGAATGCTGCTCTGGGTGTTAACGGTTATGTTCGTTAAATTCATTTGGTGTCCTCCATTCTACTTATTTTACTGAAACTCCTTTTTATGCTTCTTGAAAAAATCATAAAAATATCTTACATTTTCAAGCTCCGTCCAGTTTACCACCTCTAAATCTTCCGTATCTATATTATATATCTTTCCATTCAGCGTCCCCAACATAAACGGCGAATGCGTTGATATGATAAACTGACACCCCAGGAATCTTGCCATACTATTTAATTTCTCCGCCAATATCGTCTGATTCTGCGGCGATAAGGAAACCTCCGGTTCATCCAAGAGATACAGCGCATCCGGCTCAATATAATCATCTAGCATTTGCAGTGTGGTTTCTCCGTTTGAATACTTTTCCTGCGCAAATTTGATAATCTCTAACTGTCGATTCATCTGATAGGAATCCCTTAACTTTTCTACCTCTTCCCTTGAAAGCCCTCTTCTGACATGCTCGTAAATATAACCTTCACCTAAAATCTTTTCCTGTTGAATTTTCTTGATTTCATACAGAATATCTTCGCTCTTAATATATCTGCTCTGTAAAGGAAGATGTGCTATCTTTTTTCCCTCTTCATCTTCCCCCAACGCAAACTCACATTCTCCTACAAAATTCATAAAATAGGCAGTATTCCCATATTGATTATTGGTTGCATATTCCTGTCCTTCCAATTTTAATTTATTGGCCATAATATTTAGCATTGTAGACTTTCCGGAAGCATTATTTCCATATAAAATAGTAATCGGAGCAAAAAGCAACAGCCTTTCGCTCTTTTTAGCAAATACATGATATGGATAAATATTAGGATTTTTCACCGTCTCCCCGGAAAACAAAAAAGTGTTTAAGTATATCATCGTCACACAATGCCTCCGACACTCATTTTATAATCCAAACTACGAACTTTCCGAAGCCGATTTTTCTGCGGAATCACTGGGATTATCAAATTGCTCTCTCGCCGCCTCAAACAGATTGTGAAGATAAGGATACTCCCATAACTGCGCGCCCACATTAGGGGTTGCACCGTCACCCCAACCCATGCCCGGCTCACCACCATAATCGGTGAAGCTAGCCGCTACATAGCGGACGGTATTTACCAATACCGTGTTCGGCTCCTTCTCGCGCACGCCGATCACTTCCACCATATTGGCTTTGCCAAACTTAAAGAAATCCACATACTCTATGATTTCTTCCCCTGTATCATACTCAAAGGCGTACCCATACAAGTCACAGCCATCCTCCATATGCGACTTTTCAAAAGTAAGGTTCGACACTCTCCCCGGGCATAGTTCTTCGCTACACCGTATCACCTCCTCCTGAAACGCCTCCCAATCCTCCGGTTCATGAAACGGATTTTGCTCCACGGGGTTCGTTACCGGCAGACTGTGAATCTGGTTTTCCTCCTCCCAAGGCACATAAGTCAGATCGCCATTCAGAAAATAATAAGCAAACCCAAATGGCTGTTCAATTTGAAAACTCCCCTCGGAACGCAGACCGCCCAGGGAAGACGGATCTTTGCGAATATAGAAAAACTCTGGCACAAATACCGTCTCTCCTACCAGGAGATAATTCGGGTCCTTCGGCGCATCCTCAGAGCGCACAATCGTCGTCCACTCATATCCGGTTCCATAAAAACGTTCGCTGATACGCCAGAGGCTGTCGCCTTCCTGCACTTCGTATTTCCATAGCTCGTCGCCCGTAAGTCTGATAAAATCTTCCGGTTCGGCCCAATCCGGCAGCTCCTGAACCGGCGCAAATGGATCTCTTCTTTCCCGTTTGGTCTTTTCCTCCTGCTCTTCCTCCGTTAAGCCGTTTGCCACCGCCTGCCTGCTGTTTTCCACCTCTTTTTCCGTCTTGCGCACAAACTCCTCTGTCTGCGGATCCCAGAGCAAATACAAGGGCGGCGAATAATATTCCTCCTCCGCCTTTGCGCCGTTCGCATGAACCGGCGTGCCAACCCGCATATCCGCGTACCCATCGCCGTTTAAGTCCGGATAGGTGATCGTGTCCAGCAGCTCAATGCTCAGAGACAGACTGCGCTCCTGCAGCACTTCACCGGTTTCCATATCCGTCACGGTCATGTCATAAGGTTCGTCCATACAATAGCCATTCAGGAGATAATAGCGAGGTTCCGTATCCTCTTCCCCCTCAGATGTTTCTTCCTCATCTACGGAAACTTCTTCTTCGCTTTCCGTCAGAGAACTGGCAATGGAAGTAAAGTAATCCTTCCTGAAATCCTCTATATAATCAGAAACAAAATCCGCCTCTTCCTCATCATCCTCCGCAAGCGAAAAATGCAGGGAAAGTATTCTGCCGTCCTCCGTAAGCGGCAGCTCGTAATCAGCCTCCACAAGCAGGCCAAAATAGCTTATAATCCCTTCTTGTCCAACAGACACCCAATTCTCATCAATTCCACGAACTTCCCGAAAACTGCGCTTTGGATCCTCCAGTTCGGTCACCCTCTCCTCATGATCGACCCAGTAGAGGTTTTCTTCATCTAATCCCCAACCGCCCCCTTTGTCACCGTAGCGCTGAAAAAGATCATTAAATATATATTCCAACGTTTCGTCATCGCCCTCCGACGACGCGTTCATCAGGGTAAGGCCATATGCCGTCCGATCCTTCACATAAAGATTGATCCTGGAGCTCCGGCTGTTCAAATAAATCTCCCCCTGCGTTTCCTGCATAAAGTGAAACAGCTTCCCATTATCCCCACTCCATACCGACAGCGGATGCTCTTCGGTGTCAAATTTTGCTTTCAGAGTGTGGTACAGATCGAGGGCGTGGTCATCCTCTGTCAAGGGAAAGGTATAGTACAGAAAATGAAGCTCACTGTCATCCGTTTCCTGCACAGCCGCCTCGTTTAACCCCGTCTCCATCTCCACAAGAGAATTGTAAAACCGCCATGTCACATCCGCCTCTCCCGCAAACCGGAAAGCCGACGGCTCATCCCAATCGGTATCCAACCGCTCCCCTTCATAATCCGTTATCGTGATTTCCGCGCCGGCATAGGGGCTTACAGGAATATACTCATACAGATACCCGCCAAGTTCCTGCACCTCGCAGCTGTCATGCTTCTCGGGCCATTCTTTCGGCGTTTCCGTTGTTTCAGGGCTTTGTGGCTCTTCCCCTGTTTCAGGGCTTTGCGGCTCTTCCTTCGTTTCAGCGCTTTGCGGTTCTTCCGCTCCGCCTGACGGCGCGCCGCAGGCTGCGAGCAGCAAAGTAAGTGCAGCTATACCGATGAGGCAGGTTTGTCTCTTATTCTGATATAAAACTTTTGGCATATGTATTGTCCTTTCGACTATTAAATTCTTAATTATATCTGTCATCTTTAGTATTGCAAGAAATTCTATAATCTTTATAACAATAACCCAAAGTGTATACCAAGAATTCCTTTGCCCCTGGGGTTAGCTTATTTTTCCTTTTTTTCAAAATGTCAACAATATGTGCTGAGTTATGTTATATTTCATTAACTATCAACTCAATCGCTGCTACGGAATATGTATAAGATGGCTGCGCATATTGTCTGTGTATATTGGTATAAATAACTTGGTTTGTAAAATTCATTATTCATACTTGTACCTCAGATTATTATATTGCTCTCCATGTAAATAATTCTTCAATCCCTATCAACAATTTTAATAATAGGATTTGAATATTTCTATATTAAAAAAGCCTCCAAATTTTTGATAACTCAGAGGCCCATCTAACACTGTCTTCATTTCTAATTACACAAATTCCAATTCTTTCCCCTCAATAATAGCTTCTACCTCTTCTATACCCTTATTAATAGCAGACGCTATCTGCTCTGCCATAAAGCCATTATTATACATTGTTATAATTATCTCCGCTTCAGCCGCCGCCTTTCCAATTGCAATCCCTTTATCCTCAATGCCCTGACTCAAATTACACATAACACTCACATCCTTTCTAAAACTCTCCTCAATAGGAATATCGTATTCTTTTCCGATTATGTTTAGTTTCTCATCTATAGTAAGTTCTTTCGATAGCAATGCTCCTAGCAGACGGTGCAGTTCATATCTTTCATCATGCCCCGGAAGTTCCTCCGCTAACCCGATCATTACAATGTTCAACAGATCCAGTTTTCCCTTCCACTCGTAAGCTCCAAGCACATTATCATTCGTAAGATGAATATGATTCATAGTATTTTCTTCCATATTCATACATACCCATATCGAATAAACACGCTTTATGTCATCATAGTTGGAATTTTCAAAATCTCTTTCTTTCTGCGAGGAAATTAATCGGCTCACATAAAAGATTGCCCTGTTCAATATCTGATAACCCTTTGGATCATCTTTCTGTGCCTCCACATTAATAATGATCTGTGACAATCCGTCTTTCATCCGAACATAAAAAACAATGTCAAATCTAACCAATCCTTCATTCAGTTCCTCATTTTCAGAATTGAAACCAACAAGCCGCTGACCGTCTTTCTCACTGCTGATGTTGGTAAGTCCCGGCTCTACTGGTACTGTACTGATATAAGGCTGTCCCTCAATATAGGATACCACTTCTTTGGGATTCATTCCTCTAAATTCATCTACCGTCTTTACCAATATATGTGCCAGAATGCTCTTCTGTCCTAACAGGCGTTTTGCACTAGCATCATACTGTGCTTTCGTATCTGTCGCTTTTACCGCATTTTTTAATTCTGTATCCACGGTCTTCCTCCTCTTTGTATAGAATATAGTCATCAACAAAAAGGTATCCGACCACGTTTATATTATATCTTAGCTTCGTCTTTAAAACAACTGAATTATACCCCCTAAGCCAACCAAAAAATCCCTAAATACAAATTGTCTCTGGCTCACATGTTATCATTAGCAGCTCATCATCATATTCCTGCCTATTTCCGTTTGATTTGCCACTATGATTACTTTCATTTTCTCGTGTTCCACAAAAAAATTGATATATCCTAAATTTTCATTTCAAATACCTCTACCCATAAATACACCCACACTCCTCTATCTCTTCCTCCCGATAATTTACCCTTTTCCTCACCAACTGACAGGCGCATTCTACATGCCCCGTATGCCCAAACTGATCCACAGCCCGCACTCTCCTGATCTCATACCCACCCTGACAAAGTATCTTTAAATCTCTCGCCAGCGTCGCCGGATCACAGCTTACATAGACAATCCGCTTCGGCCGCATCGCGATCATGGTTTCCAGACATATTTCGTCACAGCCCTTGCGGGGCGGGTCAACCACAATCACATCCGGATGAATCCCCTCTTTCTGGTAGAGCTGCGGCAATACCTCCTCCGCTTTTCCCACATAAAATTCTGCATTTGTAATTTGATTTCTTCTTGCATTTTCTCTGGCATCCTCTATGGCCTGCAAAATTACCTCCACACCGTAAACTTTCCCCGCCCGCTTTGCCATAAAGAGCGATATCGTCCCTATCCCGCAATAAAGATCACAGACAGTCTCCTTTCCTGTCAGCTCCGCATACTCCAGTGCAAGACTATACAGCCTTTCCGTCTGTCGAGGATTCACCTGATAAAAAGACAGGGGAGAAATCCGAAACGTAACTTTTTCTTCCCTTTCCGCGCGCTCGCTGCCTGCGTTTTCAGCCACCCCAAAATCCGCCGCATTCAACACCCGAAGGCTGTCTTCAATCCACCCATTCCCCCAGAGTACCCGTATTTCCCCGCCCATAATCACATTCGTTTTTTCCGTATTGACGCTGACAGAAATGCTGGCGATCCTTTTTTCCTTAAACCGCAATCCCGACAACCTCTCTACCAACTTTTTCTCTGCCGGCAATTTCTTCCCGTTAATCACCAGACAAACCATAATTTCCCCGGAGTAAAATCCTGTGCGGATCAGCACGTGGCGCACCAGTCCCTCTCCCTCGGCCTCCCGGTAAGCGCTCACCCGATTCTCCCGCATATAGGAAAGAACGGCCTCCAGAATGATCTTATTTTCCACAGGGCCGAGGAGGCAGTCGGTATTTGCAATGATCGTATGGGTTCTGCCGGCGTAAAACCCTGCAATCAGATTACCTTCTCTGTCATATCCGATGGGAAACTGCGCCTTGTTTCGATAATGCCACGGCTCCTCCATCCCCACAATCGGTTCCATAACTGCATCTATTTTTTCAGGGGAAAACCCGCCGATCCGCAGAAGATTCTCCCGCACCTTGTCCTGCTTGTAGACAAGCTGTCTCTCATACTGCATGGCCTGAATCTGACAGCCGCCGCATTGCCTGTGAAACGCACACCTGGGATTCACACGAAAAGGAGAAGGTGTCACCACCTTCTCTACTCTCGCATAGCCATAGTTTTTCTTGCACTTGGTAATCCGTGCTTCCACCATATCACCAATGACGGCATCTTTCACAAACAGCGTGTAACCGTCCGCCTTACCGATGCCTTCGCCGTCGTTTCCGATATCTTCTATCGTGACTGTCACAATATCATTCTTTTTAAAGCTTTCCCTCTCCATAAATCACCTTGTCCTGTTAGTTCTCTTCACACTAATCGACCTTCGTGCCCCTCAAATTGGATTCAAACAGCCTGTTATAACCAAGCCATCCTGTCTCGGTACTGCTTTCCAGTATTTCCGCAAAGGTTTCCATCTTGGCATCCATATTATCCGCAAAATTTAAAGCTACCGCCTCCACAATCGCAGGCTTTTTGGGCGAGCCAAACTCAAACTCCCCATGATGGGAGAGAATGCAGTGTTTCAACTCATTGGCCAAAAGCGCCGGAAACCCATCTATGGCCCGGATCTTCTCCCCTATCATCTCGCTTCCGATCACAATATGTCCAAGGAACTGTCCGTCGTCCGTATAATCATTCTGCGGAAACAGGGACAACTCCCTCGTCTTACCAATATCATGACAGATCGCCGCGGTTAAAAGCAGATCCCTGTTTAAAATCGGATATTGTGTACAGAAATAATCACAGAGTCTTGTAACCGCCAACGTATGCTGTAACAAGCCGCCCACAAATCCATGGTGCACCGTCTTGGCTGCAGAGGATTGCCGGAAGGCTTTGACAAACGCTTCATCCTTCACAAAAAACGCTTCCAACAATTCATGCAGACAGGGATTTTTAACGCTTGCGGCAAAGTCCAGAAGCTCCTGCATCATATCCGCCGTCTTAAACTTGCTGACAGGAAGATATTCTGCCGGATCGTACTCTCCCTCCCTGCACTTACGCACCCGCTTAACATTAACCTGCAGCGCACCCTGGAAGCTAGTCACGTCACCGTATACCTCTATGTAATCCATACTGTCAAAATCTTCAATCCCCGCATTATTGGGATCCCAGATTTTCGCATCTACCGTACCCGTTTTATCCTGCAGGATCACATTGTCATAGGGTTTGCCGTTTTTCGTAACCGCCGATTGTTTATGCTTACAAAAATAGATATCCGATAATCTGTCGCCTTCTTTGTAATCTTTGATATACTTCATTTTTCCCTCCATCGCTTTCTACCAACTTCCAAGCGTCACATCCACGCTCATTTCCCGCCCCTGTCTCGTCAACGTAACCGTCAGCACATCTCCCGGCTGCGACGACTTTAAAATGCCCAGAAGTTCATTGTACGTCGTTATCTCCGTATTGCCCACTCTGGTGACCACATCACCGCTCTGAATACCGGCCTCCATAGCCGGAGAATCAATCTCAATCTCTCGGATATAGGTTCCCGCAGGGGTGTCAATCTGCGTATCCTCAATGGCCTCCTTCGGTACGTCCGCCCCGTGTACACCCAGATACGCCCGCTCCTTATCGTTAGACATCTGCTCAATGGTACTCTTGAGCTCCGTAACGCCATAGGCTGTCAGAAGATTGCTCATGTCATTCCCCGTATTGACATTATCTATAATGCCGATCACCATACCCTTCAAGTTTATCAAAACACCTGTAGCGTTGCGGCTTCCGTAGATATCCGTTGCGATGCGTTTATAGGCCGCATCCGGCAGATCAATGATCGTTCCCGTGGAGGTCACCATACCGTAGCTGATGGATCCGCCGGTTCCCAGCGGGCTTCCCAACGCTATCACAGGTGTCCCCAACAAATTGGAACTATTGGAACTGCCCAATTCTGCAATGTCTATCACCTCCATCGTTTTCTCCCCAATCGAGGAAAGAGGAACCGATAAAATAGCAAGTCCGGTATTCTCATCTTTCTGCACAAGCTCCGCTTCCACCTGTGTCTGATCACAAAAAGTTACCTCGATACTGTCCGCGCCGTTTAAATTTCCCGCGCTGACAAGAATCAGAATTGCTTTTCCATTGTTCGCTACGATTACACCGGAAGCCGAAGCCACATTCTCATAAATATTATTAAACCAGTCCACATCGGAAGTGACGCCCGCCACCGTAACAACAGCACGGCCCTTCTCTACTGTCAATGCCCGCATCTCGTCATAGAGCATCTGATAGTCTTCCAAATGAAACTCTACCTTAGAGAGAATCTCCTCTAACTGCTCCTCGATCTGCTCATCCACCAGTTCCGTCTCCTCGGCTTCAATCGCTTCTTCCACGTCCTCCTCATTGACCAACATATCTTCCGGCTTCATCTCCTCCGTCAGGGTCTCCTCCGGAAACTCAATCTCTGCCGGCTCTTCCTCGGGATAAAGGCGATTGCTGATCATCGGCTCCAATATCAAAAAAGTCACACAAGCCACCAACCCAAATACCACCGCCATCACCGCCGTGATCACTGTTCTTCGCAGGAGCTTCTTCTTATTGACCGGTTTTTGTTTGATTTTTTCCCGCATGAACTCCGGCTGTACGGAAGGCGTGTACTGCGCCTGCTCCTTCACAGGATCCCCTTGTATTTGATTTTGTTCTTTGTCCGATTCGGCCATACGCATTTACTCCTCTTTCCTGTCTTCCGGCATTCGTCTCAGTCTAATTCGTGTAAAATCGACTCCCCTATCGTTCCTTCCGGCATCGGCACGCCAAAGTTTTTTGCCACAGAAGCCCCGATGACCGCAAAGGTTTCCCTGTTTTCCAAAGCGCCTCCCTTTTCCATCTTCTTTGTATAAGACAAAAACGGCACATATTCTCTCGTGTGATCGGTTCCGCTGTAGGTCGGATCGTTCCCGTGATCCGCCGTCAGAATCAGGAGATCGTCTTCCCTCAATTCCTGCAGCAGAACACCCAGATTTTTATCAAATTTTTCTATCTCCCGTCCATATCCTTCCACATTTCTGCGGTGTCCCCACAGCGCATCGAAATCCACCAGATTGACAAAACAAAGCCCGTGAAAATCCTCCCTGCAGATTTCTATGGTCTGCTCCATTCCGTGCACGGAACTGTCCGAGTGGTACGTCTTCGTGATACCTTCGCCGCAGAAAATATCGTTGATCTTTCCAACGCCGATCACATCAAGCCCGCCGTCCTTAAGCGCGTTTAAAACTGTCGGCATAGGCGGTTTTAAAGCATAATCATGGCGATTGCTGGTCCGTTTAAATTCGCCTTTCTTTTTCCCCACGTAAGGTCTTGCAATGACACGGCCGACTTTCCACTCATCCTTCATGGTAATATCACGCGCAATCTCGCAGCAGCGATACAGATTTTTCAGATCAAAGGTTTCCTCGTTGCCGCAAATCTGCAATACGGAATCGGCCGACGTATACACGATCATAGCGCCGGTGTTGATCTCCTCCTCCCCTAACTCCTCGATAATCTCCGTACCGCTGGCGCTCTTATTTCCGATCACTTTCTTCCCACAGCGTCTCTCAAGCTCCGCAATCAATTCCGGCGGAAATCCGGTGTCCGTAAACGTCTGAAAAGGCTTCTCGGTCTTGATTCCCATCATTTCCCAGTGTCCGGTCATGGTGTCCTTGCCGTTACTCGCCTCCCCCAACCGCATATAACGCCCTACGGGATTTTCCTCCGCCCTCATATTGCCTGCACAATGAAGATTAAGCAAACCCAATTTTTTGAGATTTGGTATCGCAAGGCTTCCCATTTGTTCCAAAATGTGACCAAACGTGTCCACACCCTTATCTCCAAATTTTTCGGAATCCGGCATCGCACCAATCCCGAGCGAGTCGAGAACGATTACAAAAACTCTTTTATATTTCTCCATATTCCTGCCTTTCTATTATGCCAAATTGTCTGGTCCAAAACCCAGGGGCTGCATTTCCTTTAAAGTAAAGATTTCATATTGCTCCCTGCTCACAGCTAAAATTATCTGAAAAGTTTCCGGATTGCAAAACTCCATCATCACCTGTCTGCACACGCCGCAAGGAGCCGTATAATCTGTCAGGATACCATCTTTGCCTCCCACAATGCAGATCGCCCGAAACTCCCGTTCTCCCTCGCTGACAGCCTTGAAAAAAGCGGTACGCTCCGCGCAGTTTGTGGGTGTATATGCCGCGTTCTCAATATTACAGCCCGTGTAGAGCTTTCCCTCTCTTGTGAGAAGCGCTGCGCCCACCTTGAAATGGGAATAGGGTGTATAAGAATGCGCTAACTGCTCTGTCGCCAGATCTATCATTTTTTGTACCAATTCTCTATCCATCGTTCTCCCCTGTCCTTGAAGGCTTAATATCCCGTCGCTTCTTCGTTCTTAATGATCTTTACGATCCGGCTTGTACCCAGACGGTCCGCTCCAAGCGCAAGAAACTTCTCTGCATCCGCCATGGAAGAAATACCGCCCGCCGCCTTGATCTTCACCTGCGGTCCCACATGTTTTGCAAACAGCTCCACATCTGCAAAGGTAGCGCCGCCGGTGGAAAATCCGGTAGATGTTTTAATATAATCCGCCCCCGCCTCCGTCACGACCTGACACATTTTGATTTTCTCCTCGTCCGTGAGCAGGCAGGTTTCGATGATAACCTTTAAGATTCTTTCACCGCATGCCGCCTTCAAGGTGCGAATCTCTTCCTCCACCAGATCGTATCTATTATCTTTCACCCATCCGATATTGATCACCATGTCGATTTCGGACGCACCGTTTGCGATCGCATCCTTCGTCTCAAACTCCTTGGCCGCGGTGGTCATATTGCCGTTTGGAAATCCGATCACCGTACAAACTGCCATCCGCTCTCCCATATATTCATGGGCCTGCTTCACATAGCAGGGCGGAATACAGACAGATGCGGTCTGATACTTCATGGCATCGTCACAGATCTGTCTGATCTCCTCCCATGTTGACGGCTGCAACAGCAGCGTGTGATCCACATGTTTTAACACTTCACTCTTATCCATTTTTCTTCTCCTTTTCGGCATCTTTTTCAATCAATTCCCGTATCGCCTCCACGGCCACCTGAATCGCCATATCCGTATCATGCACCACAGGATTTTCCATTCCGAGTTTTTCCCTCTCCTGATTCGCCACCACCAAAAAGCAGGAACCCACTCTCACATGGAGCGCACTTGCCACGACAAACAATGCCGCCGACTCCATCTCGGACGCAAGACATCCCAACCGTTTCCACGCCTCCCATTTATTGAGTAATTCATAACTGACCGGTTTCACCTCCGGCTCGTGCTGTCCGTAAAAGGAATCCTTACACTGCACCACACCTGTGTGGAAAGGATACCCTTTTTTACCCGCCGCCTCCACCAAAGCGTTTGTCACGGTAAGATCAGCCACCGCGGGAAATTCGATGGGCGCATATTCCCTGCTTGTTCCCTCCATACGGACAGCCCCCGTGGCAATCACCACATCGCCGCTTTTCACCTCAGTCTGCATCCCGCCGCAGGTCCCAATGCGGACGAAGGTATCTGCACCGCACCGATACAGCTCTTCCATCGCGATCGAAGCCGAAGGACCGCCGATTCCCGTGGATGTCACGCTCACCTTAACGCCATTTAGCGTTCCGGTATAGGTAATATATTCTCTATTATCGGCGATCAAAACCGGATTGTCAAAATATTGCGCAATCTTTACGCATCTTTTCGGATCGCCTGGCATAATTACATACCGGCCCACCTCCCCCTGCGCCACTTGAATATGATACTGCCTGCTTTCATCTTCCGAATAATTCTTCATATCCGCATTTACCTCCTCTGCACTTCCATTCCTTCTTCCAGATCTTTCGGAATAATAATTTTATTATAGGACGCTCGTCCTTTTTTGTAAATCCTCGCTCATCTTACACATAATAAGTAACGTTTGATCTTAAAACCGGGAAAACTTTCATAGTAATTACCTGGCTTTTATGGTAAGATAAATGTGATTTTATATATAAGAAAGGACATCTATGAACGACAAAGTATTACGGGTTTTAGAATATCATAAAATAATTGCACAGCTGACAGAGAAAGCCACCTCCGAACCGGGCAAAAGACTGGCTGCCGCGCTGCTTCCCATGACGGATCTAAATGAGATTCAGGCAGCGCAGACACAGACTGCAGATGCCCTTGGCCGTCTTTTCGCCAAGGGTTCCACCTCCTTTGGCAGTAACAAAGACCTTGGCATGAGCTTGAAATCTCTGGAAGTGGGAAGCATTTTGTCTATTGCTGAGCTTCTGCGCATTGCCTCTTTCCTTGAGAATGTAAACCGTGTCAAAGCCTATGGCCGCAGGGAACGGGACGATATTCCCGGCGATTCTCTGGATGTCTGGTTTGACATGCTTGAACCGCTTACGCCCCTTGCAGGCGAAATTAACAGATGTATTCTGTCTGAGGATGAAATTGCCGACGACGCGAGTCCCGCGTTAAAACATGTTCGCCGCAGCATGGCCATTACCAACGACAGAATCCATTCCCAGCTAAACTCCATGATCAACGGCTCTCTGCGCACCTACCTACAGGATGCCGTGGTAACCATGCGCGACAACCGCTACTGCATTCCCGTGAAATCGGAATACAAAAGCCAGGTGCCGGGTATGGTGCACGACCAGTCCTCCACCGGCTCCACTTTTTTTATTGAACCTGCAGCGGTGGTCAATCTGAACAACGAGTTAAAAGAATTATCCATCCGGGAAAAGGAAGAAATCGAAGCGGTTCTGGCCTCCTTAAGTGCACAGGCGACAGATTACATCCGTGAACTGGCCGCAAATCAGGAAGCCATGACCAATCTGGATTTTATCTTTGCCAAAGCGTCCCTCGCCATGGAACAGAACGCTTCCATGCCCCTTTTCAATACGGATCATCAAATCCATATCCGCAAAGGACGCCATCCCCTCATTGATAAAAAGCAGGTGGTGCCCGTAGATATCTTACTCGGTATTGATTTTGATCTGCTCATCATCACCGGTCCCAACACGGGTGGAAAAACGGTGGCATTAAAGACAGCCGGGCTTTTGTCCCTGATGGGACAGGCAGGACTTCATATTCCTGCCATGGACCGTTCTCAGCTCTCCATCTTCCGGGAAATCTATGCGGACATTGGAGACGAGCAGAGCATTGAGCAGAGCCTCTCCACGTTCTCCTCCCACATGACCAGCATCGTATCCATTTTGCGGGAGGCAGACACGGATTCCCTCTGTCTGTTTGATGAGTTGGGCGCGGGAACAGACCCTACCGAGGGCGCAGCGCTGGCAATCTCCGTTTTGGATCACCTGCATGGCAGGGGCATCCGCACCATGGCAACCACCCACTACAGCGAGTTGAAAGTTTATGCCCTCTCCACGCCGTTTGTGGAAAATGCCTGCTGCGAATTTGATGTGGAAACTCTGCGCCCCACCTACCGTCTTTTGATTGGCATACCCGGCAAGAGCAACGCCTTTTCTATTTCCGCAAGGCTGGGGCTGCCGGACTATATCATTGAGGATGCCAGGAAACATATTACGCAGGACAAGGAAAGTTTTGAAGATCTGTTGGCCAATCTGGAAAACAGCCGTATTACCATTGAGAAGGAGCAGGCGGAGATTGAAGCCTACAAGCTGGAAGTGCAAACCCTAAAGGAACGTCTTGAATCCAAGCAGGAAAAGATAGACCAGTCCCGCGACCGCATCATAAGAGAGGCCAACGAAGAAGCCCGCGAAATCCTGCAAAGTGCAAAGGAACTGGCTGACGAAACCATTCGCACCTTCCAGAAGGCCGGAAATACTTCCATAAAAGATTTGGAAAAATCCCGCCGCAAGGTGAGCGAAAAAATCTCCGAGAAAAATGAAAAATTATCTCTCAAGTCCAACGCTCCTGCCCATAAGACGTTAAAGCCAAACCAGATCAGACTGGGCGACAGCGTAAAGGTTGTCTCCATGGGATTAAAAGGAACCGTCAGTTCCCTTCCCGATAAAAACGGGAGACTCTTTGTACAGTGCGGTATCATCCGCTCTCAGGTTTCCCTAAACGACCTTGTTTTACTGGAAGAAGAGACAGTGCGCACCGATAAAATGCAGAGAAGCTCCTCCGGCAGGCTCAAAATGTCCAAGTCTTACTCCGTCTCCACGGAAATTAATCTTCTCGGCAAGACCGTGGACGAGGCGCTCTCAGAATTGGATAAATATTTGGACGATGCCTACCTGGCCCATCTTCCGAGTGTACGCATTGTCCACGGCAAAGGAACGGGCGCGCTGCGAAAAGCGGTACAAAATTATCTGCGCAAAAACAAAACCGTAAAGAATTTTCGTTTGGGAGAATTCGGGGAAGGCGATGCCGGCGTTACCATTGCGGAATTTAAAGATTAGCGTGTAACTGCTCTGATAAGGAGGCTATCATGGTAAACAAACAAAAAATCTTAATTGTAGACGACGACAACAATATTGCGGAACTCATCTCCCTCTATCTGACGAAAGAATGCTTTGAGACTATGATTGCAGGTGATGGGGAATCCGCCCTCGCGGCGGTGGACAGCTTTGAGCCCAATCTGATGCTCCTGGATTTAATGCTTCCGGGAATCGACGGTTATCAGGTCTGCCGGGAAGTGCGCTCGAAATCCACCCTGCCCATTATTATGCTCTCCGCCAAGGGCGAGGTTTTTGACAAAGTGTTGGGCTTAGAATTGGGCGCAGACGATTACATGGAGAAACCTTTTGACTCAAAGGAGTTGGTGGCCCGCGTCAAGGCGGTGCTCCGCCGCTATAAACCGGCAGTGGCGGAATCAAAAAACTCCGACATTAAGAGTGTGGAGTATCCCGATCTGATTATCAATCAGACAAACTACTCTGTGATCTATATGGGCAGGACCATTGAAATGCCTCCAAAGGAACTGGAGCTTCTCTATTTTCTGGCCTCCTCGCCCAACCATGTCTTTTCCAGGGAACAGCTTCTGGATCAGATTTGGGGCTATGAATACATCGGCGACAGCCGCACGGTGGACGTGCACGTCAAGCGGCTCCGCGAAAAAATTAACGACCATGAGAGTTGGCGCATCGCAACCATCTGGGGCGTCGGCTACAAATTTGAGACGAAAACATTATGAGAAAAACGCTGTACCTGAAATTAATACTGGCCTATATTATTTTTGCGCTGTTCGGCTTCGTGGTAGTAGCCACCTTTGTGTCTGACATGACCATAAACCATCTCACGAAAGAGAAGGCGGATTCTCTCTACCGGGAGGCAACCCTCATTGCAAACACTTACGCTACCGACCTCTACAATACGGAGGCCTCTTTGGAGACCGTAAAAACGCAGTTGGACGCTCTGGACACCTATCTGAACGCCACCATCTGGATCATCAATCCTTCCGGCCGCATGGTTTTGGACTCTTCCGCCCCGGTGGATGTGGAAAATGAAAATGTAGTAGAGAATTTTGATCCAACCATTACCGCCGGTTCCTACTACACTGTGGGCGATTTTTTTCAAACCTTTGACAGAGAAATGCTGAGTGTATTCGCCCCCATTACCTCCAATTATAAAGTGAAAGGGTATGTGGTAATTCATGCGGCTCTTGACACGATTCAGGCCGAGACAGACCAACTTTTAAATATCTCCTACATTATGCTGCTTATTCTCTTTTTACTGTCCCTGATCATTCTGATTTTTTTCACGGAAATGGTCTATATTCCTCTGCGCAAAATTACGGAGGCGACCGAGCAGTACGCAAGCGGCAACATGCACTACGAGTTCAGTGTGGAAAGCGAGGACGAAATGGGTTATCTGGCGGCCACCCTCTCCTACATGGCAAGCGAGATCGCCCGCTCAGAGGACGACCAGAAAAAATTTGTGGCCAATGTCTCCCACGACTTCCGCTCCCCCCTGACATCCATTGAAGGGTATCTGAAAGCCATGTTGGACGGCACCATTGCCCCGGACGCCTATGAAAAATATTTAAATATTGTCTTAAACGAGACAGAGCGTCTTACAAAACTGACCAACAGCCTCCTCACGCTCAATAACTTGAATACCAAGGGAATCATTTTGAATAAGGCAGACTTCGAAATCAATGCCGTGATCCGCAATGTTGCCGCCTCCTTTGAGGGCACCTGCCGTCAAAAAACAATCGGCATTGAGTTGGTGCTTACAGGCGACGAAATGTATGTGGTCGCCGATATGGACAAAATCCAACAGGTTCTTTACAATCTACTGGACAATGCCATCAAGTTCAGCCACCACGATTCTCTGATTAAAATAGAGACAACGGAAAAACATAATAAAGTGTTTGTCAGTGTAAAAGATGCCGGAATCGGCATACCTAAAGACGACCTGAAACTGATCTGGGATCGATTCTACAAGTCTGATCTCTCCAGAGGAAAAGATAAGAAAGGAACAGGCCTCGGCCTGTCCATCACAAAAGAAATCATACAGGCCCACGGGGAAAATATCAACGTAATCAGCACCGAGGGCGTGGGAACTGAGTTTATCTTCTCCCTGCCAAAATCGGCAGTGGAAGATGATGACTGACCACTTAATTCCAATTAAGCCGGTGCAGCTCCCCTTCCCGCTGCATTCCTGCAAATTGATTCTGCCGCAGGGCTTCATATAGCACCACGGCAACGGCATTGGAAAGATTCAATGACCGTATCTTTGTAAGCATGGGAATCCTGACGCAGGTCTCCTCATGTTCCACCAGAAGCTCTTCCGGGATGCCGGCGCTCTCTTTGCCAAACATAATATAGTCATCGTTTCCAAAAGACGCCTCCGTATAGAGGCGTTCAGACTGTCAAAGAACCCCTGTTATGCAGCAGCACAGCAGAGGTTCTTTTTT
>CAMXPV010000020.1 GCA_947245585.1 uncultured Lachnospiraceae bacterium | reverse complement strand
GTATAACACACTACACTTTGCAAGCAAAGTCGTGTGCCAAAGGGGTACCCTTTGGAAACCCTATTTTGTCGGCGTGTGTAGCCACACTTCCTCCAAAATGCAAAATAAGCGGCATAGGCCAGCCCGTCCCCGGTGCTGCTCTATGCCGTCTATTTGCTTATATGGCTACTTAATGTATCGCCCATATTAACCGTTCTATTTTGTTACTTCTATTTAAACCCGTCGCATCAGAGAGTATGCTTCGGAAGCGGAAAGCAAAATCTGCGAGACCATTTATCAGTATGATAAGAGAGGCGCAGTGATCCGTATGATCAATCCCATGGAGGAGGAGAGAAGCTACACCTACAACTCAGGCGATCCCATCAAGAAGTTGTAGTATACTATCAAATTATAATGTGGTATAGCATTTTCATAAAAGACCCCCTTGCGGACAATCCATATCTCTGATACACTGTTCTTATCCGAGAAAGTGGAATCTGTTATGTGTACGCATGTCCGGCATTTCGCCACAAGTTCCATTTTAATTTATTCAATTTGTTGGGAAAGGAGGGCAGAGTGTCATTTATGGGACAGTTAGGATGATAAGATTGTTTTATCAATTTTGAAGTTGACAAAATCGAACATCTGTTTTATTCTAAGATAAGAACGGATGTTCTAAAAGAAGGAGAGCAGACTTATGGAAAGAGATGAAAAGTTAAAAGCGTTGGATGCGGCCTTAGGGCAGATAGAGAGACAGTACGGAAAGGGAGCCGTCATGAAACTGGGAGATCCCTCCGTGCAGATGAATGTGGAGACGATTCCCACAGGATCGCTGAGTCTGGATATCGCGTTGGGACTTGGCGGGATTCCGAAGGGCAGAGTGGTTGAGATTTACGGGCCTGAGTCCAGTGGTAAGACTACGGTTACCTTACATATGATTGCCGAGGTACAGAGAAGGGGCGGCATTGCGGGTTTTATTGACGCTGAGCATGCGCTCGATCCTGTCTATGCGAAGAATATTGGCGTGGATATTGATAACTTATATATTTCCCAACCCGACTGCGGAGAGCAGGCTTTGGAGATCACGGAGATGATGGTGCGCTCCGGGGCAGTGGATATCATTGTGGTGGACTCTGTGGCGGCTCTGGTGCCCAAGGCAGAGATCGACGGCGATATGGGAGACAGCCATGTGGGCCTGCAGGCCAGACTGATGTCCCAGGCCCTCAGAAAGCTCACGGCAGTGATCAGTAAATCGAACTGTACCGTTATCTTTATCAATCAGCTTCGCGAGAAGGTGGGCGTTATGTTCGGAAATCCGGAGACGACTACCGGTGGCCGCGCGTTGAAGTTTTACTCTTCCGTGAGACTGGATGTGCGGAGGATCGAGGCGCTCAAACAGGGCGGCGAAGTGATCGGTAACAGAACACGGGTTAAGGTGGTTAAGAATAAAGTGGCGCCGCCGTTTAAGGAGGCGGAGTTTGATATCATGTTCGGCAAAGGGATCTCCACGGAGGGCGATATTCTGGATTTGGCGGCGGAGAATAATATTATCAACAAGAGCGGCGCATGGTATGCCTATGAGGGAAATAAGATCGGGCAGGGCAGGGAGAATGCGAAGCAGTACCTGAAGGACAATCCGCAGATTTGCGCCGAGGTGGAGAAGCGGGTTCGGGAGCTCTTTAATTTAGAGATGGATCCGGAGGTGGAGACGGCGGAGAGTAAGAGCGATACCAAGGCCGGGACAAAGGACGAGACGAAGCCGGCAAAAGAGAAATAAGAGAATGAGAAGAAAAGCCTGAAAGATGGCAGCATATGGAGAAAACTATGATTGTCACGCAGATAACCGGCATTACGAAGGGCCGCTATCGAATCTATATAGAAGAAAAGCCCGCCTTTGTCCTGTACAGGGGAGAGGTGAGGCGGCTTGGAATCAAAGAAGGAGAAGCGGTTTCGGAGGAAAGCCTGCGGCAGATTCAGGAGGAGATTTTACCCGCCAGGGCGAAACGGCGCGCCATGAATCTGCTGCAGACTAGGGACTATACGGAAGGCGGTTTGCGGGAGAAGCTGCGGGGCGGTGACTATCCGGAGAATTGTATTGAAGAGGCGCTGGCTTATGTGAAATCATACGGTTATGTGGATGACCGTCGCTATGCCAAAGATTTTATATCTTATCATCTGGACAGGAAGAGCAGAACCCGGATCGAACAGGACTTGATGCGAAAGGGAATCGGCAAAGATACGATTCGTGCTATTTTTGAGGAATTGGAAGAGGAAGGGACGAGACAGGATGAGGAGGCGATGATCCGCAGTCTCCTGGAAAAGAAAAAGTATGATCCCAAAACAGCGGCAAGGCAGGATAAACAGAGAATGTACGCGTTTCTATACCGCAGAGGCTTTCACACCGAGGCGATTAACAGAGCTCTTTTGCTTGACATAACATAAAATTCAGTATAAAATTAATTTGTTGTAGTTTTGCTAGCTATCGGGCTGTTGTGTATGAAAATGACAGCCGTCAATAGATTTGGTAATTGTACAATGAAAACTAAATAAGGAGGTGCTCCTGTAATGTGGTGGCAAGTTTTGTTAGCAATAGCTGTCACACTGGTGATCTCTATTCCGGCAACTGCAGTGATCGCGACCAACTATCATAAAAAGATGACGGAAGCGAAGCTTGGCAATGCGGACGAGAAAGCCAGAGAGATCATTGACGAAGCTCTCAAGACTGCTGAGACGAAGAAGCGTGAGTCATTGCTTGAAGTCAAGGAAGAGTCCATTCGCACGAAGAATGAACTTGACAAGGAAATCAAGGAACGGCGTGCAGAGGCGCAGCGATATGAACGTCGGGTACAGCAGAAGGAAGAGAACATCGACAAGAAAGCGGACGCTATTGAAAAGAAGGAAGCGAGCCTGGCAGAGAAGGAAGAAGCTCTTGCTAAGCAGCGCGAAGAAATTTCCAAACTGAGCGAACAAAGATTACAGGAACTGGAACGAATCTCCGGATTAACCTCCGAACAAGCAAAAGATTATCTGTTGAAAATTGTTGAAGATGAAGTGAAACATGAAACTGCTGTCATGGTCAAGGAGATGGAGAGCAGGGCGAAAGAGGAAGCGGACAAGAAGGCGAAAGAGTATGTCGTTACAGCCATTCAAAAATGTGCGGCAGACCATGTGTCCGAGACTACGATTTCCGTGGTACAGCTTCCCAATGATGAGATGAAGGGCAGGATCATCGGTAGAGAGGGACGTAACATCAGAACCCTGGAGACGATGACAGGCGTGGATTTGATTATTGACGATACGCCTGAGGCTGTTATCCTTTCCGGTTTTGACCCGATCCGAAGAGAAGTAGCCAGGATCGCACTCGAGAAGTTGATTGTGGACGGGCGTATTCATCCGGCCAGAATCGAGGAGATGGTCGAGAAGGCGCAGAAGGAAGTCGAAGTTATGATCAAAGAGGAGGGCGAAGCAGCCACCCTCGAGGTCGGTGTACATGGTATCCATCCGGAATTGGTCAGACTGCTCGGTAAGATGAAGTTCAGAACCAGTTATGGACAGAATGCGTTGAAGCATTCCATCGAGGTGGCGCAGTTGTCCGGTTTGTTAGCAGCAGAGATGGGATTGGATGTCAGGATGGCGAAGCGTGCGGGATTACTGCACGATATCGGTAAGGCAGTGGATCATGAGATGGAAGGATCCCATATCCAATTGGGCGTAGAGCTTTGCAGAAAGTATAAGGAAGGCCCGGTTGTCATTAATGCGGTAGAGTCCCATCATGGAGATGTGGAAGCGCAGACGTTAATTGCATGTCTGGTACAGGCTGCAGATACCATTTCGGCGGCGAGACCGGGTGCGAGAAGAGAAACATTAGAGACATATACAACAAGACTAAAACAATTAGAAGACATCACAAACAATTTCAAAGGTGTGGATAAATCTTTTGCTATTCAGGCAGGTAGAGAGATTCGTGTAATGGTAGTTCCGGAACAGATCAGTGATTCTGATATGGTGCTGCTCGCGAGAGATATTTCCAAGCAGATAGAAGCAGAATTGGAATATCCTGGACAGATTAAAGTAAATGTGATTCGCGAGAGCCGTGTCATAGACTATGCCAAATAGTACGAAAGACCCCGCAGAGTATTCTGCGGGGTTTCTTTGTGACATTTTTACCATAAAATGGTGTTAGAAAATAAGAAAATTATCGCATCTGTATACTTGAGAAAATCGTATACTTATAGTAAAATAGATAGCGGTGTATGATTGTATACAATTATTCAATGATTCAAAATGGAGGAATGGTTGAAAAATGAAAGCGTACAAAATGATGACCAAAAAAGAACTTATGGCACAGAAGGCGGAACTGGACAGCCAGTTTGCAGATGCCAAGAAAAAGGGATTACAGCTTGATATGTCCAGAGGGAAACCAGAGCCCGCGCAGCTTGACATGGGAATGGGGATTTTGGGTGCACTCACTTCCGATTCGGATATGAAATGTATGGAGGGGATGGACACCAGAAATTATGGTCTCCTGACCGGCATCACGGAGGCGAAACACCTGATGGCGGATGTGATGGATGTCCCGGCGGAAAATGTAATTGTCTTTGGAAATTCCAGTTTGTCAATCATGTACGATATGATTTCACGTTCCGTAACCCATGGCGTGATGGGATCTACGCCCTGGTGTAAATTAGATAAGGTAAAGTTTTTGTGCCCGGCACCCGGATATGACAGACATTTTGCAATTACTGAGCATTTCGGTATTGAGATGATATGGATCCCGATGACGGCAACAGGCCCCGATATGGATTTGGTGGAAAAATATGTGTCTGAGGATGAGGCGGTGAAGGGAATCTGGTGTGTGCCCAAGTATTCCAACCCGCAGGGCATTACTTACTCGGATGAGACTGTGAAGCGGTTTGCGGCGCTTAAGCCTGCGGCGAAGGATTTCCGTATTTATTGGGATAACGCCTATGCGGTGCATCATTTATACGAGGATAAGCAGGATACGCTTCTGGAGATATTGAGTGCGTGTGAGAAAGCCGGAAATCCGGATATGGTGTATGAGTTCTGCTCCACCTCAAAGATTTCTTTTTCCGGTGCGGGAATAGCGGCTATGGCGACTTCTTCGGCTAATCTGGAGGATGTTAAGAAGACGTTAACGCTGCGGACGATCGGTTATGACAAGGTGAATCAGCTGCGTCACGCCAGATACTTTAAGAATCTGGAGGGGCTGCGCAGCCATATGAAGAAGCATGCGGACATTATCCGGCCCAAGTTTGAGGCGGTGCTCTCCGTTCTGGAAGAGGAGCTTGGCGGTTTGGGAATCGGTGAGTGGACGAAGCCTCTGGGCGGTTATTTCATCTCTTTTGAGTCCATGGAGGGCTGTGCAAAGGAGATCGTGGCAAAGTGTAAGGAGTTAGGGGTGGTTTTGACTGGCGCAGGCGCCACTTTCCCTTATGGGAAAGACCCGAAAGACAGCAATATCCGTATTGCGCCCACCTATCCCACAGCACAGGAGATGGCCGAGGCTACGGATGTGTTTGTGCTGTGCGTGAAGTTGGTCAGCGTAGAGAAGCTGCTACAGGATGCGGTGGCTGAGACTGCTTGAAAGGAAGGGTAAAATGGCAGATAAGCAATACGAGCGTTTGAACAGAGAATTGGTGTACAAGGGCGCGATCATCGACTATTACCAGGATACGATCCGCGTCGCCAACGGCAATATTGTCAAGTGGGATCTGATCAACCACAAAGGCGCAGCTGCGGTGGTGGCTGTGAAGGATGACGGAAAACTTTTGATGGTGCGGCAGTATAGAAACGCCTTGGATCGGGAAACACTGGAAATTCCGGCGGGCGGTTTAAACAGTGTGGATGAGCCCACTGAAGCTGCCGCGGCAAGGGAGTTGGAGGAAGAGACCGGTTATGTGGCGGGAAAGATGGAGCTTCTTTTGACGCTGCGGACAACGGTTGCCTTTTGCAATGAGAAGATTGATGTCTATCTGGCGACGGATTTAAAGCCGGGGAAACAACATCTGGATGAGGATGAGTTTTTAAATGTGGAAAGCCATGATCTCGACGAGTTGGTGCAGATGATTTTTGACTGCAAAATTCAGGACGGAAAGACGGTTTCTTCCATATTGGCATACGATAAAAAAATTCACAGAGGGTAATGCAAAAGACAGACAGATCCGAATGCATGTACACCGCCTTATGCGCATATACATTAGGTAAAACAATACCTGATGGAAATGGTTGAGCAGGGGTGGTGTTTTTTTGCGCAGACAGTTTCGGATCAAGAACGGTTATCAAATGGCATATCTGTTTTTAATTGGGTTTTTTATGGGCATTCTGATCGTCAATCTTGGCCATGATGCGTGGGTCAGAAACGGCGGACTTTTGGGGACGGAGATGATGGGCCGGTTGAAAAACAGCAGACCGGAGGGGGAGAGTCTTGTGGGCTATATTGTGCGGCACAGACTTTCCGCTGTCTGTGTTTTGAGCCTCGTCTCCACAACCATTGTGGGGATGCCGGTTCTGGGCGCATACATTTGCTATACGGGGTTGGCGGCGGGCTGCCTTTTGTCGGTGGCGGTTGTCCGCTATGGAATCAGGGGACTTTTGTTTATGGTGGGCGTGTTATTCCCCCAGGCGCTCCTGTTGGTGCCGGCTTATATCGGCCTTTTTCTTTGGGCTGCCAGTGTCAATCAGATTCTCTATGCGCCGCGGACACAGTTGGAGGGATATGAGCGGTTTGGCCGTAGATTTTACATAAAAAAGGGTGTACAGATGATCGGAATTACGGCGGTTGTCATAATCGGATGCCTCCTGGAGAGTTATGTCAATCCTGATATTGTTCATTTTGTACTAAAAATCTTTTAAAAAAATTTTTTTATTCTTTTTTTCAAGATATAGTAGACATAAAATCATATGCGGACGATATGTTGTGCCTTGGTTGCAAAATGGCGCAAATGCCCATAAATTCGGGAAAAAATCCATTTGCTTTTCTAAAAAAATCTGATTATAATGGAACTCAGACAGTGGTTTGATTTACATAAAGAGAACGCACGGGGAAAGGCTTTCTGGCAAATGGAAAAAGAGATAAGTGCATTTATCACGTATTTACATAATGTGAAGAATACCTCCGGCAATACGGAGATGTCTTACAAGAGAGATTTAGAGAAGGTACTGCATTTCATGGCTTCGCGGGGGATTCAAGAGGTCAGGGATATGACAGCGCAGGATCTGATTGATTATGTGAAATATCTGGAGGACAGTAAGTTTGCGGCAGCCACCGTGTCCCGTAACATCGCATCCCTGAAAGCGTTCTATCACTATATGGTGCAGGAAGGTTTGGTGGAGGAGGATATTTCCGACAAGCTCAAGGCTCCCAAGATCGAAAAGAAGGCACCGGAAATCATGACGCCCGACGAGGTGGTACGTCTTCTGGACCAGCCTTCCGGGGACAGTCCCAAGGAAATTCGGGATAAAGCCATGTTGGAACTTCTCTATGCGACGGGAATCCGTGTGACGGAGCTGATTACCTTATCCCTTTCCGATGTCAATATGCAGATGAATTTTATCCTCTGCCGCGACCGCAATAAGGAGAGAATCATTCCTTTCGGCGCTGCGGCTAAGGCGGCGATGGAACGGTATTTAAACGGAACCAGGGAGGAGATGCTTGAAAATAAGAAATCGGATGTGCTTTTTGCAAATTGTTCCGGACAGCCTATGAGCAGGCAGGGCTTTTGGAAATTGATCAAGCACTATGCCAAGAAGGCGGATATTCAGGCGGATATCACGCCCCATACGCTGCGGCATTCTTTTGCGGCGCATCTGGTGGAGAACGGGGCGGACTTAAGAAGCGTGCAGGAGATGTTGGGACATTCCGATATTTCCACGACGCAGATCTATGCAAACCTGAATCACAATCATATCAGGGAGGTATACGCGAAAGCACATCCCCGGGGCTAGAGTGAAAAGAATTTCTAAAGCTCAGCAGCAGGGGCTGCTTCGCTAAGAAATTATATGTTTCACTCAAGAGAATGCCTGCAAAACGGCATTCTCTGCGCGAATATGAGATATGTTTACAAGGCATGGGACTGTCGGAAACCGACACCCCGTGCTTTTCTTTATGCTTTTTTTATTGACTTTAGCGCGAAATCATACTATACTCGCTCTTAATACGATTTCGTATGAATGGAGTTTTTGAAATGAAAGCGCGGATTCAATTATCGGACCACTTTACTTATCATAAATTACTGCGGTTTACTTTTCCCTCCATTGTCATGATGGTATTTACTTCCGTTTACGGTGTGGTGGACGGTTTTTTTGTATCTAATTTTGCGGGGAAGACAGCTTTTGCGGCAATTAACCTTATTATGCCCTTTATCATGATTCTGGGCGGCATGGGATTCATGATCGGCACCGGGGGTACGGCTCTTGTATCTCTGGTTCTGGGACAGAATGACAAGGAGAAGGCCAACCGCTATTTTTCTATGATGATTTACCTGACCGTGATCATGGGCGTGATCCTGTCGGTGTCCGGCTTTCTCTTGATGCGCCCAGTTGCGGGACTGCTTGGGGCGACGACGGAGATGATGGATGACTGTGTGCGATACGGAAGAATCGTCATCGGATTTACTACTGCCTTTATGCTGCAAAACGTCTTTCAGAGTTTTTTGATTGCGGCGGAAAGACCGAAGCTGGGTCTGGTGGCAACGGTGGCGGCGGGGGTGACAAATATGTTTCTCGATGCCCTTTTTGTGGGCGTGTTCCGATGGGGCGTTGCAGGGGCGGCGCTTGCCACGGGATTCAGTCAGTGTGTGGGCGGTATTCTTCCGCTAATATATTTTGTACGCCCGAATACCAGCCGGCTGCGCCTTGCCCGGACGAAGTTGGAGATTCGGCCGCTTTTGCAGGCATGCGCGAACGGTTCCTCCGAGGTGATGAGCAATATTTCTGCCTCTGTGGTCAGCATGGTATACAATTTTCAACTGTTAAAGTATCTGGGGGAAAACGGCGTGTCTGCTTATGGTGTGCTGATGTATGTGTCGTTCATTTTTGTGGCGATTAATATCGGCTACGCGGTGGGCGCTGCGCCGATTGTCAGCTTCCACTATGGCGCGGGAAATGAAGGAGAACTGAAAAACATGTTTCAAAAAAGTCTGTTTTTGGTATGGGGCGCAGGCATTGGGCTGACGATCTTGGCTTTTGTGCTTGCGACTCCGCTATCACAGATTTTCGTCGGCTATGACGCGGAATTGTTTGCGCTGACGAGGCACGCTTTTCATCTGTTTGCCTTTTCATTCCTGATGGCGGGCTTTAATATTTTTACATCGTCATTTTTTACCGCCCTGAATAATGGCGCGGTTTCGGCAGCTATCTCGTTTATGAGAACGCTGATTTTTCAGACGGCCTCAGTATTGATTCTGCCGCTTATGTTGGGTGTGGACGGGATCTGGTGGGCAGTTACGGCAGCGGAACTTTTCGCCTGCCTGTTGTCGGCGGCATTTCTGGCTGCCAAGCGGGGAAAATACCATTATCTGTAGCAGGATGTGACAGGGAAAGAAGACAAAGCGAAAAAAGAAGCTGTCCCACGGATTATTCCGTGCGACGGCCTCTTTGTCAAAGTTTACCTATGGCGGCGATATACAGGTTTATTCATACTCTGCAATATCGTAAATCAGTCTCTCAGAATCTTCCCATCCAAGGCAGGGATCGGTGATGGATTTGCCGTAGGTGCCTTCGCCGATTTTCTGGCAGCCCTCCTCGATATAGCTCTCGATCATCACGCCTTTGACCATCTGATGAATGTCACTGTTCAGTTTCCTGCTGTGCATGACTTCCTTGACGATACGGATCTGCTGCGCAAACTCCTTGTTGGAGTTGCTGTGGTTGGCATCAATGATACAGGCCGGGTTAACCAGATCGTAATCCTGATATAAGGTAAAGAGGGTGTTTAAATCTTCATAGTGATAGTTCGGCTGGCTTCGGCCATGCTTGTTGACGGAGCCGCGCAAAACCGCGTGGGCCAACGGATTCCCGCCTGTGTTGACCTCGAATCCCCGATAGATGAAATCATGGGGGTGCTGTGCCGCGTAGATGGAGTTCAACATGACGGAGAGGGTGCCGCTGGTGGGGTTTTTCATACCGGCAGGCACATCGAAACCGCTGACGGTCATGCGGTGCTGCTGATCCTCCACGGAACGGGCGCCGATGGCCACATAGGAGAGAATGTCCTCCACGTAACCCCAGTTGTCGGGATAGAGCATCTCGTCTGCAGCGGTGAGTCCCGTCTCCTCGATGGCCCGGATGTGCATTTTGCGCATGGCGATCAGTCCGCTGGTAAAATCGGGTTTCTTTTCCGGATCGGGCTGACTTACGATTCCCTTATAGCCCTCGCCTGTGGTACGGGGTTTGTTGGTATAGATGCGGGGAATCAGGATCAGCTTGTCCTTCACTTTTTCGTTGACCTTCGCAAGCCGGTTTACATAATCACAAACCGCCTCCTCGTTGTCTGCGGAACAGGGGCCGATGATCACGATAAATTTCTTGCTTTTACCGGTAATCACATCCCGAATCTCAATATCCCGTTCCCGTTTGAGCTCCACCAAGTGGGCCGGCAGGGGGAACTGTTCCCTGATCTCCTCAGGGGTGGGTAGTTTTGCTACATATTGAAAAGACATGTTTTGCCTCCTCTGTAATCATATATTTTTTGAATAAACGTTTTTTCTGGCAAAAACATTTATATTATAGTATATTGAGTTAGGAATGGCAAGTGGCATGCGCTTTTCTTGAGATGTGAAGCGCAGATATGGTGCAGAGCAGGGTTTGCAGCATCTGGCTGGCGAGCATTCCCCACAGATACCCCTGAATGCCGAAACGGGGAATGGCGAAAAAGACGAACAGCAGACGCAGCAGGAGGCTTACCACGCTGAACAGGAAAGTCTGGATGGTTTTGCCGATGCCGTTTAGGATGCTGTTTAACATGTTGGCGATGTACATGAAAGGGCACAGGAAACTGAGCGTCAGGATAAAACTGCCCGCAAGTTCAGAGCCGTAGAGCAGGCGGCCTGCCAATCTGCCGAACAACAGAAACATGGCTGTGCAGAGAAATCCAAGAAGCAGACAGCTTCGTATGGAGGTCAGGATGGCCCGCCTCACCGCCGCTTGATTGCCGCTTGCATCCGCCTCGGAGACCACGGGCAAAAGCAGCACGGAGATGGAGTTTGTGACAGCGGAGGGAAAGAGGATCAGGGGCAGACTCATCCCGGTCAGCACACCGTAAACGCCGAGGGCGTCGGCATTGGATAACCCATAGGCCATCAGGCGGTTGGGAATGTAGATGGCTTCCACGCTCTGCAGCAGGTTCAGGATCAGGCGGTTGGCGGACAGGGGCACGGCAAGCCGCAAAAGCTGTTCCGTGATGCGCCTGTATATGGCGATCACGGAGGACAGGGACGGGGAAGGCGGACGGCGGCTGTTTTTGTGTGCACCGGTTGGAAATACATGGTGCGCGCGGGCAAGGATCGCCACCACGGAGACGATCATGGAGGCGCTCTCACCGATCACAAGGCCAACCACGGCGAAACTGATCGTGGGGGTGAGGCCGTGGTTTTGACAGATAAAATAGATGATGTATACGCTTCCCACGCGGCAGACCTGTTCCGCCAACTGGGAGAAAGCCGGGATAGCGGCTTTCCGAATACCATAAAAGTAGCCGTTGATGCAGGAGTGCACACTGGCCATGGGAATGGAGAGCGCAATGATACGCAGCAGGGGAGCGATCCGCTCCTCCAGTAAAAAGGTCACGGCGATCTGGTCTGCGTACAGATAGATGACGGTGGCGCAGACGGCGGACAGAAGCATGGCCAGAAGGAATCCGGCCCAGAGCGTGCGAAAGGAGCTCTTGTAGTCGCGGGTGCTCGTCTCGCTTGCCACATATTTGGAGATGGCGGTCTGGATGCCCGATACCGTAAGGGAAAAGGAGAGGGCAAGTACGGGGGAAATGAGCTGATAGATGCCCATGCCTTCCGCACCGAATACGTTGGAGAGAAAGACCCGGTAAAAAAAGCCGATAAAACGGCTGAGGAGTCCCGTCAGGGTAAGAATCAGGGTTCCGGTTATCAGGGGATGCGTCCATTTTTTAAAGGTCATAAAGCACCGTTTCCGTTGGGATATGCTTTATGTTTATGCGGGGAAAGAGGAGAATAGAATTACGCGATGAGGTGGAATGGGGAGAAAAAAAGGGCGCTGACATTTGGATTGGCGATGGTTTTGCTGTTGGCGGCGGTGATTTTTGTAGGGAGATATGCCTTGTTTACGAAGAAAGAGGAGCTGCCCGTAAGCCTGCGGGTTTGCATGGAGGAAACAGGGGAAGTTTCCGTTACCGTGAGCGAACGCCGGGAATGTGAAGAGCTGAAAAGCGTTTTGGAGGAATCTCCGGGCTGCTCGATACGGTTGGAGATGACAGGATGGGATTTGGATGCAGAGCGGATTGCCGAAGTGCTGCGCGGCTATTGGGAAAACTTGTCGGAGGACGGAGATTATGTCAGCGCAGTCCTTTACCCGGATATGGAGGAGAAACCTGCCGATACAAAGGCCTATACGGAAAGCGTGCAGAAGGCTTTGTGTGCGTTTGCCGGGGAGGAATATGCCAAGGCCATAGAGGAGGCTTTGGCAAGAGAAGAGGGATATCTGTGGTTTGTCCGTCTGGAACGGATTGGGGATCTGACCTGCTGTACCTTTGAGATCGGGGAACCGGTATATCAGCCGATTACCCATTACTATGAGGCGGGTAATCTGGATAACATTGTTTACACCGATGCAGGCTATTATATTGCCTTAAGCGGGGCGTGGGAAAAGGAGGAGATTTCCTGTCAGAGTCTGCGCGTTCCATATACAAAGATGGCAGGCCGGAGTGTGGGAATCTGGGAGGACTACAGAGTGGAGCGGGTTGACCTTAATTTTGACGGAAAATGGGATCTGCTGCTTCATGAAGGAACTTCCGGAGGAACCGGGGGACACTGGAAAAATTACCGTGCGGCCGTCTGGGAGGAGGAGAAAGGGCAGTTTGCCTATTTTCCCTCTCTTCCGGAACAGATCACTTCGCTGGAACTTGAAAACAGAAGGGTGGTCGTGAACCGGCGGTCAGGACTATCATATCAAGTCGTAGAAGTTTATGAGGTTGTAAACGGGGAATATATCTGCACCAGGGAACTGATCTGCCAGTCGGAGTGGAATGGAGACGTTGAGAAGGTTGAGCTGTCCTACTATGAGATGGGTGAACCGGTGGAGACGTATCTTTTCTCCGATTGGGAGGAGATGGAAGTGCAGAGGGATGAGAGGTATCCGGATCTGAATTACTGGCCGAAGGGGTAGTGTTTCCGGTCTGGCAGGAAGCAAAATGGGAAGTGTCAAAAGAGGAGGGAAAACAGTAGGATGAAAAGGAAAGCAGCGGCCGTGTTGACAGCGATTTTGGCAGGGGGAATATTTGTATGGACAGTGGGTCAGAACCGCCTTTATGCCTTCCAGAACCGCTCCTTATCTGCGGAAAACAGGGAGCTTTCCGAGATACTTGCGGACAGAGAACAGACCATCGACGAGAAAACGGAGGAAATAAAACGTTTGCAGGAGCAGCTTGCAGATACAGAAAAACTTTCTATGGACGATGGAGAGGATACAGAAAATCTTTCTATGAGCGAGGCAGAAAAAAAAGAAGATTGGTATTCTGTTGACGACCAGAGCGAGGGAAAAATCCGGATTGACCTGAGTGAAAGCCGTGAATGCGAAGAACTGGAAAGCCACCTGCCCGGCCTGCCAAGCTGTTCGGCGCATGCGTACATAGAGGAATGGGGTCTGGACGTGGAGCAGACAGCAAAGGCGCTCCGCAGGCATTGGGAAGAGGGCGACAGACGGGACGGGTATTCTGTCAGCCTGACCCTTCACTCGGATATGTTTCAGGATGATCGGAAACCGGCTGACGCGGAGAAAAAATTGCAGGGGATGCAGGAAGCGCTGCTTATGCTTGCCGGGCCGGAGTATGCGGAAATGATCCGGGAGGCCATGGCGCAGGAAGGGGGATGCCTGTGGTTTGTCCGCCTGGAGCAGGTGGGGGAATTGACCTGCTGTACTTTTGAGGTAGGAGAACCCGCATACAGCCCCATTCCAATCAATGAACAGGCATATACCCCCGATTGCTATCCGCAGCTTGAGAAAGAGAAGAACGATTTCGTTTACTATTACGTTGCCGTGGAAGGAACATGGGAAGGGAAAGAAGTGAAAGGACAGTGCTTCCGCATTCCCTATACCTTTGAGACAACATGCAGCATAGGAATGACGAACTACGGAATAAAGGGGATTGACCTGAATTTTGACAAAAAACAAGATCTGTTAATTCATGATGGGGGTTATGAGGGAGAATGGGACGAATGCCGCGCTCTTGTCTGGGAAGAGGAGGCAGGGCAGTTTGCTTATTTTCCGTCCTTCCCGGCAAATGTGTACCGTTTTGAGGCTGACCGTCAAAGGGTGGTAGACAGCGGGAATATAGGGGAATGGATGTCCTATATCCTGATTTATGAGATCGTAAATGGGAAATATGTATGTACGAGAAAACTGATTTTGGATATTTATGAACGCGATGAACGCTATGAATTGTCTTATTATGAAATGGGGGAATTGGTAGAGACGCACCAGTTATCTTCCGATTGGGATGAGAGACAATTACAAAGGAAAACATTGTACCCAGATATGAACTATTGGCTGTATGAGGACTGAGAACGCGGTTTCTGCGGTATCAGAAAGAGCTTTGATTTGACAGGAAATTAGTTTGACAGGGAAAAGGAAAAGAAAATGGGAAAAAAGGTAGTGGTAGGCATGTCCGGCGGGGTGGATTCCTCGGTGGCGGCTCTTTTATTAAAGAGACAGGGTTACGACGTGGTGGGGGTCACCATGCAGATTTGGCAGGAGGAGAGCCCGGCTGTGACGGCGGGGCAGGGCGGATGCTGCGGCTATGACGCGGCGGCGGATGCAAGGCGGGTGGCCGAGGTATTGGATATCCCCCACTATGTAATGAACTTTCGGCGGGAGTTTAAAGAAAAAGTCATGGATTATTTTGTGGCGGCTTATCTTTCGGGCAGGACACCCAATCCTTGCATTGCCTGCAACCGCTACGTGAAATGGGAGTCTCTGCTTCACAGAAGTATGGAGATCGGGGCGGATTATATCGCCACAGGTCACTACGCGCGGATTGTCCGGTTGGAAAACGGCAGGTACGCCGTAGGGAATGCGGCGACGGCGAAGAAAGACCAGACCTACGCCTTGTACAGTCTGACGCAGGAGCAGCTTGCCCATACGTTAATGCCGGTGGGGGATTATGCCAAGGAGGAGATCAGACGGATTGCAGAGGAGGCCGGACTTCCCGTGGCCCACAAACCGGACAGTCAGGAAATTTGTTTTATTCCCGATAATGACTATGCCGCCTTTATCGGCAGGGAGGCGGGGGAGCGGGTTCCGGGACAGGGGAACTTTGTGACAAAGGACGGGACAGTGTTGGGAAGGCATCTGGGGATTACACACTATACGGTGGGACAGCGAAAGGGCCTAAATCTGGCCATGGGGCATCCTGTTTTTGTGACGGAAATCAGGCCGGAGACGGACGAGGTGGTGATCGGGGAGGCGGACGAGGTGTTTGGAACTTCTCTTGTCTGCGAGCAGATCAACTACATGGGGATGGAGGAGCTGAGAGGGCCGCGTGAGGTATTGGCTAAGATTCGTTACGCCCACGGAGGCGAGAGATGCGTGATAGAAAAAATAGGGGAAGACAGGATTCGTTGTGCGTTTGAAAAACCCGTCCGGGCCATCACGCCGGGACAGGCAGTGGTATTCTATGAGGACGGATATGTGCTTGGCGGGGGAACCATTGTTTCTTCCGGTATGGCAGACTAAGGATGGGTGAAAATTACGATGGATATGATGAATATATGGAAACGCACTGAAAAAAAAGGTGTATGCAGTGTATTGTTATGCATGGTTTTATGCGGCACGACACTCTGCGGCTGTAAATCCGCTCCGGATGCAGAGAAGAACGGTCTGGGTTCTTATACATACGGTGAAGAGGAGAGCCAGTGTTCTGATCCTGTACAGGAAGAAACAGACAGCGAGGCGTATCCGGAGCCGATCGGGGAGGCGGACAGAGAGGCGTATCTGGAGCCGATCAGGAGGGCGAACTATGGCCTTCTTTCTGAGATAAACGGCGCATGGTTTGTGGAAGACAGCGACAGATTTGCCTATTGTGAGAGATACCGTCTGCCGCATGACGGGCGCAGCAGCGTGACAGGGAAGATCCAACTTGCGGAAATGAAGGAAACGAATGCGCTGGCACAGGCGGTCAACCGATACCATGAGGAGATGTATGAAAACCACAAGGCGCGCATGCAGGGGTACGGGGAGGCGGAAACGAAGACGGAAGTTTTTGCCACACGCAAAGATGAAACGCGTTATTGCGATAATATCTATACGCTAGCTTCTTTCCGTTGGGGCAATGTATTCACTGTGCTGGACATAGAGGAGACGCCGGATGCGGGCAGCACGGCAGTGATCGCAAATTTTAACAGCATGACGGGGGAAAAATACGAGGCCGCAGACCTGTTCAATACGGCGGATTATGTGGAGGAACTGACAGACATTCTCCGACAGGGGCACGGCGATCTTGACGCCGACGAATGGAACAGGATTTTGCATTCCCGTTTTTCTTTTGCGCTCACTTATCAGGGGCTGTTGCTGTATGGGGATGGGCCGGAAGAGATTTTGCGGTTTGCCTGGGAAGCCGTTGCGGATATTCTGGCGCCGGAACTGATCGCGGATGTGGTGAGGTACAGCGACTGGAATAATCCGTACCGCTATGATACGGAGACGTGGACGGGCGGCCACCTGTATGACATTTATGAGGCAAATCAAGGAGCAGACGCGGTGGAGTGGCATAAGTCGTCCGGTTACTGCTATATCGAAGCGGAAGCGGGCGGGGAAAAGGAAACGGAAGAGAGGTGGTTCGTGGACGACAGTGACAGATTTTCTTATTATGCGGAGTGCGAGCTAGAGCAGCCATGGGAGGGATATGGTTCGGCCGTCTGGGAAATTCAGCTTGCGGAAATGAAGGGAACGGATGCGTTGGCAGAGGCGGTTAACCGGTACCATGAGGAATTGTATGAGAGCCGGAAAGCACAGATGCAGGTATTTCAGGAAGAAGCGGCAGCGATGGATGCCGAAGAAGTGCGGGATAGTTTTTGGAAAACCCATACCAATCTCTTCACTATGGCGGCGTTTCGATGGGGAAATCTCTTTACCGTGGTGGATATGGATGATGTGGGCTATAAGGGCTGCGGGATTGAGATGTCGGCTTCCTTTAATGCGACAACGGGAGAGAAATATGAGTTTGAAGATCTGTTCCAGGGGGAAAATTACAGGGAAGAGTTACTGGAAATAATAAGAAAAGAAAATGACAGGAACGAATACTTTCAATGGTGGATCGATGATTTGGAGCCGGGGGGATTTACCTACCTCATATCCTATCATGGACTGTTGATAGGCGAAGCCTATGAAAGTAAGTATGTATTGGTCAAGTGGGAGGATTTGAGGGATATTCTGTCGCCGGAGTTTGTCTCGGATGTGTTGGCAGATACTGATTGGAATAACGATTAGAACAGAATGAGGGTAAAAGGATTTATTACAAATTGGAATCAGGGAAACAGTTAGGAATTGAAAAGAGAATCCAAAAAAATAATAGATTTTATTGGTATTCCTATGCAGTTCAGAAAGTAGATGATGTTTATGTTGTTTATGAATGTGAAATAGCAGAGGATAATATGGCAATGGAAAAATACGAGTATGAAAAAATAAATAGGTATTTATCTGTTGAGGAGATAGAAAAGAATTTTATAGAAAAATACGATATTAAATTTTCTGACATTAGCCCATTAAAGGGGCAACGTATCTTTAATCCATATTTCTATTAGGGCAGGGCCGCGTAGAACTACCCCTACGACGCAAGAGGCAGCAAAGGAGAGAAAGGGTGTTTGATGAATTTGACAAATATATTTTTGAGTTTGCAGTAGAAGATTTTGCCATTGATTATTGGTATGATGAGGGGGTTGATGTTGCAGAAAATATGCTTTGTGAATTTGCGGAAAATGATTGGAAAATGTTATTGGAAGCAGTATCAGAAAGAACGGTAGAATGGCAAAAACGTTTGGCATATTGTATGCATGACAAAAATGATTTAAACCAATTAAAAGTATTATTAAACTTAGCAGAAATTGATGACAGTGAATTATTTGAAATTGTAGTGGATTCTTTAAGAAATTTTACAAGCAAAGAGAGTCTAAATTTGATACAAATGGATTCGCGAATAGTTTCTAAAATCGAGGAGCTAATGCCTAAAGCAGGAGATGCGACTAAGAGAGTATTTGAAGATTTCCTGAAAAACAATTTATAGCGAAGAGAAAGGTAGGAAGACTTTATGGGTAAACAATTTGGTTTTATCATGGATGCAACTGACGAAAATGAATTTATAAAAATGATAATCGACAGTGGCGGTAAAGTGTTTCAAAATAAAAAAAGAGGAGCAGAGAAGGGGAGTGTGCAGGTATATTCTTTGCCAGAGGATATCTGGATCAATCTCTACTTAGCAAAGGATGAGTTTGGAGAAATGAATCTCAGAAATATAGAAAATGAAATTCAGTATATAGATTCGTATGCGTCACCTGTCATTGAGTTTGGCGAAACGATACCAAGAATTAAGCTAAAGCAGATTCAAAGAGGAAGATTATATTTGGTTAACAAATATTGGGATGAAAATGAACAATTGATTCAAAAAGATGAAGGGCTTGATAAATGGTACAAAGAATTGGTCAAATGGATTAAAAAGAGATTAAAATGTGTGGAGACATTTCCTTATGATAGAGTTGTAAAACAATATGTGAGTGAGTCTTTAGTAAAATACGTAGAAGATGGATTTCATCTGTTAGGTTAAGCTATGGGGGACTCTTTCCAAAAGGAAGCGTATATTATATTACGAAAATGCAAAAACAAGATTGATAATTTTTTCAAAATGGTTTAAAATATAGTCAGGACAGAAATGCCTCGATGGAAGAGCATCGTAAAAAGTTGGGCTGCAGACGGAGCAGGATAAAATTCCGTTTCATTAGATGTCTTAAATGGGCATTGAGCTTGGCAACTTAGATAAAGTTGTAGTCCACGCGGGGGACTTAATGATTTCCGCGTCGTTTTGGGCATTTTAACTGGATGCCGAGGCTGACAACCAGCATAAAACTCTTTTTATAAGGATAAACTGAGGAGTGTGAGTTCACACTCCTCTTTACATTAGAGGGATATATGGCAACGAAAACAGATAAGAAAAATGCTATACGGCTAGATATTATGGATTCAGCGGTAATATATAGCAGCCAATTGGCAGGTAAGAATTTTCTATATGTGTATGGAGATGATTTTTTTGAGGTGTCTTTTCCGGTAGATCATTTTTTGCATCTAACAGGTGTAGAAACCAGACTTTCCGCAAATGATTTTTATAAAAATGCGAAGAAAAGGATACTAACAAATAGTCAGTTCTATTTTTCAGGCAGGCATCCTTATGCAAATGCCAGGAAAAAGCTACCCTGTTTGAAAAAGTTGCCGGAATTAACCAGTGAAATGGTTTGCATACTTAAAGATATGAAAACTGTTACAATAACATATAAGTTAAGTGTAACTAATTTGGAGTTTACATTGGGGTTAACTGAAAACTTGGATAACTATGGTAAAAAGATTAATAACTTGTTCCTTCCAATGACTTTGAGAGTGGAGGATTCTTCTGTGAAGAAAAGTGCAGATGGAGCGATAGTAGATTTTATTTTTATAAAAGATGGAAGCGAATCCAGGTATAGGAATCTATTAGTTAACGATGAAAGCAAACATATTCCTGATAGCGTGCGTCATTTGATAGATGAAAGTTTTTATGGTTCATTAAGTAAATAGTACATACCTCTTTTATGTATACAATGGAAAGACACATTTCTGCATCCATCTTCAAGCGCCTGCGCGCTTCATCGCCTGTTTATTTTCATACATGCGGTCGTCCGCGATCTGATAGATTTTTTCTATATTGTATTCCTTTGGACTGCAGGAGGCATAGCCGTAGGCAATGGACAGATGCAGATCCGGAATTTCCTGATTCTTTTTGTCGATACAGTTGTGAAACTCTTCCATAATGGCAGAGATTTTCTCCGAATCTCCGGTTGTTGTGATGGCAATAAACTCATCGCCGCCCATTCGTGCCACAATGCCATAAGGACTAAAGGCCTTGTCTATGACTTCAGCGGCGCTTCTGATCAGGAGATCGCCCTTTGCGTGTCCGTAGGTGTCGTTGGTGATTTTCAGGTTGTTTAAATCAAAGCAGATAACCGTGTAGTCCGGATTTTCCATCTCCATAATGCGGTTCATGTATTCCATGCAGTAGCGCCTGTTGTGAATCTGTGTCAGTTCGTCGGTGTATGCGCTCTTGATCAGGGAGTTGCGCTCTGCCTCCTGCATCATTTTCTCCGTCAGATTGATATAGAAGGAGACCAACAGGATAAAGATAAAGAGAACCATACCGAGAGGGGCAATGCCCTTGACCGGGGGCAGCGCTACGCCTTCGTAACGGTCCAGATGGTAAGAAAGCAGGTCGCAGAAAACACAGGTGGAGAGCAAAAGCATGCCTACCAGAAAGAGCTTGTGGACAAGTTGGTGGCTGATGCGCAGATTCATAAATTCCACGATCACAAAGTAGACTAACTCGCAGATGAGCAGCGCCTGCATGTATTTCAAAGTAGCCGCACAGTGCACCAGATCGACAGAATGCAAACCGATCGTTATGGTGGATGCGGCGATCTGTACGACGAGAAGCAGCCGGTAGAGGCGGCACATAACAGGGCGGTTCAGGGCAAACACATCCTCCCGCATATAGATGACAAGGGGAATGGGTGCCAGAAAGAGGGAGAGATACTCAAGCAGGCTGATCATGTAAAGGGGCATGGAGAAGATCAGCAGGACATTGTAGTAGCACAGGGTCCACAGCCCGATACAGATGGAGAACAGGGAAACGCACAGGATGCGAAGGAATTTGCCGGAAAACAGCAGGGCAAAAACCGTAATGAGGCAGGTCACGAGCCCGAAGATGGTCAAAAAGCACCCGAGAAAAAGGGGCATCCTGTTTTCAGTCAAAATGACACGGTAAATATTTTTCCATTCGTAGATTTGAATGGGGTCAAAGTGGGAGAAGGCGTTGTCTTCCCCTACGGTGAGGTGAAGTTTCAGTGTTTTTTCCGCGTAGTTGTCCGGCAGCTCCACGGTCAGATAACCGCTGCCGATGGTCTTATGCTGGTTGATCCGGTCCCACCCATACTGATAGATCTGATCGGCATCTATATAGACTTTAGCGGCGGTCTGCCTGATGGGAAGTAAAAGGGCATTGCCTACACAATCCAGACGGTTCGGCAAGGGCCGCATCATGGTGATGGCATCGCCTGTGTTTACAAGATCAAACCGAAATGTATCCAGAGAGACATTTTGATAGGTTTGGTTATTGATCGTGATATCCCATTCGTCGTTCAACGTGACGCACTTTGAGATCGCGGAATAGTCGTTGGAAAACATCCGGTCAATCATGGCTGTGGTACAGAAGATGCTAAACATCGCATAGATGATAAACAATATTTTCTGAATGGTTTTACGCGTAGGTTTCCTTTTCTCATTCATGGCGTAGTCCTCTTATAATTTATGGAAGGAGGGACTCCTTTTCTCATAAGTGGCGTAATAGCGAAAGCCGCATTCTTTTAACAATTCGGCTGCCCGGTCAAAGGCGTGGACAATCTGTCCGGGAGCGTGGGCATCGCTGCCTACGGTGACGATCTCGCCGCCCATTTCCCGGTAGCGCGTCAGGATACCGGCGCAGGGATGAGGCTCCCGAAGCCCTTTTGTCAGTCCGGCCGTGTTCACTTCAAGGCCTTTTTCCATCTCTATGAGCTTTTCTAAAATGCGGTCAAATAGTTCCCGGTACATCTCGTAGGAATAACCCTCATCCTTCTTTGGGCCGTAGCGCACCACATAATCCAGATGACCGTAAACATCAAAATTGCTGAAAGCCTTCAGGTTTTCAAGGATGGACTCAAAGTATTCCAGATAGGCTTCCTCCTGGGTGCGCCCCTCATAAAACGCAGGATAATAGGGGTCTTTTCCGTGACAAAGGTGGGAGGAGCCGATGATGAAGTCGTAGTCATGTCCTTTGGCAAAGGCCGCATTCCTTTTGGAGAGATGAGGCTGTAACCCCAGTTCTACGCCGAAAAGCAGATGAATCTGATCCGCATATTTTTCCCGCATTTTCAGGAAATCATAGAGATAGGCATCGGGATTTACCTCAAAAAAACCGTCAGCCTCGCGTTCGGTCACCGGATAGTCGAAGTCGTTGTGCTCCGTAAAGCACATTTCGGTAAGCCCCAGTTCGATTCCCTTAAGGATCATCTGTTCCATGGGCGTGTCAGAATCGCCCGAAAAAGAAGAATGAAGGTGAAAGTCTGCGGTAATCGCCATGGAAAACTCCTTTCCGGTGTATGAGGGGCATACGGTCTGTTCGTGTAATTATTCAATTACAGTATAGTCGATGTGGGGCGTAAATACAAATGTTTTATCTAGGATCTGTTTTTTGACTTATGGTTTTTGACGGGTGTATAATGGACGCAGCAGTATGGAAGGTTACGGCTTTTGAGGCCTGACGTGATAAAAATGGAGGGTAACTATGGTGATTATCGGAATTGATCTGGGTACGACCAACAGTCTTGCCTGCATCTGCCAGGAAGGCAGGGCAGTTTTGATTCCCAACTCTTTGGGGGAAACATTGACACCAAGCGTAGTCAGCGTGGATGAAAACGGGGAAATCTGCGTGGGCGCAGTGGCGAAAGAGCGGTTGGTTTCCCATCCGGAGGCATCAGCCTCCTCTTTCAAACGATTTATGGGGACGGACAAAACATTTACACTGGCGGGAAATTCCTTTACGCCGCAGGAACTATCCTCTTTTGTCCTGCGCCAGTTAAAGGAGGATGCGGAGCGGTTTCTGGGGGAAGAGGTGACGGAGGCGGTGATCAGTGTTCCGGCTTACTTCAACGACAACCAGAGATATGCCACCAAGGAGGCGGGGGAACTGGCGGGCATCCATGTGGAGCGTCTTGTCAACGAGCCTTCCGCCGCAGCTCTGACAGCCAGCCGGATCAGCGGGGAGGAGGAAGGTTCCTATCTGGTCTTTGACTTTGGCGGCGGGACATTGGATGTGTCGGTGGTAGACTATTTTGAAAACGTGATTGAGATCGTTGCCGTCAGCGGCGATAACCGGCTTGGCGGCGATGATTTTGACGAGGTGATCGCACGCAGTTTCTGCACCCATCACCAGATGGATTACGACGGTTTGGAGCCGCAGAAGAAAGCGGCGCTTCTGCGGCTTTCCGAGAAATGTAAAAGGGAGCTGACAGAGCAGGACGAGACAGAGTTGGTATGGGAGACAGAGGATAAGAGGATGCCTTTGAATAATCTTTTGTTGGCGGGACTGGGACAGAGCCTGTTTGACCGGATTAGTCAAGCGGTTCACACAGCGCTCCGCGATAGCGCCCGGTCACTTGATGAGATTGACGAGATCGTTCTTGTGGGCGGCTCTTCCAAAATGCCGGTGATCTCCCTCTATCTGCAGACGCAGCTGAAGCGCAGGCCGAGCATGGTCGCTTCGCCGGACGAGGTGGTTGCCATGGGAGTCGGCATTTATGCCGGCATCAAGGAGCGCAGGGAGGATATTAAAGATCTGGTTCTGACGGATATCTGTCCCTTTACGCTGGGTACTGATGTGGTAAATTATGTGGATGAGGAAAATCCGATTATGTCCGCCGTGATCGAGAGAAACAGCGTGCTGCCCTGTTCCAGAACCGGATACTACAGCAATTCTCATGACAATCAATCCCGTATCGACATCGGCATCTATCAGGGAGAAGCCTACTACTGCAAAGATAATTTGAAGCTAGGCAGCATCCGGATGGATATTCAGCCGCGAAAAAGAGGAGAGAACCACCTGAAAATCTGTTTTACATACGATATCAACGGCATTTTGGAGGTGGAGGTTACGGACTTTACGAATCCGGGGGCGGAGCAGACAAAAAGAAAGGTGTTAGTCAGTGAAAATCTGCGTCTGTCCGAGGAGGAGTTGGAACGAAGGTTGGAGGAACTGCGAAAATATAAGCTGATGCCCCGCGGCGGGATCAGGCTGAAAATGGTGATGGAGAGAGGGGAGAGGCTGTATGCCCAGACGCTCGGCTCAAGGCGTATGGAGGTTGCGGCTGTGATGAAGAAGATTCAGGAGGCGGTTGCAGGCGGGGATGACAGACAGATTGCCGAGTGCCTGAAGGTGGCGGAGGAGATATTTGACCGGCTCGAATAAGGTGAAAAGAAGTTCTAGCCGCTCACAGTAAAGACTGTTTTGCGGAGAACTTCTAAGTTTCACCCAAGAGAATGCCTGAAAAGCGGCATTCTCCGAACAGCGCAATCATGGAGGTTATAAGATGGAAACAGACAGGCGCGTGGACGCCTTTATCCGATACTGGAACGCCTACAGGAATTCCCATGAAAGACCGGGGACGCTCGACTGGTGGAGGGGGTATCTGTTCTCGGAGGAATTTCAGAATATCCGCTTTCACCCGCAGGTGGTGCATGTGCTTGCGGGCGAGAGGGCATGGAGATTCCTTCGGCATGATTTTTTTCATAAAGATTATATGACGGATGAGATCAAGCGTCTCCTCTGGGAGGCCTATGGTTTTTGGGAAGACGATAAGACCGCATATCAGGGCGCGTATCAGGACGAAGTGTGCAAATTGCGGAGATATCTGCATCCGAAACGGATCAGGCGGCGGATGAAAAAAAAGACAAAGCGTCTGGTCAGGATCGCGGCGATTGTTCTGATCCTGCTTTTCTGTATTTGGGGCGCTTATATGATTCATGACGGGAGGGCGCTTGTTCCGGTCGTGATTGCGCTGTTATACTATGCCAGAAATCTGGTGGAGGACAACGTATAAAAATGATACTGAAATATGGGGATTAACATGAATATTTGGAAGATACTCGGCATAGAGCCGACCACAGACAAAAAAACCATCAGGAGAGCCTACGCGGCGAAGACAAGAGAGATTCACCCGGAGGATGCACCGGAGGAGTTCAGGCAGCTGCACGAGGCCTATCAGGCGGCGCTTGGATATGCGGACTATGCCAGACAGGTTGAGCAGTCCGGCAGCAGCATAACATGGTTTTACAAAACGGCGGAAAGCGTGCCGGAGGATGCCGGAAGGAGCGTGGGCGAAACGGAAGAGGAAACCACAGAGGAGCCCGAGAGGGAAGAACTGCGGGCTTATTTTGAGGAGAGCACGGAGAAACACGGGCAGCAGGCAGACGTGTTTTTGGATCGTTGGAAGGAGTTTCATGGTCCTTACCACGATCAGGAGATCATGGAGTGGTGGAAGGCATATCTGGCTTCTGAGGAGTTTCAGGATATCCGTTACCATCCGCAGGTACTGAAGACCCTTGCAGACGAGATTGACAATAAATGTTTTTACGGCATTGACGAGGTGAAAATGCTCTTCTGGGAGGCTTACGGTTTTCAGGAAAGCGAGGGGATTGCATATCAGGGAGACCTGCAGCGGCTCTACAGAAGTCTGTATCCGGCCTATGAGAAACAGCAGAGGAATATACAGTACGAACAGCGATGGGCAAAGAATGATAAAATCCTTCGTATTTCTATTTGTGCTGTGGCGGTGGCTTTTCTGGTCGTCTGTATTATGATTCCCGTGACAATCCACAGACAGCGGGAGAACGGACGTCTTTTCCTGATCGACTATATGGCAGAGCGCTATCCGGAAACGACCTTTTCCGAGCCGGAGCGGTTGGAGAAAGATAAAAACGGCTATATTGTTTATCATCTGTATTCCGCTGCGCATCCGGAGTGGCCTGTCACCGCGAAGGTGGAAATCGGATATGTGGAGGGAAAGCGGGTATATCTGGTGCAGGAGGATTACGAACAGCTGCTTTTTGAGTATTACGCCGCGCAGTACGGTCTGGAGGGCTGTCTGGTGAGTTATACGGGCGGCACTTACGCAGATCCGGAAACCATAGAATATGCCACACTGCTCTATTCGGATATCGGAGAGATAGACTCGTTTTGCGAGAGCGCGGTAAAGATGTTCCGGGAGCAGGAGGAGCTGCAGCGTATATCGGAGGTGGCTGTCTGCACAGAGTCCGTGCTGTTTCCGCAAGTCCTTTTATATGGCGGCGTGCCGGATTTTTCCTTTGCCGAAAGGCAGGCATATGATCTGCGGAGCGTGGAGGCAAAGGAGCTTTCCGAAGGACTGCAGGACGCGTACCGGTGCTACATGTTTCTGTTTGAAGCCTGGAATATCACCCCGGAGCAGTACCGGGAGTGGGGAGCGGCATACGAAAAGCGCAGCGGGGAGTGGGAGAATGAGGACGGGGACTGGCATGAGGTGCATGACCCGGACACGGGCGAACTGCTTTGTAAGCTTTTTATCCCGACCTACGACTGTCTGGACGGCTATTATTCCGGCGAAAAGTTCAGTTTTCCGAAATACACCCGCATGATAACCGTGGGGAACGCCTGGTATTTTCTGCAGGACCGGGGCGCGAAACTGACCGTCAATGAGGACGGCAGCGGCTTTAGCGTAACGTTTTACGGCATTGTTACTGAGTTCGGAAGGGAGCCCTCTGTGGAATTTTATGATCTGCGCGATTGTTATTGATGTGTTTTGGAATCTTTTCCTAATTATTTTTGATTTACGTCTTGAATTTTTAGGACAAATTGGGTAAAATATAGTCGTTGACAAAATTTTGTCAATCTTATCCAATTGGATTGGCAAAGTTATATAGCAAAGTAACAAAAAAACAAGATTCAGGAGGAACGAAAAATGGCAGTAAGAGTAGCAATTAATGGTTTTGGCCGTATCGGTCGTCTGGCATTCAGACAGATGTTCGGAGCAGAGGGTTATGAGGTTGTAGCGATCAACGATCTGACAAGCCCTAAGATGTTGGCACATCTGTTAAAGTACGATTCTTCTCAGGGTAAATACGCTCTGGCTGATACCGTATCCGCAGGCGAGGATTCCATCACTGTTGATGGTAAGACATTAAAGATCTACAAAGAGCCCGATGCAAACAATTGTCCTTGGGGCGAGCTCAAGGTTGACGTTGTGTTGGAGTGCTCCGGCTTCTATACCAGTAAAGAGAAAGCTCAGGCCCACATCAATGCAGGCGCTAGAAAGGTTGTTATCTCTGCTCCCGCAGGAAACGATCTTCCTACCATCGTATACAATGTAAACCATGAGACACTGAAGGCTTCGGATACCATCATTTCCGCAGCTTCCTGCACGACAAACTGTCTGGCTCCCATGGCTAAGGCGTTAAATGATCTGGCAACCATCAAGTCCGGTATCATGAGCACCATCCATGCTTACACAGGCGATCAGATGATCCTTGACGGTCCCCAGAGAAAGGGCGATCTGAGAAGATCCCGCGCAGGCGCAGTGAACATCGTTCCCAACAGCACAGGCGCTGCAAAGGCTATCGGCCTTGTTATCCCTGAGCTGAACGGCAAGCTGATCGGTTCCGCACAGCGTGTTCCTACCCCTACAGGTTCTACCACCATTCTGGTTGCAACCGTAGAGAAGTCCGTTACCAAGGAAGAGATCAACGCGGCTATGAAGGCAGCAGCTACCGAGTCCTTCGGCTACAACGAGGATGAGATCGTTTCTTCCGATATCGTAGGCAGCACCTACGGTTCCATCTTCGACGCTACCCAGACCATGGTAGGCGAGGACAATCTGGTTCAGGTTGTTTCCTGGTATGATAACGAGAACAGCTACACCTCTCAGATGGTTCGTACCATTAAGTACTTCTCTGAGCTTAACTAAAGCGAAAAGAAGTCTGTATTTGGAGAAATATAGTTAGTATTTTCAAGAGGCTCGGCCGCTGGGCCGGGTCTCTTTGTATGTGGTCAGACCGCAAATAAAAAACAGGAGGAAACACAAATGTCATTAAACAAAAAGTCTGTAGATGATATCAACGTTAAGGGTAAGCGCGTCCTTGTGAGATGTGACTTTAACGTACCTTTGAAGGAGGGCAAGATCACGGATGAGACCCGTATCGTTGCAGCTCTTCCCACCATCAAGAAACTGCTTGCCGACGGCGGCAAAGTTATCCTTTGCTCCCACCTTGGCAAGGTAAAGAACGGCCCCAACGAGGGCGAGTCTCTGGCGCCTGTTGCTGAGAGACTTTCCGAGAAGCTTGGCAAGCCCGTCAATTTCGTAAAGGATGACAACGTGACCGGCGAGGCGGCTACGGCTGCTGTTGCAGCTATGAACGAGGGTGACGTGGTTCTCTTACAGAATACCCGTTTCCGCGGCAAAGAGGAGACCAAGCCCAAGGAGGCAGGAGAGGCTTTCGCAAAAGAGCTGGCTGATCTGGCTGACGTATATGTATGCGACGCATTCGGTTCCGCGCACAGAGCGCACGCTTCCGTGGCTGTTGTCACCAAGTTTATCACCGAGAAGGGCGGCGAGAACGCGGTTGGTTATCTGATGCAGAAGGAGATCGACTTCCTCGGCAATGCGGTGGAGAACCCGGTAAGACCTTTCGTGGCAATTCTTGGTGGCGCGAAGGTTGCCGACAAACTGAACGTAATCAACAACCTGCTTGAGAAGTGTGACACCCTGATCATCGGCGGCGGCATGGCTTTCACCTTCCTGAAGGCAAAGGGCTACGAGATCGGTAACTCTCTGGTAGACGACGAGAAGCTTGACTATTGTAAAGAGATGATGGCGAAGGCTGAAAAGCTCGGCAAGCAGCTGTTACTTCCCATCGACACCGGCGTTGCTTCGGCTTTCCCGAACCCCATCGACGGCCCTGTTGATGTGGAGTATGTGGACGCTGACAAGATCCCGGCTGACAAGGAAGGTCTGGATATCGGTCCTAAGACCCAGGAGCTTTTTGCAAATGCTGTGAAGTCCGCTAAGACGGTTGTATGGAACGGGCCTATGGGCGTGTTTGAGAACCCCACTCTGGCAAAGGGCACGATCGCAGTTGCGAAGGCGTTGGCTGAGACAGACGCAACCACCATCATCGGCGGCGGCGATTCCGCAGCGGCTTGTAACCAGCTTGGCTTTGCAGACAAGATGTCCCACATTTCCACAGGCGGCGGCGCTTCCCTTGAGTTCCTAGAGGGTAAGGAGCTTCCGGGCGTGGTAGCAGCTGACGACAAGTAAACATTAAAGTATAAGGAGAATACAATCATGGCAAGAAAAAGAATTATCGCCGGCAACTGGAAGATGAACATGACTCCCAGTGAGGCTGTTGCGCTCTGTGCAACCTTAAAGGATCTGGTGAAAAACGATGCGGTTGACGTGGTTTACTGCGTACCCGCGATTGATATTGTACCCGTGGCGGAAGCGGTAAAGGGCACAAATGTACATGTGGGCGCAGAGAACTTCTACATTGAGGATAAGGGCGCGTACACGGGCGAAATTTCCGCTCCCATGTTGAAAGATGCGGGCGTGGAGTATGTGATCATCGGCCACTCCGAGAGAAGAGAGTATTTCAAGGAGGACGACGCATTCCTGAACAAGAAGGTGCTCAAGGCGTTAGAGGCAGGTCTTGTGCCGATCCTTTGCTGCGGTGAGTCCTTAGAGCAGAGAGAAATGAACGTAACCATGGACTGGATTCGTTTACAGATCAAGTCCGATCTGGCAGGTGTTACCGCAGATCAGGTAAAGGGCATGGTCATCGCTTACGAGCCGATCTGGGCGATCGGAACCGGCAAGACCGCTACCTCCGATCAGGCGCAGGAGGTATGTAAGGGCATCCGTGACTGCATCGCTGAGATGTACGACGCAGCTACCGCAGAGGCGGTTCGCATCCAGTACGGCGGTTCCATGAACGCTTCCAATGCGGCGGAGCTTCTGTCCAAGCCTGACATCGACGGCGGTCTGATTGGCGGCGCGGCGCTCAAGCCTGATTTCGGGCAGATCGTGAACGCGTAGGCGGCAGGAACGTATATTATTACGTATAACCGGGTATCCTAAAAATAAAAAGCTCACTTCGATTTTGTTTACAGACAGGATTGAAGTGAGTTTTTTTGCGTTACGGTGGCGCATTGGAGGATAACGTGGTATTATGCTATAGGAACCGCAAAGAAATAGAACGACTGAGGAGGACGGAAATTGTATGGACAGAATGGCGCAGGCCTTCTTTTTAAGAGAAGTCTGCTGTACACATTTTTACTGGGGCTGTTTGCCCACGGTTTTCTGCTTGTGAATATCAGCGTTTCCCATGACGCTGTGTTTGATTTTTATGATGCCTGGGAGGCTCATCAGCATCAGATCGGCCTTGGCAGGATCTTGGAGCCGGTGTACAGGGAATTGACAGCGTCGGGCCTTTTGATGCCGTGGAGTCTGGGCATCGCGGCCTTTTTCTGGTTAGGGATCGCCGTGTTTCTGGTATGTAAGCTGTTTGGTTTTTACGAAAGGGCGGAAGTCTTGCTGACGGCCGGGATCATGACGGTAAATATCTCCGTGACGGCGGTGGCGGCGGCCTATACGCCGTGGCTTGCGGCGGATATGTTTGCCCTGATGCTTGCCGTGGCGGGTGTGTGTTTTTGGAGGCTTTACGGGGAGCAGCGGCAGAAAAAATGGCTGCTATTCGGTGCGCTTGCGGTAACCTGCTCGCTTTCTATTTATCAATGCTATCTGGCGGTGACGGTGGTTTTGATCATTCTCGTTTCCATGCAGAACCTGATCAGGAAGGACGGCGCGGCGAAGGTATTTTGGGACGGCTGCGCTAGTCTGGGAATGATCGGAGTCGGTGGAATCGTTTATTATGTGTTGATGAAACTGGTCAGTGGTCTGGTGGAGACGCCGCTTGCGGAGGGGTATTATGACAGTGTGACCAATCTGTGGGATAACGCGGAACCGATCAGGATGAGACTGCACTATTGTCTCAAGGAAGCGGCGACGCACTTCTTTGCAAAGGATGAAAATATTTATCCCTATCAGGCGGTATGGGCTGTCAATATCCTGATCCTTGGGGTGTGCCTCTGTCTGGTGCTTCTTTTGGTGAAACGGTTATGGGGCAGTTTTGCAATCAGGGACTGGCTGTTACTTTTGTTTCTGGCTGCGGTCCTGCCCTTTGCCGCCTATATGATGAGGCTGTTAAATCCCCATGTCCATGATCTGATGGTGTATGCGGTTTGGCTGCTCTACCTTGTGCCGCTTCTTTTGTGGAGGTGGGTTTTTGGCAACGCAGATGGGAAGGGGCAGAAGGCGGGAGAAGCAGGTAAAGATAGGGACGACGAAAGACGGCAGGGAATGTCGGTTGGTTGGAAATTATATGGCGCGACAGCGGTTTTGCTCTCCTTTATTATTTTTTCCTATATCCAGACGGACAATGCGGTCTATGTGAAGAAAGAGGTGGAGAGCAAGGCAACCCTGTCCCTGATGACGGAGGTTGTGGCGCAGATTGATCAGGTGCAGGGGTATGTGCCGGGTGAGACAGCGGTTACCTTTGTGGGGGACATATCGAAGGTTTTGCAGGAAATTCCGGGAACGGACCGGGTGAAGGGTGTTTCCGGCTGTAACAAACCCACGTCGATTACGTATCCGGGAACCTATCAGGCCTATTTTGACAATATCCTGCTTCGGGATGTGAAGGTTGTCTTTGAAGGGGCACAGGAAAAGCCGGAGGTTTTGGAGATGCCCTGCTATCCGCAGGCAGGGTACGTACAGATGGTGGATTCGGTTGTGGTGGTGAAATGGAATTAAGGAAAAAGAATGGCTTTACCGCTGTTTTGACAAAGGGAAAGAACTGTGCTACACTGGCAGCATAATTTGATACGGCATCAGCTGCAGCCGCTTTGTCGGCGCATGGAATAGGGTGAAATGCCCTGCGAGTCGGTCACTGTGAAGCCTCTTTGCGAGGATAAGTCAGATACATGGCAGCCTGATGGCATTCTGCCGAAACCGGAACTGCGTGATATTCGGCCTTGCCGCAGATGCGGCAGGGTTTTGTGCGTTCTGTGTTTTGACACAGGACGCTTTTTTGCGCGCATAAGCAGAGGCAGAAGACTTATGGAAGAAAGCAGAGCCAGAAAAATGACAGAAGATGAGGAGGAAACTATGAGAAGAGAAATGAAGAGAATACGGATTGTAGTAATTTGGCTGTGTATGCTGCTGTTTACCCTGACGGCCTGCGGTAAGGCTGCACCGTCGCCGGAAGTGGCGGAGAATGCCGCTTCGCGTCCCACCACCGACCCTAGCGGCGCGTCTGTGGTGATTCCCGATCAGGTAGACTCCGTGGTGGCCCTTGCGCCTTCAATTTGCGAGACGTTGACAGCGCTCGGCGTGGAGGAGAAAATAACGGGCTATGATTTGCAGAGCGTGGGCATTGCGGGACTGCCTGAAAACGTTCCGACCTTTGACACGGTAAATCCCGATGTGGAGCAGTTAACGGCCCTTGCCCCGGATATCCTTTTTGTGTCAAACCTTTCCCTTTACGATCAGGAAGCGCCCTATCAGCCGTTAATCGACGCGGGTGTGTGCGTGATTTGTGTACCCACCAGTGAAAGTGTGGAAGGGGTGCGGAGCGATATCCGTTTTCTCGCGCAGGCTCTTGGCGTGCCGGAAGAGGGGGAGCGCGTGGTGGCTGAAATGGATGCAGAGCTTGCGCGGCTGTCCGGCATTGTTTCGGAGATTCCAAAGGAGGAGCGGAAAAGCGTTTATTTTGAAATATCACCGGCGCCTTATTTATATAGCTGCGGGAGCGGCACCTATCTGCATGAGCTGATGGAACTGGCGGGCGGCAGGAATGTGTTGGCCGATCAGGACGGATGGCTTTCCGTGGAGGGCGAGACCGTGGTCGCGGCTAATCCGGATGTTATTTTCACGAATGTGAATTACACGGATGCGCCCGTGGAGGAAATTCTTGGCAGAGAAGGGTGGGCCGGTGTGTCTGCCGTGCAGAATCAGGAGGTCTACTATATCGACAATATGGCCTCGTCCCTGCCGGACCAAAATATTGTAAAGGCGGTGGAGCAGATGGCACAGGCGCTCTATCCGGAGCGGTTTGAAACAGAATGAGGAAGAGGACTGGCATGAGGAGGAAGAGGAAAATGGGGACGGGGATGAAAATAGGGCTTCTTCTCCTGACAGCTTTTCTTGCCATACTTTTGGGCGTGGGAACAGGGAGCGTGTATGTGTCGCCCGGAGATATTTGGTCGATTATGGCGGAGCGCATGTTTGCCATCCCTTTGCCAGATCACATTCCCACAAGTTATAGTGTCATGGTGCTTGATATGCGTCTGCCGCGGGTGCTGTTGGCCTTTTTGACGGGGGCGGCTCTTGCTCTGTGCGGCGCAGTGATGCAGTCGCTTTTACAAAATCCGCTGGCCTCTCCCTTCGGGTTGGGCGTTTCCTCAGGCGCGGGACTTGGTGCGGCTCTGGTGATTGTACTGGGCCTGAGTTCGGCGGGGCTTGGGACGTTTCTGCTGCCTGTCGTCAGCCTTGGGTTTGCCCTTGCCGCCGTGTTTATGGTGCTGTTTCTTTCAGCAAAGCTGGACAGGGGCATGTCCAATGTGACGGTGATTCTCGTTGGGATGGTGCTTTCCCTGTTTTGCAATGCAGTTATGTCGCTGCTTGCGACCGGCTCCCCAACCTATGCGCAGCGCATCCAACTTTGGCAGCTTGGCAGTTTTTCCATGCGGGAGTGGAGCGCGGTGGGCGTGCTGTTTCCTGCCACGGTTGTTGTCGGCCTCTATTTTCTGCGCTATGCCGGAGAATTGGACGTGATGACGTTCGGAGAGGAGCAGGCCCAGGCGATGGGAGTGGATCTGCGAAAGGTCAAGGGGCGGCTGATGACAGCGGTGGCGGTACTCACCGGTACGGCGGTGGCTTTTGTGGGAATCATCGGCTTTGTGGATTTGATTGTGCCCCATATTGTCAGGCGGCTTTTCGGCGCGGCCCACAGACGGGCACTGCCGGCCTGCGCTCTGCTCGGAGGAAGCTTTCTGGTATTGTGCGATTTGGCGGCCAGAACCCTCACGCCGCCCCATGAGATTCCGATCGGTTCCATTACGGCGCTTCTGGGCGCGCCCTTCTTCCTGTATCTGTTTTTTGCCGGACGCAGGGAAAGCTGAGAGCGGGAAGGGGAGTGAAGCATGAATAAAACGGCGTTACTTACGGTGGAACATTTTTATTGCGGCTACGGGAATACGCAGGTCATCAAGGACTTGTCCTTTCAGGTGAAGGCGGGTGAGCGGTTTTGCATTCTGGGGCCTAACGGCTGTGGCAAGACCACGCTTTTGCGCGCTCTGGCGGGTGTGCTTTCCTGGCAGGGAAATGTGGAGGCAGATGGGCTCACCCTGCATATGATGCCACCAAAACAGCGGGCAAAAAGGATTGCGTTGATGAGTCAGTTTTCCCAGGCGGCCTTTGACTATACGGTTTACGAGGCCGTGATGCTTGGGCGGTACACCCACCGGAGCGGTTCACTGTTTTCAGTGGAGACATCGGCTGACCGAGAAGCCGTGGAAGATGCCCTGCGGCGTACCGGCGTATGGGAATTGAGAGAGCGGTCGGTAACAAAACTTTCGGGCGGACAGCTCCAACGGGTATTTTTGGCCAGAACCTTTGCACAGGAGCCGCAGATCATTCTGTTGGACGAACCGGCAAACCATCTGGACCTTCGCTGTCAGGCGGAGCTTTTGGAAAGTCTGCGGGAGTGGACGGCAGCCAGAAACCGGTGTGTGGTAGGGGTGTTTCATGATATCAGTCTGGCGCTCGCCTTTGCGGATACGGCGCTTTTATTGGAGGATGGCAGGGCGCTTGCCTGCGGCCCTGTGGGGGAGTTGGATGGGAGGCTGCTTGACCGGCTTTACGGTATGGATGTACACCGCTACATGAAAAAGATGTATGGGCGGTGGATGTGAATAATGAAAAATAAAATGCCTTCGTAAATCCATTTTCAACTTCACAAGCGCGGTGTAATTTGTTAGAATAAGCCTATGGGACAGAACAAAAAGCATAGACAGGAGAAGGCAGGGGTATGGATTATAAAGCAATTCCGTTTGAACAGAGAATTAAGGAAAATATCAGAAGCTATGAGATGAATAATCTGTATGCGCTAGATACGTTGACGGAATACTGCAAGGCGCTCTGTTCGGTGACAGATGCCTCGGTTTTGCTCACGGAGCGGCATGGGGAAAAAATCATATCGGTCGGTGGATTCGCGGGTTTTAAACCGGATGTGGTGGGGGATCCTGGACGGAAAGTCAGGGTTTACGGCAGAACCATCGCACATTTATATGCGGATACGCGGAAGGTGTCTCCGGAGAAGAAGGATGCGGTGGAGAGGATGTTGGACGGCTTTGCCAACATGCTTTCCCGTTGGGGTGAGGAGACGTATCTTCACACTGAGACTGCGATTTATGCGGACGAGTTGGAGCAGAAACTGAATGTGCAGCATGTGCAGACGGCGAAGGGAGAGAAGGAGGATGTGCTCACCGGCGTGTATCATAAGCTGTATTTTGAGGAGCGCATGAAAGTGATAGACAGGGCGGAGGTTGCGCCTGTGGCTGTCATAAACGTAAATATTAACGACTGGAAATTTGTGAACGATCATTTCGGGGACGAGGAGAGCGACCGGCTGATTAAGACTGTCGCCGGGATTTTAAAGCAGGAGAAAAAACCGGATTATATCATCGGCCGCGTGGACGGCGATGTCTTTATTGTACTCATTCCCATGGCAAAGGACGGGGAGGCGGAAAGCTACTGCGACCGTGTCAGGGAGGCTTGCCTGTCCTTTGAAGATAAGATTCTTGCGCCCTCAGTGGCCTGCGGCGTGGTCTATAAGACGAATGTGGAGGAGAAAATCGAGGAGAAGCTTGACGACGCGGAATATGAGATGTTTAACAATAAGTTTGAAGTGAAGAATGCGCCGGGTTACAGAGAACGGCTGGAAAAAGGAATATAATCGATGCTCTACTGTGAAAATTGTCATGCGCCGATACCGGAGGAGAGTGCAAAGTGTCCTTATTGCGGCGCTTTCAACGCGCCTGGCGGCGAACGGCAGTATATGGAGCAGCTCTACGATCTGAAGGAGGATGTGGAAGAAATTTCCGAGGTGCCCAAACAGGCCTACCGGAGGGAAATGGGAAAGATCGGCCGCATACTTTTTCGGACTTTTCTTGTGTTTGCAGGTCTGGCGGCGTTTTGCGGCGCTGTGGCATATCTGTTTCATAAATCCATAGATTATGAAGCTTCCCCGGAGGAGATGAAGGCACAGGCCGCATGGGAGCGGGAAGTGTTTCCGAAGTTGGACGCTCTGTATGAAGCGGGCGATTACGAGGGCGTTTTAGACTATGTGTATGCCCATGACGAGGAAGGGCACCGTCTGTTGTCGAATTGGGAGCACAATGATTTCCTTGACAGGTACATACAGTATCAGGCGTGCAGGGAATCTTTGGCGCGGATTGCCGCGGGGGATTCCGGTGAGGATGAGGAGATATCCTGTATCATGGATGTACTGTTTTTGATGCAGGAGCGGGAGTACGATGTTTATACGGAGGCGGAGGAAGCGCAGATTGAGGCTTATCACAGGGAAGTAAAGGAAGAGCTGCAGGAGGCGCTTGCCATTTCGGAGGAGGAACTGACTTCCCTGTACAGGGCGTGCTGTGTGGAAGACGACTACGGTGTTTATCTGCATTACGATACGGCGAAAAAAAAAGTCAGACAGTATGTAAAGGACAGAAAGGATTGGATGAGACGATGAAGTGTCCCACATGTGGAGCCAATTTGCAGATTGAGGATGAAAAATGTCCCTTCTGTGGGAACCCGAATCCCTTTGCCGTGAAACACCGGCAGGATATGCGCAGATATCATCGGGAATTTCAGGAAACCAGACAGGAAGTGGAGAAAAAAGCACGGCGCTATAACTCGTTTACGGCTAAGGTCACGGTTATCGCGGTGCTTTTTGTGATGGTGATTGTGATGATTTTTGTGGGAGGCGAGGGGCCTTTCTATATCTGGTCGAGCCAGTTGGAACGGGATGTGGAAAAAAACGCGGGGCAGTACAGGCAGATGCTGCGGGATTATGAGGAAGAGGGAAACTGGCGGGCGTTCTATGCCCTTTACGATGCAAAATATATCGGGTTTACAGATGAGATGCAGGAATACCGGGTGCTGGAATTTATGATTGCCGATTATAAGGGCGTTCTCAACGAACTTACCCGCTACAGGGATCAGGAGACGGAGGCCGACGTTTCGGCATCCGCTTCCCGGATTGCGAACCATCTGGACAGCTATTATAAGGCGGCGGGGCGGATCACCTACGAAGGTCAGTATTATGATGAAAGCTATACCCCCGAGCGGCAGGAAAGCTACGCGCGCATCACTAAGGATCTGGAGGCGGCGCTGTTTACGTTCGGTCATCTGACGAAGGAAGAGTTGGCGCTGCTTCCGGATTATTCCGTGGCGAAAAAAAGCGCGCTGATTGAGGAGGGGCTGCTTCGGGAGACGGCGAAGAACAGGAAGGAGGGGGAAGAATGATGCAGGGTTATGAAACAGAGCAGGAACCGAAAAGACTGCGCAGGGATCTTCTGTTAAATGCCGCGATCGTCATTCTCTGCCTCATTTTGCTGATTCAGACAGTGGCGCTTATCGTGAACGTGTTGGACTATCAGCACGTGAATACGGCTGATGAGGCATCGTTAATCAGTATGGTGTCCTATCACCAGTATGATACGCTTGTGGAGAACGTACACCGCAATGAAGCGTATGGCGCGCCGGTGAAGGGAGAGATGGGACAGCTCTACGCGGTGGCATATTATTATGAAGAAGCGATGCTTTATCTTGCACACCGGGGTGCGGGCAATGAGGCGCAGGCCAAGCAGTGCCGCGATAAAATGCAGGAATATGAGGGACAGATGGGCTCGTATGGTTTTGCGAAGGATGAAATATGGGAATTTTTGGGGAGCAGTCCTGAAATTCTAAAATAAGTATTAAATCCCTTTTTATGGATAAAAACGAGAAAATAAGAGGAAAAGTGAAATAATAAGAGAAAACATGAGAATAATCTTCATATGCGACGGTAGAAACATTTGCAAACGCCCGCATATGAAGATAATATATGTTCTAGCGTTAGCACTCGGACGAGGCGAGTGCTAACAAATCAAAGAAAAACAAATCACATGACATAATGAAGAAGGAGGCAATCATCATGAAGTTAACACCACTTGGCGACAGAGTCGTATTAAAGCAGTTGGTAGCGGAGGAGACCACAAAGTCCGGCATTGTTTTACCGGGACAGGGCAAGGAGAAACCGCAGCAGGCGGAGGTAATCGCAGTAGGCCCCGGCGGCGTTGTGGACGGCAAAGAGGTTAAGATGGAAGTGAAGGTTGGCGATCAGGTTATTTTCTCCAAGTATTCGGGTACGGAAGTGAAGCTTGATGAGGATGAATACATTATCGTGAGACAGAATGACATTTTGGCAGTTGTCGAGTAAAGCATAAAAATTAGGAGGACATAAATCATGGCAAAGGAAATTAAGTATGGAGCAGAAGCCAGAGCGGCTTTGGAGTCAGGCGTAAACCAGTTGGCGGATACCGTAAGGGTGACCCTTGGACCGAAGGGAAGAAACGTTGTTTTGGATAAATCCTACGGCGCGCCCCTGATCACAAACGACGGTGTGACCATCGCAAAGGAGATCGAACTGGAAGATCCTTTTGAGAACATGGGCGCACAGCTTGTAAAAGAAGTGGCAACAAAGACCAATGACGTGGCAGGTGACGGCACCACCACAGCAACGGTTCTTGCACAGGCAATGGTTAACGCAGGAATCAAGAATCTGGCGGCGGGCGCAAACCCGATTATTTTGAGAAAGGGTATGAAGAAAGCCACGGAGGCTGCAGTAGACGCGATCGCAAAGATGAGCTCCAAGGTAAATGGCAAGGAGCATATCGCGAGAGTAGCGGCGGTTTCTTCCGGTGACGATGAAGTCGGCAAATTGGTGGCGGACGCGATGGAGAAGGTTTCCGGCGATGGCGTTATCACCATTGAGGAGAGCAAGACCATGCTCACGGAGCTTGATCTGGTGGAAGGTATGCAGTTTGACAGAGGTTATATTTCCGCATACATGGCAACCGACATGGATAAGATGGAGGCGGTTTTGGATAACCCTTACATCTTGATTACAGACAAAAAGATTTCCAACATTCAGGAGATCCTTCCGCTGTTGGAGCAGATCGTACAGTCTGGCGCTAAGCTTCTGATCATTGCCGAGGATGTGGAGGGCGAGGCTCTCACAACCCTGATTGTGAATAAGCTGCGCGGCACATTTAACGTGGTAGCTGTGAAAGCGCCCGGCTATGGCGACAGAAGAAAAGATATGCTGCAGGATATTGCAATTCTGACAGGCGGTCAGGTGATCAGCTCTGAGCTTGGTTTAGAGCTTAAGGATGCGACATTGGATCAGCTCGGTCGTGCGAAGTCCGTTAAGGTACAGAAGGAGAACACCGTTATTGTTGACGGCGAAGGCCAGAAAGCGGAGATCGAGGCGAGAATCAGCCAGATTAAGAAGCAGATCGAGGAGACCACTTCCGATTTCGACAGAGAGAAATTGCAGGAGCGTCTTGCGAAGTTGGCAGGCGGCGTGGCTGTGATTCGTGTGGGCGCGGCTACCGAGACCGAGATGAAGGAAGCGAAGCTTCGTCTGGAGGATGCGCTTGCAGCAACCAGAGCAGCTGTGGAGGAAGGCATTATCTCCGGCGGCGGTTCCGCATATATCCATGCGGCGAAGGAAGTGGAGAAGTTAGCGGAGAAGATGGAAGGCGACGAGAAGACCGGTGCGCAGATCGTGTTGAAGGCTCTGGAAGCGCCTTTGTACCACATCGTGGCAAATGCCGGACTGGAAGGCTCCGTTATCATCAACAAAGTAAGAGAGTCCGAAGTTGGCGTAGGTTTTGACGCGCTGACCGAGGAGTATGTAGATATGGTGAAGGCAGGCATTCTCGATCCTGCAAAGGTGACAAGAAGCGCATTGCAGAACGCGACTAGCGTTGCAAGCACCCTGCTTACCACCGAGTCCGTGGTGGCAAACATCAAGGAGCCCGAACCCGCTATGCCCGCAGGCGGTGGCGGCATGGGGATGATGTAACGTAATAAGCTGCGGCACAGCAGACGGCAGGAAGACGCGTGTTCCAAGCTTGCTTGAGGGCACGCGTTTTTCTGGTGGATGGTATGGCGAAGCCAAACGGTAGCGAGAGACAGAGTCTCGAGCTAACGCTGCAGCGCGTAAGCGCGGCTTTGCGAGTGTAATACGGTATAGAAAAAGGACATTTCCCAAGCTTGCTTGAGGAGATGTCCTTTTTGAGTCTTTGTTTACTGTTTCTTTAAGCGTGCAATCTCTGCGCGGAGCTGATCATTTTCTGTAGTAAGCTGTTCGCATTGGCGCTCTTTTTCGGCAATGGCCCGTTCGTAATTTCTTAAATCCTGATAATACTCCTCACGGTCGCGGCATCTTTTGCGGATCAGTTCGTCAGCGCTCATTTGAAACATGGTTTTGGACGCTTCGATCAAATATTCGTTTTGTTCTGCGATCATTTTTACTTCCTCCCACGTAGTGGCTTTAAAAAGCATCGCCCATTTATGGATATGGTACCGTTTATCTTCTTTAGCGGCCAACTCTATGTGAGATAAGTCTAACACATTCAGAGTGAGATTGTCACTATATTTTCGATGATTTTTAATGTTTATCAGTTTATAAGAAGAATAAAATTCAGGGCAATCTGGAAACAGGGAGTAGTCCAGAATACCAATATGTATAACGGGTTTTGCTTCTCCGTAGTCCTGCCCATGGTTGAGGTGGTCAAAAGAGCGGCATAGATACATGACGGAACGGTTTTTCCAATTTAATTGGTTGGCGAGCTGCATTTCCAGATTAAGTAAGGTGCAGTTATTCAAATTCACATTGATATCCAAACGAAATTCTTTATTTTTGACGGTTTCTCCCAAAACGATGGGGTTGGTGATTTCGACTGAGATAATTTCGTCTTCTGTGAAATGCAGCAATGCGCAGATCAAGCCTTTAAGCACCTTGTTGTTGGACTGAAGCACGGCACGGAACTTGTAGTCATTGGTCATGCCGTAAGGAATTCGGCCATGGACATTAAAATAATCGGCGTTTTGAGTTAGTGAAATAGGAGAGAACTTTGAGTTATTCATAGATGTGTTTTCCTTTCATGACTGACTCCCTTAGTATTGACAAGTAGCAAAATTGGGATATCACTTGCCTGTTACTTTAGGAAAATGACGGGGCATTGCCCATGATTGATACTGAAAAAAGAAAATTGAATATGAGATAGGTATAACATAAAAATCAGGAAAGGACAATCTCCTTTTTGGAGGGATTCCATAGAAAAAAGACAAACAAAATTGTGTTAAGAGGAGTGAGAATAACAGCATGTGGAATAAAAAAGTCTGACAGGGAGGGATTGATACAATATATTGTATTGTGCAACATTTCTTTGTACTTGTTTGCTGTTTATTCGTGAGCAGACTGTAAAATATTTTGATTTGTCTTGCAAATAATAGTAGAATGGCGTAAAATTGCTAGTATGTATTATTATGTAATCCGATAAGGCTATGGTGAGTATATGGCGACAGAAGAGAAGGTTGAGTTGGTCTTTGATGACGGCAGAATTGAATCAATCGAAGAATTTCAGGCTCCGGAGCAGCTTTACGACGAGCTTATTGTCCGTGTGCGCAAATACCACCCTTCGACGGATATCAGCCTGATTGAGAAGGCATACCGGATTGCTTCGGATGCCCACAAAGGGCAGGCGCGTAAATCCGGAGAGCCCTATATCATCCATCCGCTTTGCGTGGCGATTGTTCTTGCGGATCTGGAACTGGATAAGGAGACGATTGTCGCGGGGCTTTTACACGACGTGGTGGAAGATACCGTGATGACGGACGAGGAGATCAGGGAGCAGTTCGGAGAGGACGTTGCGCTTCTGGTGGATGGCGTTACCAAATTAGATAAACTGAATTTTCATGGGGAACACCAAAATCAGGATAAAGATGCGGAAAAATTGGAGAGACAGGCAGAAAATCTGCGCAAGATGTTCCTCGCCATGGCGAAAGATATCCGTGTGATTTTGATAAAGTTGGCGGACCGCCTGCATAATATGCGCACGCTGCAGCATATGCGGCCAGAAAAACAGCAGGAGATTGCAAGGGAGACGTTAGATATATATTCTCCCATCGCCCAGCGTTTGGGGATATCAAAAATAAAGGTGGAATTAGACGATTTGTCATTAAAATATTTGGAACCGGAAGCTTATTACGACTTGGTGGATAAAATTGCCGTCAGGAAGGGTGAAAGGGAACGTTACATTCAGACGATCGTTGACGAAGTCAGCGAGCATATCAAACATGCGGGCATTCAGGCACAGATAGACGGCCGTATCAAGCATTTTTTCAGTATATACAAGAAGATGAAAAACCAGAATAAATCCATTGATCAGATTTATGATCTGTTTGCGGTGCGTATTATTGTGGATACGGTGCAGGACTGTTATGCGGCGCTTGGTGTGATTCATGAGATGTATAAGCCCATTCCGGGCCGTTTCAAGGATTATATCGCTATGCCGAAGGCGAATATGTACCAGTCCCTTCACACCACATTGATCGGCGCAAGCGGCCAGCCCTTTGAGATCCAGATCCGTACCTATGAAATGCACAAGGCGGCGGAGTACGGAATTGCGGCCCACTGGAAATATAAAGAGGCTTCCGACGGCAAGAAGGTGGAGACCCAGGAGGAAGAAAAATTAGTATGGCTGCGCCAGATTCTGGAGTGGCAGCAGGACCTTTCGGATAATAAGGAATTTTTGAATCTTTTAAAGGACGATTTAAACCTGTTTGCCGACAATGTTTTTTGCTTTACCCCCACCGGAGATGCAAAGAGTCTGCCGGCGGGCTCCACACCGATCGATTTTGCCTACAGCGTGCACAGCGCGGTGGGAAATAAAATGATCGGTGCAAGAGTCAATGGCAAACTCGTGAACATTGATTATGAGATCAAAAACGGCGACCGGGTGGAAATTTTGACTTCCCAAAATTCCAAGGGCCCTAGCCGTGACTGGCTGAATGTGGTAAAGAGCACGCAGGCCAAAAATAAAATCAACCAGTGGTTTAAGAACGAGCTGAAAGAAGATAATATTGTCAAGGGACGCGAACTGATTTACGCTTACTGTAAGGCGAAAACGATCAACGCCACGGACATTCTGACCCCTCAGTATGAGGATGCCGTGATCAAGAAGTACGGATTCCAGAATTGGGACTCGGTGTTGGCGGCGGTGGGACACGGTGCCCTCAAGGAAGGCCAGATCGTCAATCGTATGCAGGAGCTATACGAAAAAGACCATAAGCGGGAGATGACCGACGACGAGGTGATGGCGGAGATCGAGGAGAGCATCCGCATTAACCGCAGCAGGCCGGGAAAGAGTACCAGTGCCATCGTGGTGAAGGGGATTCATGATGTGGCAGTCCGTTTCTCCAAGTGCTGCAGTCCGGTACCGGGAGACGAAATTGTTGGTTTTGTCACAAGGGGAAGAGGGATTTCCATTCACCGAACGGACTGTGTAAATCTCATGAATTTGCCGGAGATTGACAGAAACAGGCTGATCGACGCGGAGTGGCAGCAGGCGGAAGGGGAGACGGCCGGCGAAAAGTATCTGGTGGAGATCAGTATTTACGCCAATAACAGAAATGGTCTGTTGGCGGATGTTTCCAGAGCCCTCACGGAGAAGGAAATCGACATTCTTGCGCTGAATACCAGGGTGAGTAAGCAGGGGACGGCCACCATTATGGTCAGCTTTGAGGTCGGCAGCCGGGAAGAGCTGCAGCGTATTGTGGATAAACTCAGGGCTATCGAGAGTATCATTGATATTGAGAGAACAACAGGCTAAGGAGAGAAACGCATGTCGGATATAAAAATCGGAAGGCTGATGCTTGGCATCTGCCAGACAAACTGCTATTTTGTGTATAGGGAAGGTGCAAGCGAAGTTATCTTTTTTGATCCGGCGGATAAGGGTGACTATATCTATGAGACCTTACAGGAAAAGGGATTTCAGGTGAAGGGGATTCTGTTGACCCACGCCCATTTCGACCATATCTGGGGCAGCAACAGACTGCGGGAACTTTCCGGCGCTCCGATTTACGCCTATGAGGAGGAGCGCGCGCTCTGCGAAGATGCGGTTACCAATGTTTCCGATCAGGTGGGGCGGCCTTACACGGTGATTCCCGACAGATATTTGAAAGAGGGCGAGGAGATTACCATAGCGGGTATCACCTGTAAGCTGATTGCCACGCCGGGACATACGGTGGGAAGCTGCTGCTATTATTTTGAGGAGGCAGGTATTCTGGTTGCGGGAGATACGCTTTTTCAGGAGTCTGTGGGACGGACAGATCTGGCCACGGGCAGCATGAGCGCACTGGTCAGATCCGTGAAAGAAAAACTGTTTTTGCTGCCGGATGAGACAAAGGTTTATCCGGGACACGGGGAGTTTACCACCATCGGGCATGAGAAGGAGTACAATCCTTTCGTGTAGGGAGCGGTTTGTTTGACATGAGATTAGAAAACGAAGAGTAGGCGATTGCGGGGTACGGTAATCGCCTATCTTGACGTAGGGACAGCAGGGGGAGTGGAAAATGGAAGGACAGCTGCAGACGATGTCCGGTGGACAGACACGGGTACTAAACAGGGATGTGATTAAGTATTTTGCTATGTTCACCATGCTGCTCAATCATATCGCGCATATGTTTCTGCTAAAGGGAACGCCGCTCTACGAGCTTTTGGAGGACATCGGTTTTTTCACCGCACCGGTGATGTGCTATTTTTTGGTGGAGGGGTATGAGTATACCCGGTCTAAAGTCAAATACGGACTTCGGCTTTTGCTGTTTGCTGTGATTTCCCAGATTCCTTTTATGCTCGCCTTTGAACAGGAAGGGCTGAGTATGATATATACCCTGTTTTGCTGTTTCCTGATTTTGGTGATGATGGAGAAAGTGGACAATCAAATTGTAAGAGCGGCGCTAGGGGCGCTTCTTATGTTGGCTACGGTGTATGGTGACTGGGCGATTGTCGCACCGTTGTTTACGATTTTCTTTTATCGTGGGCGGGGAGACAGGAGAAAGACAGCGATTGGTTTTCTTGTATGTTTTCTTTTGTTTTCCATGTTGAATGTGCAGAGTTATATGAACGGCGAGCCGGGAGACTGGACGGCATATGCGGTTTGTCACGGGCTGCTCTCCGGTGTGGGAATTTTGGCGGCGGGAATTGTGATGCTGTTTTTTTATAACGGAGAGAGAATGGAGCGGGGGAAAAACTTTTCCAAGTGGTTTTTTTATCTGTTCTATCCGGGGCATCTGTTGGTATTATATTTGATTAAGACGGCTTTTTTGCAAGGATAAAACTTGGACGGTTTACATAATACTAATGAATCGAGGAAGAGGTTTACATAATGGATTTGCATCAAAATCACAGAGGGAAGGAGACAAAGGGGCATGGCGTTACAGGAAAATACGGGCAAAGAACAGAAAATCCAACAGGTGGCCGATCAGATTTTGCGTCTGTCCCATGACAGCCTTCTGGTTCATATGCGTTTTTTGGATGTGGCGCTCGCAAAGCTGTCCGTAACGTGCAGGGCGGGCATGGGAGCCCATGTCTTCGACGGGGAGGGTCTCGTCTGTGATCCGCTGCTTCTGATCAGGCAGTATGAACAGGAGAAAGCGATGCCCGTCAGATTGTATCTGCACGCACTGCTGCACGCCGTGTTCTATCATGGGTTTCAGACGGATAAATTGAATCCGGAATACTGGGATATGGCCACGGATATCGCTGTGGAGGCGGTGGTTTTGGATATGGGCTTGCATCTGACGGGACTGGATGCGGATAAGGAGTTGGAGGGCCGCCTTGCGCTTTTAAAAAAACAGGCGGGCGGGCTGACAGCGGAGAAAATCTACCGCCATTTTCGGATTGAGGAGCCCTCCACAAAGGCCGTTGTGGAGTGGAGGCGGCTGTGCAAACGGGATGAGCACATCTATTGGAACAGAAAGGAAGAACTGGACCTTTCCCAGTCGGAATGGAGAAAAATCAGTGAGCGCATTCGGGCGGACTTAAAGAGTTTCAGCAAGGATAAAAACAACGGGGAGGGCATGACGGAGAATCTGGAGGAGGCAGTCAGAGAACGCTATGATTACACGGCCTTTCTGAGGCGTTTTATGGCTATGGGAGAGGCGATACGGGTCAATGACGAGGAGTTTGACCATATCTTTTATACCTACGGGCTTGCCACCTACGGAAACATGCCTTTGGTGGAGCCGCTTGAGTATCAGGAGAGCCACAAGATCAAAGATTTTGTGATCGCCATCGACACCTCCGCTTTCTGCCGCGGGGCGACCGTGCAGGCGTTTTTGCGAAAGACCTACAACATCATGCAGGAGAGCGAGAATTTTTTCTCCAAGATCAATGTTCATATCATCCAGTGTGACAGCCAGATACAGCAGGACGTGAAGATTACGGAGCGGGCAGAGTTTGATGCCTTTTTGCAGAATGGAAAGCTGACGGGCTTTGGCTCCACGGATTTCAGGCCTGTTTTTGAGTATGTGGACGAGTTGGTCAGGGCGGGGGAGTTTGAAGATATGAAAGGGCTGCTCTATTTTACGGACGGCTACGGCATTTATCCGGAACAGATGCCGCCCTATGATGCGGCCTTCGTGTTTCTGAAAGAGGATGACAGCGCGCCGAAGGTGCCGCCCTGGGCCATCAGGATTGTGTTGGACGAGGAAGCGTTGGAGGGAGAGGAGAGGGAAGCGACATGAATATCAGCGAGGCGAAAAAATACATCAAGGATTCCGTACAGATATATTTGAAAAAGGATGAGGAGGGCGCTTACCGGATTCCCCTTGTCAGGCAGCGGCCCGTATTTCTGTTGGGCGCGCCGGGTATCGGGAAGACCGCCATTATGGAGCAGATCGCGCAGGAGTTGGGGATTGCCCTTGTGAGTTATTCCATGACCCACCATACCAGACAGTCCGCCCTGGGGCTTCCTTTTATCGTACACCGGGAGTATGAGGGACACACTTTTGATGTGTCCGAGTATACCATGAGTGAGATCATAGCCTCGGTCTATGAGGTGATGGAGAAGAGCGGCATCCGGGAGGGGATTTTGTTTCTTGATGAGATCAACTGTGTCTCGGAGACCCTTGCCCCCTCCATGCTGCAATTTTTACAGTATAAGATATTCGGCAGGCATCAGGTGCCGGAGGGATGGATTATCGTCACTGCGGGAAATCCTCCTGAGTACAACAAGTCCGTGCGGGAGTTTGACGTGGTGACCTTAGACCGCTTGAAAATTTTGGAGGTGGAGGCCGATTATGAGAGTTGGCGGGCCTATGCCAAGGACAGAAATATCCATACGGCAGTGTTAAATTATCTGGATATGAAGAAAGAGGATTTCTATCTGGTGGAGACCACCGTGCGGGGAAAAAGTTATGTCACGGCCAGAGGTTGGGAGGATCTTTCCCAGATGCTTGTCCTCTATGAGGAGGAGGGGCTTTCTGTGGAAGAATCCCTGATCGGACAGTATTTGCGAAACGACCGCGTGGCTCGGGAGTTTAGCGCCTACTATGATCTGTACAGGAAGTATCAGCAGGATTACCGGGTGGAGGATGTGTTTGCAGGCACGGTCAGCGAGCAGGTGAAGGACAGAGCGAGAAAGGCTGCGTTTGACGAGAGGCTTTCCCTGATGGGAATGCTCCTTGATAAACTGAGACAGGAGCTTAGGGAAAACGGGGCGCAGGCAAAACGGTTAAAGGAGCTGATGAATCCTTTGCGTGCGTTGAAGCAGAAGGCCCAGGCCGGGGAGGGCGCGCAGGAACTGGCGGCCCTGTTGCAAAAGCAGGCGGATGCAAGGGAACAGGCCATGACTTCCCTTGCCAGTGCGGGAGCCCTTTCCGTGGACGACAGGCAGACGGGAAAGGCAATTGTCAGATTTTTGCGGGAGAGCGCGCGGATGATTCTGACCGGGGGACTGCAGGACGGACAGGAGGCCTTTGCGGGCGTGAAGGAACGGTTTGACGGACTGGTGCAGAACCACAGGAAGGACACGGAGCGGGAGCAGGCGCGTCTGCACGGACTTTTTGCTTTCGTGGAGGACTGTTTCGGCGAGGGAAACGAGATGCTGCTTCTGGTGACCGAGTGTACGGTGCAGGCGGACTGCGCAGCCTTTATCAACACTTACGGGTGTGAGGATTATGTGAGACACAACGAGGGGCTGATGTTGACGGAGCGGGGAGACGTGCTTGCGGAGGAGATCCGGAATTTGGATTTGTAGGAGGAACGCTATGGAAACGAGAGAACAGGCCACGGAGCGGGGCCGTTTACGGTTTGAGATAGTCTCAGAGACGGCGGTGGTGACAGGGTATGAGGGGCGGGATGCCGACCTTGTGATCCCCGGCGAGGTGGGCGGCTATCCGATGGTCTGGATTGGGAAAAAGGCATTTTTGAGCTGTAAGACGCTGCGAAAGATCAGCCTGCCCGAGAGTCTTGCGGGAATCGGCGACTGGGCCTTTGCTTACTGCGCCGGGCTTGAGAGCGTGACCCTGCCCTATCGCAGACTGGAGATCGGTCAGGGTATTTTGAAAGAATGTACGGCGCTTTCCAGAATACAGGACTGCCGGGGCGGGGAAAAGGATGGAGATGTGCCTTTTCTTTTGGCGGCGACGGTGGGAATCCTCGATGCGGCCTATCTGTTTGACCCGGAGAATGCGGGGACGGATCAATGGATTGCGGGGGTTGACGCGAGAGTGGCCGACCGGATGGCCCTTGCGGACAACGAGGGGTTTTCTAAAATGCTTTTGTGCGGGGAGGAGGACTGCGGCAGCAGGGACACGGACGTGGGCTACTATATGGAGCAGAAGCGCAGGGGGAAGGTGCGGCTTGCCATGCTCCGCCTCTTTCATGACTACGGTTTGCAGGATGACCTTCGGGAAGAGCTTACGGGCTATCTTCTGGCCCATGTGAAGGGCTGTGAGAGCGAGGAGACCTGGCGGGTGATTCTGGAGGAGCACGGGGACGAGCGGCCGTATTACGAGCTGTTGACGAAGCTAGGCGGCGTAAGCGGGGAGAATTTTCAGGCCATGATGGAGGACATGGGGGAGCGGCATGCGGAGATGAAGGCCTACCTCATGCGTTACCATGACGGGCAGAGGAAAAAGGAGGATGCGTTTGCGCAGTTTGAGCTGTGAGTAGCTGAGGGAAACGATTTGATCAAGTGAATCAGCTTATAACCCTTAGAAATTGGGCAATCGGATATGAATTCAACTCTGTTTAAATGGTGCCGACAATTTTATTTTATGTATCCCCAGATTGGTGAGACAGTGTCGCACAAATTTATAACAGATCCGGAACTGCTCGTAAATAATCTTTCTTTTTCTCATATAAGAGAGATCATGGTAATTGATGATGCGGTTTCCGAATCAGATTTGGAACAAACGCTTATGGATCATCTACAGGAATTTATATTAAAAGAAATGAAAGAAATGGGCATATAAAGCTGAAAAGGCAGGAAACGGCAATGGAATACAGAATAGCAACGCAAAGCGATACGGAAGAAATCTTCAGGATCGTACAGAATACGATACAGACGATTTATCCCCGCTATTACCCGCAGGAAGTGGTGGATTTCTTTTGTGAACTTCATGGCAGGGAAAATATTGAAAAGGATATCAAGGATGGCGTTGTCGGCGTGCTGTGGGTTGACAGCGGCATTGTGGGGACTGGCTGTTACAAAGACGATCATATTACAAGGGTGTATGTAAAACCGGAATATCAGGGCAGGGGATATGGAAGCTATATCATGCAGTGTCTGGAAAATGAGATCAGCGCGAAATACGATACGGCATATTTAGACGCTTCCCTGCCCGCAAGTCATTTGTATGAAAAAAGAGGTTATCAAACGGTAAAGCATGAAAAGTGGGATGTGGAAAACGGAAGAGTGCTTGTGTATGAAATCATGGCGAAACCTTTGCCAAATATCTCGACCGATATCAATTATGACGGCAGATTTTTTGTTCCGCGGGAAAACACAGAAAACGGGGAAGTGGACGGTAATACCGTATTTGCATACCGCCAAAGGGGAAATATCCTGTGGGCGGAGTATTCGGGCGGAGAAATCTTGAAAGGTCATTTGGTAGGAATAGTAGGCCAAAATGGTGAACTGGATTTCTATTACCACCATATCAATGAACAAAAGCAGATACGGGCCGGCATCTGTCACAGTGTGCCACATGTTTTGGATAACGGGAAAATCGAGTTGTCTGAAAAGTGGCAGTGGTTAAATGGCGACAAGTCGGAAGGGGCGTCTGTTATTGTAGAAAGATAACTGAAGAGGAGAGGGTTCATGATGGTTGAATACGCGAAAATGACAGATGTTGCTTCCTTAACAGAATTAAGACTTGCTTATCTGGAGGAGGATCACGGCAATCTGAGCGAGGATGAGCTTGAAATCATCAGGCGCGGTCTGCCAGATTATTTTGAGCATAACCTGAATCAGAATCTGTTTTGTTATCTGGTAAGGGAGCAGGAGGAAATCGCCGCCTGCGCCTTTCTTTTGGTCGTGGAAAAGCCTATGAACTCGGCTTTTATCACGGGTAAAACAGGAACGGTGTTAAATGTGTACACCAAGCCGTCCTGCCGTCATAAAGGGTACGCGAGACAGATCATGGAAAAACTGTTGGCGGACGCGTCTGCAAAAAATCTGAGTGTGGTCGATTTGAAATTCACGGAGGACGGATACAGGCTGTATCAATCTGTTGGGTTTGTGGATGATGTGTCGGCATATCATTTGATGAAGTTTGTCGTGCAGTAATATATTAAACTGCATTTTTCATGCCGGTAATTTTATCAAATATACTCAAAAATACCCTGAATTGCGTCAGATACATTGATTATTTCGGGAATGGGCAGTCTGCCTTCCTTTTTATAACCACGAACTGATAAGTCCAACAAGGCAAGCTTTTCGCAGTGGATATATCCTTTCGTTGCCTCTGTAGACATCCATATATGGAGAGGCCCCGGCTTAGAATTGCGAATAATTGGGCAGCCTATGATTTCACCGCTGGTATTGAAAAAATCTTTGCTAGCTACTAAGACCGGGTGCTTGATGTTCTCTATTTTTAAAATATCTCCCTGGTGCAAAGGTTCCATTACCACACCTCTCTTCCGACAGATTCACCCCAGTCATATTCTCCGTCTAGCATTAATTGGCCGTCAAATTCTGCGGCCCTTTCTTCCAACGTTTTATGGCGAAATGGTTTTGCCAAAGTAATGACACCGTTGGCTACCGTAACATCCAAGATTTCGTTTAAGGAAATTCCGGCGCTTTTCAGTATTTCTTTCGGCAGTCGGATTCCCTGACTATTACCCCATTCTTTTACTTGTGCCTGCATGAAAAACCTCCTTCATAAAACGTAAGATAGTATATACTTAGTGTATACCATGTAGACAAAATTAGCAAGCGCATTTCAATCAGATATACTATAATGAGTGCAGGACAAAAAGGACAAGGAAAGAGGAGAAATTCATGCGGAAAAAAGAAGTACGGTGGCAGATATATAGTGGATTACGGGAAGGGCGAGTTTCAGTTTTCAATTCTGATACCCAATGATTAACGGGAAGCAGACAGAAAATTAGGGGCTTGCACAATGATTTGTTATGTGGTATTATGAGCCTTGTTGAATAAAACGGCTTTAGAAAGGCGGATGATACAAATGGAAGTATTGAGGATCATACTTACCGTGATTTATATTATCATATGTTTGGCATTGGTGGTTTTGGTACTGATGCAGGAGGGAAAGTCAGCAGGGCTTGGCGCGATCAGCGGCGCGGCGGAAACCTACTGGGGGAAAAACAAGGGCCGTTCCATGGAAGGAAAGTTGGTCAAGATTACGACCGGGCTTGCAGTGGGCTTTATGCTGATTGCGATTGTTTTAAACCTGAATTTATTCTAAGATAAAAGGACGAAGAGCACTCTTGCACACAATGGTAAGGGTGCTTTTTTGCGCGTATCAGCATTTCGAGCTGCTTATGCGTCGAAACAACGTCAGAAACAGAGGGAGGCAAATGGACACACAGTTTGAAAAGAGAAAAAACTTAATATGCGAACTTATTGCGGATGAGAGCTATGTGCCCATGAAGGAGAAGGAACTGGTAGCTTTTATGCAGGTGGCGAAGGAAGATCGGGCTGCGTTTCAGGGTGTGCTGCGGGCGCTTCTTTCGGAGGGCAGAATAGAGTTAAACAGACAGGGCAGGTATGTAAAGCCTGACGGCGAGCGTCCTGTGGGCACTTTTATCAGTCATGCCAAGGGATTTGGTTTTGTGGAAGTGGAGGGTTTTTCCGAAGACTTTTATATTCCGGCGGATCGTACCATGGGTGCCTTTTACATGGACAGGGTGCAGATTATGCCCTTGACGGGAGAGGGTGGGAAGCGGCGTGAGGCGGCGGTGGTCCGCATCCTGGAACATGGTCTGAAACAGATTGTGGGAACCTATGAGCAGTCCCAGAATTTCGGCTTTGTGATTCCCGATAACAGTAAGATTGGCGCGGATGTTTTTGTGCCGGCAGAGCGTTCCAAGGGAGCTGTCACAGGGGCAAAAGTGGTTGTGGAGCTGACCTCTTACGGGGATGAAACACATAAGCCCGAGGGAAGAGTTGTGGAAATTTTGGGCCACATGAACGATCCGGGCGTGGATATTATGTCCATTGTACGTGGTTACGGTCTGCCCATGGAGTTTGGCGAGAAGGTAATGAATCAGACGGGCCGGGTGCCGGAACAGGTTTCGGAGGCGGACAGGGCCGGACGCAGGGATCTTCGTGAATTGCAGATGGTAACCATAGATGGTGAGGATGCCAAGGATTTGGACGATGCGGTCAGTTTGTACCGGGATGAGGAGGGGCTGTATCATCTGGGGGTGCACATCGCGGATGTGACCAATTACGTACAGGAAAATTCTGCCCTCGACTGGGAGGCTTTGGAGCGCGGCACCAGTGTGTATCTGGTGGACAGGGTAATCCCGATGCTGCCCCACAGACTGTCAAACGGTATCTGCTCCCTGAACCAGGGGGTGGACAGGCTAGCGCTTAGCTGTCTGATGACCATAGGCAGTGGAGGTGAAGTGAAAGATTATGAGATCGTGGAGACGGTAATCTGCGTAAACCGAAGAATGACCTACACCAGTGTGAAAAAAATACTGGAGGATCACGATGAAGGGGAGAGAAGGGAGTACGAACCCCTTGTTCCCATGTTTGAGCAGATGGAGGAACTTGCGGCGATTCTCAGGAAGAGACGGCATAAACGGGGATCCATCGATTTTGATTTCGCGGAGAGCAAGATCATTTTGGATAAGGACGGTCATCCGCTTGAGATTCGTCCCTATGAGCGCAACGTGGCGACCCGGATGATTGAGGACTTCATGCTCGCCGCAAACGAGACGGTGGCCCAGCATTTCTTTTGGATGGAACTGCCCTTCGTGTACCGGACGCATGAAAAGCCGGACCCGGACAAGATCAAAAAGCTTGCCACCTTCATACGAAACTTTGGTTACCGCATGAAGCTTTCGGGGGAGGAGATTCACCCAAAGGAAATCCAAAAGCTGTTAGACAGGATTGCGGATACGAAGGAGGAGATGATGATCAGCCGTCTGACACTCCGCAGCATGAAGCAGGCCAAGTATACGGTGGAGTGTACGGGGCACTTTGGACTTGCCTGCCAACAGTATTGTCATTTTACCTCTCCGATCAGGCGGTATCCCGATTTGCAGATTCACCGCATTATTAAGGAGCAGCTTCGGGGGAAGCTGAGCGAGGAGCGCATCAGGCATTATGAGGACAGACTGCCGGAAGTGGCGAAACATGCTTCTAAAATGGAGCGGCGCGCCGCGGAGGCGGAGCGGGAGACCGACAAGTTGAAGAAGGCGGAGTATATGGAGGACCATGTCGGAGAGGTGTACGAGGGCGTGATCTCTGGCGTTACCCAGTGGGGGCTTTATGTGGAGCTTCCCAATACGGTGGAGGGACTGCTGCACGTATCGGCCCTTGCAGGGGATTACTTTTACTGCGACGAGGATGCCTGCGAGTTGGTGGGAAGAGAGAGCGGCGTATCCTATAAACTGGGACAGCGGATGAACGTACAGGTAAAAGGTGTGGACAGACAGGCACGGACCGTAGACTTTATGCTTCCGGAGACGGACGAAAGCTGATGGGAAAGAAGGTGAGAGAATGGCAAAGGAAGCCATGAAACTGGTGGCAAATAACAAGAAGGCCTATCACGATTATTTTATAGAGGAAAAATATGAGGCGGGGCTTGCGCTTCACGGCACGGAGGTGAAGTCTCTCCGCATGGGAAAGTGCAGTATCAAGGAGGCTTTTGTGCGGATTGAGAACGGCGAGGCGTTCGTGTACGGCATGAATGTGAGCCCCTATGAAAAGGGAAATATTTTTAACAAAGATCCGCTGCGCGTGCGAAAACTTCTGCTGCACAAAGTACAGATCCGCAAACTGGCGGGAAGTATGGCCCAACAAGGTTACACGCTTGTTCCTCTGCAGGTCTATTTTAAGGACGGGAGGGCCAAGATGGAGATCGGGCTTGCCCGGGGTAAGAAACTGTATGATAAACGACAGGATATAGCGAAGAAGGATATGCGCAGGGAACACGAGAGGGAATTCAAAATTAAAAACTTATAGGATTGCATAGACAAGGGAGAATGTGCTAAAATTATAATAAAATAAGGGCCAGTCAAGGTTTCGACAGGGGTCTTGCAGCTGGAGAAGCTATCCGCAGGCTGATGCGTCAAATCGCAAACTTAAACACAAACGCTGAAGATAATTTAGCATACGCTGCCTAAAGGCAGCTGTCCGCCTTAGTGCACCTACACATTAAGAACCGGGCATCGACTATGTAGGAAACGACGCGGGGGACGCCTCTTACCCGCGGGCGTATCAGAGGCTACTGAATCCATGAGGGTGTCTTTCTCCACATGGAGGAGGGAATGAGGAGCAATCCGAAATGAGAGACTATGATAGTAGAAGGACAGGGAATGGGCTTTTGGACACGGGTTCGATTCCCGTCTGGTCCACTCGGATAAGTTCTTAAATGCTCGTTTTGTACGGGTGTTTAAGGACTTTTCTTTTGCGCTGTAAGCAGAATGCACACAGCGGTAAACATAATTTGCCCACGGTTACATTTGTTCACAATTTGCTAGACATCGTTTCTGTTTAGCGGTAAAATAAAAACAAATATTTTGCAATTAGGAAGAGGGGGAGAAAAGATGGAGACAGGTAAAAGTACAGCGAAAAAGAAAGAGGGAAAGCTTGTCCTGCATTCCGTAAAGACAAAGCTTGTAGGAGGAATGGTGGTGGCCATGGCTCTGGCGATGACCTGTCTTTCCGTGGTAGTGATTCGGAATCTGCGGATTCCGATGATGGAGTTAAATCAGAGCTATCTCTATGACCTGGCGGTTGCCTACAGCGATAAAATCAACAGCGCAATCGAGCTGCAGGGATATAATACGGCGACAAACTATAATATTTTGGCGGATTCTCTCGATGGCGTAGGCCTTAAGGGCGTGGAATCCAGCTATACCTATCTGGTGAGCGGGGACGGCACGATGCTCTATCACCCGACGAAAGAGAAGGTGGGCCAGCCGGTGGAAAATGAAGTGGTGAAGGGCGTGGTTGCGCAGATTGCCACCGGCACCCTTCCGGAGCCTGATGTGGTGGAGTATACATTTAACGGGTCGGACAAGTACGCAGCGTATGCCGTGACGGAAAAAGGACATTGTATATTGGTAGTATCAGCGGATGAGGATGACCTGATGGGTACGGTGCACAAGGTTACTGCCACCGGTACGACGTGTACCGTAATCATGATTGTGATTGCCAGTATTATCGCGTATTTGTTTGTGGGTAAGATCGTGAAACCCATTCTGTCGGTGACAGATGTGGTGGGACGGTTGGCGCATATGGACTTTACGGAAATAGAGGGACAGGACAGATTGACCGCAAGGACTGACGAGACCGGACAGATGAGCCGTGCGGTGGCAGAACTTCGCAGACAGCTTGCGGATATGGTGGAGGAGCTTCGGGGCCAGAGTGCGCGGCTTTTTGAAGCGTCGGATCTGATGAATGCAAATGCCTCCGAGACGGCGACTACAGTGGAGCAGGTGGAGAAGGCTGTTTCAGAAATTTCCGAGGGGGCTTCCTCCCAGGCGGACGAAACGCAGAAAGCGACCGAGAATGTGATTCTGATGGGCAATATGGTGGAGGATACCACGAAGCAGGTGGAGGAGCTGACCGACAATGCGAATTCGATGAGGAAATCCAGCGATGAGGCATTTTCCACCTTGAAGACATTGGAGGAGATAAACGATCAGGCCAGAGCGGCTATTGATGTGATTTATGAGCAGACCAACACGACCAACGAGTCAGCTATGAAGATCAGGGAGGCGACGACGCTCATCACTTCCATTGCGGAGGAGACAAATCTGTTGTCCTTAAACGCAAGTATCGAAGCGGCCAGGGCAGGTGAACAGGGGAGAGGTTTTGCTGTGGTGGCGAGCCAGATTCAGAAACTTGCGGAGCAGTCAAACGATTCCGCCAGACAGATTGAAACGATCATTGACTCTCTGATTGCAGATTCTCAGAAGTCAGTGGAAACCATGGAAGACGTAAAGAAGATCATGGAAAGCCAGAATGAGAGTGTGGGCCGGACCAATGAAAGCTTTGTACAGGTGCAGGACGGCATTACCCAGTCACTGGACGGTGTGAACCGGATTGCGGATAAGACGAAGCGGTTGGATGAGGCCAGAGTCAATGTGGTGGATGTGGTGCAGAATCTGACGGCGATTGCACAGGAGAATGCGGCGAGTACAGAAGAGACTTCCGCTTCTGTTACGGAAGTCAGCACGATTGTGTACAGTATTTCCGAGAATGCGAATAAACTTAAGGATATTGCAGAACATTTAGAGCAAAGCATGAGTGTCTTCAAGATATGATAACTGTCTCTGGGGGAATCTATGGAAAAACGAGAGCATGATCTGGTTGTCGGCGGTTATCGTTTCGCTACGGTAGCGGATGCCGAGACGGCCAGAATGGAAGAGAAAAAGGTGGAAAATCTGGAGCAGCGTCTCGATTACCGTAAGCCGCAGAACGTGCTACTTGTCTATAACAGGGCGGTGGAAAATCAGGTTTTTTTGACCCCGGTTGGGTTAAGCTATCTACAGAAAATGCAGAAAGAAATGTTAAAGTGGGGGGTGCCTGCGGACAAAATCCAACCGGTGCCTCTTTACGGGACATTCAGTAACAAGACGGCAAACAGCAGGCTGATCAGGGAGAGCGTGGCAAACCGGCATCCGGAGTATCAGGGGAGATTTGTCACGTCTTTGTTGGTCAATTTGATACTGCTTTTTCTTGTGGCGGGGATGGTTGCCATTGCGTGGAACAGCGAAGCGCCTAATATAGTCAATTACAGGCAGGCAGTGGTGAACGAGTATTCGGAGTGGGAGCAGGAGCTTACCCAGAGGGAGCGTGAGCTGCGAAGCGCCGAGCGCCAGTTGGAGGCGGACAGGTTAGGCGCAGAGTGAAGTCAAAGTAAAGCATAGAGGTGTGGTATGGATAAATCGAAGATCCTTGTGGTGGACGATGAGAGCCGTATGCGCAAGTTAGTCCGCGATTTTTTGGTGAAAAATAATTATGAGGTTGTGGAGGCATCTGACGGGGAGGAGGCACTGGACCTTTTTTTTGACAAAGAAGATATTGATTTGGTGATATTGGATGTGATGATGCCGAAAATGGACGGTTGGCAGGTTTGCCGGGAAATACGTGCATACTCCAAAGTGCCAATTATTATGTTAACCGCTAAGTCGGATGAGCGGGACGAACTTCTGGGTTTTGAATTGGGTGTGGATGAGTATATTTCCAAGCCGTTCAGCCCTAAAATTTTGGTGGCGCGGGTGGAGGCGATTCTTCGCAGAACAGGCCAGGCGGTTTCTGAGATGGTTGTGGAGGCGGGAGGCATCCGTCTTGACAAGCAGGCGCACAGTGTGACTGTGGGAGAAGAGGCCATAGACTTAAGCTATAAGGAATTTGAATTGTTGGCCTATTTTATGGAGAATAAAGGAATTGCGCTGTCGCGGGAAAAAATTTTAAACAGTGTCTGGAATTATGACTATTTTGGGGATGCCAGAACGATTGATACCCATGTGAAAAAGCTCCGCAGCAAGATGGGGGCGAAGGGGGAACTGATTAAGACCATATGGGGAATGGGATATAAGTTTGAAGAGGAATAGGCACTGACACTTATAGAAAATGAGTGAAAGGGAGAAAGTCGATGACTGGACGTTGGTTTTATAAGGAAGAAATGTTTTTCACGACAGATGAGTACGGTGTCGGGGACGAAAATCAGGATAAAATCATAGAACTACTTGGGAAAAATGTGGCTGTCGGCGTGGTCAGCGGTTTTTATGAGGAAGGCTTTCCGCTTTATTTTATCAGTGCGTTTGCGCTTTCCAATATCGGGATGACCTTTGAACAGTTGATGGAGAGGACGAAGGGAAAGTTTTTGGAGGCTGTGTACAAGCCGGACCGCCCGGCTTTCTCGCATGTGTGTTTACCTGGCGAGGAGGACAGAAGGGAGTACCGTCTGATCAACGGAGAGGGTGAACCTGTCTGGGTAAGCGAGATCAGGACAGAGTCAAAGGCAAATGATGGCCGGAAAATATGGATCTGCGCGGTCAGACTGGTTGACGAGGAACGACGTACAAGCCAGTTGTCATATGAGGCGTTTCGGATGCTTCAGGACACCTATTTCAGAATCAGCGCCATTGACCTCAAAAAGAATCTGATTACGGATCTCAAGTATGTGGAGAGCGAAGCCCGCGTGGTGGAGCGTTTAAACGGCGATTACAGGATGACCATTGCCTCCTGTGCAAAAAACTATGTGGAGCAGAGCGACAGTGTAAATTTTCAGAATATCATGTCGGCTGAAAATTTGATGCAGGTGTTTTTAAACGGCGGCGCACCGATCCAATTTAGTTATCTGCGGTTAGTAGAGGGAGAATGGAAATGGGTGCAGTCTGCGCTGGTTCCTGTGGAGTATTTTAGCGAAGAAAATGCCAGAGTTATGTGGTATGTGAAAAATATTACCGAGGAGAAGGCCAGAGAGGCCGAAATGATGGACCGCACGTTGCGGATGAATGCGGAACTGGTTCGGACCAAGAAGGAGCTTGAAGAGGCAAATCTGAAGATTCAGGAGACAAACCGCGCGCTTCGGCGCACGCTGAGCGCAGAGGAACAGTACAGACAGGCCATTGTCTCAGAGGCGGTATTTGTCTTTAACGTAAATGTGACAAAAAATCTGATCGAGGAAGATTTTTACGAGATCAGGGACGGGGTGATGACATCAGTTTTGGAGCAGGTGGGGATGCAGGCACCCTGTAATGCGGATGATTTTTTCCTGCGTTGGAGTAAGGAACGGGTTTTCCCGGTAGACAGAGAGGTTTACATACAGACCATAAATACACGGCATCTTTTGGAAGCTTATGAGCGGGGAGAAACCGAACTTGTCATAGAGATCGAGACCTCCGGGGAGGAAGAGCAGCTGATGGTTTTAAGACATACCATCCTGCTCACGAAAGATGGTGTCAGCGGCGATATACTGGCGCTCAACAATGCCAAGGATATCACGGATATCCGGAAGAAGGACAGGGAGACGAAGAAAGCGCTTTTGGATGCTTATGAGGCGGCTGACCGGGCGAGCTGTGCGAAGACGGATTTCCTTTCCAAGATGTCTCACGACATCAGAACGCCTATGAACGCGATTATCGGCATGACGGCCATTGCCGGAACCAAGCTGCACGATCCGGACGGTATGGAAGAGTGTCTGGGCAAGGTCTCGACTGCAAGTAAGCATCTGCTTTCCCTCATCAACGAAGTGCTCGATATGAGCAGAATCGAGTCAGGAACGCTGACGCTGAACGAAGAGGACTTTAATCTTCTGGATATGGTGGAAAGTTTGGTGAATACGCTGTCTGCAAAGACAAAGGAAAAGCGGCAGAGAATAGAATTCCGCGCCCATGAGGTTCACAATACCAATGTGCGGGGCGATGCCCTGCGGCTGCAGCAGATCTTTATGAATGTGATGACGAACTCCATCAAATACACCGGGGAAGACGGGGAGATCAGCATAGATATCATGGAAAAGGATTCCCCGCAGGAGCAGATCGGATGCTATGAATTTGTGTTTAAAGACAATGGCATCGGTATGACCAAAGATTTTTTGCAGCACATTTACGATCCTTTTGAGCGGGCGGAAGATGTGCGGATCAGCAAGATTCAGGGTACCGGACTGGGCATGACGATCAGCCGGAATATTATTCAGATGATGGGCGGCGATATTCAGATCGAAAGCGAGCCCGGCATTGGCACCATCGTCACCATCACTGTGCCCTTAAAATATCAGGTGCCGGGTGTGTTGAACCGGGTGGATCTGGAGGGCCGGACCGTGCTTGTTGTGGATGACGAGCCCTTTGCCGGAGAAGGTACCTGTATGCTGTTACAAAATCTTGGTATGCATGGCGAGTGGGTACAGTCCGGCGAGGAAGCGCTGACTTACATGCGGGAGAAGAGGAAAAGGGACGAGGATGTTTTTGCCGTTCTGGTTGATTTGAATATGCCGGATATGAACGGTATGGAGACGGCAAGGGCCCTTCGGAACGAGGGCTTTGAAGAAACGCCGCTGATACTGGTTTCTTCCCACGAGTGGGTGGATGTTGAGGTCGAGGCCCGTTTGGCCGGCGTAAATGCCTTTATCAGGAAACCGCTTGACAAGAGCAGGCTGTTAAAAGCTTTTCGCAATTTTGTACCAAAGGACAAGATAAAGGCTTCCGAAGGATCACTGGAGCAGTTGGAAGAAGTGGATTACTCCGCAAAACGAATTCTGGTAGTGGAGGATAACGACTTAAACAGGGAGATTGCGCAGGAAATCCTTTCCATGACGGGCGTAAAGGTGGAAGTGGCGGAAAACGGACAGGAGGCTGTGGATATGGTGACGGCTTCCGAAGAGGGGTACTATGATCTGATACTTATGGATTTGCAGATGCCGATTATGAACGGGCATGACGCGACCCGTGCGCTTCGCGCGATGAAGCGGAAGGATATTCGTGAAATTCCTATCATTGCCATGACGGCGAATGCCTTTCTGGACGATGTGCAGCAGTCGAAGGCAAGCGGTATGAATGAGCATATGTCCAAGCCTCTGGATATCGATCAGCTTCAGCGGATGCTGTCAAGATGGCTGGGTAAGAAAAAGGCAGGTATATAGAAGGAAAGACCGGACGTGAAAATGTCCGGTCTTTTAAATTTTCAGCCCGTTTTTTTTAGAAAGATAAAAAAAGTGTTAAATGTACCATAATATACTTTACTTTTTACGGATAATGGTTGTATTCTAAAGAGCGGATAGAGGGAGAGCAATTTCGGAGGAGGCAGTATGAGGAGACAGTATATCATTGGTGCAAAAAAAGCAGTGTCAGTTTTGCTTGTGACGGCGTGTTTGTCCACGTCGCTTACAGGATGCGGACAGACGGCGGAGGCAGCGGAGGCGGAAGAGGAAGAAAGCGATGCGATTCCTGTCGAAGTGCAGATGCCGAAGGCGGGAAGCCTTACCTTAAAAAATGAGTTTGTGGGAACCGTGAGCCCGCAGGAGTCGGTGTATGTGGTTCCCCTGGTTTCGGCGGAGGTATTGAGCGCCGACATAAACGTGGGCGATACGGTAACAGCGGGACAAGAGTTATGTAAACTTGATACCGAGGCGGCGGAGCTGCAGTTAGCCAGTGCGCAGGCGCAGTACAACAGCGCGGCGGCAGGTGTGCAGGCGGCCGAGGTGGGATATGAGATTGCACAGGCCCAGTACGACAGCACGGTGGCCCAGCTTGATGTGCAGAATGAGCAGACCCAGAGGCAGAAGGAGCTGACCATGTATCAGATGCAGATGCAGATCGACGGGATCAATAACGGCATCAGGGATATCAATGACCAGATTGCGGATCTGGATGAGGACCGGGAGGACCTGAAAGAGCAGAAGAGCGATCTGAAGGATGCGAGGAAGCAAGCGGATCAGTATGTGGATTTGGCGCAGGCAGATTACAATGCGGCTGCGGCTGCTTACGGATATCCGGAGGCGCAGAGGAATTATCAGGCATCCATCGCCCAGATGAACATGGTGGAGGCGACAGAGTATTCTACTGAAGATGAATATAAAAAAGCGAAAGAAGACGCGCAGAAGGAACTTGATGCTGCCAAGACAGCATTAGCAACAGCCGAGGCTAATATGAAACCCCACCAGGCCAATCTGCAGGCAGCCCAGAGCGCGGCATCCCAGATGGATTCCGCCTACGAACAGGTCAAGGACGGAATCGAGCAGATCGACGACGGGAAAGCAAAGTTGGAGGAGTCTCTCTCCGATACGTACCAAAGTCTGGGGCAGACAGAGACGGTGAAAAACCTGACGGAGGCTCAGCTTAATGTAAACACGCAGCCTGTACAGGAGGCGGGCAAGCGGACGGCGGCTCTTGGCGTGGATTCTGCGGCGGCGCAGGTAAACAGTGCAAAAGTTGGCGCGGCGGGTGCAAAAGTGGGAATCGACAGCGCGGAGTACCAGTTGGACATGTACACGCTGACATCACCTATCGACGGCGTGATCGAGGCGGTGAATGTGAAGGCCCATGATTTTGCGTCCCCCGGTAATCCGGCCTTTGTCATTTCCAATAAAAATACAATGACGGTTACTTTTGGGGTGAGCGAGGGTATTCGCGGCACTTTAAAAGTAGGTCAGAAAATAGAGGTGGACAGAAATGGTAAGATTTACAGTGCGGCGATCACGGAGATTGGCAGTATGATCGACCAGACCACAGGACTTTTTATGGTCAAATCCTGTGTGAGTACGCCGGATGAAAGTCTGCTTACAGGCAGCACCGTGAAGGTGACGGCTGACACTTACAGCAAAAGCGATGTTCTGCTGATTCCCTATGATGCGGTTTACTACGATGACAGCCAGCCCTATGTCTATGTGGCGGAGGGAGACACAGCCAAACGCAGGGATATCGAGACGGATATTTTCGACGAGCAGACCATTACGGTTGTTTCCGGGCTAACGGTGGAGGACAGCCTGATTACGAGTTGGTCGGCCAATCTGCGTGACGGTGCTGTCATTGCGGCGCAGGAGGTGCAGGAACCGGAGGGTGACTTGGCCCCGGCGGCAGAAGAATAGGGAGGCGCAGAATGAATTTGACAAAATTGGCGATGCGCCGTCCCGTATCAACAGCGCTGATTGTTTTGGCGTTAGTCGTTTTTGGGCTGACTTCCGTGTTAAGCTTCCGGTTGGAACTGACACCGGATATGGAAATGCCCATGCTGCTTGTCTACACGATTTATCCGGGGGCTGACCCGGAGAGCGTGGAGGAGCTTGTTACCAAACCGGTGGAGTCCGCAGGTGCGGAGCAGAGCGGTGTTACTACCTATACGTCCCAGTCGGCGGAAAATATGTCCATGGTTATGTTCCAGTATGAGTATGGGACAGACTTGGACGAGGCTTACATGGATTTACAGACGGCGCTTAATACGGCGAAGGCGACTATGCCGGAGGACGTGAATACGCCCCTTATCATTGAAATGGCAATGGACCAGATGGAGACCATGGATGTCTCTGTGATGGCGGTGGGCGACAGCGATGTGTTAAGCTATGTGAACGACACCATGGTTCCGGAGTTGGAGACTTTGTCCGGCGTAGCACAGGTGCAGGTGTCCGGCGGTAAAGAGAACTATATTAAAGTAGAGTTAAACTCCCAGGCAATGAAACAGTATGGCGTTACCATGAGCGGTATTTCCCAGACAATCGGGGCAATGGATTTTACGGTGCCGGTGGGAAGCGTCAGCCAGGGAACGCAGGACATTTCGATTTCCAGTGCGGCGGATATTTCCGGCGTGGTGCAAATTCAGAATATTCCCATCACGACGGCCAGGGGACAGGTCATCCCTCTTTCGGAACTGGCGACTGTGACGGAGAGTCAGGTTGAGGATTCTGGCATCAGCCGCACCAACGGGCAGGAAGATATCACCGTTGCCATTACGAAAAAGAAAAGCTACGGCACGGTGGACGTGACCCGGTCTGTGGAAAAGCTGTTGGATAGACTGCAGGCGGCAAACGATACGGTCAAGATCGATGTGATTTACAATGCCAGCGAGGCCATTATTTCTTCCTTGTCTTCCGTGGGAAAGACACTGGTGTTGGGCGTTGTCCTGTCCATGCTTGTATTGTTTATTTTCTTCGGCGACCTGCGGGCCAGCCTGATCGTGGGAAGTTCCATGCCGATCTCTCTGTTTTCCACTATGATCGGTATGAATATGCTTGGTTTTACCTTCAATGTGGTGACCATGGGCGCGTTGGTCATCGCCATCGGTATGATGGTGGACAGCTCCATTGTGGTGTTGGAGAGCTGCTTTCGGTTAAAGGATCAGACGGGAGAGTATCAGGATGCGGCGCTTAAAGGCACCGGATATGTGACGACTTCCATCATTGCTTCGACAATCACCACGGTGGTGGTATATCTGCCGCTGAGCACCATGAAAGGGTTGTCGGGACAGCTCTTTGCACAGCTTGGTATGACCATTATTATGGCGATGCTGACATCCCTGATTGTCGCCATGACGATTATTCCGCTTTTGTTTGGCAAGTTTAAGCCGCAGGAGAAAAAGGAACTTCCAATTAACAAGCTCCTTCGCAAAATAAACAGCGGTTACGAAAAACTATTACATAAGTTATTAAATAAAAAGAAGACGGTTATGGTGATCGCCGTGCTTTTGTTGGTAGCCGCTTTTGTGTTGGTGAATAACACGAATTCGGAGTTGATGCCGAGCATGGACGAGGGCGCCTTTTCCATCAATGTCAGTTTCCGTTCCGGCACCAAACCGGAAGCGGTGGAGGAGCAGACCAAGTTTCTGGAAGAAATGGTGGCGGCCGACGAGGAAATTGATGAATATTCTTACTATGTTTCGTCCAGTTCCGCAAGTGTGCGCGCTTATCTGAAAGAGGATGCCAGCCTTTCCACCAATCAGGCGGTGGAGAAATATTCGGAAGCCTTAAAGGACGTGACTGGTATGGATATCAGCATTCAGTCCAGTGGAGCCAGCATTACGTCGATGATGGGCGGTGGTATCGAGATTGATTTGCAGGGAAGGGATTTGGACGACCTGAAAGAGGCTTCCAGGGAAGTGGAAGCGATGCTTACGAAGATTCCCGGTGTTTTACAGGTGTCTTCCAACCTGGCCGATGCTTCCACGCAGGTGGAGGTGGTGGTAGACCCGCTAAAAAGTATGGCGGTAGGACTGCCGCCTGTTCAGGTGGCGGGAGAAATGCGAAACACTCTAAGCGGTGTGGAGGCGGCCACGCTGACAAGAAACGGTGAAGAATATAAAGTTCGCCTGGAGTATCCGAAGGGCGAATACGAAAATATGAATGATCTGATGAATCTGACCTTGACATCACCGATGGGAATGCAGGTGCCTTTGGCTGAGGTGGCCGAGATTCAGTACAAGGACGCGCCAATTACGTTGATCCGCGTGGATGGGCTGTATCAGGTGGCTGTCACGGCGAACACTACGGAGGCGGAGCGGTTCACCGCACAGGCGGCGGCGGACGAGGCCATGGATCAGATGGTTTTGCCGCGGGGCGTTACCGAATCTGAAAATATGATGAACGAGATGATGATGGAAGAGTTTCAGGCGATCATTGAAGCGATCTTTACTGCGGTATTCCTGATTTTCCTCGTGATGGCAATGCAGTTTGAATCGCCCAGATTCTCGGCCATGGTCATGATGAGTATTCCCTTTGCCTTGATTGGTTCCTTTGGGCTACTCTTTATCACAGGCTCGACGCTGAGTATGGTCTCCCTGATGGGCGTGTTGATGTTGGTTGGTATTGTGGTAAACAATGGTATTCTCTATGTGGATACGGTCAATAAACTGCGGGAGGAGATGCCGTTAAACGATGCACTGGTGAAGAGCGGACAGATGCGCCTCAGGCCAATCCTGATGACCACGCTGACAACCATTCTTTCCATGGTGCCGATGTCGCTTGGAATCGGGGATGGTTCCGTCATGATGCAGGGTATGGCCCTGGTTATCATAGGCGGTCTGGTGGCCTCTACCATCCTGATCTTGATTTTACTTCCGACCTTCTATCTGATTATTGATAAACAGAGCAGAAGAGAGAACAGGGAGGCAAGAAGGGCGAGAAGACTGGAAAAGAAAGCAGAGAAATGATAGAAAGAAAAGACCGGTTTCGGCGCTTAACGCATCCGAAACTGGTCTTTTCCGTTTCCCTTGGCCTGATAGAGAGCTTTGTCTGCGCTCTGATAAAGCAGTTCGTAAGTGGCGTTGTCGGCGGTCCGGCTGATGCCGATGCTGACGGAGAGTTTCTGGTCCGGGTATTTGCTGTCAAAGTTTTGATGGACTACGGAAATAAACTTATTGAGCATACCATTGATTTCGGCATCAGAGATGTCGCGGCCCGTGAAGACGGCAAATTCATCGCCGCCCAGACGGCCCACAATATCCTTATTCCGGTTAAAGTAGTTTTCCAAAATGGAGGCAAATTCCCGCAGTACCTGGTCGCCCACGGGATGGCCGAGCTGATCGTTGATCAACTTGAAATTATCCATGTCCATAATCATAAAGATACCCTGTTCCGGCCGCTCTGCAATCGACATCCGCACCAGTTCCTCCAACCCTTCCCGGTTGAGAAGCTTGGTCAGCGGATCCATTCTGGCTTTTGTACGGATCGAGCTCATCTCTTTCGAGAATACGGAGGTCAGGAAGAAGAGCAGGACGGAGGCGATGACCGCGATGATCAACATAGGAAATTCGATCCGCCATAGATCCTTTAACACTTCGTTTCGATTCATACAGGTGATAAAATACCAGTCCGTATTTGGGATTGCGTTAATATTGACAAAATAAATGCTCTCGTCACCAATGACTTCAGTCTGATCGGTATGACCGGTGTCTAAGAGCCGGCTGATATTCTGATACAGAATAGAGTCGTTGTCAGCAGATAAAACGGTGCCGGTCAGTAACGTGTCGGAGCTGGCTACGATAAGCCTTTCCTTCCCAGTGACAAAGAATGCGTGCTCGATCTTATCATATGTAATGTCTTTTGTCAGTTGGGCAGCATAATCCAGATAGACATCCGTGGACAGGACGGTTACGCCGGGAGACGTGTTTAAACGGCTGGTTACACTTACGCATGTACCGCCTGTCATGGCATCCACATAGGGCTCACCGAAGGCGGGCAGGGAATGCTGCAGGCCCTCCTGATACCAGTCACGCTCGGTGACGACATAATCCTCATCGGGAACCCAACCGGAGGCATCAAAATAATTTCCCAAGTCATCTCCCATGTACAGGCCGTAGGGATAAGCCTCGTGGGTGTCTACACTTGTGCCCATTAACTCATAGACAGCTTCCTGATCAAGGCCGAGGCGCTCTATCATGTCTTTGTAGATTGTCACTTCGTTCAGGACGGAATCAATCCAGGCGCTGATTTTTTCAGCGTAATACTGTGATTCCAGGGAGAGCTTTTCCGTGGAACGGGCCAGGATCTCCTGGCGGACAAGCATAAAATAGATGATGATCATGACAAGTACGATCGGAACTATGGTACTGACTAACTTGATATTGGCCCAGATATAATGTCGTTTCGCTTTCAATAATAAATCCTCCTCGGAAGGCGGTATAAAAACTCTTTTTATCGCAAATTCAATTACCATAATCTTATCATATGAATAGGGAAAGTCAAGGCGGCTATTCTATTGACAAATAGAAAAGCAGGTGCTAACGTTGAGGAAAAACAAAAAGTATGGAAAGGAAGCAACTAAGAGGCAAGATTTTGAAAATATGAAATATTCCATGAAAAGGCAGTTCGCTTTTATCTTTATAACGCTGATTACGGGCACGCTTCTTCTGTGCCTGATTCTGAATTCGACGCTCCTTGGGACGTATTATATTAATAAGAAGCAAAATGCATTGGTGAGCGCTTATTACAGTATCAATGCGGCATCCAGTGCAGGAGATATCACTTCGGAAGAGTATGATATCGAGCTGAAAAAAATCTGCGATAAATACAACATTCAGGTGTTGGTGGTGGACGGAGAGTCGGAAGCGGTCAAGTATTCCATGAACGATCCAAAGATCGTGCTCAAACAGCTTTTGGACAATATCTTTCTGGGTGTGGACGAAGACAGGCTTTTGCTCAGTACGGATAACTATAAAATGCAGGTTATTCAGGATTACAAAACCCAGACAGAATATATTGAAATGTGGGGCATGTTGGATAACGGCTATCTTTTTATGCTCAGAAGCGCACTGGAGGGAATCCGTGAGAGCGTGTCTATTTCCAATCACTTTTTGGCCTATGTGGGATTGATTGCTGTTTTGGTCAGCGTTTTTCTGGTGATTTGGGTTTCAAATCGGGTTGCGAAACCGATTTTGGAGTTGGCGAATATTTCGGAACGGATGAAGCATTTGGATTTTGAGGCCAAATATACGGGGAAGGACAAGACGGAAATTGCGATACTTGGCAACAATATCAATGAGATGTCAGAGGCGCTGGAAAAGACAATCTCTGAGCTGCGGACGGCCAACAATGAACTTTTGAAAGATATAGAAAGAAAGGACAAAGTGGATGAAATGCGCCGGGAGTTTCTCTCCAATGTTTCCCACGAACTCAAGACGCCCATTGCACTGATACAAGGTTATGCGGAAGGCCTGAAAGAGGGAATTAATGACGATGAGGAGAGCCGGGAGTTCTACTGCGATGTCATTATGGACGAGGCATCCAGAATGAACGCATTGGTAAAGAATCTCCTTACACTCAACCAGTTGGAAGCAGGAAACGACATTGTGAACATGGAGCGTTTCGATGTGGCTGCCCTTGTGAAGAATTATATTGCCTCTGCGGACATTTTGATCAGGCAGAAGGAAATTTCTGTGCGCATGGAAGAGCATGATCCGATCTATGTCTGGGGTGATGAGTTTCGGGTGGAAGAAGTGTTTATGAACTATTTTACGAACGCCATTAACTATGCCAGAAACGAGAAGATTATAGATATAAAGATGGTGCGGACGGACGGTAAAGTGAGGATATCGGTATTTAATACGGGAAGCCCGATCCCCCAGGAGAGCCTGACGCATTTGTGGGAGAAGTTTTATAAAGTAGATCAGGCGAGAACAAGGGAATATGGCGGGAGCGGCATCGGCCTTTCCATTGTCAAGGCGGTTATGGAGTCCATGAATCAGCAGTACGGGGTGATTAATTATGACAATGGCGTGGAGTTTTGGTTTGAACTGGATATGGCTTAAATTTTGACAGAATGATAACGGCCGAATCAGGTTTTGACTTGTAAGAATAGAAATTGTAGGGTATAATGAAATAGTTGTAAAATATTAGATTACAGGGAGATACGGACGTGAGAAGAGTGAATGCGTTTCTGTGTAGTGTGGCGGCTGCGCTTTTGATGACAGGCTGCGGCGAGATGCCCGATTTGACACAGGATGAGACGAATTTGATATCAGAATATGCGGTAGGCGTGCTGCTGAAATATGATAAGGCGCAGAGCAGACATTTGGTTGATACAGCAGTCTATGATGCAGAGGAAGAAGAGGAGGAGCTTCCCGACGAGGAGAATCAGGAAGAGGAGCCCGAACCGGAAATGGAGGAGCCTGCCGAGGTAGTGGACGTGAGCCAGGACGAAGAGGAAGCACAGCAGACGATATCCTCGGTAGAAGAGTATTATGGTATTCCGAACGTAGTGATAAGCTATACAGGATATGAGTTGGTGGATTCTTATCCGCCGTCGGAGGAGGGGGCAGTTCCCTTTTTCTCTATGGACGCTTCATCTGGGAAACAACTTCTGGTTTTGAAATTTAACGCACAGAATACAGGCGGACAAGACCAACAGATGAATATGTTGGGCTATGGCGCGACATTCCGGGTTTCTGTGAACGGGGAAGCCAGTAAGGGAGCCTTGGCGACAATGTTGGTGAATGATATGCAGACCTATGATGATGTCATTCCTGCGAACGGGATGGTAGAAATGGTCAGCATTGTGGAGGTACCGCAGGGGACGAATGTGGGAAGTATTGAATTTATTCTTCGCGGAAACGGAGAAGATGGACACCTCACATTGCAATAGAAGTTCTTCTGTTTTTATCACGAAAAAAAGGATTGCCTGTAATAGAAAAAAGAAATTTGTAATAATTTTAAAATTTGCGTTGACATCTCATAATTGATCTGCTATTATATGAAAGTCGCTTGTGTGGGAAAGATTTTCGCACAGGCTGACAGGGAAAGAATGCGAAGCATTCTTTAGGAGTTAATCTCGTAGAGATTTACTCCGGTGGACCTTGACAAATAAACAGTAATGCAACCCTGAAAAGATTTCCAAGATAAAGGGATTACAGCGCGAAGCGGTGTGCAGCTTCACAGATGACGGACGGGGGTTTACCCACGGGACGGCAGATGGGAAGATGCAGGCAATGCGCAGCATTGGAATCCCGAACGTGAGCGAGGAAAACCGAAGGTTTTTCGAGCACATGATAAGAAAGAATTTCAGAAAGAGTATCAGAACGATACAACCAAACACAGTATTCGAGGTAAATCCC
>CAMXPV010000019.1 GCA_947245585.1 uncultured Lachnospiraceae bacterium | reverse complement strand
CTATTCACTTATCTTATATCAGATTTTGGGTTTACACAAAACTTGAAACTCTCTCCTGTGACCGTTATCGAGTCACAAAACATCGCCCTATTCGAATAGGAACATTTTTTTAATATACCTCCAGATTAACCTGAGCATTTTTTTCTAAAGCAGGAATACTGATCTCAGCCATTACGCTTCCTGCAATAATATTCCCCTTCGAGATTTTAACCTCTCCAACTGCATTCTCCGCAAATCTTTTTTCCAACATACAATATATTTCCTTAACCTGTTCTTTATTTAACGGCGACGCAGGATCAAACAAAAAATCCTGTTCCATCTTTCTACCTGCCTCAGTCGATTCCAATGCCCCCGGTGTTACAATATCTTCCTTTTTATCTGTAATATGCGGTGGGATTTCAAGCTCCACTACTTGAATATCTCGTTTCCAATTTACCTTTTCCAGTATAACAATAATTTCATTCCTTTTTTCTATTGCCAAATATTTGATCCACTGCTCTGTATTTGGAACCATGATATAGTCCGGCCTATTCATCATTGGAACAATTGTAAAAACAATCTTCTTCTCTCCATAAATATAACTAACGCTTTTCCATCTCATCTCTATCATATCGCCATCCGGTAAAACTACCATATATCCTGATCCTCCATTTCATCATTGTATGTCTTGCAAAACAATAGTTTCAGGTGTAAAACGTTTTTTTAACTCATTTGTGATATTTTTTATAATTCTTCTTTTTTCATCATCTGTAATAATTTCATTTTCAAACGGCGCATCCCAACATGATATAAGTTTCGCATTTAAACAGATTATCGGATCACGGAAATCAATATCCACCGTCATTTTTTTATTTCCCTCATAATATTCCAAACACCAAAAATGGGGAATCGCTATTCTATATGTATCTGTCATTTTAACCCTTTCCGTTGCATTTATTTGGCAACAAGTTTATAAAGTCTTCCCGTAATATTCTTCTATACTATTTAATAATGTCTTTTCCATACCATATACATTATGTATATCGTTTGTTAGCTCCTGCCCATACTCTTCTCTAATCAAATTATCCCATTTTAGCATGATTTCTTTAATTGCATCCGCATATACTTCCTGGCATCTTACAACTAAAGGGAAAATCCAATCCCTGTCATTACAATCAATAAAGACTATATTTCCGTCTTTTTCAAAAATCAATAAATTCTTTTGACTATTTTTATCTCTCTCCTGCACGGCTGCTTCTATATCATCTTTGTTAACATCAATTTTTATTATACTCATCAAATCATGTAAGATTTCTTCGACATATTCATTCGTAAAATACATTTCATATTGAACCATAATTCACAGGCTCCCATCTAAAATATATTACCTCTTACCTTGGAGTGTTCCGAACCATAAGGGCACCACATATCGGTTTCTCCTATTGTACCACAAATTTCTCTATTCCCATACCGCTTTAGTATCATACATCAGGAAAGCAGCCATGGCACAATTTCTCGCTTTGGCTTGGACAAGGGGGAATGATACCTTGAAAAAGGCAATGCTCTGTGACAATTATCAGTCTCGAAACATCGCCAAAATTTTTCACTTATAGATTGATTTTTCTAGTTGCTCCTGTATAATACATGCTTTTGGGGAATATGATTTTGATACACTTTTTCCCTTGCCATTTTCCTATCCTCCTCGGATACTGCGTCTGAAAAATCAAGTTTTCCGTCTTTTATTGAAAAAGTATCGCGAAACAGCTTTTCATTTTCGACAAGTATACTTAAATCTACACACCATGGATATCGCATATCAATATCTAACGGCTTCAAACAAGTCTTTCTTCCTTCGGCTATCCATAGGGTTCTTTTATGCTCTAACCTCAGCCAAGATAATATCTTAACAACTACCCCATGCAAATCAGCATTGTCCATCTGTAGCCCTGTCGTAATGAGTATTTTTCTATCTTTCGTTTCAAAATAATGTAATAAATTATCAATTAAAATCATCCTTTTCTCCTACCTTCTGCTATAATTCTGCCATATATGAACCATCATATCTTCTTCCGTTGCAAACTCAACCTTTCCTCCAGATTTTAACTGGAATAGTCTTTCAGCACTGTATGCAGCAGTTTCACCAGTCCACGAACTTATAACTTTTTGACTTATTCCATTATAATAATCTAGTGCATGTGTTCCCTCATGTACTACGTCACTTAACAGGGAAACCGATGAATTCCTCACATATATTTGTTCGTTCACCTGTATTGCTACAGTATCTGATCCACATCCATGATATCTTTCAAACAATTCATCTCCTATTACATTTATTCCAATCTCTTTCTTTCGCAATGCATCAGCTATCTCTGATGATTTTTCTGTAACTCCATCCAATGCGGTTATAATATCTTCCTTAGTATAGTTTTGTACTGCTTGACCAGTACTTCCAATTTTAGCTGCAGAAGCGTTTCTTCCCTGTTCTCTCTTTTTGAACTGATCCTCTACTTTTTCCTTTAGTTTTTTAAGCGGATTCTCTCCCGTTTTCTCTGCCGGCTGTGACTGAGAAGCAAGATACATAACCACTGCCTTCGAAAGCTGCGTCATCGCATCCGACATAGAACTCGTAAACACCCTGTTCTCTTCCTGCCATCTGATTGTGGGATCAGTCTGGACTCTCTCATTAGTCGTCTCGCAGTCCTTCCGCAGCATTTCCATCATTTCATCGTTTAAGTAATGTACATCCCACCCTTCTTCTTCATTCATCCCGGTCAGGAGACCTGTATCTTCCAACCCGTTAATAAAGCGGTCGTAAGTACTGATGTCGCATCTTGGCATCAGCCTGCCTAGCGCGAGCCGCACCATTTCATTCTCCAGATCATTCCCGTCAAAGACTGCCGGGAGAAAGATATCTCCCTTGTCTGTGATCCGGTCTGCTAAGAAGGCAAGCGCTTTTTCATACATCCCTTCGTTCAGATACAGGCTGCCATAGGGGTCTGTAAGCAGATCATACAGCCCCGGATATTTTACGTCCATCGCAAGCTTTAAATTGATCTGTTCCGCTAGCTTTTTCCCAAACTTTTGACCGGAATTGGCTGCCTGTATCTCCATGCCACCTGCCCTGCAAAGCAGGACAGATTCCGTTGTGATAATCTCCTTGCCGTTTACAATCTCGGTCTGGGGCTCCGGGTTCTCCCACCTGCCTGCCAGAATCATCTTGTCTTTGCACAGCTAGCCCCCGTAACATTCCCCGAAGTGGTCTATATTGACGGATTTCACACAGTCACACACATTTGCCTGCGGCAGGCTGTCTATATTGATCTCGTCCCTTTGCAGTATCAGAAATGAATGTTCCGAACCATAAGGGCACCACAATTCTGCACCCAGTACCAATGGCTCCGGCGGCTTTGTAAACCACTCTGCTATCTCTGACCAAAAATCCATCCTGACTCCTCCTTAGTGTATCACAAATTTCTCCCTTATCATACCTCCTTAGTATCATACATCAAAAAAACAGCAGATTTCGCTACTTGTAATTTTTACGCCTCTATATGTAATTTTTCCTATATTAAATATTAAAAAGCTGAAAGCAAAGACAAAGGCGATGCTCCATGACCGTTATCGAGTCACAAAACATCGCCCCTATTCGAATAGGAAAATACATCCGATTTTATTCTAATGCATCACTTAAGAACTTTTCTACAAGTCCTTCCATATGATCAAATACTTCACTTTCACTTCCGGACGGATTATCCAACTCATAATATTGCCGTTCTTCCAGATCATAGACAAACCAACTGATATCACTTTCTCCCAGAAAAAGATATCGCTTCTGCCACTCATTTTCATACTATATCTTATTATATTCAATCAGTCCGTATATAGATTGATTTTGCTGCTCATCCAACAGCTCTTCATCAATTCCATATAAGATAAAACCATTAAATTCTATTCCGTTTACAACCTCCAGAATCCTCAAATATTCATCTGGTATATCTGCTTTTAACTCTGCCCTGCACTTTTCACAAAATAACTGAATCTCCTCTTTTGTTGCTCCAACGTTAATTTCTTCATCATATGAATGCATTTCCTGAACAATTTGCTGTAATTTTGCTTTCCACATTTCTACGTCCTCCTGGTGTATTGGCGGATACCTATTTCCCGTCTTTACATATCCATAACCATTGTCTTTAAAAAATTATTTATTATTTCATCGCTCATTATTTTTACGGCATTTTCAGGATAACTAATATCATTATATGGAATCCTGTAGATTTCTTTTTCATCTAATAAAAATTTTAGAATATAGTTATCCTCGCATTTATCAATTTGATTATACACCCGTGTACTTTTTCTGATAAACCGATCAATGACTTTATTTCTTGGTATGGAACATTTCAAATTAAAATATTCTATAATCAGAGTATCATATTCTAACGGAAACTCCGGTTTAAAAGTTTCATTTTCAGTCAATTCAAAATGATATCGATCATATATTTTAAACATGACGCCTTTCTTAACAAATTGTTCACACGCTGTCTTTATTAAATTTGCATCATAGTATTTAACATGTTCGCTGTCATTATTTTGCAATGTTATCGCAACTTTCCACGGGTCAATACCACACCACCTGCTCCTATATCCAAAATCCCAATCTATATACTTCTCTTCATTAAAAACAGTACAGCCAATACCATGAAATCTATATCTAATCTTCCCCACTTCAAATTCCATTTTTTTACACTTCGATCTATATTCAAAAAAATCATATTTATTTCTTAAGCATATGTTCTCAGAGTCATTAATGCTTTTTACCAAAATATTGCACAATCTTTCCACTTCGCAAATATATTCTTTTAAAACAGTTTGCAGTTTTTCTTCCAAAATTTTCACCCACATTAATTTATTTGGCAGCATAAAAGCTACAACAGTTTATTCTAAGCATCACTTAATAGATCATTGAGCTAATACCCATCGGAGAATTTTTAGCAATAATTAAATTCAGGAGTTATTTCATATGGTATATTGGCATTCTCCAATTCACATATTGCCTTTTTTATATCAATAGCTTTTGCTTTTAATATACAAGTACCTTCTTTTTTAAGCATTTGCCTGGCAGCAACATAATTTACCCCTGCTATTTGAGAAATCGCCTTGATTTTATCCTTATTAATACATGCAACACTTTTTATGTTTATACTATATTCTGTGATATCCTGATATATTTTATCAATACATGTCGTTACTATTCCCCATCCACAAACCGGACATGACCATCCTTGTACTGAATTCTCACGAACAAGAATCAGGTTTGCTTTACAATTTTCACATAGCATTAGCCTTTTCACCCAATTTCCCCTACCATTTTTCGATACTGCCCATACTCTTCTCTAATCAAATCATCCCATTTTAGCATGATTTCTTTAATTGCATCCGCATATATTTCCCGGCATGTAATATTTCTTCGACATATTCATTCGTAAAATACATTTCATATTGAACCATAATTCACAGGCTCCCATCTAAAATATATTACCCCTTACCTTGAAGTGTTCCAACCATAGGGACACCACAATTCTGCACCCAGTACAAATGGCTCCGGCGGCTTTGTAAACCACTCTGCTATCCCTGACCAAAAATCCATCCTGGCTCCTCCTTAGTGTATCACAAATTTCTCCCTTATCATATCTCCTTAGTATCATACATCAAAAAAGCAGCAAATTTCGCTACTTGTAATTTTTACGCTTCTATATGTAATTTTTTCCTATATTAAATATAAAAAGAGCTGAAAGCTTTCAGCCGCTTTCAGCCTATAATAAAATGTTTTTGAAAAACTCTCAACATCATTGAGAGTTTTTCACCTCATCCACCATTTCCGTTAATTCCTCAAGTTTCTTTTGTAAGATTTCCTTACTGATTAATTTTGTCCGGTATTCGGAAATCATGGTTGGACTCATGTTGCGGCTCAAGGCATACTCAACAACATCCTCATCCTTACTCTTGCAAAGAATAATGCCAACACTGGGATTTTCATGCGGCTTCTTTACATCCCTGTCTAATGCTTCAAGATAAAACTGCATTTTTCCCAGGTATTCTGGTTTGAAATCATCAATTTTCAACTCAATCGCAACAAGGCATTGCAGTTCTCTGTGAAAAAAGATTAAATCCGTATAATAGTCATTTTTTCCTACTTGAAGATGATATTCTTCCCCCATAAAAATGAAGTCTCTTCCAAATTCCAGTAGAAACTTTTTCATATTCTTCAAAATGGCTTTTTTCAAATCATATTCCTTATAAGGCTCGGGCAAGTCTAAAAATTCCAACATATACATGTCCCTGATTATGTTCGCAGGCGCAGTCTTGGATATGGCAGAAGGTGCCTTGCCGTCTGACAACATCAACCGCTCATAATATCCGCTGTCAATCTGTCGCTCTAATTCCTTTGCCTTATACTTTTCCCTGGAGGCCAACTTCAAATAGAATACTCGCTCTGCATCCGACTTTGTTTTTGACATGATGTGCAGATTATTCGACCATGTATTTTCTCTTAACAGAGTTCCTAACTCCGGTTTATCACAATAGGTTTCAAAGAATTGCTTCATACGCCAAATATTCTGTGGAGAATAGCCTCTAATCCCCGGCTCCTGTGCCAGAATGTATTCAGAAAGCGCCTTTACGGTAGAACGTCCCCAACCATCCTGTCTGGCCTTATGGGAAACAAATTCTCCGATGCCCCAATAAAGGTCAATCATTGTGGCATTTACCTGATAGGCCGCTTTCCGGCGAGCATCTGCTATCATTTGCAGAATAGTATTAAAATCGCTTTGATAGTTTAACGCTAAATCATCCATACGTTTTCCTCGTTCCGATAGTTTGTTTGGATAATTATATCATGGAATGCGCTCAAGATGAAGGTATATTTTTTCCATTCAGGAAAGGGGAAATGTATTATACCAGTATCATACATCCAAAAAACATCTTCGATATCTTTGCTATCTTTATTATCAAAATAATGTATTAAATTATCAACTAAAATCATTCATCAGAATCATCTCTTATTGAAATTCCAATTCCTGCTTAATATGTTTTTCTTCCTCTTCGGATAAATCTTTTATACTGATTCCTTTTAAAAAATTACTCTCATCCAACATAAAACGAACTTTTCCATTTTCTATGGTCTGATAATTCTCTTCAAATTCTTTTGACAATACAATATCAACCTGTTTATCATATACAAATATTTTCAAATCACTCTGTATGACTGTTCTATCATCATTTGTTCTTATCTCTACTTCCATATTTTTTAGCCCATTACTATTTACTCCTTTTTGGGGTGCAGTAATGCATAATCTTGACACATCGGTACCGTTATCCGATGTATTTTTTTAGTTTCCGCACCTATTACAATTTCTAATAGTGCTTTATCCTCATCTGTATACTCTAAGTATCGTACTATTTCTCTTTTTCTTTCCCATTCTATTCTAATAGGAATATATTCCTGTAAAATCAATGTTGGCTTAATATTTTCTGAACAACACTGGTATTGCATCACATCGAACTCCATTCTGCCGTATTTATTTTGGCAACAAGCTTATAAATATTTCTTCGACATATTCATTCGTAAAATACATTTCATATTGAACCATATCTTACAGCCTCCTATCAATACACCGCACATTCTGAACTTCCCCAACTTTCATCTGTCTTACGATACTATTCTGCTATGATCTAATAATTCACAATTATATTTTCATATACCCTTGTCTCACCAATGATATGTTTCTTTTCAACATTTACAATAAAAAAAGTCAATAAAACTATAGGAATTGAAAAGTTATTATTGAACTCTATGACAAAACTCCTCAAACATCTGATACAATTCCTCTTTCCTTACAATGCTTTGAATCCATTCTGCCGGAATATCATTGAAACCGTAATAAATCCCTGCAATGCCTCCTGCAATGGCCGCGATCGTGTCTGTATCCCCGCCCAGATTGACCGCGTTTAAAACGGTATCGCGGTATCCGTCTGCATGGAAAAGCACCCACAAAACCGCCTCCAATGTATCAATAACATATCCCGTCGATTTTATTTGCTCCTTCGCCGCATTGACTATTTCCCCATTTAATATTTTTTCAAAATGAGGGAACTCGTCAAAATATGTTTCCGAACAATTGCTTTTCACAAACGATATTGTCCTGTCTAAAGCTTCCTCCTTTTTATATCCTTCCATAAGCTGGATTGCAAATTCCACATAAAATATACACGCCAATTTAGAACGCTTATGTCCGTGTGTTAACGAAGAAACCTCTTCTGTCAGTTGCACCAATTCTTGTCCATTCAGCTTTTTTCCATAAAAAGCAATCGGCAGAATTCGCATTAATGACCCATTCCCATTATCAGTTTCTGCTTTCCCTCCACAATCTATAGGATTTATTCCGGCACATATTTTTGCTAAAGCATACCTTGTTGCATTTCCGATATCAAACGCCTCACCATGAGGCGTAAAATTACCTTTTTTATAAAAATTCACAAAATTTTCTGCCACTCTATGTATGGAGTACCCCTTATTTATTGCGTCAATCAAACACAACGTCAGCGAAGTGTCATCCGACCATGTCCCAAATGGCTGATGATATGTTCCATACGCTCGCATCTCTCTAACCGGATCTTCCTCTCTTTCTTCTCTCGTTGAAAACTCAACCGGAACTCCCAGTACATCCCCGACGCAAAAACCAAATAATCCGCCATATGTTTTATTCTCTCTATTATTCTGCACTTTCAGGTCTATGGGGTTATCGTTTTCATACGCAGGGCATTCCTTCTTAATAGAAAATACGTATTTCGGTTTTTCATCATTTGCATAGTATCTACAATGTAATGCATCTCCTTTTATATAATTTACACATGTTTCACATTGTGGAAATGCTACCAACACTTCTGCTCCATCTCTATATGATTGGATATCTGCTTCCCAGCGGTCTCTGATTGAAGTTGTGATCATTTTCCTGTCTCTTTTTTTTCTTAATCCCCTACTATTAATTATGCTCATATGTAATATAGAAACCTTCCTTTATAATTTAGTGACCTTTTTCTTGAAACTCAAAAATATCTGGCTGACCCACTTTTGTTATTAATGTAATAGCTTTTGCATGACTAATGCCACCAATCAGCCTACATGGGAGCTCTTTCGATAATGATAACAATTGTACCATCGGGATATCTAAACTAAAGCACTTCTTAATTTTCACTAAATCCGTCACTCCATTCTTTGGTGCTTTAATCAGGAAAACATCTCCTGTTTGGCTTAGTTTATCTTCTTTAGACACCGGTGCGCAAATATTACAACCACCTTCATACCACTCTGTGAAGTTTTCCAATCGGCAAAACGATGTTTCAATATCATAATCCGATATATCGACACAAAATACTTCCTTTGCATCAAGCTCTTGCTTCATTAAAAAAACCAAGCCTCTGCCATCATCTCCAATCGCAATATAATCTGGCTGAAACTTCTGTATCTGTAAATCATCATTCATTTGTTTCAGCTCTTCTAAAGAATATAAAATTGTTCCGCCATCAAAACTAATTCCATTTTTATTTCTTAAAAACTCCCTATACTGAATCGGTATCGTTAATTTATATTTATTCTCAAAATCATCCATCAGTCAATTTCTCCTAACGGTTCAAGCAGCAATGCGGCATTACTGAAAATCAGAATTTTTATGCGAGAAATGCTTTTTGTTTGTAAATGCTACATACTCCAGCCGTGCACAAGCCTGCAAATTCCCATCTATGATATTCGTTCCCATAAAAATAAACCTTTTTAAATTTGGCATTTGATCAATAAAATGAATGGTTTCTATATTGCCGCATTCATTAAATGAAAGTTCTTTAAGATTATTTAAACATGCAACATATTCATGATTTACTATTTTTTTGCAAGACTCGAAATTAAGAACTTTTAAACTCTCTCTTATTTTTTCCAATTCGTCAATATAAGATAATTGGTTTAAATAACCCAGCTTCAATCTCTCAAGATTTCGCAAATTTCCGGAGCCTTCTAGTGAATGAATGGACGACTTAATGATTTCTAACTCTTGGAGGTCTTTCAACTCGCTAATTTCACTTAAATTTTTACTTTTAGGTCTGTAATTCCATAAACTTAGCTTCTTTATATTTTTTAACTGTCCCATTCCAACAATATTTTTGTTAAATTCAACAGATAAACTTTTTAAATCCATATGATTTCCTAAATCAACTTTTCCTTTGGGTTCATTTAATGACAATTCCTGTAATCTATGCAAATAAGACAGTCCACTGTAATTTTCTATAGAGCTGCTTGTAATATTTAATCGCTCTATAAAATTACATTGCTGTAAAAAATCAACCTCTTTGTTGAAATAATACAAACTACACAAGTAAATAGCTTTTATTTTATTTTTATTCATGTATTCTATGTAATCGACTATCCTATCACTTTCCACAACAATGTATTTACCTGTTATTCCATCCAGAAACTTAATCCCCCCTTCTTCAATGATTGCCATATCAATATGCCCTTTCTATTCCTTTTTTCTTAATCCCCTACTATCTTTTGTGCTCATATATAATATAGACTGCTATTACTATGTAATCTGATTTTGTTGTCAATTATCCAGTGAACTCAATATCCGTTCAATTCTATTTGAATATTTCTCCTCAAAAGCTTGTTTTACCAACTGTACCGCCTCATGATCTATACCAATTGAAACCTCACTCAAATTTTCAAGAATATTTTCAAGTGCCACCTCAACTTCTCCGTATTTTATTAACTCCTTTGCTTCCGCGACAATGCCTTTTATATATTCATCCTTTGGATAGCACCCCCTGTTGTCTCTAACATGTTCCCCCTTACACAACAGCATCATTCCTTCTATATACTCGATAAATTTATCCACCGCCTCTATATTCATAATTTCTCCATCATTTCACATATCCCTATTCAGTCCCATGTCCGCTCAGATCATAATAATTTCTCGCTCACAGGGAGCCTTGCTTTATAATTTAGTGACCTTTTTCTTGAAACTCAAAAATATCTGGCTGACCAACTTTTTTCATTAATTTAATAGCTTTTGCATGGCTAATCCCATTAATTAACATACACGGAAGCTCTTTCGATAATGATAACAATTGTACCATCGGGATATCTAAACTAAAATACTTCATAATTTTCACTAAATCTGTAACTCCATTCTTAGGTGCTTTAATTAGGAAAACATCTCCTGTTTGGCTTAATTTATCCTCATTAGACACCGGTGCGCAAATCACGGCTCGTCCCAATATTGATAAACTTTGACTTGCTCCACCTTTTCCCATACCTCTGTGGGATGGATATAAAAGCCTGCCCTGCCCTCACGTAAATATATTCTGTATACCATTTTACTTCTCCAACTATCCGTCCGGGTCCAGTACGCCTCCATTTTTCCGTCAGGCCATGAAAATACGAATGATATCATTCTTTAATAAACTACTGCGTATAAATTTTCTGCAATGTAATCACCAAATACCTTTTTGATTTCTTCCATTAAAACTTTGTTATCAAAAAGAAATGTTAGAAAATCAGATAGTCCATTCGATTCATCACATGTTGAAAAGCATTTTCTTCTAAGATACCGAATTTCTTCTGAAATATCTCTTATCTTTTCCTTACCAGTTAATTTGAGAATGAACTCTTCAAAGTCAACCTCATTAGTACAACAAAACTCATATTGATATAATTCCATTCGCTTATCATCTTGAATATAATATGGCGTAATAATACACTCCTCCATTTGTATTCTAAAATCCGTCTTTAGCAAATGATGCAACTCCTGAAGATTAATAAAAATTTCTCCATTATATGCAACAGATTTAATAATTGTATTTATTTCTGTAATTCTCATTCGATTCACCTCAATCTGTTGTAAATTGATCTACTATGCTTAAATCCGGCACCCATATTGACGAGTAATTTTATTTTTAATCCTTAAAAACACTTTACACTGAATAGGTTAATTAATTTCTCCACCAACTAACTTTCAAGTCCATGTCCGCTTAGGTTATACCGCCCTTAAGTAATGGCACTAAAGTCTGCACATCCAATATACTCTAACTTCTCGTCAGTATAATCAGCAAACGTATATTCAAAATTATATAAAAGAACAATACTATTATAATTTTGAATATTTTTATATTCTAACATTTTTTGAAATTGAGGTATTATTTCAAAATCCCTTGAAAATCCTTTTAGAAGTGACTCTACGTCTGAACATCTCCCTGAAATCCAATCACTTTCTATTGCATCTAAATCATATTGTTTAATTGCATAACTTATTTGAAATTTTGAGGGAACATAATCGCCATTTTCGTCATACGATACCTCTATGTAATTCTTAAAATCGTCTGCATTTTCACAATATCCCAACCATAAAGACACTTTATTTTCTTTTATCATAATTCTGTCGCTTCCTACTTTATTTAATACGTTTCTATTCTTGGTTCCCATTCCGTGACAATATCAACATTATAATTTTGAGTGATTACAACATAATGTTTTAAATCTAATGCTTGTCCATAGCCATCAGATATTTTATTTATTTGGTTTGCAAATTCCCCATCCTGCACTTCATAAATGACATTTTGAAAATCATTATCTTTATATTTCTGTATCTCATTGTCACAATAAAGGCTACTTTGTACAATTCCTTCATCTAACATCCGCATTGCCTGAACGATACCAAATTTAATCGCTACACATATATGACTACTTGATAGTTTTATCGTTAGTCCCTGTTCCTCTCCATTTATTAGCTGCATTTGATAAGCAGCTTTTGGAATTTCACCAACGAACACTTCTTTCCATCTTTCCATATCATCAACCTTTCGGACAAACAACCAATTACTTTAGCTCATCCATCCTATCCACTGTACCACTAACTCCTCCACCCAACAAAGCTTCTAAATTATTTCTATGTCTTAATAACTACCACATGCAGATCTGCATCTTCTATCTGCAAATCTGTCTGACGTGTGCCGAACCTTTCGTAAAACGATCGGGTGTAAATATTTCCATTTAGGAAAAAGGCTGAAAGCTTTCATCCGCCTTCAGCCAAGTACCCTTTTACATCTTCCCATTCTTTAATCTTCATAATGTCCCTTGCAGGATTTCACAATAATTTGATTATCGGACATTTCATATATTCGTTTTACGGTCTATTTATCTTGCCCCTGCCATTCTGTGTATTGATTCCAACCGGTATCAGTAAATAAAACATTCATGGTTTCAATTCTCCATAGCTTCCAGTTCTTCCATAGTCTTGATTACTACTTTTCCGGCTTTCAGTTCTTCATCTGATTTATCCAACATAGCAAGATATTCAGCGTTTCGCTTAGCTTTCTGTAAGGCGTTATATTCGGCTTCATTGATCATATAGATATTTTGGTTTCTCGGCCTTGAAATAACAACAGTTTCACCCATGCTGATTTTATCACACCATTCTTTGAAGTTATCCCGAACATTTACAGATTTTACCGCTAACATGTCTTATCCTCCCCTCCTCTAAAAATGTACGTTTTCATGTATTTATTTCTGTACTTCTATTATATTTAGAGTATATCCCGATGTCAATGAAAATAAAAAAGAAAGTTTTGTTATTACTCTCTTTCGTTTACCATCCCATATGTAATTCCACGATCATGATGAAACTCAATAATCTCTTTGTAGTCTACAGAAAAAAGCCAGGTGTCTGATTCAACAGCGCTCGATTTTATCTGTTTTATAAGATGATTGAAACGTTTTCCAATCTATTCCCCACGGAAGAAATGGCACTTTTTCTTTAAATACACGATATACCATTTGTTTTTCTTCCTCCCCTAACAGTTGTCCAGCAGTTCCTAAAGCCGCCTTACACTCTGAAAGCAAAACGTTATTTTCAATTTCCTCTTTTCGCTGCCTCTCTTTATTCTCTCTCTTAAGTTGTTCTAAACGTTCTCTTTTCTCAATATCCACTTTCAGTTACATTCCCTTTCTATGTATACAGCTCTAAGCCTGCTTCCTTAATCCGCACAGCTATTCTTTGCCCCATATATAATTGATAAAGTCATCAAAGCTATTTCCGATCACTTTCATTTCTTCATCATCCATTCCAATAAACGGAACCTCTATATATCTGCCTTTTATGTCTATACCATATGCCATATCTCCACCGTCAGATCCAATCAGTATCACATCACTCAAAAACTCACGTGTCTCATACAAATCATTCAATTCTTCTATTTCATTCTTTTTCCACAGCAATAAATAGTTATTTTCTCCGACCATTCCTTCCCCGCTTAAAGTTTGTCTTAAATAGTCCTCATACGGCTTATACGTTTGATTCAACACAAAATCTTCTGCCATATTGATGTTGAATCCACTCAATTTTTCCATTGTCCCACTTTTCATCCCACTGCACTCCCATATGCTATGATCCCCAAAGAGCTATCACACTTCCGATCTCATAACTTCCTTTCCTGATTTATCTATTAACGCCACCAAATTTTCTGAAATCCGCACCAACTTTCCCAAATATTGGCTGTACGCCCATTCATCTGGCAATGTACTAATAATCAGCTCTTTTTTCAGCATTGTACCGTCTCCTGAAGAAATTTTCATGAAAACATTTACTTCTCTCAGTCCATGCTCTATCCAAATCGCAACAATCTTTTTATTTATCTTTGCTTTTTTCCACGTCCACTCATTGATATAGTTGTTACCGGCAATTTTCATACAGGCATCCGAAATACTATGTAGGCTAAATGAAACATACTTTGATAATTGTTCCACTCCCTCAAGAATAATATCAACTATCATTTCTTTCTTTTTATCATCATCTGCCAAATAAAATACCTCTAAATTCATTTTAGCCTGTATTGCGTAGACACCAAGTCAGCTTCATACACAGTTCTTCCCTGTTTCCTATTATATTTTTATCAGCCTTTTTCCCAATTATAGCACAAACTTTTCCTTTTTTTGCAGAATTGAGATACGATAGTAAAAAACACAAAGGAGATTCAGACCATGGACACAATAAACGAGTACACAAAAAACTACCTGGAGTACTGCCGCTTTCAGAAATGTCTCGATGAAAAAACACTCAAGGCATACCGCATTGACCTGCGGCAGTTTGCCTGGCAGAATCCGGATGTCACGATCACTGCCATAACTTCCGACTCATTGGAACAGTATATCATCCGGCTTCATGAGCAGTACAAACCCAAAACCGTAAAACGTAAAATAGCCTCTGTCAAAGCCTTTTTCCATTACCTGGAATACAGGGAAATCATCGCAAAGAATCCCTTTAACAAAATCCTGATTCGTTTCCGCGAACCTGTCATCCTTCCCAAAACCATCCCCCTCCCTACTATCGAATTGTTTCTGACTACGATTTACAATCAGGAAAAGAGCGCCCGCACACCGTACCAGAAGCGAAACGCCTTAAGAGATGCCGCCGTTTCCGAACTTTTATTTGCCACCGGCATGAGAATATCGGAACTTTGCTCCCTGAAAGTCGGCGACGTGAATTTACACGACGGCACAATCCTCATCTACGGCAAAGGCGACAAGGAACGCCGCATTCAGATCGGCACCGAATCCGTGCTTCATGTGCTCGCCAAATACAGAGCTGCCTTTCATACAAAAATACAATCCTGCAGCCATTTTTTCGTGAACCAATCGGGAAAAGCACTGTCTGATCAGTCAGTGCGCAGAATGATCAACAAATATACCGCTCTTGCTTCCATAGACCAACACATAACGCCGCACATGTTCCGCCATACCTTTGCGACAAGCCTCCTGGAGGCTGATGTGGATATCCGCTATATTCAGGAAATGTTGGGACATAGCTCCATCAACATTACAGAAATATATACCCATGTCACGGTGGCGAAGCAGCGGAATATTCTCGCCACAAAACATCCCAGAAAAGATTTTCATATCTAAATGAAAAGAGGGCATCATCAAAAAGCCGATTGCATGATGCCCTCCATTCCCGTTCTAAAACAAACTCATCTGCTGATATTCCCCCGCCGCGCTCTTCTGTCTTTGCAGTTCCATAAAATGACTGTTTAGCAGTTTTTCCGCTTCCGCCTTTGAAAACAGCCATTGTGCCATATCCTCACGCCGAAGTATCAGAGGCATACGGCTGTGTATGTCGGCCATACACCCCTCCGCCTCTCGGGTCAGAATGGTAAAGCGGTCGCCCTCCGGATCCTTATGATAGATGCCTGCCAGATATAAGACCTCTCCCGTGGCAAAAAACTCATACTTCTCCTTCTTCTTAGTCCCCACATCTTTCCACTCATAGAATTTGCATGCCGGAATCAGGCAGCGGCGCGTTTCATAATCATAACGAAACATGGGACGCTCCCTCACCGTTTCTGTTCTGGCATTGAAAATCAGCGTATTCTTCCTTGCAGACTCATAGCCCCACTTAAGCGTTTCTGCCACCATACTATCCTGATCAGCCCGCAAAACCAACGCTGATTCTGAAGGATAGACATCTCCGGTCTTCGCCTTTTTCCGGTCAATCCTTCTTGCGATTTTTTCTATTTCCCGCGCTGTCTCATCGTCTATATAAAATCTTCCGCACATCGTTTCTCCGGTTCCTCTCTGAATTTTCTACCGTTCTTCACAGGTCCCTGACGTTTTCGCCTTCTACGTCTATTCCTAATGTAACCCCGCTTCGCCTCTCTTTATTCAATCCGCCGCTCATATGGGATACATTTCCTTTTAAAAAACTGGCACGGAAAATTGCGTCCTCTCCATATTTCCCCCGGATATGATCTACTGCTTTATCCAGTTTTTCCAGTCTCTCATTTTTCTCCATATCAAAAATGTTGTACTGGCGGCCCGCTTCCTCCTGTACTTTTGAGGTATGAATCCCCAAATGCCTGAGCGGTGTTTTTTTATCCCACAGCCTGTCAAAAAGCAGGCAGGCTGACTCATAGATTTTCTCCGTAATATTTGTGGGAGAATCCAACTGCATCTGTTTATTCATCCGCTTAAATTCACAGGTTGTCAGCTGTACACTGACCACGCTGATCATCACGCTGTCATTTCTGAGTCTCGCTCCCACCGTCTCACTGAGGGAAAGCAAAAGATGCCGTGCATATTCCTCCGTAACGATATCCACAGGAGCGGTCATACTGTTGCCATATCCTTTATTGGCCTCATGAGCGATCATGCCCGGCTCCAGGTCCACGCCTCTTGCAAACCCTTGAATGGACTCTCCGTGTTTTTTCAAATGTGCCCGAATCATCCCTTCGTCGGCCTTCGCAAGCTCCCCTATGGTCTGTATGCCCAGATTGTGCAGCTTTTCAACGGTAGCCCGCCCCACCAAAAATAAATCGGAGACGGGAAGCGGCCACATTTTCTGTTCCATCTCTTCCGGAAAAAGAGTGTGCACTTTATCCGGCTTAGAGAAATCACCTGCCATCTTTGACAGCAGAAAATTTTCAGATATTCCCACATTTACAGTAAAGCCTAACTCGTCTCTGATCCTGTCTTTCAGTTCATAGGCAAGATTTACCATCTGGTCCCGTCCATAAAGCTTCTCAAACCCTTCAAATACCACCCATGCCTCGTCAATGCTATACTGGATCACATTGTCACTATATTCTTTTAATATTTTCATAAACGCTCTGGAAGATTTGACATACAGGCCATAATCCGGCGGCACAATCACCAGGCCGGGGCACTTTCTCTGAGCCGCCACAATCGGTTCTCCTGTCTGGATACCGAATTTTTTGGCCGGTGTGCTTTTCGCAAGGACAATTCCATGACGTTTTTCCTGATCTCCTCCTACAATGCTCGGTATCAATCTGATATCCTCTTTTTCACCTAACACATTCACCCGGTACGCTGCAGTCCAGGAGAGAAACGCGCTGTTGACATCAATATGAAACACATATTTTCCCACCGCTACAGGAATTGGAAAATCCGCCATTTTTGGGTTTCCACATTATAGCGCATTTCAAGGGTTCTACAGACTTCCCCTAGCCTGATCCTGCAGACAAACTGCTTCTCCCGTACGCCCACATACTTCTTTTCATCTCTGGACACCACCTGCTCAATCCGGCATAACCGAACCTCGTGATCCCCTGTTTCCAATCGAAACCACAGGGGTGTCATTCTCCCGTCCCGGTCGGTCAGCGACATCATCTGGATCGGTATGTTTGCCTGACCATCCGCCAACATCCCCTCTTGCAGCATCTCTTCCATTCCCTTCACCTCCTTCCGCTGATGAATGTAATTTCATCTTATCAAACATATGTTCTTGTGTAAAGATGAAATATTTGTAAATTCCTCATAAACGAAAAACCCCAGTAACCACTTTTACTGTGATTACTGGGGTTTTCCTATCGGAGTGACAAGACTTGAACTTGCGGCCTCTACTTCCCTAAAGTAGCGCTCTACCACCTGAGCCACACCCCGAAAAACAAATATTATTATAACGAATTCATCCGGGAAATGCAAGCTTTATCTTAAAACTTTTTCACCTGTTTCATTATAACTTATACTTCCACGCTTTCCTCCAGAAATTTTTCAAAAACCTCCTGCGGAATGGGCCTTGAAAAGTAAAAGCCCTGCTGCATCTGGCAGCCCACCTCTTTCAGGTAGTTACACTGCTCCTGCGTTTCCACGCCCTCGCACAGAGATGTAATTTTCAATCTCTTTGCCATATCCACGACGCAGGAAATGATAATCCTGTCATTCTCCTGCATCTCACCCTCTTTCAGGAAGACCCTGTCTAACTTAATAATGTCAATCGGCAGCTTGCTGAGTAAGTTCAGAGAAGAATATCCGGAGCCGAAGTCATCCATGGAAATTTTAAATCCCATTTTATGTAAACCTTTTATCAATTCCAACGCGCGTTCCGTATTTTCCAGATAAATGCTTTCTGTCAGCTCAAATTCCACAAGGGAACAGGGCACCTGAAACTCTTCCATCAATCCTTTCACATACTCCAAAATCTGCATCCTGTTTAAATGCACTCTGGACACGTTCACGGAAATGGGCACTACCCGTTTCCCTTCTCTCAGGCGGTTGGACAGGAAACGGAACACTTCCCTGTACACATAGTAGTCCACTTCCACAACCTGTCCGCTCCGCTCAATCAATGGTATAAACTCATCCGGATACACAAAAGTGCCGTCGGCTTTCTGCCAACGAACCAACGCTTCCGCCCCAATCAGGGAAAGCGTATCCGTGTCGATCTTCGGCTGAAAATAAACCTGAAATTCTCTCTGGGAAAGCGCTCTGGGAATACTGGACGTAATTTCAACCTCCCGCCTGATTCCCTCCATCATACTCTGGTCAAACAGGACACAGCAATCCTCTTCCATCTCCTTGGCCACTTTCCTTGCCAGATTGGCGTTGGAAACCGCAGTCTCCGCATCAAGGCTTCTGCTGTTCTTATCAACCACGCTGATTCCGGTACAAAACTGCAGTCTGCTGTTTAGATATTTCTCACGGAATTTCGCTTCACGCTCCAAATTCAACTGATAAATGAGATCGCGAAACTCTTCATTGCTCAGACCATTCGGTGAAATCCTGCCGGCCGTGACAAAATTGTCGGAATACACCCTTGCGGCGCAGAGAATGACAGCTTCCTGCTTCATGAATTCATTGACAAAATCCCTCAGCAGAGAATCTCCCACTTTATAACCATAGGTATCGTTGATATATTTAAAATGCTTGATATCCGTATAAATGATCACAATGCGGTCGTCGCCCACATTCTCTATCTCTTTTTGCAGTTTTTCCAAAAAAACTTCATAGCGGTCCAATCCCATCAGTACATCTTTCATATCCGTTTTTATCATAACCATACTTCTCCCCGGAGCGGCCTTTTCATCCCACTTAACTATACTCTACGATATTTCCCCGACATCTGTCAACATCTGTTGGAAAATATCCCCCTGTCATTCATCCCTGAGCGTCAGGACCTCCACCAGAAATGCCCAGACTCTTTCCACCGATGCAATGCTCATGCTCTCCTGGGCCGTGTGCACATTCTCCAGATCAGGCCCAATGCTGACGCAGTCCAGATTGTCAATCTTTCCGGCCAGAATGCCGCACTCCAGACCTGCGTGAATCGCCTCCAACACCGGCGCTTTCCCATACATTCGCTCATAAACCCGCACCATCTTCTCCCGCAGCGGCGAATCCTTGCGGTAAGCCCAACCGGGATATACGCCTTTAATTGCAACCGAAGCCCCCGCGCGCTGTGCGATCTCTGTCATATGCCTGCAAAGATGCTCCTTATCTTTATCTATACTGCTTCTGACCGCGTATTGCAGGCATACGCTATCTTCCTCCAAAGACAAAAGACCAAGATTCAGGGAGGTTTCCACCAACCCCTCCACATCCTTACTCATAGCGATAACGCCGTTTGGCAGCTTACACAGGCAGGAGAGCGCATTGGTCGTAGACTCTTTTGAAAACGCCTCCCCCTCCGAAACTATACCATCATGGAAGAGTTTTTCCAATACAAGGCCCGGTTCTATCACCTGCAGCGACTCTCTCACCTTTCCTCCTTCTGTTTCCAACCATGACATCACATTCTCCCGATCCGCTTCACGCACCAGTATCTCCGCCTCCGCCTCTTTGGGAATCGCATTATCCGCAAGACCGCCCCGCAGATGAAGCAGTCTGACTTCATACCGCAGTGACAGACCACACAGAAGCGATCCCAAAAGCCAGTTTGCATTGCTCCTGCCTTTATTGATTTCGATACCGGAGTGTCCTCCCAAAAGCCCTTTGGCCCTGACGGTAAGCCGAAGCATTTCCTCCTGTATCTTCTCTTTTTTCAAGGGAATTTCTACCCGCACGCTGGCTCCGCCGGCGCAGCTTGTAATAAAAATGCCTTCCTCCTCCTGGTCCAAATTAATCATGCGGTTTCCACGCAGCATGGAAAGATCAAGCGCCTTGGCTCCCTCCATACCGATTTCCTCGTTGACCGTGAAAATTGCCTCCAGGCGGGGCGTGGAAATTTCATCCGCCGCCAGAAGCGCCATGCAGTATGCCATGCCAATTCCGTCGTCACCGCCAAGACTTGTCCCTTCGGCATAAACCTTTCCGTCCTCAACCTTAAGTCTGAGGGGATCCTTTTTCATGTCAATCTCATATCCCGGCGCAGCCACCGCCACCATATCCATGTGAGCCTGCAGGATATAGGGCTTCTCATCCTCATATTCGGGGGCTGATTCCCTGACAATAACAATGTTGCCCTCCTCATCCTGCACGCAAAAAAGTTCCTGCCTCTCGGCAAACGCTTTCAGATAGTCACTGATCTGTCTGATATTGCCGGAACCGTGCGGTATGCGGCTGATTTCCTCAAAATAATGAAACACACTTTCCGGTTTCAATCCATCCAATACTCCCATAAAAACCTCCTATAAAGAAAGACACGGCTTAAGCGCCATGTCTCCCGATTTTAACTTATTTTAAGTTTGCCTTTGCGAGTTCTGCAAGGGTTGTAAAGCCTGCCGCGTCATTGACTGCCATCTCAGCAAGCATCTTTCTATTCATATCCACACCTGCGCTCTTCAGGCCATACATAAATTTGCTGTAGGACAGGCCGTTCATTCTGGCCGCCGCATTGATACGCGCGATCCAAAGCTGTCTAAACTGACGCTTTCTCTCTTTTCTGCCGGAATAGGATGTTGCAAGCGCTCTCATTACGGACTGCTTTGCCACCCTGTACTGCTTCGATCTTGCGCCTCTGTAACCTTTCGCAAGTTTTAACACTCTGTTATGTTTCTTCTTGGCGTTCAAACCGCCTTTTATTCTTGCCATGTCTTTTTCCTCCTAAATTTACCAATCCCTTAATCTGCTCTGCCGTCTTATGAAATAAGGCGCTTACAGGTACGGTAAGATCTTCTTCATATTCTTTACATTTGTCTTGTCCGTCATCGCAGGCTTTCTGAGATTTCTCTTGTTCTTCGTTGTTTTTTTGGTTAAGATATGGCGCTTGTACGCTTTATTTCTCTTCAACTTACCCGTTCCAGTCACCTTGAAACGTTTTGCAGCAGCTCTGCTGGTTTTCATTTTCGGCATTTTACTGTTCCTCCTGTATTTTTATTCCTGTTACAAGATATCAATCCAAGATATCATCTATTTTAACCGGGAAACTAACGCTTCTCAGCTAAAAACATGGTCATACTTCTGCCTTCCACCTTCGGCGCCTTATCCATCACCGCAATATCGGAAAGCGCCTCCGCAAAGTCATCCAAAATATGCTTACTGGTATTCATATGTGCCATCTCACGGCCGCGGAAACGCAGCGTAACTTTGACTCTGTCACCTTTGCCGATAAACTTTCTGGCAGCGTTTATCTTCGTATTCAGATCATTTGTGTCAATATTCGGAGACAGTCTGATCTCCTTAATCTCCACAATTTTTTGTTTCTTTTTTGCTTCCTTGTCTTTTCTGGCCTGTTCGTATTTGAACTTACCATAGTCCACAATCTTGCACACCGGTGGTTTCGCCGTAGGTGCAATCTTAACAAGATCCACACCTGCTTCCTCTGCAAGTTTCATCGCTTCCTTCGTCGGCATGACGCCCAACTGCTCTCCGTCTGCCCCGATCACACGTACTTCCCTGTCTCTGATCTGCTCATTAATAAATAAGTCGCTAATCTTTTTGCCCTCCCATAAGAAAACTTCCTGTGACTCTGCCTATACACGACAAAATGGATAGCATAGCTATCCACCCGATCATAAACGCCCAAAATATCCCGTTTCCCAACGGTCTGTCTAAGAGCTATGAACGCTTGCGAACCCGATTGTTGCAAGGTGAGAGTGGATACTCTGCTTGATTGTCTGTGCTCTCGCACATGTGCTACTATACCATAAGCCTCTGGCTGATGTCAATACCATTTCGTAAATCAAATGGACTTTTGTAAAAATGGTACAGGCCGCTCTCAAAAGACCGGCCTGTACATCCACACTTGTCATTGACATTCATCTGCTAACTGTAAATAAAACCGGTGTCCGATTATTTAATCACCGTATAGATACCCTTGGAGTCAAACTTGATGGTAACAGCATCGTCAGCTATCGCTACAACGTCAACCGCTGTCCACTCGCCCTTAACGCTCTTGTATACGGAAACAGTATCGCCTGCCTTAACGCCTACAACGTTAAGGGTAACCTGTGCGTCAACAAGTGTAACGCCGGGAGCGGTGAGCTCTACTACTGCAAGCATATTGCCGCCAACTGCTGCCGCTTTCTGCTGTGCATACTCAATTGCGCCTGTCTCTACCTTGCCGACAACGCAGGTAGCGTTGGTTGTCTTGCCGTCTGTTACCAGATTGCTTGCGGAAGCAACTGTAGAAACGGCATCAATGCCCTCCATCTCGGAAACGGCATTTGCTACGTACTCAGGAAGGGACTTCTCCGCCTCAGACGCCAACGTATCAATCTTGTCCAGATTGGGCTCTGCCGCACATACTGTGGTAGAAAAGGTAAGTGCCAGAGCAAAGCTTAATGCAATTAATTTCTTCATGTTACAAATCCTCCTTCATATTCAAGTGTGGGGTATAACCATGTATGATTATAGGTTTTGCCCTTTCCAATGTCAATTATTTTGTAAAAGAATAGTTAATATTTCCCACTCAAAATTCCAGATGAATCGTCTCCGCACTGGCCTCGTACTCCTCCATCCGGTCGTAGTCGTCCGTCTGGGAATAGGTGATCACGTAGCTCTTGTCCGCATTGATCGCATACTCTAACTGCGACATCTTCGTATCGCCAACCTGATAATGGCACAGAATGCGAAAGGCCGGACAGCCGTCGATCTGAATCCGCTCAAAACTGTCAATGTGCACTTCTATATCCTCTCCGTACTCCTTGCGGAAGTTTTCTTCTGCCTGCGCCTTGAAGGTCTCCTCCGTCATCAACTGCAGCGTCACATCCCTTCCAAGCGCCACATAATAAATCGTGGAGGCATCGATGGGATACCGCTTGGTCACATACATGCCCTCTATGTCCTCCGACTCAGAAAAATCTTCCGGCAGGGTAAAACTGCATCCCTTTGTTACGGGCGCACTCTCCACCACAGAAGTGTCCATCTCATTTTCTTCTAACATTTCCTCTGTCAGCTGATTTCTCAGCGTTTCATCCATCTCCATGGGGGGCATCAGGCTTCCCTCCGCGGCTTTCGCCTCTTTGCCGTCCTCAGACTGTTCCGCTTCTTCGTCCACCGTCTCTGCGCCATCCCCGGAATGCTTCTCTTCCTCTGCGTCTTCCGTTTCCTCCGAAAGCGCCGCCTCCGCCGCCGGCATATCCGCGTTTGTATGTACGGCCTCTCCGCCACCGCAGGCTGCCAAAATGAAGGCGCATCCCAGTGACAGGAGGAAATTTGCTTTTTTTCTATTCATAGATCACGTTTGCCTTTCCCCTATACTAAGACGCAAGCCAAACGGCTTGCGTCCAACATGACTATTGTAATATAAAAAAACAAAACTGGCAACCCATTCCGCCGGTTCAGGCCTCCCTGAACGTTGCGCAGGATGTCTCTCTGCAGTCGCAGGCGCCGCCGCCCCTGATATCCACGTGCTCCGCGTGGCATTTGTAGTTGGAATTGTATACGCACTTTGCCGCCTCACAGTCGATGCTGATCGTCCTGCAGGGATGCTCCAGGGAACTGATATAGGAATCGCCGCGTCTCTGGGAAAAGCTCTCACAGCAGGTTCCATCACAGTCACAGGCATGACTGCCGCCCACCATAATATCCCCTTTACAGCAGTACTCCTCCTGATTATAGCTACAGTTTAACACGCCACATTTTAATTCTGCCATAGTTACCTCCTTCATGAAATGATCTCTAAAAGGTAGTATGGTCAAAATCCGAAATTCTATACAAGTTAAACCAATAACGCTCCAACAAAAAACTTCCCATTTCCTCCACGCAAAGCCCGTTCTCCTGCCACTCTGCCACAATCCCGTCCCGGCTGTTAAAACTGCCGATAAACCAAATGTTTTTTTGATTTTCCCCACTCTGCGTCTGTCCAAGCATCTGCCGGATTTCCTCCACATCCTCAACCTGTCCGCAGGGTGAAGTGATCTCCTGAATCAGCTTCTCCCCCTCCGTCTGCCACAGCAGCCGTTCCACCGTTTCCGGCAGATAATAGCCTGTCACAGCCTGCACCTGGTCAAAGTTATAGAGAACCGCATCTTCCGGACCGATCAGGGAAAGGGCCGTCTCCGTCTCCTTCATGGACACGATCTTATACTCCTCCTCGCCCATAAAAGCACGGTAATCGCGCAGACCGACGATAACAACAAGGCACAGAAAGACCATGCAGCAGCCCGAAATCCAATTACCCTCCGAAAACCTGAAACGGCGTTCCTGCCCCGCTTCCTTCTTCCACGTCTGCACCTGCTCCGTCTGACCGTTTTGTAGTTTACATAATATTTCATCTGCACAGAGCGCAAAACTCAGCCAAAAGCACCCAAGCGCCGGAATCATATAACGATAGACAAAGACAGGCCGAATCAGCAGGGACGCTGCGAAGCCAAAGCCAACTACCCCGGCCAACACCCATATCCCCGCGGCCGCCGTCACAAATCTCCTTTCTCCCGTGCTTTCTTCCAAAACTCTACCCTTATGTTCGAGTTTATACTGCCAACCGCACCAAAAAAACATCCCCGCAAAGCCCACTGTCAAAGCCACGGCAAGCACAATATTTACCATTTCATTATGAAATGCGGGCTTCATGATAAACTTGACGCATCCGCCAAGAGACCGCCACGTTAACGGCAAAATCCAGTAGTTCTCCCGCACCGCGCTGATCTGTCCCGCCAGGGCAAAAAGCCATGGCACATAGCCGATCACAGATGCCGCCACGCAAAGCAGCCACTCCCTGATCCTGCTCCGATCCCGCATCCACAGCAGTAGCAGCAGATACAGATAGACCATCACCACCGCCACGCAGGCGAAATACTGGGTATATGCGGCGGCAAGACCATAGAACACCAGGGCCGCCCCATGCAGACTGCGCATCCTCTTCACAGCCGTCAGCATCCCGTCGACGTGCAGAAAGGCTGCCGTCACAAACAAAAGCGCCCAACCGTACATCCGCGCCTCCACCGTATAGGCTGAAAGTTGAGGCATAGCCGTCACACAAAATAAAAACAGCCCGCCCGCAAAGGCGCTCCACCTCCTGCGGATCCATGTCATAGCGTAGGCCAACAAAATAAAATAGGGCATAACGGACACCAACTTGGCCGGTATCACCGTTCCTGCGGAGGGTACAGCTAGTTTACATAAGTCTGCAAACAATTTGACAATACAATAATACAGCGGCGGATGCACGTCTGCCGCTGTAAAGCGAACCAATTCGCCGTAGGAATGTTCCGCCATTCCCACGGTGAAAAGTTCGTCATACCAGATATCATTGCTGAAACATAATGTCGCGCTTCTAAAAAGCATGACCGCGCTGATTCCAAGCAGAAGATATCCCAAAATGTCCCTGCCTGCCATTTTTTTCCTAAAATTCATGCCATCCGTGCGCTCCTGTTTTCCTACGCCTTCTTCTCCTCGACGATCTCTTCCTTACGGATCTCCTTCGTCCGAATCTCCTTACAGATCTGGTCGATAAAATCTGCGAGGGGTTTCACGCCCTCATCCCCGGCGAAACGGCTTCTGACGGACACTGTTTTATCCTCCGCCTCCTGCGCGCCCACCACTAACATATAGGGCACTTTTGCGAGTCTCGCTTCACGGATCTTAAATCCAATCTTTTCGGAACGATTATCCACTGTCACGTCAATATCAGCCCGCGCAAGCTCCTTTCTGATTTCCTCCGCATAGGCTTCGTATTTTTCGGAAATGGGCAGCACGCGCACCTGCTCCGGACATAGCCATGTGGGGAATTTACCGGCATATTTCTCGATCAGCCACGCCAACGTCCGCTCGTAACATCCGAGCGATGTCCTGTGAATAATGTACGGGCGGATGCGTTCACCGTTTGCATCGATATAATACATGTCAAACTGCTCTGCAAGCAAAGCGTCCCACTGAATCGTGATCATGGTATCTTCTTTGCCGTATACGTTCTTTGCGTTTATATCCACCTTCGGTCCGTAGAAAGCGGCCTCGCCCACCTCCTCCGTGAAGGGAAGGTCAAGCTCCGTCAAAATATTTCTGATATGCGCCTCCGTCTCGTTCCACACCTCCGGCTCACCAATATATTTCTCCGGATTTTCCGGATCCCACTTGGACAGATGCCATGTAATATCATCCAACAGGCCTAAGGTTGACATAACATATTTTGCCAATGCAATACAGCCCTTGAACTCCTCCACCATCTGATCCGGCCTGACAATCAAATGCCCCTCAGAGATCGTGAACTGACGCACACGGGTCAGACCGTGCATCTCGCCGGAGTCCTCATTCCTAAACAGGGTAGATGTCTCACCGTAACGGATGGGCAGATCGCGGTAGGAATGCTGCGTATTCTTGTAACAATAATACTGGAAGGGACAGGTCATGGGACGCAGGGCAAACACCTCTTTGTCCTTCTCCTCGTCTCCCAGAACAAACATGCCTTCCTTATAGTGATCCCAGTGTCCGGACATCTTGTAGAGATCGCTCTTTGCCATGAGCGGAGTCTTGGTTCTCACATACCCCCACTCTTTATCCTCCAGATCCTCAATCCAACGCTGCATCTTCATCACCATCTTTGTTCCCTTGGGAAGAAGCAGCGGAAGTCCCTGTCCGATCACATCCACTGTGGTAAACAATTCCATCTCGCGGCCCAGTTTATTGTGATCCCGGCGCTTGATATCCTCCAAATGCTCCAGATACGCCTCAAGCTCCTCCTTTTTCGCAAAGGCGGTGCCGTAGATACGCTGTAACTGCGCCCTGTCGGAATCCCCTCTCCAATATGCCATGGAAGAGGAAATCAGCTTGTATGCCTTGATATTTTTCGTGCTCATCAGATGGGGGCCTGCGCACAGATCCACAAAGCCGCCCTGATCGTAGAAGGAAATCTCTGCGTCCTCCGGCAGATCCTGAATCAGCTCCACCTTGTAGGGCTCGTTCCTCTCCTCCATGTATTTGATGGCTTCCTGTCTGGAAAGGGTAAAACGCTCCAGCTTATGCCCTTCCTTGATGATCTTCTTCATCTCCGCTTCCAGTTTATCCAAATCTTCTCTGGAAAAAGGCGCTGCGTCAAAATCATAGTAAAAGCCCTCGTCGATGGCCGGACCGATGGTCACCTTCGCCTCCGGGAACAGGCGTTTCACCGCCTCCGCCAACACATGGGAAGCCGTATGTCTGATGACACGCAGCCCTTCCGGATCGTTTGCCGTCAAAATACTTAAGGTGCAGTCCGCGTCGATAATCGTCCGCAGATCTTTCACCTCACCGTCCACCTCGCCTGCACATGCCGCGCGGGCAAGTCCCTCGGAGATATCGAGCGCGATATCGTAAATGCTCATAGCCTGTGCGTACTCCTTTGCGGAGCCGTCTTTCAATGTGACTTTCATAATTTTCCTCCCTTCTCCTCACAGCCCTCATATTGGTTGCCATGATTATTCCCATTTTTGCTGAAGTTGCTGCTGCCATTATTCGCATTATGCGATAATATGGTGATACCATGTGTAAGCGGCGCTGCAATCATCCCGATGCAGATTCCCGCCAGAAAGCAGATCGCCCCGATCAGGCAGAAATCCAGTTTGGTAAGGGTGAACTCACCCCTTACGGCATCAATCGCTTTTTCTTTCCATTCTGTTGGTGTCATGTTGTTTCCTCCTTTTTTACTTGCTTATACGCGAAAAAAGTCCCCTGCACAGTCAATCAGACTGTGCAGAGGACGTATGTTTACGCGGTTCCACCTCTCTTGTTCCGTGCGCTCTTTTTCTAATCAATAGAATGAGAACGGCTTATCGGGACCACTCATTCGACTGTAACGTAAGTCAGCGGGCCGTATTAAGGCCACTCGGAGTTGGTTTTCAAATACTTCCGGCAAAAACGCTTTCAGCTCACGGCGTTTCTCTCTGATGCCTTTCGCATTCTACTCTTCTCGTCAACGTGTTGCTCTCTATCCTGTTTCCAAAAACTTATCCTTATTTTATGCCAGACCGCCTAAAAAGTAAAGCACAAATTTACGCATTTTTCCCGCAGCACTTCTTATACTTCTTTCCGCTGCCGCAGGGACAGGGATCATTGGGGTAAATCTTTTTATCTTTATGGACGGTAGTTGACTGCTTCTGCTCCCTGTAAAGAGCCTTTCTCTTGTCCTCGTCGAAGATCTCGTTCCACTCTTCCAGATTATACAGCCAGTCCGCGCCTGCCGCCACCATATTCTTGTAGAGCAGCTCCTTGTCAAAGCCGAGGCTTACCTTGGTGTCTTCCTCCATCTCCTCGATGGGGTTCGCTTTCTTTAAGCTGTCGTTAATGCCGTCCAGAAAGCCCACCATGGTCATCAGGTCCACTTCGTATTTATCCGCCAACTCCTTGACTGTGCCCTTCACCGCCTTGTCCGGTGTCTGCAAAAGCTGTGCATAAATTTCCTTTTCCTTCTGAAAATAGTCAGACCAAAGTCTCTGTAAATCACCCTTATTCGCTGTCTCCGAGTACGCCATATCGCGCCACTGTTGTAATAAAGCCATTGTACCGTACCACCTTTATCCTGTAATCTTTTTCGTCAGCCTGTCCCGCCCGGGACAAATACCGACTGCTTGATGCGCTACCGCATTTGCACTAAGTATATACCATTTTATAAAAAAAGTAAAATTTTATTTCCTTAAGATGAATGAATTGAAAAAAATTTTTTATTCACATGTATATTCCTGAAAAAGCGGGCAACACTGATAGTATGCTAAAGATAAGTAATACTTATCCTCCCCTAATAACAGGAAAAACCCCGGAACTGTGAAATACATTTCCGGGGTTTTTCCGTTATAATTCTTGCATAACTTTAGGAAACGTAAAACTTAATCCAATAAGCTTTTCAAAATATCCGGTATATCTTCATATTCATCTATCCATATAATATTTAATCCTAGCTCCCTATAATATGCAGTTTGGATATTATCATCTATCTTCTGATATATATCTAGTATATTGCTATTTACCGGCTTTTCCGCATTATCATTTTTTATCTCAACTCTCTTCATAAATGCGTAATGTCTGGCATTTTCTTCACTTCTTGCGGCCACATCAAGCAATCTTCTCAAATTTGGATCAGTTAAGGAACTGCCTATAAATAAACATGTATTTTCCTTCAACGCATTTAATTGTGCCAAATTTGACCACGAATAAGAATCTTGATAAACTTTGTGATAATCTTCTTCAGAGAAAATTAAATTAAAATTTCCTGCACTTTTTTCAAGATCACTGGGCAAATAGCCATGAACATGATATATATTCAATTTATCCGATGCCGGCCTGTCCTCTTCACATGACACAACATTGTATCGTATATCTTTTTGTTCAAATTTCATTTCCAACAAATCATCAAAATTATAAGTAATAACACTTTTTATACCGCAATATGATCTTTGAGGAATTGAAATTTTAGCAATTGCATCAAATAGTTTCGTATTTATATTAAATTTCTGATCATACAAAGCTTCATGCACGAATTGATAGAATTCTTCATTTTGAAAGGCAGCTTTTATATATCTCATTTGTAACAATGGAGATTCCATCTCATTATTAAAAGCCAGTTCCCGCATCATTTTCTGTTCTTCAGAACTGAGCATTTTATCCTTTGTCAGTTGATTCAACATAAAAATATGCAATTTTTTTATTAATGTTCCCCATAATGGAATTCCACCATCTTTCGAAACACCTGCCCCTAAAAACAACACCACATCCTGATTACGAAACGCTGTTTTCACTTTTTTGAGATAACTATCTTTTTCACTTTTTCTTTGTTCACCAGAAAAATCTGACGCTATCAAATCTTTGATCAAAGCTTTCTTTGGATCAATTAGATATTGTGCGTACCAGGCTTCAGGTTCTATCCGTTTAACCAAATCATCCTTGTCCCAAACTATAACATTGCATCCAAATTGTTCTTTAACATCTTGCTCAACTGTAAGATTGGTCACAAAAAGGTACATACTATCGCCTGAAATTTCATGAAACATCTGCATCATTTCTTTATAAAACCTAGAAATATTTCTTCTTGATTTATTGACATATTTAATAACGCACCTTATTTCTTTTTTACAGTCTTCTATACCTTCTGGAAGCAAAATATCACAATTTTCATATTCATAATCAAAATATGTAAAACGAATTTTCTTACCTTCTTTTTCCGCTAAGTCCTCCAGTAAAGCTCCTACCATATTCTCGAACGCAAGAACCGATTCAAAGCCTGTAAGAAGTTGTTTTTCCTCTCCGTTTGAGTTGTTCTCATTCCTTACTTTCCTCACAATTTCATCAACATCAATTTTCTCAATATCACCATCAAACTTATCAGTAAAAGACCAAATTCCTCTACTCTCATTTTTAATCAGCCCATATTTCTTCAGATAAGTCCTAGCCCAAGCCATACGATAAGAAATTTCGCTTTGCCTAGTTGAGCCTTTATGCCTAATCTGCACAACTTCCGAAGAAAGCCCCATAACTTTGATCGTTTCTTCGTCTAATACTTCAATAGACGCTTCCCCACCTATATTCTGCAATGCAATAAGCAATGGTTTTATTGTCTGTTCAAATCCCGGGACAACTTCAATATTTTCGTTTTCATCAAAAAGAATAAACATATTTCTCCTTTTTATTAACTTAAGTTAGATTCTTTCTTTTCATCTTGTGTTCTTTTCTCGTTGGCAAGTGGACCTGGATTAATAAAGGTTTGTTATTCATGCTCCAATTTTTATTTTATACCATCGTAACCCAAGTGCTTAGCGTGTAAAAACACTATTTAGGACATTTAGTTTGCCGCTTTCCATTCTCTTCGCTTCTCTTAATAATATTACTAATTATAACAAATTCTGGTTTCTTTATCTACCATTATTTGTTAACAATATCTATTGATATAATTGCGGCATCTGCCCAATCTTCTCACGCCCGCTGCCGTCAGTCTTCATCCGGTAAAATGGATCGAGATTTCCGTTTCCTATATACACCTGCGCCACAATCTCATCCCCGCCAATTTCAAAATACAGCCCCAGAGAAGGCATTCCATCTTCCTGTATTTCCTGCTCCGTTCCCTGATAACGGTACTCAAAAATCGTTTCTTTTCCGCTCCCGTCCAGTTCCATTCTGTTCAGCCTGACACCGACGGCCTCCTCCTCTTCCATAATCTTCACAGAATAATAGATTTTTCCTTTGTGTCGGCAAATATCATCAATTTCCGTCTCTTCCTTGGCTAATACCGAGAGCGCCTTATTCTGCCGGTCATATATGGCAAGGCAGTCAAACTCCCTGTCCTTACCGGAATCGACAGAGAACACATAAAACACATCATTTTCGCCCCACTCACAGGAAACTCCCGGCGATTTTTCGTCCGGCGTTTTCACCATATTTTCCAAAAGTTCCGCGCCTTCCGCAAATATAATGTCTTTTACCTCCCAGTCCGTCACGCCATAGGGGGAAAGCTCTTCGTGCGCTCTGATCTGCTCAAGCGACATCGGCGGCTCGTCTAGCGGCAGCTCATACTCCAAGTCATATTCTTCTGGACTCCTTTCCCCATTCTCTATGAAATCCCATCTCTCCTCTATATCCGCCCAATCAGTGCTCGCCCTTTTCCTGATTTTCACACCGTTTTCCCAATCATTTTTCTCATAATACACAATATAATCGCCATATCTGCAAATTTCCTGCGACAGTGTATGCCACCAACTCCCTTCCCGGTAGGTATAGGTATGATCAAGATAAGTGCTGGATGACCCTGACCGTTTCCACCGATGTAGTCCGCTTCCAAATCCGGTGTGCGTGGTAAACGCCACGCCTTCCGCGCTTAATGTGCCATCATAACAGATCTCCCCGCTCAACAACTCGCTGTCCTGAAAATCCATGCGATATCCCGCCATCCCATCGCCCGCCAGTGCAAACAGAATACGCGGAAAGTTCTCCGTCTCCCAAATATAGTCCACCGGATCGATATCCGCTTCCCGCAGAATACCCACGTAGTCCGTCATACCATCCTCATTGAAATCCAGTTCCACGCTGTCCAAAAGTTCCCACCCTTCCGGCACAAAGTCTGCAAGCTTTGCGCCTGTTTCGGGCAACTGTGGTACCTCTTTTGGCATACTGTCGTTTATTTCACTCCCCTCTTCCTCCTGATCCGGATTTTCCCCTTCCAACGCAAAAAACTCGTTCTTTGTTTCTTCCGTATCAGACACGGCGACATCTTCCGCCTGATTTTCAACAAAACTGTTTTCGGCAGAATCGTTTCCACAACCTGTCAAAAACACAAGGCCTGTCACCATTAAAACTGATATAAATAAATTCTTTCTTCTCATCCCGTGCTCCTCATATAATAAGCCTATGACAAAACTACCACACCGTCAACACTTTAAAAGTTCTTTCATCTGCATCGAAAAAGACTGCGATACAAAAAATATACCGCAGCCTTGCTTTCTTGGCGCTCTCCTTTATGATCTCTATATATTTGACGCACCACTTCCACTTTCTTGCCTGTTCGGCCTCAAACTTCTCCTCCTTCGTAGAACCGGTGAGGTTGAGGACATCGAAAAGTTTCACTCCTACTGAAAACTTTTTCACATCATTGCAAAAGTTTTCAGTAGAACACCGACCGCCCTTATTTTTTCACCCGAAACGCCAACATGGTGATATCATCAAACTGCTCCGCCTCCCCCACAAAGCGGTCGATATCCTCCCTGACCGTCTCACACAATGTCCGGGCATCAGCCTCCGGCTTTCGGTTCAGCGCTTCCACCATGCGCTCCGCGCCGTACAGTTCGCTATTTCCGTTCGTGGCCTCCGCCACGCCGTCCGTATAGACAAACAGCATATCCCCGGCATGGAGTTCCAACGTATACTCCCGGTAAACCACGTCTTCCATTCCGGCCATCACAAAGCCGTGTTTATCCTTATAAAGCGCAAAACTGCCGTCCGCCCGTTTCAATGCCGGGTACTCGTGTCCCGCGTTGGCCGCCGTCAGTTTTCCGGTGGAAATCTCGTAAATACCAAACCACACCGTGACAAACATCCCGGCCTCGTTGTTTTCCAAAAGTTGGTTATTCACGGCCTCCATGACCGCCTTAGGCGAAGCGCCGGACTGGGCCTCATTTTTTAACAATGTTTTGGTGATCATCATGAACAGCGCCGCCGGCACGCCTTTTCCCGACACATCGGCAATCACCATCGCCAGATGATCCTTGTCCACAAGGAAGAAATCATAAAAATCTCCGCCCACCTCCTTGGCAGGATCCATGGACGCATAAATCTCAAACTCCTCGTACTCCGGAAAGGCCGGAAAGGTACAGGGCAGCATGGAGGACTGAATCTGAGTCGCCACATGGAGTTCCGCCCCGATCCGCTCCTTCTCCCGGTTATCCTTCTCCTGCTGCTTCAACAGACCGTGAGTCCGCTTGGAGAGCGTCACGCCGATCAGATAAACCACGATAACGATGGCCGCACGGGGAAAGTAATAGAAGTTAAATACCCGTAGCAAAAGATTATCCCCAGATGCCATGGCCTGCCGGATAAACTCCGCACGGAACGCCGCATCACCCTGTATATCCGCAGCCCGCATCATATTGGCATCCCACACACCAAAATATAATCCGACATAAGTAGCGCAAAGCATGCACAGAAGCACCCCGGCCAGTGTAAAATGGGTAAATCTCGGAGAGTAATAGTGACAGGAAAGAATCACGGGACAAGCCCACGCCATAATCAGCTGAATGGTCAACGCCGAATTTAAAATGCCGATTCCCACCAAAAAACAGCCCATAATGGCGTATTTCAACAGCCGTTCATCCCATTTCCATATCCGCACCAACAGATAGGGCAGTAAAAACAACGCCACACCAAAGGGCATGGCCACACCCGCTGCAATCAGCGTACACAGAGCCGTATACCGGTTTGCCTTCTTCTCATTAGCCGTAAAGATATCCAAAGCCGTTGTCTCCATACCCGTCACCATCCACTTATCATTTTCCGTCAAAACAATCCTACCGAATCTGATACACCGATTTTACCGTAAATTCTGAAGCTTCTCCCTCCAAAATTTCAATTCTGCGCTCTCCCGGATTCATGTCGAAGAAATTGTCGGAAAGCTTCACATCCTTGTCCACGCCCTCGACTGCCACCTGTTTTGCATAGGCCTGCGCCGTGACGATCAGCTCACTGCCCTCCCTGCGCACATGGAGCTTAGGATCCTGAAACCGGAAATGTTTGGGTGCCGTAAACAAACTGGTACCCTCCGATACTACCGTATCGTTCTGTTCAAAGGAATAACTTATGTAAACCTCTAATTCATCATAGGAAGAAAAATCCATCTTGGAAAGCCATAACCCCGACAGCGGTTCCACACGCACTTCCTCCGCGCCGTCCAGAATCACTTCTCCCGACGCACGGCGAAGCGCCCATCTTACCACGCCGCTTACGCTCTCCATCGTCTCGTTAGCCACATGCAGCCTTGCCGACTTCTCGATCGGCGCAGGTTGGGCCACGCAGAAAGGCCGCTTAGAGAGTTCGCCAATCTCCTCACAGGAAATCATCACCGGTGCAAATGCCCTCTTCTCCGCATAGTGCAATGCCTTCCATCTGCCAAAATAGTCAATGCTCGCCCAGGAAGCCACCGGCCAGATATCGTTCAGCTGCCACACCACCGTACCCATACATCTGCCCCGGTTTCTCCTAAAATGTTCAATGCCGTAGCGGATCGCCTCCGCCTGCAAAAGTTGGGAGGCATACAGCAGCATTTCAAAATCTGTGGGATAGAGATAGGTCGCCGAAAGGTAGGACATAATCTTGCCGTTGGCAGCCGTGTTTCTCTGGTGCATTTCCATGACACGGGAAAAAATATTGCGGTCCTCCGGTGCCGTAAACGCCTCCACCGTCTTTAAGCAGGGGAAGGACTGGAAACCAAATTCGGACATATAGCGGAAATAATAATTCCTGTAATCCGTGAAAGGCTTATTTCCATGCCACACTGCCCAATAATGCGTGTCGCCCCTGTTCTCATCCCATGGATTGTCATAGTTCCCGCCGGAAGAAGGAGAGGAAGGCCAGTAAAAGGTGCCCGGATCTTCCTCCTCCAAAATCTGTGGAATGATATATTCAAAAATTTTAATATAATCACATTTCTGTTTGATCGAAGGTTTCCACGCGCCGTCAAGGGTTTGGGTCTCCATCTCATTGTTGCCGCACCACAGCCCAAGACAGGCATGATGACGGATTCTGCGCACATTGTCACGAATCTCCGCGCTGATATTGCGCGCAAAATCCCCGTCCAGTTCGTAGGACGCGCAGGCAAACATAAAATCCTGCCACACGATCAGCCCCAACTCGTCACAGATGTCAAAAAACCAGTCGTCGGGATAATAGCCGCCGCCCCAGACACGGATGCAGTTGTGATTGGCCGCCACGGCATCCTCCAAAAGCCGCCTTGTCCGCTCCGGTGTTACACGGGACAGGATATTGTCCTCTGGAATGTAATCTGCACCCATGGCAAAAATTTTCACCCCATTGACCTCGTGGGCAAAGCACTCACCCCACTGATCCTTATCCGTATTTACCGTCATGGTGCGCAGACCGATCCTGCGGCTCCATGTGTCAAGCGTCTCCCCGGCTTCGTCCATGAGAGACACTTCCGCCCTGTAGAGCGGCTGATCCCCGTAACCGTGAGGCCACCAACGTTTTGGATGGTGCACAGTGATGGTGTCCCAACCGTCCTCCGTTTCCTGCTCCGCCCCGTTTTTAGAAAACTTCTCCGCAATCAGCGCGCCGTCCGGGTCATAGAGAGCCGTGCGGATCTCATATCCTTCCTCCTCCGTGAAATCCTCAACGGAAACGTTAAATGTTATGTCAACTGATTCATCCCATTTTTGTGTGATGGAAACCTGCTCGATCCTTGCTTTCTTTCCGGATAAAACCGAGACCTCTCGAAACAGTCCCGCATCAGGCAGTCTCGGGCCCCAGTCCCATCCAAACATACAGTGGGCTTTGCGCAGATGAGGGAATCCCAACATGGCATCCCAGGAACCGCCCGCAAAGATCTTTTTATTTTCCTCTTCTATATAATGGGTCGGGGAGGCGATCTCCACCCGAAGGGTGTTTTCTCCCTCTCTCGCCGTCTCACTGATATCAAATTCCCAGACACGGTGCATGTTGTCCGCGTGTCCCAAAAGCATATCATTCAGATAAATCTCCGCCAGTGTATCAATCCCGTCGAAGCGAAGAAGCAAAAAATCGCCAGATGTCTGTTCCCCTGTAAGTGAAAAAACCGTCTGAAACACAAACCCATTCTCCATCAGCTTCAGCGCATCCAGTTCGTTCATCCGCTCATAGGGATCCGGCATCAATCCCTGCCGCAGCAAATTTCCGTAGACAGAGCCGGGAATCACAGCAGGAATGTCCCGCCCGTTTACACCGTAAATATCCTGCTTTCCCTCTATCCGCATCTGCCAATTATCGCCGTTTAAAGTCATTTTGTTCATACATTGTCTCCTTCTTCCCCGCAGTGCAGCTCAATTCCGCACTGCTCATTGCTTTCGCGCATAAAACTCCGCCGGCTTTACCTGATCGTTTTTGATCTGCTTTTTGTTCTCATACATACGGACATCGGCCTGTTGGTAGACATCCATCAGCTTCTCCTCTTCCTGACTCTTATCGTAGACCGCATAACCGCTCGCAATGCTGATCCGGAGAAACTGGTTCTTCACAGCGTTATAGCCATCCATCAACTGCTTGAAACGGGAAAGCGCACTCTCACAGCGTTTTTTCACATCCTCGCCGGCAAAGATGCCCGCAAACTCATCCCCGCCGATCCGGAAAACAGCGCCCTCCTCCGATTCCACTGCATTTCTGACAATATTGGCACTGCCCACAATCAATTCGTCGCCGCGTTGGTGCCCCAGATTATCGTTCACATACTTTAAATCGTTGACATCAAACATCACGATGGCGATTCCCGGAAGCTCTCTCTTTTGTCCCTCCAGTTCTTCCAACCGCTCCTGAAATGCCGTCCGGTTTCCCACGCCGGTCAGGCCGTCCCGATAGGCAAGCTGGCTGACAAACTCCGCCTTTGTACCGAGCTTGACCGCATTTACCATTTTCTCCAGACTGGCGCTTCCATAGCACAAAATGAAAATCAACAGGCCGATGCGCACAAACATGGCGCTGTCGCTGTTATGCCCGCGATAATACCTGACGATGTCTATTCCCGTGGCAAAACCGATCCCCATAAGCCCCACCGTCCGGATCGCCTTATAGACATTTCTCACTTTACTCTCTCTGCCGACAAAGGCATTTTTCAGCATCGCATACAACAGCAGCGCCGCCGAAATCGCCAACAGCACATGGGTGAGCGTCAATGTCTCATGGTAATCCCTGATTCCTGCAAAATGCAGTATCGTGCAGAGCGTAAACTCGGCGGCTGACAGCCCGCACACAGCCGGAACCATCCATTTCTTTTTAAAGCCGAAAGCAGCGTCCAGATAGAGCACAAGCGGAATGGGAATCATCATCAGAGAACAGCAGGACACGATCTGCAAAAGCCTGCTGTCATCCGTATAAAATTGTAACAAATTCGTCTCCGCCAGACACCAGACGGCTATGCTGATGGCAAACAATCCCAAATACAGCAGTTCATGATTCTTATCCATCTGCAGGTTGGCCGGGATATCCGCAATAATCAGCAAAAGTCCCGCAAACAACAAAAGCAGGCAGGTGGAAAAGGCGACTGCCTTTCCTGTAAAAATGCCGGTGATCTCCCCCGCTGCCGAACCAAGTACAAGGTGATCGATACACGCCCGTGCATCCTTATAGACGGTCTGAAAACGGATCTCAACAAGCGCGCCCGCATCCTCCTTGTAGAGCGGCACATAGCTCCATCTTGTGCCCAGGGAGCGGTTGTAAACACGGCTCTCCCTGCTCTCAGGCGCATAGCGCAGTTCCCCGTCCACATATACCTGATAGCCAATATTTTTACTGCGAAAGCACAGGGATTTCCCTTCTCCCAGATCAAGGGGCAGGCTGTGAAAGACGCTCTGCTCCTGGTAGGGCGCTACGGACGGCATTTCATGCAGATGCTCCATGTCCGCCGCCGTGCCGTCCTCCATCTGCCATCCCTCGTCAAAGGCGGCATTTCCTTCCGATAATAAGGCCGTCGGCGACTGCCCTTTATTTCCCGCCGCCGCCCAGATGATCATAGACAAAAAAGCAACAGCCATAAGTATGTAAGCAATGTGATATATTTGATTCTTTTTCCTTTTTTTGTTGGTTTCCGTCCCAGATCTATTCATCAAATACTCTCCATATTTTCGATTACGATTTCCGGTTTTTTCTGTTGTGTAACGGCTTTTATTCTACCATATCGGCGCGGGAAATACAATGTGCGGACTTTCTTTTGACCGCCGCTTTCTTTTTCTGCAAAAATATGATAAATTACAAGGGATATCTGAGAAAACCTTGCATAAGATTCCTCTGAAAAGGGCTAAAATAAGGAGAATAACAAATGTCCCAACAAAAAGAGCAACCGGAAATCCACAATAACAAAATGACCCCCAAGCGGATCGCGGCCCTCGTCTGCGTGATCCTTCTGGTCGGCATGTACATCGGCGCGTTCGTGGTTGCCTGCCTGGATCTTGGCGACTCCGGACGGCTCTTTGCCGGATGCCTCGTGGCCACCATCGGCCTGCCGATCCTGCTCTGGCTTCTGATCTGGTCGTTTGGACTGATGCAAAAGCGGCGGGAGGAAAACCGCCCGCCACAGCATTCGGAACATTCCGACTTATCATAACACCTTTGACTTGCACATTTGCAAAAACATTTCATGAATCCGCTGATCCTCATCCAATTCCGGATGAAAGGCCACGCCGATCTGATTCCCGTATTTCACAGCCACAATCCGGCCATCCACGCGGGCAAGAATTTCGGAATCATCCGCAATCAGCGATTCCACATAGGGCGCGCGGATAAAGGTCATCGGAACCTTTCCGATGCCTGTAACCTCCGCCTCGGTGTGAAAGCTGCCAAGCTGTCTCCCGTAAGCATTTCTCCGTACACAGACAGGAAGCGTGCCAAACCAGACGGCATCGTCATTGCTGATCTTCTGCGCCAGAAGTATGAGCCCCGCACAGGTGCCAAGTACGGGAAAGCCCTGTCTGATCCTGTCCCGAAGCGGCGTTAACATATGAAGTTCCTGCAAAAGCTTTCCCTGAACAGTGCTCTCTCCGCCAGGCAGAATCAATCCGTCAAAACTCTGTTCCAAATCCGCCCGCTGCCTCAATTCTATACAGTCCGCTCCCATCCCTTTCAGTTTATCAATATGCTCCGCGAAAGCGCCCTGTACTGACAAAACTCCGATTTTCATAGCTCTTCCTACTTTCCTCTCTCCGCCATCAAAAGCGCGATCTCCTGCTCGTTGATGCCGACCATGGCTTCACCCAGATCCTCGGAAAGTTCCGCTATCAATTTGCTGTCCAGATAGTTGGTCACCGCCTTGACAATGGCCGCCGCACGCTTGGCTGGATTGCCGGATTTAAAAATCCCGGAACCGACAAAAACACCCTCCGCGCCGAGCTGCATCATCATCGCAGCATCCGCCGGCGTTGCCACCCCGCCTGCTGCGAAATTCACCACCGGCAGTCTGCCATTGTCGTGAACGAAGGATATCAGTTCATAGGGCACCCCAAGCTGCTTCGCCTCCTCAAACAGTTCATCCTCCCGCATGGAAGTGACTTTGGCAATTTCACTGTTCATCTTCCGCATATGGCGGACTGCCTGTACCACATCACCGGTTCCCGGCTCCCCCTTTGTCCTGATCATGGACGCGCCCTCGTTAATCCTTCTAAGCGCCTCACCCAGATCCTTCGCCCCACATACAAAGGGCACCTTAAACTTTCTCTTGTCGATGTGATAGACATCGTCCGCCGGGGAGAGTACCTCGCTCTCATCGATATAATCGATCTCAATTGCTTCCAGAACCTGTGCCTCCACAAAGTGGCCAATCCGGCATTTTGCCATCACAGGAATGGAAACCGCCTCCTGAATCCCCTTAATCATCTTCGGGTCGCTCATTCTGGGCACCCCGCCTGCCGCCCGAATATCCGCCGGAATCCTCTCTAGCGCCATAACGGCACAGGCTCCCGCCTCCTGCGCAATCTTCGCCTGCTCCGGCGTGGTCACGTCCATAATGACACCGCCCTTTAGCATCTGTGCCAACTGTTTGTTTAGTGCATATCTGTCTTCGCTCATTCCGCTCCTCTTTTCTGCGTTGTCTTTCCCATTGACAGTACATCCGCCTGTTTTGTAAGCTGCAGCTTATGCCCTATTGTAACAGTGCTTGGCATATATAAAATATCCAGTTTTTGTTTTTTTCTCCATACCAGATGGGGCATTAATGAATCCCCGTAAGATCCTTCACAACCTCCCCCGCAATGATCAGACCCGCCACGGAGGGCACAAAAGCCACGCTTCCCGGAATCCTCTTTCCGTGCGCTCCTGCCGTCAAAACAATCGGCTCCTCCTCGGAGTACACCACCTTCAGATGTTCCACCTTTCTCTTTTTCAATTCCCTGCGCATCACCCTTGCGAGGGGACAAACCTTCGTCTCATAAATATCCGCCACCCGAAAAGCCGTGGCATCCAGCTTATTTCCCGCACCCATACTGCTGATCACCGGTACGCCCGCCGCCTGCGCGCGAAGCACTAGCTCAATCTTTGCCGTCACGGTATCCACCGCGTCCACCACATAATCATATTCGGAAAAGGAAAAGCTGTCCGCATTTTCCGGCAGGAAAAAGCAGGGGTAAACCCGCACCTGCGCCTCCGGGTTGATGGAGAGAATCCGTTCCCGCATCACGTCGGTTTTTTCCCTTCCCACCGTTTCCCTCGTGGCAATGATCTGGCGGTTAATGTTAGACAGCGCCACGTTATCCTTGTCGATCAGATCAAGTGCTCCCACGCCGCTCCTTGCAAGAGCTTCACACACATAACCGCCCACGCCGCCGATCCCGAACACGGCTACCCGGGAATGAGCCAGCTTTTCCATCGCCGCGCTTCCCAGAAGCATTTCCGTTCTGCAAAATTCTTCCCGCATATTTCTTCTCATTTTGAACCTCTATTGACAAAGAAATAGCGCCCTGATTCGACATAATAGAGCGCCATTCCCGTTTAAAATAAATATTTACTTTTACTTTCTAATCATCTGTTCCTTTTTTTGCAAGACCATAACCACCAAATGCTCCGGCACAAACGCCTCCAACTGCATATATTACTTTTTCCATAACATCCGTATCATCTCTTAATAAAATAATAACTACAACGAAAAAAATCATTGCAACTATCATAGTTAAAAATGTAAATACCTTTTTATGAAATCTTTCTGCATAGCTCTTTTGCATTTCCTGCGATGCGCCATCTAAAAATTGCGAAATATGTTCTGGAGTCAGCTTTTTCATCACAACTGCTTCAGGCGGAGAAGAGATACTTCTCATCTGAACAGAAGATATCATCATACGTTCTATTATCTTTCGATGTTCTGGAGGAACACTATCTAAAACTTCTTCTAACTCTGCCTCGATTTCTTTCCCATCCTCCGATAATTCCGCTGTCTCTTCTTTCTCTTTGGCAATCTGCTTATTTTCAGCCATGATTTTCGCCTCCTTCTATTAAACCATGGACAATCATGGCAGACATGGATTTAATAGCATCTTGCATGTGTTTTGAGATATCTCTGCTTACTGCATGAGAAACATATACCTGAACCTCTACTTCCTGATGATTGGGCAATTTTGGTTTATAACCACGATATATGCTAGATTCCTTTTTCTCCTTCGTTAAGTACATATTAAATCCTCCTTTTCGCATAGGCACCTCCCAATATAAGAGTATGCCCCAAAATCAGGAATTTGTTTAAGAAATAAAACATCTTTGAGTGTCGAAACACCTTCTAAATTATAACACACTTTTCTAAATATGTCTTCATTCCGCTATCCATTACAACTCCCTGTCTCCTTAATAGGCATATTATATCCTCAAACTTGTATTTTTTCAATAAATTTTTGTATTTCTTACACCCCATCTGATAAACCTATCATTTTCAAATATTGTCTGTAGATCGGATGCATGGCATTACCGGGCCTGTCCGGAAACATGGTTTCAGGCGCCTTTAAGGCTGGAACCCACACCGCCGAATCCACTTCACCGGAAAGGCAAAAATCCGCTTTTGCAGCAAACCCTATAAATCCGTGCATGAGCAGCTCCTTTGCCTCAAACCAATAGGTTCCCGCATATTCTAATTTTTCAATATCAATGCCGAGCTCCTCTTTGACCTCTCTGGCCGCAGTCTCCTCTGCGTTTTCTCCGGGCGTGATATAACCTGAAACGAAAGATGCAAACCGGTCGGACATATACGTTTGTCTTAACAGCGCAATCTCATGGTACTGATTTGCCACCAAAACGATACAGCAGCTTGCAAACGAATCAAACCAATATTGACTGCACCTTTCACAGAACGGCACCTTCCCATCGTCTCCGGCCATTTTATCAGTCAATTTCATTCCACATTTAGGACAATAATTATAATGCATATTTCTTTCCTTTCTTCTAAAACTCTTCCCTTATGTCAGACTTTTTCTTTATCCTTCAACTTTCGATACAGTGTAAGATACATCGTCACAAAACACGCCAGTCCGCCAACGGCATTGGAGATCGGCTCCGCCAGAAACACCCCGTCCACGCCAAACCCGATCTTCGGCAGAAGCACCGTCAGCGGCGCGACGATCACCGCCTTGCGGAGCAGGGAGAAAAAGATGGCGTGGCGGGAATCCCCCAGTGACGTAAAGGCAGACTGCCCCGTAAACTGAAAGGCCATAAAGAAGAAACCGAAAAAATACAACCGCATGGCTCCCACTCCCGCCTCGATCATGACCGCGTCTTCCGTAAAGATGGATAAAAGCAAATGCGGGCTTAAAAACACCAACGACCACGCCAACAGCGTATACAAAATCCCCAACGCGGCAGTAAAGCGGATTCCCTGCCGTACTCTCTCATACGCCTTCGCGCCGTAATTATATCCAAGCACCGGCTGCGCGCCACTGGTGATACCCTGTACCGGCAAAGCTAAGATCTCTCTGGAGGAATTGATCACCGTCATCACGCCCACATAGAGATCGCCGCCGTAAATCTTCAAGGTGGCGTTGCACACCACCTGCACCAGACAGTTGGTTCCCTGCATGATAAATCCCGACATGCCAAGCGTCATGATCTCCTTTGCCAGTTTCCCATCTATCCGCAGATTCGCCTTTTTCATGGGAAGCAGCGCCTTTTTGCCGGTCAGAAACAAAAGCACCCAGACGCAGGAGACCGCCTGACTGATCACCGTTGCAAGCGCCGCGCCGCCAACCCCCATATGTAATCCGAAAATAAAGACCGGGTCTAACACCAAATTCAGCAGCGCGCCTAAGAGCGTTGTCATCATTCCCATGCGTGGAAAACCCTGTGCATTAATAAACCCGTTCAACCCTGTGGAAAGCATGGTAAAGGCAGTTCCCCACAGATAAATTTTCAGGTACGCGTCAGCATACAGATAGGAGGCGTCGCTTGCGCCAAACAGATAGAGAACCGGTCTGCGAAACAGATAGCAGAGCAAAAACATCACTGCCGATGTGCCAAGCAGGAGGGAAAAAGTATTGCCCAAAATTTTCCCGGCCCGCTCTTCCTGCCCCGCCCCTCTGGCAATGGAGAAAAGCGGCGTGCCGCCCGTCCCGAACAGAAAGGTAAGTGCCGCAATCAGGGTCGTTAACGGAAACACCAGACCGATTCCGGTCAGCGCCATGCTGTCCGCCCCCGGCAGATGCCCGATGTAAATGCGGTCTACCACATTGTATAAAAGCTGTACAAGCTGCGCCAGAATCAGGAGAATGGACTGCGCGACAATGTTTCGCCAGACCTTCCCCTGCGAAAAATCGGTGGATTGCATGATTCTACTCCTCTTTTTCCAAATTAGTCATTGCTGTCATACACGACCAGCACCGGCGGGCCGCCTCCATGGTCAAATTCCAGACAATACGCCGGTTCCCTGTTGTTCCCGTTATATATATAATAATATTCCAAAGACCCGTGAGTGATATAGGCAGATCGGTAAACGAGCCGTTCCTGCTCGTCATAATCATCATGCTGCCACTGACGCGTGGTGCTAAATAAAATATGGTGATGGTGATACTCTTTATAGTACAGCGTCCCGTCATCCCGATAATAAAAATCCATGGATAACAGCGTATCCTCCGCCGGCCCGTCTTCCCCGTAATCCACAACCGTCCCTCTGGCCTCAAAATGAGACAGCCGCCCCTCATCCGTGTACATATAAGTCTCACTGTAGCCGGACACATTGTCTTTTCTGGCATCCGTACCTTTTATAGATAAGGTGGAATAGGCATCCTCCGGCTCCCATTTGCGCCTTTCTGTCTCATCGAACACAAAACCTTCGTATCTGACTACCTTTTCCAGATCATAATTATAGTTGTACATGTACCGAATCCCGCAGCCCTGTCCCGTCTGCGGATCAAAATACAGCTCCAATATCAGATTGTGAAACCGGTCATAGTCCTCATAAAAGGGCTTCTCCTGCGCAAAACCGCAATCCGCAAGAAGAGCCTCCTTGTCCGCATACACGACCCTTTCCAGATCGCCGTGCAAATACTTCTCCGTCTCAATCTCGTGATCGTTCTCCCAACTCCAAAAATGCTCCAGGTCTCCCCCAAACAGATACTGATAATATTCGTCATTCGCCAGATTGCCGAGCTCATTTCTCTCCACCTTCCCGTAATAGAGATCATACTGCTCCAGACAGTCCCAAATATGAAGGATTTCTTCGCCCGTCTCCTCATTCCTGTGCAAAGTCCACTTGCGCAGCTCCACCACTTTCCCACTGCCCGCATTGATTCTGCAAATCACCTTAATTTCCGCATTTTCTTCCGTCTTGACCGTCATAAACGTCTGGTTTTTTACCGTTCTTTCCTGATACCACGGAATGCTGACCGGCTCCTCCATAAATTTCTGCGCTTCTCCATCCCACGGATAGCATAATCCCTTCGCTCCCGTCTCCTCGGCACCTGCCGGAAAAACGATCAAATCTTTATCATAACCATAGTAATGAAATAACCTGTCAAAGCGAAAAATAAAATCTTGTGCCGCAATGCCGCAGGAAAACTCCTGCAAAAGCTCCCCCTTCTCATCATACAGGCAAAAGCGGCGGCTCACAGAATCCCCGGCCTGCACGTCTTCCCCGCCGCTCTCCAGCAAAACCAAAGACCACCCCTCCTCGCTGTGGGAAAAGGGATAGTCCACTGCAATTCCCTCATTTTCCGACGAAGCGGTTTCTTTGCCTTCTGACAAGACGGCCTCCTGCTTCTCCGACAGGGCGGCTTCCCCATGCGCCGTATCTGCCCGCTCCCGCCGCGTAAAAATCCCCCACAGTAAAAGAGCGCCGATACATGCGCCTGCTGCGAATATTACAAGATATCTAATTTTTTGATGAATCCGTCTCTCCATCGCCCCAAAAAATTCTTTCCAAATATTTTTACCTTGTCTTTCATTTTATGATATAATAGCCGCATAGAAAAAACAAGCGACGCAAAGCGGCATTTGTTTTTTCTGCGGCATTAACGAGCAAACGCCCGATGAAATCGGGCAGGGAGCACTAAAAGTGCGAGTTTGCGAGTTATACTTACAGCAAAAAACAAAAAGGAGACCCCATTATGCAAATCACAGACGACATCAAATACATAGGCGTAAACGACCACGACATCGATCTTTTTGAGGGACAGTACATCGTGGAAAACGGCATGGCATACAATTCCTATGTCATCATTGACAACAAAATCGCCGTGATGGACACGGTAGATACCCATTTTGAAAAAGAGTGGCTGGAAAACCTGAAAGCCATAGTGGGTGACCGTACCCCGGATTACCTGATCGTTCAGCACATGGAGCCGGATCACTCTGCCAGCATTGAGGCATTCACCCAAACATACCCTGACGCTGTGATCGTGGCATCCGCCCCTGCCTTCACCATGATGCGGCAGTTTTTCAATACGGATTACACGGACAAACAGCAGATTATCAAAGAGGGCGATACCTTAAATCTGGGCACACACACCTTACAGTTTGTGGCCGCGCCGATGGTACACTGGCCCGAAGTCATGGTCACTTACGATGCCAAAGACAAAGTGCTCTTCTCCGCCGACGGTTTCGGCAAGTTCGGCGCATTGGACACAGAGGAAGACTGGGCCTGTGAGGCGCGCCGCTACTACTTTGGCATTGTCGGCAAATATGGAATGCAGGTACAAAACCTTCTGAAAAAAGCGGCGGCTCTCGATATTCAAACGATTTGCCCCCTGCACGGCCCGGTTTTAAAAGAGAATTTGGATTATTATGTAAACCTATACCAGACATGGTCTTCCTACGGCGTAGAGTCGGAGGGCGTTATGATTGCTTACACCTCCGTCTACGGCCATACAAAAGCGGCGGCAGAACTTCTCGCCGACACATTGACCAAAAAGGGATGTCCGAAGGTGGTTGTTGCAGACCTTGCAAGAGAGGATATGGCTGAATGCGTAGAGGATGCTTTCCGCTACGGCAAACTGGTGCTCGCCACCACCACCTACAATACAGATATGTTCCCGTTTATGCGGGAGTTTATCAATGAACTGTCGGAACGCAACTACCAGAACCGCACCGTAGCTCTGATCGAGAACGGTTCCTGGGCGCCTATGGCGGCAAAAGCCATGCGGGCAAAACTGGAAGCTTGTAAAGACATTACCTTTGCAGAAAACACCGTACAGATCCGCTCCGCTCTGAATGAGGGAAGCCGCGCGCAGATCGAGGCGTTGGCGGAGGAGTTAATGGCAAAATAATCTATCAAATCCGATCAGAAAACTACGTTTTTTTATTGACATATTTTTATGTCTTGCATATAATACTATTACAAGACAGGCAGCAATGTATGTCTGCTAAAACGTTGAAGTAAGGAAGTGTGCCGGAAAGCATTGCCTTATGGAGTTTGCGAGAGGGGTTGTGCAGTGAAACCTCAAACCGGCTCAGGCCAATAGGCTGAAAGAAAATGCTCACAAAAACCCCGCCATGCGGCGGGGTTTTTCAAATCTGTATATCTGTCAACTGTCACTACTATTCTGATTTTCTAAAGGACACATCTATTATGGACTTGCTAATGAAATGTGCTGTCAATTATCAAGCGCTCATGAACTATGAATATCATTTCACTCTTGGCCGAAAGGGTAATCAACGTCAAATTATTTTACGTTTTTCCGAAACAGACTTCCATCATCTTGCAGGACTGCATAAGCTAAAAGACATCTCTGTTGCACGTGCAAACAGGGCTCTTATTTTTCAGCAAATTCTTTCCAATCAAATTTCTTACGCAACACTCGGCAAAAGTCAGTATCTTTCTGAAATTCAATGTCGGCTTAACACTCTCCCCTATCTCGAAAGATTATTGGACGGAGAGTTACACATATTTCAATATAACAAGCGTATTTATCCATATTCTTCCATTGAAAGCGAATTTCTATTTAAAATGGGAAATGGAACAATTCTCGGACTTTCTCTTTTGTTTCTGGATCAATCGGAGAATGGGATATATTTCTGCCGCAGTTTTTTCCCAATAGACCGAACAGATTATACGAAAGGACAAACACGGTACACTCTCCTGAAAAAAGCAAAATACCCATCATCCTATTTATGACAATGGGTATCATATTTTACGCCTCCACACCCAACTTCCTGAGTTCCTCTATGGCCTGCGCCTGATTCTGAAAATGAATCGTATGTATGCCGAACTTTTCCGCACCCTCAAGATTAACCGGTGTATCGTCCATAAAAACACATTCCTCCGGTTTCAGCTGATAGCGGTCAATCAAAAGCTGGTAAATCTCGGGCATAGGTTTGATGACCTTGTCCTGATAGGAAAGGATGCCACCGTCCATATGGGAAAGAAAATCAAGGGCGGGCGCACATTCCCTGTGCGCCTTCCCCGAGAAATTCGATAAGTACAGGCAGCGGTAGCCCTTGCTCTTCAACGCCTCAATCCAAGGAATCGCATAGTCGTTTCTCCTGACCATCGGCCCCTTATCCGCTAAAGCCTGCCTGATCTCCTTCTCGATTCCGGGATCATTGTCGACAAACCCCTGCATGATCTCCTCGTCAGTCATAGCGCCTCTGTCATACTCATTCCACATGGGACTTTTCACCGTGGCCTTTGCAAGCCGCTCAAAAACTTCCTCCGTAAATCCGAAGCTGCGATAATGCTCCTCCCAGACAAAGTCCGCCAGTACATTTCCGATATCAAAAATCACTGTAGTAATCATGTTGTCTCCATTCCTTTTATTGTATTTTCTTTAGTTTACATAACACATTTTATCCGTTCCTGCAACCAAGCCGTTTCCTCTTGGCGGGTTTACATAACATTACCCGCTCAGCACCTTGCCAAACCATCCACATGCAGCACCTCGCCGCTAATATAGGAAGCCCTGTCCGAAGCCAGAAAGACAAAGGCGTTGGCGATATCCTCCGGCTGTCCCATCCTTCGAAGCGGAATCTGCGCAATCATGGGATCAATCACCTCTTTGGGCACCTGGCGCATCATATCCGTGTAGGTGATGCCGGGCGCCACCGCGTTGACCCGGATTCCCTTCGGCCCAAGTTCCCTTGCCAGAGACAGGGTAAACCCGTTCACCGCAAACTTGGACGTGGGGTAGGCGATGCCCGCAGGCTGTCCGTACACGCTCACCATGGAGGAGGTGTTGAGTATTACGCCGCTGCCCGCCGCAATCATATGCTCACTGGCCGCCTTAGAACAATTGAACACGCCCTTGATATTCAAGTCCATCACCCGATCAAAGGTCTCGTCCGTGTAATCGGTAAAGGGCGTGCTCTCCGAAACGCCCGCATTATTGACAAGAATGTCTATCTTGCCATATTTTTTCACAATGCCGTCAAAGGCCGTCTTCACCGCCGCGTAGTCGGACAGATTCGGGAAAATTCCTTCCACCTCCGCATCCGGATAGTCCTCCCTCAATTTTGCCACCGCCTGATCCGCCGTTTCCTGCCGGCTTGCACAGAGCACAACTTTTGCGCCCTCCTGTAAAAAAGCTTCTACCGTGGCGTAACCGATTCCCCTGCTTCCGCCCGTCACAACCGCAATCCTGTTTTCCAGTAACATAGAACCATCCCTCCTTTTTATGCGCCGCCAGTCAGAGAAGGCAGCGGAAACACCCCCCGCTGCCTTTTATCTCTCCTCCGCCTCTATCTTTTCAGCGGACTCTCTCTGTAAATAATGTCTTCTCTGCCGGGGCCGTTTGATACCATAGTAATAGGATACCCGATCTGTTCCTCAATAAACTCCACATAGTTGCGGCAGTTTTCCGGAAGTTCTTCATATTTCCTGATCCCGCGTGTCTCACACTTCCAACCGGGAAGTTTTTTGATCACCGGCTTTGCCTTCTCCAACTTGTATGTCACGGGGAAGTCCGTGGTCACTTCGCCGTCTATCTCATAACCCACGCAGACGGGAATCTCATCCAGATACCCAAGCACGTCAAGCACCGTGAAGGCCACATCGGTGGTTCCCTGCAGACGACAGCCGTACTTGGAAGCCACACAGTCAAACCATCCAACCCTCCTGGGCCGTCCCGTGGTCGCGCCGAACTCGCCGCCGTCACCGCCGCGTCTTCTCAATTCATCCGCCTCATCCCCGAAGAGCTCCGACACAAACGCGCCCGCGCCCACAGAGGACGAATATGCCTTGCAGACCGTGATCACCTGTTTGATCTCATAGGGCGGAATTCCCGCGCCGATCGCACCGTAGGCCGCCAGTGTGGAAGAAGAGGTCACCATCGGATAGATACCGTGGTCAGGATCTTTCAGCGTGCCAAGCTGTCCCTCCAGGAGAACGGTTTTGCCGTCCTTTAACGCCTGATCCAGATAAGCGGACACATCACACACATAGGGCGCGATCTTTTCCCTGTAGTCCAACATGGTGGCAAACAGTTCATCCGGATTCAGTTTCGGCTTATGATACAAATGCTCCAGAAGCACATTTTTCGTCTCGCAGACTCTGACAAGCTTCTCCTGCAGCTCCTTCTCGTCAAAGAGCTCGCAGACCTGAAAACCGATCTTTGCATACTTGTCAGAATAAAAAGGTGCAATCCCCGACTTGGTGGAGCCGAAGGACTTCCCTCCGAGTCTCTCCTCCTCGTACTGGTCAAATAAAATATGATAAGGCATTACGATCTGGCAGCGCTCCGACACCAGAATCTTTGGCATCGGCACATTCCTGTCCGTAATGGATTTGATCTCGTCTATCAGAATCGGAATATTTAACGCCACGCCGTTACCGATCACGCTAGTGGTATGTCCGTAAAACACACCTGACGGCAGCGTATGTAGGGCAAATTTCCCGTAATTGTTCACGATCGTGTGTCCCGCGTTCGCTCCTCCCTGAAAGCGCACGATAATATCCGCTTTCTCGGCAAGCATATCCGTGATCTTACCCTTGCCCTCGTCGCCCCAGTTAGCGCCCACTACAGCCTTTACCATAATTGATTCCTCCTTGATCTGTGAATCGTTCCATCAGAAAGAGCCGGTTGTAAAAAACCGGCTCCTGTTTCTTACTTTCTAATTATAAAGCAAAACACGGTCTACGTCAACAACTCAGCCTCACGGGTTTTGTCCGTCAGCCGCATGTGCCTTTTTCCACGCCTTGATCTCTTCCAACCTCTTTTTCAAAGCGGCTTCCTCGCCCATGCCTGCAGGCCGGTAATACTCCCGCCCCAACAGGGCATCCGGCAGACACTGCATATTTGTTATCTTTTCTTCCGTATCATGAGCGTACTGATAACCCTTTCCGTACTCCAAATCCCTCATCAGTCCAGTGACCCCGTTTCGGATCACAAGAGGCACCGGTTCCGCCAGATCCTTTGTGGCATCCACTTTCGCCTCATTGTAGGATACCTCCATGGCGTTCGACTTTGGCGCCAAAGCCACATAGACCACAGCCTGCGTCAAATGCACGTTACATTCCGGCATTCCCAGAAAGTGACAGGCCTGATAAGCTGCCACTGCAATCTGCAGCGCCCTTGGATCAGCCAACCCCACATCCTCACTGGCAAACCGCACCACGCGTCTCGCCACATAAAGGGGATCTTCCCCCGCCTCCAACATGCGGGCCAGCCAGTAGACCGCCGCATCCGGATCGGAGTTGCGCATGGATTTGTGCAGGGCGGAAATGAGATTATAATGCTCCTCCCCCTTCTTATCGTACAGGAGGGACTTGCGCATGGTACACTGCTCAAGCGTCTCCTTTGTCACCGTGACGGCGCCCTGTGCGTCCATCTCCCCGTTTAACACCACCATCTCCAGTGTGGAGAGCGCGTTTCTCGCATCGCCGTTGGCAAAGACGGCTATGGTCTCCAAAAGCTCGTCGTCAATCTGTACTTTTTGATTGCCGAACCCCCTTGGATCTTTCAGGGCATGGGACAAAAGCGCCTTGATCTCCTGCGTCGTAAGGGCCTGTAACACAAACACCTTACAGCGGGATAAAAGAGCGCTGTTGATCTCAAAGGACGGATTCTCGGTCGTTGCGCCGATCAAAATGATACTGCCTTTCTCCACAAAAGGCAGAAAAGCATCCTGCTGTGCCTTGTTAAAGCGATGAATCTCGTCCACAAACAGAATCGTCCTGACACCGTACTGTCTGTTCTTCTCCGCCTGCTCCATGACGGTGCGTATCTCTTTGATGCCGCTTGTCACCGCAGAAAAGTCGATAAACGATGATTTCGTCTTGTTGGCGATGATCCTCGCCAGAGTTGTCTTACCCACGCCGGGCGGCCCCCAGAAAATCATCGAAGATATCTGATCCTGCTCGATCAGTCTCCGAAGCACCTTTCCCTGTCCCAACAGATGGCCCTGCCCCACATATTCCTCCAGGGTTGAGGGCCGCAGCTTCGCCGCCAGAGGCTGTGGCATTTCTCTGTCAAATAAAGATATCTGTTCCACGCTTCCCTATCTCTTGTTCCATTTATTATTGCTGTTGTTGTTCTCTTTCTCCTGCTCTTCCTTCTTCTGTTCTTCCGTATTCTCAGATGAATTCTGGGCGGGAGAGGAAATGCTGTCAACATTCATGGTACACTGTCCCTGGAATACCGCATTTTCGTCCACAACCAGACTCTTCGTGCGGATGTTACCGATCACCTTACCGGTGGAAACCACCTCGGTTCTGCCGCCGGAAGTCAAATCACCCTCCAGAGAACCGCCGATAATAATGCTGCTGCCCTTCACATTGCCCTTTACCTTACCGCTTGCGCTGATAATCAGAGCGCCCTCCGTCACCACATCGCCGGTCACACTGCCCTCCACACGGACAGCCTCCTTGGCGCGGATATCACCGTCCACTACCATGTCTGAGCCTATGACACTGCTGATTTTTGCGTTAATCGGTTCCGCTGTTTTCTTTCCCAACATAATTTCCTCCCTATCCTTTGATCTCAATTAGTTCAAGCGGATCAATATATTCGTCATCCTTTCGGATGCTGTAACCAGTCTCCGTATTTTCCTCCCCCACAAGGAAAAGCGCTACGCCCTTCACCACCTGGCTGCCCTCTTCCACAATGGGACTTCCCAAATTCCGGTAAGTAGTAATATAGCCGTTTCCGTGATCAATCACGACGTAACTGACCTCGCCCTCCGCTTCCCTGACCTCCTTAACTGTGCCGGGTGCGGTGGCCACCACCTTCGTGCCTTCCGCGGCTGTGAAAATCAATTCCTTCCACTCAGCCTTCGCTTCGACCTTCAAGCCTGTGTCATCCTGCTGCTCTGCCTCCCCTTCTTCCGCCGCGGCATCTTCCTCTTTAATCTGCGCCGCGCCGCTCATGGGGAATCCCTTCGGGATATAGTTCTCCTCACGGGCCGCCACAAGTTCGTGTTCCTGCTCTTCCATCCTGGCAAGAGTCTCCTCCACCGAAGACAGCCTGCTCTCCAGTGACGCTTTTTCCGCCGTCAGCGTTTCGTTCTCCTCTTTCATCTGAACAAGCTGTTCCAACTGTCTGGCGTTCCGATCTCTGGACCCGGCCATGGTGATCGTGACATACACCGCATAGCAGATAACAGCCACAAATAACACAAAAGAGACCGCCGCCACCGCGCCCGTCTTGATGTGCATCCTCCGGGCATCTGCCCTGGGAGAATCAGAAGTCAGTATTATCGTATAAGTGATCTTTCTCTTGCGCAAATCTGTGCTCATAAATAAGGTCACCTCCACTCATCTTTTCCATTCTATCACATATTGCGCAAGAAAGACATACTAAATTTAAAACAAATATTACAATATTGTTACAAATTACTCCCGGACGCTCTCATTCGCCCTGTCGCAAGGGCCCTTGTGGCGTTTAACACCGCCAGAATCATAACCCCCACATCTGCAAAAATTGCCCACCACATGCCTACCAGACCCACCGCGCCAAGGAGCAGGCAGGCCAGTTTGACCGTCAACGCAAATACAATATTCTGATGGACAATCCGAAGCGTTTTCCGCGAAATCTGCATGGCCAGCGCAATCTTTGCCGGATCGTCGTCCATCAGCACAATATCCGCCGCCTCGATCGCCGCGTCGGAGCCAAGCGCGCCCATGGCGATCCCCAGATCCGCCCGGGACAGTACCGGCGCGTCATTGATGCCGTCCCCGACAAAAGCCAGTTTTTCCTTCTTCCCTTTTTCCGAAAGAAGCCTCTCCACCTCCGTCACCTTATCCGCCGGCAAAAGTTCGCTCCGCACCTCGTCCACGCCAAGTTCCGCTGCCACGCTCTCCGCCGCCTGTCTGGCATCTCCGGTTAACATAACTATCTTCTGCACGCCGGATTTTTTCAGGGCTGCCAACGCTTCCCGCGCACCGGGTTTCACCACATCGGAAATAAAAATGCAGCCCGCGTAAACACCGTCCACCGCCACATGCACCTGTGTGCCTGCCTCCTGCAGTTTTATGGGCGCAATCTGATACTTCTCCATCAGTCTGCAGTTGCCCGCAGCCACCGTCCGCCCGTCCACCCGGGCACAGACCCCGTGTCCGCCGATCTCCTCCACATCCTTCACGCGACCAGTGTCAACCTCCTGCCCGTATGCTTCCCGCAGACTTTTGCTGATGGGGTGGGTGGAATAGCTCTCCGCAAGTGCCGCATAGGTAAGAAGCGCCTCTTTCGTAAATCCTTCTGCCGCCTCCACGCGCACAACTGCAAAAACACCCTTGGTCAATGTACCGGTCTTGTCACATACCACGCATTTCGTCTCGGAAAGCGCCTCCAAATAGTTGGATCCTTTCACCAGAATACCCTGTGCAGATGCGCCGCCGATCCCGCCAAAGAAACTGAGGGGAATGGAGATCACCAAGGCGCAGGGACAACTTATGACTAAAGTAGTCAATGCCCTTGTCACCCACATCGACCAATGGGGTTCATATCCAAAGACCAGACACAGAACCGGCGGCAGAACAGCCAGTGCCAACGCGCCATAACACACTGCCGGTGTATAGTATCTGGCAAAACGGGTGATAAAATTCTCCGACCTCGATTTCTTCATACTTGAATTTTCAACCAATTCCAGAATTTTTGAGACTGTGGACTCACCGAACTCCTTGGTTGTGCGAATTTTCAACAGCCCCGACATGTTCACGCTGCCGCTGATGACCATGTCTCCCTCGCCCACCTGTCTGGGCAGACTCTCCCCCGTCAGCGCACTGGTGTTTAAGGATGCCTCCCCCTCCTCAATCACGCCGTCGATGGGAATCTTCTCGCCGGGCTGCACCGTGATGAGCGTGCCGATCTCCACCTCATCCGGGTCCACCTGCTCCAAACGGCCGTCCACTTCTATATTGGCATAATCCGGACGGATATCCATCAGCTTTGCAATGTTCCCACGGCTCTTTCCCACCGCATAGCTCTGGAACAGTTCGCCGATCTGATAGAACAGCATAACGGCAACGCCCTCCATATATTCCCCAAGAAGAATGGCTCCCAAAGTGGCCACCGCCATCAAAAAGTTCTCGTCAAAAACCTCCCCGTGAATCACACCCAAAAAGGCTTTCCGCAAAATGTCGTAACCGATAATCAGATAGGGGATCATAAAAAGCGCCAACCGCAGATACGGGTTGTCTATCCCAATGCCCTGGCAGATCAGTACCAGAAATGCTGAAATGAAAATTCTCGCAAGAACCTTTTTCTGTTTCTTAGTCATGGTTATCTCTCCTCTTTCTGCACATTCCTTTATATGAACATTTAAACACTTATTTAATCGTATGTCAATCCCTTTTTTATTTTGTCTTTCTGTCCCCGCCCATAAAAAAGGCCGACGCAAAAGCACCGGCAAATACCCGTTTTCTATTCTCGATCAAAAATCCGCCTCTCTTAAGACAGCGCCTCCTCAAACACCTTGATCAGCTTTTCCCGATGAAAGGGCTTATCCACAAATCCTTTCGCGCCGATGGCCTTCGCCCGCTCAAAGGTATCTTCATATGCCAGAGACGATACGATGACGATCCTTGCATCCGGGTGCTCCTTCAAAATCAGCTCCGTGGCATCCAGTCCATCCATCCCCTGCATGATGATATCCATAGTCACCAAATCGGGCTTCACCTCGTCATACTGCGCGATCGCGTCCTCCCCGCTTCGGCAGTATGCCGCAATCTCATAATCCGTTCCCTCCAGAACATCACCTAACTGAACCCGAACCAGACGGGAATCGTCTACCACCATAATCCGTTTGCTCATTAAATATACTCCCTTCTCTCAGACTCCGCTCAATCAGTCCCCGTCGGAACAGGGTACATGATGAATTAGCTGTGCGCCCCCGCTGCACTCATCGGAATAAGTGAGCACAAACTGCGCTTCGCTCCCCTCAGGCTCATATCGTCCCTGATAAAACTCCGGCGGATCAAAATGGGCCGGAATCTGCGTCGCCCGAAACATTGCCCCTGCTATTCTGCCGCAAAGCACATTGAAATATTCCTTGCTGAACTCTTCCAGATCTTCCGGGGTGACCGATTCCTCATGAAAGGAATTGCACGCCATGCGGTACAAAAGGCCGGTATCGGCACATAATGTAAGACTGGTACGAAATCCTCTGTCAAAGGTAATCTGAACCGTACAGAGATCTTCTCCCGGCATCTGGTTTCCCTGTCGCAGGCGCACCCCGGCGGTACGCTCCGTCACATCCTGAACAGCCTGATCCAGTATCTTTTCAAGCTCTTCCTTCGTCATAGCCGTATTCATCTCAAAGTTCCCCTCTCCTCATCAAAATGCGCAGCTCTGCTACTCTTCCTGATCCTGATCAATCACCCGGCGGATTCTCTTTAACAGCTCATCCGAATAAAACGGCTTCAATATGTAATCGTCAATCCCAAGCTTTGCGCTCTCCACCACAACGTCCTTATCCTCCACGCCGGTCAGCATAATCACCGGTATGTCCTCGCGGTCTTCCATCGTGCGGATCTCCCGAAGAGTCTCAATGCCGTCCATCTGTGCCATTTTAATATCCATTAAAATCAGATCCGGCTTTTCCTCTTTCAAATACCGCAGAGCCCGCATTCCTGAATTGACGGTAACTACCTCATAATCATTACTCAGGGTATTCGATATCCGCGTCAAAACAATGGCATTGTCATCCACTGCTAAAATGCACTTTTTGGAATTTCCACCTTCCGTTTGACTCATTTGCGCTCCTCCTCCTTTTCCAGTATATCCAGAAGCTGACCAAGCAGTTCCTCCGCATTGTCATCTTCATATAATTTCATCTGTTCCCGAATCTGCAAAAGACGCTCGGACACGTCCTCCTGCAGTTCATGAAGCAACATTTTCTCCACTTTTTCCGCACATTCCCGGGATTGGAAATGCTTCAGGTTTTCCAGGGCCTGCGCCGTCTGTTCCCGCAGCTCCGCTATCGGCAGGGCCGGCAGCTTTTCTCTGCTCTCATTTTCCAGTCTCCGCCGTTCCAGAAACTGTTCGATATTCTCCAAAAGCGTCTCATATTCTCCCAAAAGCAGCGGAAACTGCTCCGCAATAAATTCCCTGTCCCCCTGCGCCGCAGCATTCTCCTGCGCACGGGCCATGGCGGAGACTTCCATCGCGCCGATATTGGCAGATGCGCTCTTGAGGCCGTGCACTTCTATCTGATATCGCAATATGTCTGATTCCGCCAACTCGCTCAGAAGCTCTATCTTGCGTTTGCCGTCCACGCAGTAAATCTCAAGCAGTTCCATAAAGGTTCCTTCGTCGCCGGAAAAATATTCCATGGCGGCATCCATATCCACCCCTTCAATCTGAACAGCCTTCGGATCCAGAGGCGCAGCCTCCTCCTCCACATTTTCGGATTGTCTGTACTTCTCCGGCACCCAGCGCAGCAGAAGCTGATTCATCTCTCTCCTGTCAAGGGGCTTTGCAATAAAATCCTGGAAACCACAGGAAAGAAAATGCTCCCGCATCCCCTCCATGGCGTTGGCCGTCAGGGCAACCATAACCGGAGCAGTCCCGTTTTCCCCACAGTCCCTGCGAATTATTTCTGCTGCCTCGATGCCATCCATGCCCGGCATCATATGATCCATAAATATTATATCATATCTTTCGGCATGTACCAACTCTATCGCTTCCGGGCCGCTTTCCGCCTCGGTCAGGTCAAAACCATAATTTTTCAGAAAGCTTCGTGCCACCTTGCGGTTGATCACATTGTCATCCACAATGAGCACCTTCATGCCGGGCGCGGTAAAGAAATCCGTAAATTTCTGTTCCGACTGCACAATCTCTGGCATCTGTGCAATCGGACAGGTATCCACAATTTTCTGGGGAACCGTAATCGTAACCGTAGTTCCCTTTCCGTATGTACTTTCCACCCCGATCTGGCCTTTCATCAGTTCCACCAAATGCTTTACGATGGCAAGGCCAAGCCCGGTGCCCTCTGCGCTCCTGTTTCTCTTGGAGTCCACCTGCCTGAAATCTTCAAAAATCTTTTCCAGATCTTCTTCCCGAATACCGCAGCCGGTATCTTCCACATGGAAAGTAAGCATTTCTTCGTCCGCGCCATTTCCCGGTTTTCCGGTAATATAGACACGCACATATCCCTTTGTGGTAAATTTTATGGCATTGCTAATGATATTAATCAAAATCTGTTTGATTCTGCCGTCGTCGCCGTTATAACGGCTGGGAATCGTCTCGTCACACTCGTATTTCAGAATCAGCCCCTTCTGGGAGGCCGCCATATCCATCATCGCTATGATTTCGTCAACCACGGTTTTCAGGTAATAATTTACGCACACCAATTCCATTTTGCCCGCCTCAACCTTGGACAGATCCAAAATGTCATTGATAATCGCCAACAGATTTTTGGCCGCAGACTGTACATCCTTTGCGTGACCGTAAATCTCCGTGTCCTCGCAGTCCTCCATGATAATATCATTCAGGCCAATAATGGCGTTCATGGGCGTGCGTATCTCGTGGGACATATTGGCAAGAAACTCGCTCTTTGCAATACTGGCCTTCTCCGCCTGCTGCCGCACACGCTTAATCTCATCAATATAGGCCCTTATGTCGGTCATATCCAAAATCAGAATAACGCTGCCCTGTTTCCTGCCGTTTTCATCCACAATACGTTTGCTGTGGCTTTCATAATGCTGACCGTTGATGGAAAAGCTCTGGGGAATATTCTCATTCAGAATCTCCTCGCGAAAGTCCTCCACCACATGAATATTTTCTCCCGGCTTATGCGCCGGCAGACCTTCAAAAATCTCCGCAGCCGCCCTGTTATAGCTGACCAACCGGTCCTGATCGTCTAGCGCAATCACACCGTCGCCCAGACTTTCCAGAACCTTTTCCGCCGCCAGATGGCGGAAGTCATAATTGCGCCGCCCCCAGATCATGATTACAACCAAAGACATGGAGATCGCCAACGACACCGGGGTAAGGTCAAATACATTTACAATTTTACAAACATATCCCATCAATATAAGAACCGGCAGGGTCGATATTCCGAGAATCATCCAATACTGCCGGTTTACCTGTCGGTCCGACCTCTCGTGGATCGCCCTCCCCAAAGTGTAAATGCAAAGAATATATGGAATGAGAATACGGCTGAACAGAAAAACCACATACAACGGCCCATAGGTGATGCTGACGTGACAAAATCCATCCGGCTCCGCCACCCATCGGACTTCCCGATAGACAAGCCCATACCAGTTGAAAAACGCCGAAAACATCGCAATAAAATTGATTCCTCCAAGAATCCTTAAAAACGTTTTCGGGGGTTCGGTATAGCAATAAAGATAGATAAACCAACAATAACACAGTGGAACGAAAGAATAACCCACATTTTCCACAGTCACCGCCGTCATGGCCGCATCCAGAGACGGCGCGACCAATTCCAACAGATACCCCACATTCTGTACCAGTGCGCCGCACATGATTATAATAAGCAGCTTCTGCTCTTTGGCTCCATCTCCGTTCAACAGAAGGATCAGGGCGATAATAGTCAGGCATATCCCGAAGGCTTCCAACATGACGACTAAGTTTACCATTTTCTCTATCCTCTCATACGGCGCGGCACTAAACATACAATATTACAATTTTTCTATCATGTCAAGGAATTGCATACCGTGCCCGTCTTCCTACAGGTTTGGCATTCCTGTCAGGGATTTTCGGGATTCACATGCACCATGATGTGTTTCACCCTGGGAAAAGTTTTCTCAATGGAATCGTGGACCCGTTCCGCTATGGCGTGAGCCTGCCGCAGCGTCTTGTCCCCGTCGGCGCGGATCTCAATATCCACATATATTTTGCTGCCAAACACACGGGTGTGCAGAAGATCCACCCCAAGCACGCCCTCCTGGTTCAGCGCGCACTCTGTCAATCCCCGCTCCGTCTCCTCGTCGCAGGCCTTATCCACCATCTTATCCACCGCGTCCATGAAAATTTCGTAGGCCGCCTTCTCAATAAAAATACAAATCACCACGCTGGCCGCCGGATCCAGAATGGGAAACCCAAGCCTTGCGCCGCCGATACCGATCAGCGCGCCCACGGAGGAGAGCGCGTCCGAGCGGTGATGCCAGGCATCCGCCATCAGGGCGCTGGAATCGATCCGTCTGGCACAGATTTTCGTGTATTGGTACATGGCTTCCTTGACCAGAATGGACACCACCGCCGCCACAAGGGCAAGCCTCCCCGGCACCTCCAGATGCGCGTAATCGCCCCCCGCAATCTGCCCAAGCGCCTTATAACCGATCCCCAGACCGGTAAATGCGAGAATGGTGGCAAGCACAATAGCCGCCACGCATTCCAGACGCTCATGCCCGTATGGGTGGTCTTTGTCCGAGGCCTTTCGGGATATCCGAATGCCTATGATAACCACAATGGTGCTGAACACATCCGATGCCGAGTGAATGGCATCGGAAATCATTGCCCCGGAGTGGGCGATCACACCCGCTGCCAGTTTAAAGACCGTCAGCACAAAGTTTGCTATGATGCTGACTGTAGATACACGCATCGCCGTTTTTTCAAATTCCTGTTCCATGATACCGCCTTCTTCTATTGTTTCTTTTACTTTATCGGATTTCCCGTCACAGGTTACACATTGATTTCCGCCTTCATGCCCAAAAGCTCTCTGTTTTCCTGCAAGATCGGCTCCGCCACTTCTTTCAGGAACTTCTCTACCTGCAAAGGCGCGCGGCCCACATACTTCGACGGATCCATGGTTTTTTCCAGATCCTCCGCGCTCATATTGAAGGCCGGGTCCGCCGCGATCAGCGAAAGAAGGTTGTTCTCCTTCCCCTCCCGCTTCACATTTGCACCGGCAATCATGGACAGCTCCCTGATTTTCTCGTGCAGCTCCTGCCTGTTACCGCCCATTTTGACCGCATCCATCATGATATTCTCCGTGGCCATGAAGGGCAGCTCGCTCATCAGCCGCTTGGTGATCACCTTGTCGTACACCACCAGGCCATCCACCACGTTCAGGCAAAGATCCAGAATCCCGTCCACCGCCAGAAAGGCCTCGGGAATGGACAGCCGCTTGTTGGCGGAATCGTCAAGCGTCCGCTCAAACCACTGGAAGGAGGCGGTGATCGCCGGATTTAAGGCATCCACCATCACGAAGCGGGCAAGCGATGCGATGCGCTCGCTTCTCATGGGATTTCTCTTGTAGGCCATAGCCGAGGAACCGATCTGGCTCTTCTCAAAGGGCTCCTCCACCTCCTTCAGATGCTGTAACAGACGAATATCGTTTGACATCTTGTGGGCGGATGAGGCGATGCCCGCCAGAATATTGCAGACCCTTGTGTCCACCTTGCGGGAATAAGTCTGCCCCGACACCGGATAGCATTTCTCAAAGCCCATCTTCTTAGCAATCATGGGGTCAATCTTATCGATTGTCTCCTGATCGCCCTCAAAGAGCTCGAGGAAGGAAGCCTGCGTCCCCGTGGTTCCCTTGGAACCCAAAAGCTTCAAGCTCCCAAGCACATAATCCAGATCCTCCAGATCCATACAAAATTCCTGCGCCCAGAGGGTGGCCCGCTTGCCCACAGTGGTGGGCTGTGCCGGCTGAAAATGGGTGAAGGCCAAGGTGGGAAGGGCCTTGTATTCGTCTGCAAACTTTGACAGTTCCGCGATCACGTTGACCAGTTTCTTTTTCACCAACCGGAGCGCTTCCCGCATCACAATGATGTCCGTGTTATCTCCCACATAGCAGGAGGTGGCTCCCAGATGAATGATGCCCGCCGCCTTGGGACACTGCTGTCCGTAGGCGTAGACATGGCTCATCACATCGTGGCGGACCTCCTTCTCCCGCGCCTTCGCCACGTCGTAGTTGATATCCTCCGCATGGCTTTTCAGCTCATCGATCTGCTCTTTCGTGATCACAGGCTTTCCGTTCTGGGAAAGGCCCAGTTCCATCTCCGTCTCCGCCAGCGCAATCCACAGCCGCCGCCATGTCCGGAATTTCATATCCGGAGAAAAAATATACTGCATCTCCTTACTGGCATACCGCTCCGACAAGGGACTTACATATCTGTCTGTACTCATATTTCATTCCTTTCCGCCTCTTCTATTTGGCATTGAATTTCTGTTCGTACTCTTCCACCGTCTTCATAATCTCTTTTGCGTACTTCGGGTACTTCTCCACGAGAGCCTTGATATCTCTCTGCGAGGTGCCCGCCACCACTTCTTTGTTGTAATCCATCCGCCGCCTTAAGGACTGTCTGCGGATAATCAGGTTGTGCCGGATTTCCACCATCTCCTTCGGCTCCAAAATGGCTTCCGTCTGGTGCAGCCAGATGGCCGGATCCTGTATCTGGTAACGCCGCAGCATCTGCAAAAGTTCCTGCTCATTGTAGTCCAGATCAAGCTCCGCCCTGCGGAATTTCTCCCGCTCCTCCTTCTCGATCTTGTAATTCTCCCACATCTGCGTCAGCTCATCGGCGCTGGATACGCCGTATTTCATGTAGAGGTACTCCAACAGATTGGTATTGTTCACATAGCGGATTTTCACCTTGTTCTGTAAAAGAATAATCTTGTTGATTCCCGTCTCCACCCGTTTCAGTTCCCGCCTGGCATCCATATGCTTGACGTAGATCAGGGTGATCGCAACCGCCGCGACACCCGCGGTAAGCAAATATCCAATCTGTGTGTCCATTTCCAGGAAAAACTGTAAAAACAAAAGCAAAAGTACGCACAGGCCAAGCGCCGTCACACAGATCACAGCCATGCCCTTGGTGTCGGAAATCAGCCGCATCACCTCGTTTTTGCGGTAGAGATAGGCGTGTTTTTCCCCTTCCAGGCGGCTTAAATCCTTGCGGATCAGCTCCTGGTAATTCTCCGCCTCCGTCAGCTTCCCGTAGGCCTCCTCCATCTCGTCTTCCATCCGCTCCACCATGCGGTACTTCTCGTCCGTAATCCGGTGGGGCCGCCCTATGAAGTCCGTTTTTCGCTCCTGTAACAAGGATACGCGTTTGGCGCAGTCTTTGAGCTGCTCGCTCTCCTCCGGCGGCAGCGCCTCAATCTCCTCCATATCCTTCAAATAGGAGGTGACCATATTGTACTCAAAGTTCAGGTTCTCTAACTCCTTTGTGGCCTCCGCCATCTTTTCCAGACAGTTTCTCACATAGTCGTTTCTCTGTTCCCTGTTATTAAAATCTATCTCGCGGGGAGACTCCTCCTCTTCCCACTCTTCCTCGTCGTACTCGTCATAATCTTTGCGAAATCTGTCAAGCAGTCTCTTGATTAAGCCCATTTTATCCTCCCCGTTTTCTAACTCATACTTCTGCGGTAGCTGCTCTTCAACCCTGCAGTCAGTTTCTCAATCTCCTCATAATACGGTGTCGAACTTCCAATCGCGCCCGCTCCCTCATCCTTCATCACCTGATAGGTAACCAGCATCCGGTTCTCGTCCGTTCCCTCAAAAGAGCCTTCCGCCCGCTTCACCATCCGTTCCACCTCCAGGGACAACTCGTGGTACTCCGGATGCTTTGCAATATAATCAATATATGCGTTCTCCTGCTGCCCCATACGCAGAGCCGCCAAATACATGGCAAGCCCCTCCCGCTTCCCGTCGGTCTCATAAGCCTTCTGAAACCATTCGGCCGCCTGTCCGTAGAGAAACATGCCGGCACAGGCCGCTCCCATATTATGATAGAGTTTTGCCAGAAGAAGTTTCTCGCTGTCAGGCACGGTGTGGGCCAGATTCTGATATTGCTGCAAAGCCGCCAGATAGCGTTTTTCTCCCAACAGGTAATCCGCCTTGGCCTTCTGCCTCTCATAGGGACTTAAGCCCTCGTTGCCCCGCACAATCTCTTCCGTCCTCTGGATCACATCCGCCGGATAGAGATTCACATATTCCAAAACTGCACCCACATAGGCCGCCGTGGAGCCCTTCCTGTTGATCAGCGCATCCAGTTCATGGGCCAGATCTCCCAGACCGCACTCCTCATCCAGCCACCTGACCAACTCCCGCTGAATGATATCCCCGTCCAACAGTTCCGCCCGGTCCACAAAGAGAAAGCACAATTCTTCCACCGAATATAGGTTTACATAAAATCTCTCCATGTAATAAGGTTTCTCGGCCCTCCGGCCGGTCCCCAAAATCATCTGACTGTCCATTTTCTCTTCTGTACCTCAATTCATGATATGCGAAAGGACTCCTCCCACATCTGACCTCTCGACGGAAAAAACTCCCCCAGTCCCAGATCGGTCACCGTGACCTGCACCGTGTCGGACGAGGCCATTGCCACATCCAGGGCATATCTGGTAAAGGGCGCTCCCGTCTCTGCGGCTCCCGCAAGGGGAACCGTCCGCGTCTCGGCATTTTTCCCGTTGAGCGGCGTCACAACGAAGGAGAGGGTTTTCTCCTCCCCCAGAAGGATCTCGCAGGATTTGTGCAGTTCATACCAACTCTCACCCGCGTCCAAAAGCGCGAAATAGGATTCCTTTCCCTGCCGCAGCACACGCATGCCGATATTGGCTTTTAACTTATCCTCCCCCAGAAAAATATGGGTCTGTCCCGCCTCACTGGGATCAAATTTTTCCAAAAGGCTGTAAACCGCACCCCTGCTGAACAGATTGTTGCCCTGAAACACCCGTCTGTTGCGGCACAAAAACTGTAAGGACTTTTTATGCCATTCCTCCCGGAACCCATCCCCCAACAGATAGGCTGAGGACACGATATGCCCCTCGCACAGCTCTTCCAGAATCGCTAAAAACCGCTCGTCCGCAAGACGGAAGGCATCTTCCTTGATTTCTTCCTCCTCATCCTCCAGAGGAACCACCAACGTCTCGTAACTGGCCTCCTCGATCAGGGCGACAATGGGCGTGGTTCTCTTGTTGCACTCCATGCGGTAGGTCTTTAAATACCTGCCGTCGTGCTCGCAGATCACCACCTGATAAGCCCAAAGCTGGGTCGGTTGGTACAACATAAAGGAATACAGGCTCTCCGTGTGGCTCTGGAAATAGATGCGTTCCGTCTTCAAATTGAGATTGGCCGCCACCTGCAATAAAACTTCTACCATACGGTCGTCCATGCCGTCCACCGTAAACATCAAAGCAGCGATATGATCCAACGGAGCAATGAGGCTCAAAAGGCCCAGACTCTTTTTGATAAAGAGTGTCAAAAGCGCCTCCGGCTCAAAGGACTCCCCGTCAACCTCCACCTTCTCCCCTTTCCTTGCAAGGGTCAACAGGTTTTCCACAGGAAACATATCCTCCTCCCCGCTGCTCTTCACCGCTTCCTTTCCATAAAGCCACTGGTTTGTCCCTTTTCGTTTACATAATATAAAAGGAATGTTGTACTGCTTCGTCCCCACCACGGGCGCAACCGTCTCCACGTCCCCCTGTCCGAAGAGACAGTAACTGATCTGGGCATACCGTTCCCCCAGATCGTAACCTGCAAGCACGCTTCCCTTATGCGGTTTTTCCTCCTCTTTCCGTTCTAAAAACATAACCTAACCTCATCTTGGCGTAAAGATCTGCTCCACCATATGATCCTGCTTGAAATATTCTAAAAGCAGATCGCTCACCGTATCATAATCATGCAGGGTCTTTCCGATCATAATGTCGTTTAACAGGCTAAATCTCCCCTCGCCGCCTTCCTCCCCGGCATCGCTCTTGTTGATCACATTGCTCTCCGTAAGCTGCCCGCCAAGGGGAGACTCCTCCGTAATATAGTATTGCAGTTTCTCACCGTAAAAGAGAATAAACTCTTTCACGCAGATGCCGCCGAACATATTGCGCATCTCCTCATGGATGTACGCCGGCTCGTCTTCCCCCTCGTCCTGAATCAGATAATGGATCATGACCCGGGCCCCAGAAGATGCCCGATACTCCACCATGGTCTTATCCAAGTAAGCGCTAAGCTGCGGCATACAGCCAAAATAGCTTTTATAAAAAGGCATCACAATCCCCTGCGCCAACAAAGATTCCAGAAAGGCTGCACACACGCTCTCCTCCTGCGCGCTTCTCTCCTTATCTGCATAGTAGTGCAGATAAGCAATTTTGCAAACCAGATGCAGCGGGGCCTCCTCCTGATAGAGCTGCCTCACGCTCTCAAACACATAGGCATCTGTGATCTCCTCTTTCACCACATAGTCGTAACAGCAGGCTGACACAAAGGCCGCCCTGATTCTCTCACTGCCCCCGCCTTTGCTGTAGGACCGGAAAATCTCCAGTTTCTCCCCCACATGCGCCCCCGTGTAGAGCATCTGCACGAGCATCCTCTCACATAATTTGAATGTATCCACACCGAAGGACTCCGCGATGTGCCAGACATCACGCATTTCCTTGATGGTGCCCGAAAACCATTGTATCAGATAATGCAGCACATTGTCATCGTACTTGCCCTTCTGCACCACATAATAGAGCACCCCGGTCATCAGGGGATCGTCCTCCGTCTCCGTCAGTTCCAAAAGCCTGCTGCCCAGTTTCAGCAGCGTTTTTGCATCTATATCATAGGGGCCAAACAACCTGACCCATTCCCGCGCTTCCTCATACATGCCGCGGTTTACCAGCAGACGCACTACCTTTCCCCTGTCCTTTCGGCCCACATGTTCCGGCTTCAGGGACAACAGATACTCATCAAGCTCCCGCATCCTGTCTTTTTCATAGAAGAAATCCAACACCATGGGGCGGATCTTTCGCTTTTCCTCCTCCTCAATCCGCTCCGAGACAGACAGAAGCACAAAGAGATCCGCATTGTCCTCCTGCACCGCAAAAGTATGTTGGTACTCGTAACAGGCATAGACCGCATAGCCCAAATGATTTCTCACAAACGGCGCAATCATCAGTGAAAGCCTGACCGGATTCATCAGCTCCTCCACGGTATAATCTACGCTCTGTGTAAAACAGTTCCCCTCTCCGTCCCCCAAAAGCACTTTACAACCGCTCTCATAAACCGGCACAAACGCTCTGCCATCGACCATCGGAAAGCGCTTGATATCCGCCCTGCAAGGATAGGATAAGAGAACTTCCCTGGCCTCCTTTCGCTCTGTCCTGACCTCCCGCATAAAGAGCAGGGACACCAAAGACCTTGCGGTCTGTTCATCAATCATGGCAGGCTCCACAAACTGATTGTAAAGATAGGCCAGATCCCGATTGATCCTTCCCCTCTTAATCTGCTCCAGAACAAAATGTTCCATGGCAGCCATATAGTTTACATAAATATCCTGCATCTCTTCCCGGCGCTTGTGCACATAGGCGTAGAGACAGGCGGTAACCGCATAGTGCAGATCACTCTTGTAAGCAAAATATAAAAGTACAATCCGCGGAAGTTCACCGTCGAAATCCGCCGGAAGCGACATCATGTAATATTCGTAGAGCCTTGTGATCCGGAGGTTTTCCTCCACCCCGGCCTGATACCACGAAAAGTATTCCTCCCCGTACCGGTTTCCCTTGATGAGCAGTGTGCAGATCTCATGAAGCACTTCCCTGTTCTTCGTCTGCTCATAACAGCCCTTCAAAATCCGGAACAAACTTTCGGAATAGCTGCGCTTCTGCCCCGCAAGATACACAAGCTGTAACAGTATTTCTTCCTGCATTGCCCCGTTCTTCACCGCAAAAGATAACACTTGTTCTTCAAACAGATCCAGTTTCCGGAGCATGGCCGGATTCATGCAGAGAATATTCCACGCCTCAATATAGAGCATCGGCGATGTGCAGTGGTGGGCAAACATCTCTTCCAAAAGCATCCACCTGCGGGAAGAACTCTGCGTATACTCCTCAGAAAGATACAAAAGAAGCCATGCGATCCGCCAGTCTCCCCGTCTTCTCTCGTAAATTCTCCCCACCGTTTCCGCCACTTCGTCCACGTAGGCATCCTCATCGCTGATCAGTGTCGTGAGATAAAGATAATAGCACCACAGAGCCGGTTTTTTTTCTCTCTCGGCGCTCACCCTGTCCCGCAGCTTTTCCATCTGCCACTTCGCCTCGTTGCCGCGCTCCTGGGACATGAGAAGCTGACCCCGAAACAGCTTCACCGCCATATCCTGGTCGTCCAACTGTTCCATGCGGGAAAGGAGCTTTTCCGTCTCCCCAAGCCATGTCGTCGTCCCGATCTTTTTTAACCGGTGCGCCTGATAGTATTCCATGAGCTGCACCATGAGCTGTTTCTTTTCTCTCTTTGCCCCCAACAGCAGCCCGCCTGCCGCATGCCAAACCACGGTGACCGGAACCCGTATCGTCCCGCTCTCCCGCACCAACACAATGGCGCCGTAATTATATCCGACATGCAGTTTCCCGATATCTATGTCATAGTAGAGCCGGTACATATTTCCCAGAAAGGCATCGTCTCCCACCGACTCTGCGGACAGCCTTATGAACTCTCCCTCTGCCCGGAGCTTCAACCCCGTATAGCCCCAGCCGTTCCGGTTGATCACAAGGGCGTAACGCACGGACTCCACCGGATCTTCTATTTTAATTTCACGTTCCTCCGGAATATACTCAACGGGCTTTTTCTTATGGATCTCCAGAAGGAACTCTTCCACGTTGTGCTCGTTGCCCGGCACTGCGGACAGTCCCTTATAGGCAGCATAATACTGGAGGTCATGCCCCGAAAACACCTTTTTAAAACCGGGGGTATAAAAAAGCTTCACCGCCTCTTCCCAACATTCTCTTGCCAGATTAGTAAAATGAAAAAGATTCCGGATTTCGCCCATACTGGAGACAATCTCATCGGAGATCACTCTCACCTCAAAAGGCAGATAGTATTCTCCCCTGTTTGAAATAATATGGAAAGACCCGGACACTTCCTCCCCCGCTTCCATCCCGTCCGCATGAAAACGGTAGAGTATCTCGTCTTCACTTCCGCCAAAGCGTGTCGAAACGCACTCCATGCGAAGATCTGAGGCCGTCACTTTCCCCTCCGTCAGCGCCCCTTCCGGTCCATACACGAAAAAAGAACCCTCACAGGCCGTGTCTGCCTGAAGGGACAGCGTAACTCGCGGGCAGGAAAACTCCAGAGTGCCGTTGTCTGCATGAAATTTACCGTCTAAAATCTCGTCCACTACCATATGGATAGTATAGCATTTTCAAGGTAGCATGTGCAACCCTCATTGCATATCATAAGGTTAAGAGAAATGCTTTCCCCAAAAAGAGGTATCAGGATGGATATAAACAACATAAACCCCGAAGAGACCAATTCCGGAAATGCGCAGACCAACGCTTCGGCCGTCGGCCAGCTTCAGATCAATGTAACCGCCAACGTGGGGCTGATTCCCATAGAAAACGCCTCCATTACCATCTCTTTCACCGGCGAGCCGGATTCCGCCATAGAGACGTTGCAAACCAATTCCTCCGGTCAGACTGACACGGTAGATTTAAGGACACCGCCCCTGCAGTACAGCCTGACTCCCAATTCTCCCATGCCCTACGCGGAGTACACGGTCTCCGTTACCGCCCCCGGCTATGAGCCCGTCATTGTCTCCGGCGTTGAAGTGCTGCCGGATGTAACGGCGGTGCAAAACATTGAAATGACCCCCACAGAAATGACGCAGGATACGGAGGAGATCATCGCCATTCCTGACCACACCCTCTACGGGGATTATCCGCCAAAAATTCCCGAAGATGAGATCAAACCCATGGACGAATCCGGCGAGATTGTTCTAAGCCGCGTGGTAATTCCGGAATTCATCGTCGTACATGACGGCGTTCCTTCCGATTACACCGCCCCCAACTATTATGTCCGCTACCGCGACTACATCAAAAATGTGGTATCATCGGAAATATACGCCACATGGCCTGAGAGCGCCATCTATGCGAACACGCTCGCCATCATGTCCTTCACCCTGAACCGGGTTTACACCGAGTGGTAGGTAAACCAATACTTTCAAGTAATACAAAGTCCTCCAGTCGTATCCTAAATTTGATATTGATATCATCGTTTTTTACCTCTATCTGGTCAATGAGGGCAGAAAGCAACATCTTTTTGGTCTGCGTATCTGCATTTTGAAATTCCTCCTTCCAATTTGGCACCATGGTGATAAACTTCTCCAAATCGCTATTTTGATTTACCACCTGTGACAGCCTGTTCTTTGCCTGTTCCGCTTCTTTGTCTAACACCTCCATTTCCTGTTCCTTTTCCTTGATTATGGCAGAAAGTTTTTCAGCACTGAAATAATATTCCCCTCTGATTGCTTCTGGTATCTTTTCTTCCAGTGTTCGGATATCTGTTTGTAGGGCTTGTTGTTTTTTATGAATGGTTCCCAGTTCCTTCTCTATGCCCTGCCTCTGCTGACTCCGCATTTTTTCTATTTCTTCCGTGATATCTATGGATTTCAGATGCTCCATATAAGTTTCAACCACCCCAAACACAATCCCCTCCAGATAATTCTGTGAATAACTGCTGCGCTTTTCACATTTTGACGGGCATACATATCTGCCCGCATAGGATATTTTCTTTTCTCCCGCCTTTGTCGTCCAGTGGTTGCAATAACTTCCGTTCTTTAAGCGTTTCCCGCAATATCCACAAGTGGTAAGACCAATCAGTGCAA